>JAQTNA010000001.1 GCA_028714035.1 Rhodocyclaceae bacterium
TCGGACCACCCCCAGAAAAATCCGGAAGTTTCCAGAAAGTTGAAATCGGTGACACCCGTCAATGCCATTTTCTTTTAACCTATCAGAACCTTACAACAGGGTGCCCGGAAATCTCCGGACAGCAGTGTGCCCGAATTTCAAAATCCGTCATTGCCGACATAAGAAGAGCCTCCGAGGCTCAAGTATTTTCTGAAACAGCAAGCACCACAAGCAGTTGCATGGCCATATGTCTACGGCAACTACGCCTCAAATGGGCAAGCCTCGGGTTTTCTCAGCGCCTCCGCGCCTGCGGTTCAACCTGCCGTTTCCGCCCTCAGTGCGCTTCATCCCAGTTGTCTCCCGCGCCCACTTCCACCAGGAGCGGCACCGCGAGTCGGGCGACGTTTTCCATGAGCCCGGGGAGGTGGCGGCGGACGGAAGGGAGTTCCTCGTCCGGGACTTCCAGCACCAGTTCGTCGTGCACCTGCAGCACCAGGCGGGTGGCGAGTCTTTCCGCGTCCAGCCAGCCTTGCACCGCGATCATGGCCCGCTTGATGAGATCGGCGGCGGTGCCCTGCATGGGCGCGTTGATGGCGGCGCGTTCGGCGCCCTGGCGCCGGCCGGGGCTGCCGCTCTTCAGGTCGGGCAGCCACAGGCGCCGGCCGAACACGGTTTCCACGTAACCCTTCTGTTTCGCTTCCAGCCGGGTGCTCTCCATGTAGCGGGCCACGCCGGGATAGCGGGCGAAATAGCGGTCCATGTAGGCCTGGGCCGAGGTCCGGTCCATGTCCAGGGACTTGGCCAGGCCGAAGGCCGACATGCCGTAGATCAGGCCGAAGTTGATCACCTTGGCGGCGCGCCGCTGGTCGCTCGTGACCTCCGCCGGCTGGACGCCGAAGATTTCCGCCGCCGTGGCCCGGTGTACGTCCTCGCCCTGGGCGAAGGCGTCCAGCAGGCGCTCGTCGTTGGAGAGATGGGCCATGATGCGCAGCTCGATCTGGGAATAGTCGGCGGAGACGATGCGGCTGCCGGGCGAGGCGATGAAGGCGGCCCGGATGCGTCGGCCTTCCGCGGTGCGCACGGGAATGTTCTGGAGGTTGGGGTCGGAAGACGCGAGCCGCCCGGTCACCGCCACCGCCTGGGAGAAGCTGGTGTGCACCCGCCCGGTAACGGGATTGATCATGCGCGGCAGCTTGTCCGTATAGGTGTTTTTCAGCTTCGCCAGTCCCCGGTATTCCAGGATCAGGCGGGGCAACGGATAGTCCAGGGCCAGTTGCGCCAAGACCTCCTCGTCGGTGGAAGGCGCCCCGCCCGGCGTCTTCTTCAGGATGGGCAGCTTTTCCCGCTCAAAAAGGATTTCCGCGATCTGCTTGGGCGAGCCGATGTTGAAGGGCTGCTTCGCCGTCGCATACGTCTGCTGTTCCACTTCCATCATGCGCTCGCCCAGCTCCCGGCTCTGGGTGGCGAGCAGGCCCGGCGAGATGAGTACGCCATTCCGTTCCATGCGGAACAGCACCTCCGCCACCGGCAGTTCCATGTCCCGGTACAGGCTCTCCAGTTGCGGCTCGGCTTGCAACTGGGGCCAAAGGGCCTGATGCACCCGCAGGGTCACGTCCGCGTCTTCCGCCGCGTATTCCGCCGCCTTTTCCACCACCACCTGCTCGAAGCCGATCTGGTTCGCGCCCTTGCCCGTCACGTCCGCGTAGGCGATGACGTCCAGGCCCAGATGGCGCTTGCACAGCGAGCCCAGGTCGTGGCTGCGATCCGACTCCAGCACGTAGGATTGCAGCAGGGTGTCGTGGCGGATGCCGGCCAGCCTCATGCCGTGGTTGGCCAGGATGTGGCGATCATATTTCAGGTTCTGCCCGAGCTTGAAATGCGTGTCCGATTCCAGCCAGGGCTTCAGTTTCGCCAGCGCCTCGTCCAGGGGGAGTTGTTCCGGCGCTCCGGCGTAGTGATGGCCCAGGGGCAGGTAGGCGGCCTGGCCGGTGGCCACCGCGAAGGACATGCCCACCAGGTGGGCGTTCATGGCCTCCAGGCCGGTGGTCTCGGTGTCGAAGGAAGTGAGCGGCGAAGCCATGATGCGGGCGAGCCAGGCATCGAAACTCTCCCAGGTCAGGATGGCCTCGTAGCCGGCCCTATGGGCGCCCGTGCCGTCCACAGTCACCGGTTCCGATTCCTGATTCCTGATCTCTGATTCCTGGCCTGCCAGCTCATTCTTCCAGGCCTTGAAGTCCAGCCTCTCGAACCATTCCGAGAGGGTCGCCTTGTCCGGCTCGACGGGGAGCAGTTCCTCCGGTTTCCGGGGCAGATCCAGGTCGCAGACCACGGTCACCAGTTTCCTGCCCAGGGGCAGGAAGGAGAGCGCCCGGCGCAGGTTCTGGCCCACCACGCCGCCCACCTCGTCAGCATGGGCCATGACGCCGGAGAGGTCGCCGTACTGGGCCAGCCACTTCAGGGCGGTCTTGGGGCCGCACTTCTCCACGCCCGGCACGTTGTCCGCCGTGTCGCCGATCAGGGCCAGGTAATCCACGATGAGGGTCGCCGGCACGCCGAACTTGGCCAGCACGCCGGCCTCGTCCAGGATCTCGTTGGTCATGGTGTTCACCAGCCGGGTGCGGCCGTCCACCAGTTGCGCCAGGTCCTTGTCGCCGGTGGAGATGACCACCTCCATGCCCTGGCGGGAAGCCTCCCGCGCCAGGGTGCCGATGACGTCGTCCGCCTCGACCCCGGAAACGGCGATCAGGGGCCAGCCCTGGGCGCGGACGCAGGCATGGAGCGGCTCGATCTGGCGCACCAGGTCATCCGGCATGGGCGGGCGGTGGGACTTGTACTCCGGGTACCATTCGTCGCGGAAGGTGGGCCCCTTGGCGTCGAAGACGCAGGCCCGGTAGTCCGCCTTGTAGTCGCCCAGGAGCCGGCGTAGCATGGCGAGCACGCCATAGACGGCGCCGGTGGGCTCGCCCGCCCGGTTCCGCAGGTCGGGCAGGGCATGGAAGGCGCGGTAGAGATAGGAAGATCCATCCACCAGGAGCAGAGTCGGCATGGGGTGTTCCGTTTGGAGCAAAGCTCCAAGCTTACAGGGTTAGCGTGAAAGCCGCAGGCGTGGCTGCCATCTGAGCATGGAAAGAGTTATCGCATGAGTGCCAAAGACAAGATTCCCACGGTTTCCGATGCCAGCATCGCCGAGCGCCCCTATACCGCCCGGGAATCCTGGCGCATCTTCGGCATCATGGCGGAGTTCGTCGAGGCGACGGAACGCCTGGCGGCGGTGCGTCCGGCCGTGAGCATGTTCGGCTCCGCGCGCGTGGCGGCCGATCATCCCTATTACCACCTGGCGGAGAAGATCGCCCGGCTGCTCTCGGATTCCGGCTTCACCGTCATCTCCGGCGGCGGGCCGGGCATCATGGAGGCCGCCAACAAGGGCGCCTTCTATGGACGCAGCCTGTCCGTGGGGCTGAACATCCAGTTGCCCATGGAGCAGCTGACCAATCCCTACCAGGACATCTCCCAGACCTTCCAGCATTTCTTCGCGCGCAAGTTCATGTTCGTGAAGATGGCCACGGCCTACGTGGTCCTGCCGGGCGGCTTCGGCACCCTGGACGAACTGCTGGAGGCCATGACCCTGATACAGACGGGGAAGAGCCGGCGGATTCCCATCATCCTGGTGCATGAACCCTATTGGCGCGGCCTCATCGAGTGGTTCCAGGAACGGCTGGTGGCGGAAAACATGATCCACCCGGATGACCTGGGCCTGATGCAGGTGATAGACGAGCCGGAGGCCGTGGTGGAGGCGATCTTCAAGTATTACGAGACCCGCGGCTTCCTGCCCCTGCCCCACGAGCACGAACTGCTGCTCAACCTGTAGCCGGGCGAAGCCGACACTCTCCAAAAGCTCCCGTTCTCAGGCTCACGGCTCTGATAAAATCGGGACTTCTACCCGGCTGTCAAGGAATTCCCCATGCGCGCTTATTCTGTCCTCCGCCTGTTGGCGGTCCTGATCGGCCTGCCCGTGCTGGGCACGGCTCTGCCCGCCCTGGCGGATCCCGGCAAGACGCCCCTGCCCGCGGATCTCCAGCCGGTGCCGGAGCCGCCGCCGCCCCCGGCCGGATACCAGCCGGACCCCGCCCTGGAGCCCCAGGTGACCATCGTCCAGAAGGGCGAGACGAAAGAAGAGCAGTATCGCCTGAACGGCAAGCTCTACATGGTCAAGGTCACGCCGCCCCACGGCGTGTCCTACTATCTGGTGGATTCCCGCGGCGATGGCGTGTTCAGCCGGATGGAGCCCACCGACAGCGGCCTGCGCGTGCCCATGTGGGTGATCAAGAACTTCTGAAAACTCGTGAGGTGTGAGGAGGGAGGTGTGAGGGGTTGAAGTTTCCGCGCGCCCTGCGCGCGCATGTTTTGCACCTCACCCCTTACGCCTCACTCCTCACCAAACATGTCCGTCTTCACGCCCGTTACCCCGGAACAACTGACTGCCTGGCTCAGGCATTTCTCCGTGGGCACCCTGTCGGGCCTGGAAGGCATCGCGGAAGGGGTGGAGAACAGCAATTTCCTGGTGACCACCAGCCACGGACGCTTTGTCCTGACCCTGTTCGAGCGCCTGACTCGGGACGAACTGCCCTTTTACGTTCATCTGATGGCTCACCTGGCGCGGCATGGCATTCCCTGCCCGGCCCCGGTGGCCAACCGGGAGAACGAATACCTGGGCAGCCTGAACGGACGGCCGGCGGTGCTCTCCAGCTTTCTGCCCGGGGCCTCCCTGCTGCGGGCGACGCCGGCCCAGTGCGCCGCGGTGGGGGCCATGCTCGCCGACCTGCATGTGGCGGGCCATAGCTACAAGCAGCGCCTGGACAACCCGCGCGGCCCGCGCTGGTGGCGGGAAACGGCGCCGAAGGTCATGCCCTTCCTGGACGAGGCGGATCGGGAGATGCTCAAGGAGGAGCTGCGTTTTCATCATGCCTCCCACCTGGAGGATTTGCCCCGGGGCGTGATTCATGCGGACCTGTTCCGGGACAACGTGCTGTTCGAGGCCGATCGCATCACCGGCATCGTGGATTTTTACTTCGCCGGGCAGGACGCCCTGCTCTATGATGTGGCGGTGACCCTGAATGCCTGGTGCAGCCTGGATGACGGAGGCCTGGACGATGCGTCCGCCCAGGCCTTGCTCAACGCTTACCATGCGCTGCGGCCGCTCACGCGGGTGGAGCATCTGGGCTGGCCGGCCATGCTCCGTGGCGCCGCCCTGCGCTTCTGGCTCTCCCGCCTGCACGACCTGCACCTGCCCCGGCCGGGCGAGATGGTCAGGGTGAGGAATCCCGAACAGTTCCGGGACATCCTGCGTCGGCGCATCGAGGCCGGCCCCCTCCTGCCCTGGGTGTAAGCTCGAATGCAGTCTCTAGATTGAGGACGCCATGAACGAACCCTTTGTTGCGCCCATGACCCCCCGGAGCGGCCACCGGAGGGTGGATTCGGGCCGCGGCCTCGCCTGGCTCACGGAAGGCTGGGGCCTGTTCGTGAAGAATCCCGGCGTCTGGATTGCCATCGCCGTGGTGCTGATGATCATTTATGGCGTGCTGTCCCTGGTGCCCGTCCTGGGGCAGATCGCGGCCCATCTTCTGGCCCCCATCTTTGCCGCCGGTCTGCTCCTGGGCTGCCGCTCCCTGGCCAATGGCGGCGACATCAGCCTGGAACACCTGTTCGCAGGTTTCCGGCAAAACAGCGGCAAACTGGTCATGGTGGGCGTCTTCTACCTGGTGGGCGCCTTCCTGGCCATGATGATCGCCCTGTTCGCGGGCGGCGGCATGGCCATGGCGAGCGGCATGCTGGGGATGGGCGGCGGCCTGAAAGGCATGATGGTTGCCGGCATGTTCGGCGGCATGCTGTTCATGCTGCTCATCTTCCTCCTGCTGTCCATGCCCCTGGTCATGGCCTTCTGGTTCGCGCCGGCGCTGGTCCTGTTCCGGGAGATGGAGCCTCTGCCCGCCATGCTGGAGAGCTTCTCCGCCTGCCTGGTGAATACCATGCCCTTCCTCGTCTACGGGGTGTTTGGACTCATCCTCCTGGTGTTGGCGGCCATTCCCCTGGGCCTGGGTTTCCTGGTGGCGATTCCGGTCCTGGCCGGTTCGTTCTACGTGTCCTACGTAGACATTTTCGAGTAAGTTTCCGTATGCAAGCTCATCGTCTACCCTCGCGCCGTGGCTGGTTCTGGATCGCGGAAGGTTTCCGCCTGTTTCGCCGCAATCCCTCTCTCCTGGGCTTCCTGGTGTTCGGCTACTGGTTTCTGCTCCTGCTCCTGGACCTGGTGCCGTTCATCGGGCCGGTCGCGGCGGGGTTGTGCGTGCCGGCCATGTCCGTGAGCGTCATGAACGGCTGCCGCGCCATCGAGAATGGGCAGCGCGTAGACCCTGGCAGCCTGCTTCTCTCCGGATTCAAGACCCATCCGCGTGTCCTGGCCGCGCTGGGGGCCATCAACTTCAGTTCCTGGCTGCTCTTGCTGGTGGTCGGCAGTGCCATAGATGGCGGCACCCTGATGCGGGCCATGATGGGCAGCGGTGTGGTGGATGCGGACATGCTGGGGGATGCCCGGGTCCAGTTCGCGGCCCTGGCCACCCTGCTGCTCATGGTGCCCGTGCTCATGGCGTTCTGGTTTTCGCCCCTCCTGGTCGCGTGGGAGAACTGCGGCGCGGCCAAGGCGCTGTTCTTCAGCTTCATCGCATCCTGGCGCAATGGTGGCGCCTTTTTCACCTACGGCCTGGGCCTGATGCTGGTCAGTGCCCTGCTTCCCGGACTGTTCCTGGGCCTTCTGGCCTCCCTGTCCACCACCCTGTTCAGCTTTGTTGCCGCGGCTCTCACCCTGCCCCTGATCCTGGTGTTCATGCCCACCCTGTTCGCCAG
The DNA here is from genome assembly GCA_028714035.1 of Rhodocyclaceae bacterium. Taxonomy (GTDB): domain Bacteria; phylum Pseudomonadota; class Gammaproteobacteria; order Burkholderiales; family Rhodocyclaceae; genus JAQTNA01. The sequence goes on from JAQTNA010000001.1 coordinate 6,880, forward strand.
TTTCTACGTCAGCTACCGGGACGTATTCCGGGAGGAGGAGCCCGAGCCTCCGCTCGAGGCGGACGAAGGTTCAAGCAGCCAGGATGCCCAGCCGCCCGACGATGGACAGGCCTGAGCCTTCCGCCCAGGGCATCCTGGGCGGCACCTTTGATCCGGTGCATTACGGCCACCTGCGCCTGGCCGAGGAGGCCCTCCAGGCTCTGGGTCTGGGGGCGGTGCGCTGGATTCCCGCCGGTCGCCCACCGCACCGGGGTGACCCCCTGGTCACGGCCGACGAGCGCCTGGAAATGGTGCGCCGGGCCATCGCCGGCAATGCCGCCTTCCAGCTGGACGAAGCCGAGGTGCGGGCCGAGGCTCCGAGCTACACGGTGACCACCCTGGAGCGCTTGCGGCGGGAGTTGGGGGCGGTCCAGCCCCTGGTGTTGCTCATGGGGGCGGATGCCTTCCTGGGTCTTGCCACCTGGCGGCGCTGGCAGGAGCTGTTCGATCTGGCCCACATCGCCGTCGCCACCCGCCCCGGCCACGAACTGGACATTGCCGCCATGCCGGAGCCCCTGGCGCGGGAGTTCCGCGTCCGCGGCGGAACCCGGGACGACCTGGGCAGCAGTCCGGCCGGCAGGGTATGTTCCTTCGCCATCACGCCACTCGACATCTCCGCCACGGACATCCGGGAGACCCTGGGGGAGGGCCGGAGTCCGCGCTATTTGCTCCCCGATCCGGTTCTCGCTTATATTCAGCAACATGGTCTTTACTGCCGAAGCGCAACGCATGGAAGTTAAACAGTTATTGGACATGGTCGTGGATGCCCTGGACGACATCAAGGCGCACGACGTGGAAGTCATAGACACCCGCCAGCTCAGCACGCTCTTCGAGTGGGTCGTCGTCGCCAGCGGTGATTCCAACCGCCAGACCAAGGCTTTGGTGCGCCATGTCTTCAACAAGGTGAGGGATGCCGGCGTCGAGGTCATCGGCATGGAGGGGGAGCACGTCGGGGAGTGGGTGCTGCTGGATCTGGGGCCCATCGTGGTGCATGTCATGCAGCCGGCGATACGCAGCTACTACAACCTGGAGGAGCTCTGGCACGGCCGGCCGTATCGCCCGAAGTCGGCCGGCATCGGCCCCGGCGGACTGCCTGCCGCTTCCTTCGCGTCGGAGCCGATGTGAGAGACCGGGAAGTGGGGAGTGGTGAGTGGGGAGTGGGGGTTCTTGCGCCTTCGGCGCGCAGTTTTCAACCGCGTCGCCCATGAAACTGCTCATCGTGGCCGTGGGCACCCGCATGCCGTCCTGGGTTGAGGCGGGCTACGGGGAATTCGCCAAGCGTATGCCGCGGGAGCTGCCCATGCAGCTGGTGGAAATCAAGGCCGAGCCGCGGACCACGGGCAAGCCGGTGGAGGCGCTCATGGCCGCCGAGGCGCAGCGCATCGGCGCCGCCCTGCCTGCCCGTTGCCGCAAGGTGGTGCTGGACGAGCGGGGCGCTGACCTGACGACGAAGCAAATGGCGGAACGCCTGTCGGGCTGGATGGAACAGGGCGACGACGTGGCCTTCATCGTCGGCGGCGCCGACGGATTGGCGCCGGAAGTGAAGTCCGGCGCGAACGAAAGCCTGCGCCTGTCCAGCCTCACCCTGCCCCATGCGCTGGTGAGGGTACTCCTGGCGGAACAGCTGTACCGAGCCATGAGCCTCATGAAGAACCATCCGTACCATCGGGAGTAAATTGAGTCGAGAATGCAGACCGCCAAACACCGGGACGCCGAGACAACCTGAATACGCAGTAAGCGGTCAGCGGTGAGCAAATGTTCAGCCTTTCCGGCGTGGGTCTGGGACGCTTACCGCTTACTGGCAAAGCATTCCTTGGCGTTTATTGCGTCTCTGTGCTTCAAAATGTATTTTTGTGCGAGTGAAGATCAATAACCATGCCACCCATTTCCCGTATCTACTTGGCCTCCCGCAGCCCGCGCCGTCGGGAACTGCTGCACCAGATCCACGTCAATTTCGAGATGCTGTTGTTCCGCGGCGGCCTGCGCGAGGACGAGGACGTCACCGAGGACGTGATGGCAGGCGAGGACGTGGAGTCCTACGTGGTGCGCGTGGCCCGGGCCAAGGCCGAGGCCGGCGTGGCGCGCATACCCAAGCGGGGGATCAAGGCCTTGCCGGTGCTCTCCGCCGATACCACCCTGGAACTGGACGGCGAAATCATCGGCAAGCCGGAGAACGATGAGCACGCGGCGGAGATCCTGTCGCGTCTGTCCGGGCGCAGCCACCGGGTGCTGACCGCCGTCGCGCTGGCCGACGGGGAGCGCCTGGAATGCGTGGTCAATGCCAGCGACGTGCGCTTTCGCGCCCTGGACGACACGGATATCCGGCGTTATCTGGTGAGCGGCGAGCACCGGGACAAGGCGGGCGCCTATGCCGTCCAGGGCCGTGCCGCCATGTTCATCGAGGAAATCCGCGGCAGCTATTCCGGGATCATGGGCCTGCCCCTGTTCGAGACGGCCCAGATGCTCAAACGTTTCGGCTACTCCCTGTAACCCCTAGCCTCTAGTCTCTAGCCCCTGCTCTTATGAACGAAGAATTTCTCATCAACGTCACGCCCCAGGAAACCCGCGTCGCGCTGGTGCAGCAGGGGGTGGTGCAGGAACTGCACGTGGAGCGCAGCGCCAGCCGCGGGCTGGTGAGCAACGTGTACCTGGGCAAGGTGGTGCGGGTGTTGCCGGGCATGCAGTCCGCGTTCATCGAGATCGGCCTGGAGCGCACCGCCTTCCTGCACGTGGCGGACATCTGGGAGGGCCGTGTCGGTGACGCCTCCCGTCCCATCGAGCGCATCCTCTCCGAAGGCCAGAAACTGGTGGTCCAGGTGCTCAAGGATCCCATCGGCACCAAGGGCGCGCGCCTGTCCACCCAGATCAGCATCGCCGGGCGTCTCCTGGTCTACCTGCCCCAGGAGAAGCACATCGGCATCTCCCAGCGCATCGAGGACGAAGGCGAGCGGGATGCCCTGCGCCAGCGCCTGATGCGTCTGATCCCGGAGGACGAGATGGGCGGCTTCATCGTGCGCACCATGGCCGAGACGGCCAGCGACCAGGATCTGGCGAGCGACATCGCCTACCTGAGGAAGACCTGGGCGGATGTCCAGAGTGCTGCCAGGACGGCCAAGCCGCCGTCCCTCCTCTACGAGGATCTGAACCTGGCCCAGCGGGTGCTGCGCGACCTGGTGAGCGGGGAGACCTCCGGCATCCTGATTGACTCCCGGGAGAACTTCCAGAAGCTGAAGGCCTTCGCCGCCGAGTACACGCCCCAGGTGGAGCCGCTCCTGGAACACTACACGGGGGAGCGCCCCCTCTTTGATCTGAACGGCATCGAGGAGGAGATCCAGAAGGCCCTGGCGCGGCGGGTGGACCTGAAGTCCGGCGGCTACCTCATCATTGACCAGACCGAGGCCATGACCACCATAGACGTGAATACCGGCGGCTTCGTGGGCATGAGGAACTTCGACGACACCATCTTCAAGACCAACCTGGAAGCGGCCCAGACCATCGCCCGGCAACTGCGCCTCAGGAACCTGGGCGGTATCATCATCCTCGACTTCATAGACATGGAGAGCGATGAGCACAAGTCCGCGGTTCTGGAGGAGCTGAACCGGGCCTTGTCCAAGGATCACACGCGCATGACGGTGAATGGCTTCACCCAGCTCGGCCTGGTGGAGATGACCCGGAAGCGCACCCGGGAGAGCCTGGCCCACGTGCTGTGCGAGACCTGCTCCACCTGCGGCGGCCGGGGCGAGGTCAAGACGGCCCGTTCCGTGTGCTATGAGATCCTGCGCGACCTGCTGCGGGAGGCGCGCCAGTTCAACGCCCGGGAATACCGGGTGCTGGCGGCACCCTCCGTGATTGACCTGTTCCTGGACGAGGAGTCCCAGTCCCTGGCCATGCTCTCGGATTTCATCGGCAAGCCGGTTTCCCTGCACGCCGAATCGGGCTACACCCAGGAACAGTTCGACATCGTGTTGTTGTAGTGTTGCCGTCGGTCGGGCTGTGGGTCGGGCTTCAGCCCGACATTAGCCAGGTTCGAAGCCCATGTCGGGCTGAAGCCCGACCTACAATTTTGCTTCACCCATCCCCCAAGGAGACAACATGGATAATTCAGAAGACATTTCCCTGCCCCGGCGCGACTTCATGACCACCATGCTGGCCGCCGGCTTCGCCCTGGCGGTGCAGCCGGTGATGGCGCAGACCGCCGTTCATACCGACGACAAGGGCCTCGTGGTCGGCGAAGTCAAGATTGCGGTCAAGGGCGGCGAGATGCCCGCCTACAGCGCTCGTCCCGCCGGCGCCGGCCCCTTCCCCACGGTGCTGGTGGTGCAGGAAATCTTCGGCGTGCACGAGTACATCCGGGACGTGTGCCGGCGCCTGGCGAAGCTGGGCTACCTAGCCGTGGCGCCGGAGCTCTATGCGCGCCAGGGCGACCCGTCCAAGATCAAGAACATCCAGGACATCCTCTCGGGCATCGTGGCCAAGGTAGCCGACGAGCAGGTGCTCTCCGACCTGGATGCCTGCGCCGCCTGGGCGGCGGCCAGCGGCGGCGACCCGGCACGCCTGGGTATCACGGGTTTCTGCTGGGGTGGGCGCATCTCCTGGCTCTATGCGGCCCACAACCCGAAGATCAAGGCCGCCGTTGCCTGGTACGGCCGTCTGGACGGGGAAGTGAACGAGCGCACGCCCAAACACCCCCTGGATCTGGCGGGGGTGGTCACGGTGCCGGTGCTGGGCCTCTACGGCGGCCAGGATCAGAACATTCCCATGACCGACGTGGAACAGATGCGCTCGCTGTTGGACAAGGGCAAGAGCCGCTCGGTGATCCAGGTCTACCCGGATGCCCCCCACGCCTTCCACGCCGACTATCGCCCCACCTACCGCAAGGAAGCCGCCGAAGACGGCTGGCGGCGGCTCACGGCCTGGTTCAAGGACAACGGTCTCTGAACTGCGGCCCGGGAAGCCTCGCTTCCCGCCCGGTCTCAGGCCCGACCGGTCCCCAGATCGAGCAAGGCTGTCAATTCGCGTTCGAGCAGGGTCGGGTCGCCGGCATTCAACTCGACCAGGCGGCGCAGGTGGGTGATGCTGTCCAGATCCAGGCTCTCGCACAGCATGCCCACCTTGTTGCCTTCCACATGGGTGATGCGGCCATGCATGATGATCTTCATGTCCTGGCCGCTCCCGAGGGGCAATTGCAGGCGGCAATGCTCGCCAATCTTGCCCTGCCAAGCCGGGGGCACTTCCAGCAATGCGCCCTTGAGTGAAATGTCGTCCAGCATCACGTCGGTGCTGGCGGCATGGGTGACAAGGTTCACCGGTGCGTTGAACGTGGCGCGCCAGAATTTGCGCCGCTCATGGGCCTGAGTCATGTTCATTCCCTTTCTCTGCTGGATGCTGCGGGAAATGGCTACCGCGAAAGCGAGTCTGCGAAAGCATATTTCAGATCGTCACGCCGATCCAATGGTTTTTTTGGGGCACCTTGCTGGCCTCAGTTGCACAGCACCCGTTGATTCAGGAAATCCACCACGGCGGTGGGGTCGAGCCAGGCTTGATAAGCCCAGCCGAGGAGGACGGCCAGCAGGATCAGGCCCATGAGTTGCAGGAGCCTGGGGCTCATGCCGGCACCGGGCGTGACGGGGCGGCCTGCTCCCGGATCGGCAGGTTGAGGAGCGCCGCCACCACCCCCAGGGCCATGCAGATGCCCCACACCAGGTCGTAGGAACCGGTGGCGTCGAACAGCCTGCCGCCCAGCCACACCCCGAGGAAGCTGCCCACCTGGTGGCTGAGGAAGACGAAACCGGAGAGCATGGCCAGGAACTGAACGCCGAACATCCTGGCCACGAGGCCATTGGTCAGCGGCACGGTGCCGAGCCAGAGGAAGCCCATACTGGCGGCGAACAGGGCCACCGAGACGGAGGAGAGCGGCGCCAGCAGAAAGAGGCCGATGACCACGGTGCGGCCCAGGTAGATGCCGGCCAGCAGCCACCGCTTGCTGTAGCGTCCCCCCAGCTTGCCGAAACTCCAGGTGCCGAAGATGTTGAACAGGCCGATCAGGGCCAGGGCCATCATGCCCAGGTTGGCCGACAGGCCCTTGTCCAGCAGGTAGGCCGGCAGGTGGGCGCCGATGAACACCACCTGGAAGCCGCAGACGAAGAAGCCGGCGGTGAGCAGCCAGTAATCCCGGTGGCCGAAGGCCTGGCGCAGGGCCGAGGAGGTGGTGATAGGGTGGCCATGTGCCGCGTGTCCCTGCTCCGCCACGCCCCGGGACAGGGGCAGCATCAGGGCTGCCAGGAGCGCGAACACCAGCAGGGTCTGCACCCAGCCGAAGCCGGACAGGAGTTGCTGGCCCACCGGCACCATGAGGAACTGGCCCAGCGACCCCGCCGCGCCCACCAGGGCCAGGGCGCCGGCCTGGCGCTCCGGGCTCACCGCCCGGCCGACGGCGCCATAGACCACGGAGAAGGTGGTGCCCGAGAGGCCCAGGCCCACCAGGATGCCGGCGGACAGGATGAATTCCCCCGGCGTTCCGGCATGGGCCATGAGGAGCAGCCCAAGCAGATAGAGGAGGCCCCCGGCGAAGATCACCCGGCCGGCGCCGAACCGGTCCGCCAGCCAGCCGGTGAAGGGCTGGGCCGCGCCCCAGGCCAGGTTCTGCAACGCGATGGCGAGCGAAAAGGCCTCCCGTCCCCAGCCCAGTTGCGTCGTCATGGGCTGCATGAACAGGCCGAAGGTGTGGCGTATGCCCATGGAGAGCGTCACCACCAGGCTGCCGCAGATGAGCAGCAGCGTCGCACGGGAGAGTTTGTGCTTCGTCGAGATGGGCGTCATGGCAGTCTTATTCCCCCCGGAATTCCGGCTTGCGTTTTTCCTTGAAGGCGCGGATACCTTCGCGGTAGTCGCGGCTCGTGTACACGTTGTTCCTCAGTTCCTGGATGCGCTCGAAGATGCCCGGTTGCAGGGGCGCCGAATCCCCCAGCATGCGCAACTGCTCCTTGAGGGCCTCCACCGCCAGGGGTGCCTTGGTGGCGATGCCCCGGGCCAGGTTCAGCGTGAAGGCATGCAGCTCGGCCTCCGGCACCAGATGGTTGAGAAGGCTCCAGCGCTGGGCTTCCTCGGCGGTGATGGGACGGGCGGTAAACATCATCTCCTTGGCCACGTTCAGGGGCAGCCGGCGCATGAAATTGAGGGTGCCCACCGTGTTGTAAGGCAGACCCAGGTTCACGGGCGTGATGGCAAACGAACAGGTGTCGTCCCCGATCACCAGGTCGCAGGACAGCACCAGGTCGGTGGCGCCGCCCCAGACGGAGCCGTGCACCATGGCGATCACCGGGGCCGGAAAATGGCGCACCGCCCGCAGCAACTGCTCCAGGGGGTCGGAGTAGGCCAGCGGGTCTTCGCCTTCCGGTAGTTCGTTGATGTCGTGGCCGGCCGACCATACCCGGGTCTCCATGCCCGCGGTCAGGATCAGGGCACGCACCTTCTCGGCGCGCAGCCTCTCCATGGCGGCCATCAGTTCACCGATCAGCACCCGCGACAGGGCATTGCGCTTCTCGTGGTGGGTGAGGGTGATCGAACCGATCTGATGGAGCTTTTCTGCGATGACGTACATGGCCTTGGTTCCTCGTGGAGTGCGTATTGTGCATCGCGATGGATTTGCCTGCCTGCTAAACTGATTCTTTTGTTCGGATCATGACCATGGACCTCCAGGACAAGAGCCTGCTCCCCGGCCGGTGCTACATCGGCGGCCTCTGGTGCGACGCCGACCGCGGCACCCGTTTCCCCGTCACCAACCCGGCCGATGGCGCGCTCATCGGCGAAGTGCCCGACATGGGCGCGGCCGAGACGCGCCGGGCCATTGCCGCGGCGGAGGCCGCCTGGCCCGGGTGGCGCGCCCGATCCGGCAAGGACCGGGGCGCGGTGCTGCGCCGCTGGTTCGATCTCATCACGGCCCACGCCGACGACCTGGCGCTGATGATGACCTCGGAACAGGGCAAGCCGCTCTCCGAGGCGAAGGGCGAGGTGGCCTACGGCGCCAGCTTCGTCGAGTGGTTCGCCGAGGAGGCCAAGCGCGTCTATGGGGACACCATCCCCGCGCCCACCCCGGACAAGCGCCTCCTGGTGCTGAAGCAGCCCATAGGCGTGTGCGCCGCCATCACCCCCTGGAATTTCCCGCTCGCCATGATCACGCGCAAGGTGGCGCCGGCGCTCGCGGCGGGCTGTACGGTGGTGGTGAAACCGGCCGAGCAAACGCCACTTACGGCGCTCGCCCTGGCCGAACTGGCCCATCGGGCCGGCTTCCCGCCCGGGGTGTTCAACGTCCTCACGGGCAACCCGGTGGCCATAGGCGGCGAACTGACCGGCAACCCGACGGTGAGAAAGCTCTCCTTCACCGGCTCCACCGAGATCGGACGGCTGCTCATGCGCCAATGTGCCGACACCATCAAGAAGCTGTCCCTGGAACTGGGGGGCAACGCGCCCTTCATCGTCTTCGATGACGCGGACCTGGATGCTGCCGTGGAAGGCGCCATGATCTCCAAGTACCGGAACAGCGGCCAGACCTGCGTCTGCGCCAACCGCTTCCTGGTGCAGGACGGCATCCATGACGCCTTCGCCGCAAAATTGGCGGAGAAGGTCGCCCAGATGAAGGTGGGCAACGGCCGGGAGGCGGGCGTGACCCAGGGGCCGCTGATAGACGAGCAGGCCGTGGCCAAGGTGCGGGAACACATCGCGGATGCCCTGGCCAAGGGCGCCCGGCTGCTCACCGGCGGCGCCCCCCACGCCCTGGGCGGCACCTTCTTCCAGCCCACGGTGCTGGCGGACGTGACGGCGGACATGAAGTGCGCCAGGGAGGAAACCTTCGGCCCGGTGGCGCCGCTGTTCCGTTTCAAGACCGAGGCGGAGGCCATCCTACTGGCCAACGCCACGGAATATGGCCTGGCCGCCTATTTCTATGCCCGGGATCTGTCCCGGGTGTTCCGGGTGGGCGAAGCCCTGGAATACGGCATGGTGGGCGTAAACACCGGCCTCATCTCCAACGAGGTCGCCCCCTTCGGCGGCATCAAGCAATCCGGCCTCGGCCGCGAAGGCTCCCGCTACGGCATGGAGGAATACCTGGAAATCAAGTATCTGTGTTTGGGGGGAATGTAGACTGTGGTGAGTGTAACGAACCGCATCAGAGGCGAAGGCGATCTTTGGTGCGGTTCGTTCCTCACCGCACCCTACACTCATTGTGAGGTCAAACCTTGGAATAGACCTCCGCCCCCTTCTTCACGAATTCCACCGACTTCTCTTCCATGCCCTTCGCCAGGGCCTCGGCTTCGGCCAGGCCTTGTTTGGCGGCGAAGTCGCGCACGTCCTGGGTGATCTTCATGGAGCAGAAGTGCGGGCCGCACATGGAGCAGAAGTGGGCCACCTTGGCGGATTCCTTGGGTAGGGTCTCGTCGTGGAATTCCCGCGCCTTGTCCGGGTCCAGGCCCAGGTTGAACTGGTCGGCCCAGCGGAACTCGAAACGGGCTTTCGACAGCGCGTTGTCCCGGATCTGCGCACCCGGGTGGCCCTTGGCCAGGTCGGCGGCATGGGCGGCCAGCTTGTAGGTGATGATGCCTTCCTTGACGTCGTGCTTGTCCGGCAGGCCCAGGTGTTCCTTCGGGGTCACGTAGCAGAGCATGGCGGTGCCATACCAGCCGATCTGGGCGGCGCCGATGGCCGAGGTGATGTGGTCGTAGCCGGGGGCGATGTCGGTGGTGAGCGGCCCGAGGGTGTAGAAGGGGGCTTCCTTGCACCACTCCAGTTCCAGGTCCATGTTCTCCTTGATGAGCTGCATGGGCACGTGGCCGGGGCCCTCGATCATGACCTGGCAATCGTGCTTCCAGGCGATATCGGTGAGTTCCCCCAGGGTTCTGAGTTCCCCCAGCTGGGCGTCGTCGTTGGCGTCGAAGATGGAGCCGGGCCGCAGGCCGTCGCCGAGAGAGAAGGCCACGTCGTAGGCCTTCATGATTTCGCAGATGTCCTCGAAGTGGGTGTAGAGGAAGCTCTCCTTGTGGTGGGCCAGGCACCACTTGGCCATGATGGAGCCGCCGCGGCTCACTATGCCGGTCATGCGGTTCGCGGTCATGGGGATGTAGCGCAGGAGCACGCCGGCATGGATCGTGAAGTAATCCACGCCCTGCTCCGCCTGCTCGATGAGCGTATCGCGGAACATCTCCCAGGTCAGTTCTTCCGCCCGGCCATCCACCTTCTCCAGGGCCTGGTAGATGGGTACGGTGCCGATGGGCACGGGGCTGTTGCGGATGATCCATTCCCGGGTCTCGTGGATGTGCTTGCCGGTGGACAAGTCCATCACCGTGTCGCCGCCCCAGCGGATGGACCAGGTCATCTTGTCCACTTCCTCGTTGATGGAGGAGCCCAGGGCGGAATTGCCGATGTTGGCGTTGATCTTCACCAGGAAGTTGCGGCCGATGGCCATGGGCTCGGCTTCCGGGTGGTTGATGTTGGCGGGGATGATGACCCGGCCGCGGGCCAGTTCCGAGCGCACGAATTCCGGCGTGATCTCCTCGGGCATGGAGGCACCGAAATTCTGGCCCGGGTGCTGGCGTGCCATGAGCTCCACCATCTTCTGGCCGGTGGGGCCGGATGCGCGCAGGGACTCGATGTAGGCGCGGCGGTTCAGGTTCTCCCGGATGGCGACGAATTCCATCTCCGGCGTGATGATGCCGCGGCGGGCGTAGTGCATCTGGCTGACATTGGCGCCGGCCTTGGCGCGGCGGGGCTTCCGGTGCAGGCCGGGAAAGCGCAGGGGGTCCAGGGCGGGATTCGCCGCCTGGCCTCGGCCGTATTCGGAGGACAGGTCTTTGAGCACTTCCGTGTCGCCCCGCTCCTCGATCCAGGCCTGGCGCAGCGCGGGCAGGCCGGAGCGGATATCAATCTTCGTTTGCGGATCGCCGTAGGGGCCGGAGCAGTCGTAGACGAAGATGGGCGGGTTCTTCTCGGGAACGGCGGCGGTGTGGGTGTCCGACTGGCTGATTTCCCGCATGGGCACGCGGAGGTCGGGGCGGGAGCCCTCGACGTAGATGCGGCGGGAGTTGGGCAGGGGCTGGATGGCGGCCTCGTCCACATGGGCGGTGGAGGCGGCAAACGGCTGGTTCTGGCTGATGGGGTCTTTGGCGTTCATAAGTGCTCCTCGCCGGCTGGCAGGGAAGGAGCAGGAGAACCAAGCGGTCCGCCAGACGCTTCCCTGCCTCGGCATTATCCGTACAGGTACAGTGGGTCTCTCTCACCCGGTAATGAAATGGTGGTGGGAAGGGTGGGCTGAAGCCCGCCCCACAGTCCGCCCCACTTCCTGCCAGGACCCCAAACGTAATCGCGCAAAGTACTGGAAAGTGCTGTCAGGCGCAAGTCCGGGCAAGCCATTTTCCGGTTTTCCTAAAGTTCTCGGGCTTTCTACCCGAAAACAGCAACATGCACGCCGGGTGGCGTGCGCCATGCCCGTTTGGACAGCAAGGGAGCGGATGATGAGAAGAACACAATTTGCGGTGGCGATGGCCCTGGCGACTCTGGCCATGGCGACGGCCCCGGCGGTTCGGGCCGAATGGCAGCCCCTGGTGCAGGAGGCGGGCAAGCGGGTGGATTTTGACGCCAGTCGTCCCGCAGAGGGCGATTCCGGCCATCCCAGCGTATGGAGCCGGCTGACTCTGGCCAGTCCGGCGGTAGACGCCCTCACCGGCCGCAGCTTCCGCTCGGTGGACATGCTCAGTCGCTTCGATTGCCAGGAGCGGCAGGTGTCCACCCTGCAACGCATCTACCGGGATGAGAATGGCCTGATGCTGCGGGACGAACGCCTGGAGGCGCCCACGAAGAGCGCGGTGACCGGCCTGGCGACCGAGCGCCTGTTCGCGACGGCCTGCAAGTCGGTGCTGGCCCAGGGGGGCGTCAAGGCTCGTCCTGCACGCGCCGACTATCGCGCCGGGCAGGGGGGGCAGATGCTGCTGGCCGCCGATGAGCACGCCGCACCCAAGGTCGCGGAAAAGCCCGCCGAAAAATCTGCCGAGAAGGCGCCGGAAAAGGTCACCGAGCCCAAGGTGCTGAACCCGGAAAAGATCCAGTTGCCCATCCGCAAGCCCATCAACCCCGAGGCGATGCCCGGGCAGGTAAAGCGGATGCCGGTAAACCCGGAGCACATTCCGACGCCCAAGAAGAAGATCGAGGCGTCCGAGCACGATGAGACCCCTCTCGCCCACAAGAAGGCGAAGAAAGCGGTCGCCGCGGCCAAGCCCGTGGAAGCGCCGCACGCCGCCCATCAGCACTGGAGCTACGAGGGCGAGACCGGGCCGGCCAATTGGGCCAAGCTGAATCCGGCCTATGCAACTTGCGATATCGGTACCCGGCAGTCGCCCATAGACATCCGGGGTGGGGTGAAGGTGGATCTGCCTCCCATCAAGTTCGAATACCAGCCTTCCCTGTTCAACATCCTGGATAACGGCCACACCATCCAGGTGAATTATGGGGAGGGGAGCGGACTAACGGTGCAGGGGCGGCGCTATGACCTGGTTCAATTCCATTTCCACAAGCCGAGCGAGGAGCGCATCAACGGTCGCAGCTACGACATGGTGGCGCACCTGGTGCACAAGGACGAGGATGGCCGCCTGGCGGTGGTGGCGGTGCTGTTCGAGCGGGGGGCGGATAATCCCTTCATCCAGACGCTGTGGAACAACCTGCCGCTGGAGCAGAACAGCGAGGTGTCGCCGGAGACTCCCATAGACCTGAATACCCTGCTGCCCAAGGACAGGAGCTACTACACCTACATGGGTTCCCTGACCACGCCGCCCTGCACCGAGGGCGTGACCTGGATGGTGTTGAAGTCGCCGGTCCAGATGTCCACCGAGCAGATGGCGGTATTCAGCCACCTGTACAACCGGAACGTGCGTCCGATCCAGAGGGCAACCGGGCGGCTGATCAAGGAATCGAGGTAATAACAGAGAGGCTAGAGGCTGGGGACTAGAGGCTAGGGTTCAGTTTGCGCGCGCGAAGCGCGCGGATACATAACCCAGCCCCTCTAACTTTCTAGCCTCTAGCCCCTAGCTGGCTATATACGCCACCAGTTGTTCGATGATGAACTTCTGCTCGTCCAGGGCATCCTTGACCAGGTCGCCGATGGAGATGATGCCGATCACCTTGCTGTTCTCGTCCAGCACCGGTAGGTGGCGGCAGCGCTTCTCGGTCATGATGGCCATGCTTTCGCCGCTGGTGCGCTCCGGCGTCACGTAGATCACCTTGTCGGTCATTACCGCGCTTACCGGCAGGTCCTGGGAATGCTTCCCTTCCAGCACCACCTTGCGCGCGTAATCGCGCTCGGTGAATATGCCCACCAACTTGTCCCCTTCCAGCACCAGGACCGAGCCGATGTTGCGTTCGGCCATGATCTTCAGGACTTCGATCACGGTCTGGCGGGGGCCGACGGACGTGATCGGAGCCCTCTTCTCTTCCAGCATTTGTCTGACAGTTTTCATTTTTATCTCCCACGGGGTTTGGTGGGAGAAACGATAGCACGAAAGCGCCGCAACAGAATGAACCGATGCGGGAAATCGGCTCCTAAGCTTCCCGCAGGAAGCGCCGCACCGAGAGCCAGGTTCCGACGTAGCCGAGCAGGAGGGCGACGGCGAACAGCAGGACCGTCTCTTCCGCGGGGAGGTGGGAGAGGGTGAGGGAGAGACTGTAGGCGGCCGCCATGGCGCCCAGGGGTTCCCGCAGCGCCTCGGTGGCGCCCAGCACCAGTAGCCAGGCGACGGCGCCGCCCAGCAGTCCCTGGATCAGGCCGGAGTAGTAGAAGGGGCGACGGATGAAGCCGTCGCTGGCCCCCAGGAGGCGGCTCACCTCGATCTCGTCCCTCTGGGTGAGGATCTGCAAACGGATGGTGTTGAAGGTCACGGCTACCAGCGCCACGCCGAGCAGGCCGGCGAGAATGGCCAGGGCCGTGCGTCCCAGTCTCAGCATGGCATCCAGGCGCTTCACCCAGGCCGAATCCAGTTGCACCTGGGCTACCTTCGGCATCCTGGCCAGGTCGGCCTTCAGCGCTTCCAGGCTCTCAGGCTGGTCGCTCGCCGGCAGGATGATGAAGGCGTCCGGCAGGGGGTTCTGGGGCAGGCTCTCGATGACGGCCGCCATGCCCTCGCTCTTCTTCAGGCGCGCCAGGGCATCCGCCTTGGGCACGAAGCGCAGCTCCTTCACGCCGCGCAGGGCGTGGAGGCGCTTGTCCACGTCCGCCACGGCGGCGGCCGGGGCATCCTGGGCCATGAAGAGGCTGATCTGGGGTTTGGTGGACACGAGACCCGCCAGCCGGATGAAGTTCAGGACCAGCATCTCGCCCGTGGCGGGAAGGGCGAGCACGATGCCCAGGGCGAGGGAGGCCAGGAAGGCGTTCAGCGGCGAGGTCTTCAGCCGGGCAAGGGCCGTGAACAAGGCGTCTCGATGGTGGCGCAGCCAGGGGTTCATACCAGCCTCCCCTTGTCTAGAGCCAGGCGTCGGGTTTCGACGTCGGCAAAGGGCGCCTCATCGTGGGTGGTGACCAGGACGGTCACGCCGGCGCGCTGGAAGGAGGCCAGGAGGGCCACGATCTCCCCGGTGTACGCGGCGTCCAGGCCGGCGGTCGGCTCGTCTGCCAGCAGGATGCCGGGCCGGTTCACGATGGCGCGGGCGATGGCCAGCCGCTGCTGCTCTCCGCCGGAGAGCGTGTGAGGGTTCTCCTTCTCCCGGCCCAGGAGGCCGACCTTGTCCAGGGCGGCGCGCACGCGCTTCACCGCATCAGACGGGGGTTCGCCCGAGATGGACAAAGGCAGGAGCACGTTGGCGTAGACGGAACGATCGTAGAGCAGCTTCTTTTCCTGGAAGATGAGGCCCAGGCTGCGCCGCAGGAAGGGCAGGGCGCCGCGGGGCAGGATCGTGATGTCCTGGCCGTTTACCTCGATGCTGCCCCCAATCGGCCGTTCCAGGGCGGCGATGAGCTTGAGCAGGGTGCTCTTGCCCGCGCCCGAGGGGCCGGTGAGGACCGTCAGGCTGCCCTTGGGCACGACGAAATGCAGGTCATGCAGCACTTCTTTGCCGCCGGGGTAGGCCATGGAAACCCGCTCGAAGCGAATCATGGAGAGTTTCTTTGAACCGCAGAGACGCAGAGACGCAGAGGAAAAGCAAAGCAGATCGCTGCGCATCCGACGGGCTCGCGCATGAGCTTACAAGTCCCTTTGCGGCCCTTTGCGCCTTTGCGCCTTTGCGTTGATAGGTTTTTCATGCCCGTTGGGGTAGGGGTGCGAACAGCGCGTCCACGAATTCCCGCGCCGAGAAGGGTTGCAGGTCGTCTATGCCTTCGCCCACGCCGATGAAGCGCAGGGGAATGGGCTGGGTGCGGGCGATGGCGGCGATGACGCCGCCCTTGGCGGTGCCATCCAGTTTGGTCACCACCAGGCCGGTGACGCCCAGGGCCGCATGGAAGGACTTGACCTGGGTGACGGCGTTCTGGCCGATGTTGGCGTCCAGCACCAGCAGCACCTCGTGGGGGCCGCTGGGTTCGGCCTTCTGGATCACCCTCTTCACCTTGGCGATCTCTTCCATCAGGTGCAACTGGGTCGGCAGGCGCCCGGCGGTGTCCGCCAGCACCACGTCAATGCCCCGGGCCCGGGCGGCATGGATGGCGTCGAAAATGACCGCGGCCGGGTCGCCGCTTTCCTGGGCGATGACCGTCACGTCGTTCCGCTCGCCCCAGGTCATGAGCTGCTCCCGGGCCGCGGCGCGGAAGGTGTCGCCGGCCGCGAGCAGCACCGATTTGCCCTGGGCCTGGAAATGCTTGGCCAGCTTGCCGATGGAAGTGGTCTTGCCGGCGCCGTTCACGCCCGCGAGCATGATGATGAAGGGCTTGTGGCCGTGGACGTCGAGGGGCTTCTCCAGGACGGACAGCAACTGGGTCAGGACGTCCGACAAGGCCTCGCGCAACTGGTCCGCGGTCTCCAGCTTGTCCCGCTTCACCCGGTTCTTCAGTTCGGCGAGCAGGTGCTGGGTGGCTTCCACGCCGCAATCGGCCATGAGCAGGGTGGCTTCCAGGTCTTCCAGGAGTTCGTCGTCTATCTTGCCCCGGCGAAACAGGTCGCCGATGGGGGTCCCCAGGCGTTCCCGGGTGCGGGAGAGGCCCTGTTTCAGGCGTTCCGTCCAGGACGGGCGTGCGGCTTTCTCCTGTACCGCGGCCTCGGCGGCTGGGTCTGGCTGTTTTTCCTGCTTCTTGAAGAAACTAAACATGGAGTGGCTGGTCAATGGGAGGCGTGCCTAAAGTACAAGCGGCAAACTACGGTTTTTCGAGGCACCCTGATAACATGCCGCGCTTCTACCCCGGAAATTCTAACAGAACGCTGCCCATAGCCCATGAAGAAGCCATTTTCTTGTCGCTCCAGGATGTTGTTGCCGGCTCTGTTCGCCGTTTTATCCGCCTCCCCTGTCGCGCCGGCCCTGGCCGCGGCGGAACCCATCACCTTCGAGAAGACCCTGGGCAATGGCCTGAAGGTCATCGTCAGGGAAGACCACCGGGCGCCCACGGTGGCTCACATGGTGTGGTACCGGGTGGGTGCCATGGATGAACTGACCGGCACCTCGGGCGTGGCCCACGTGCTGGAACACATGATGTTCAAGGGTACCGCCACGATCGGCCCCGGGGAGTTCAACAAGCGCGTGGCGGACGCCGGCGGCCGGGACAATGCCTTCACCAACCTGGATTACACCGCCTACTTCCAGCAGGTGCCCAAGGACAAGCTCCCGGACATGATGGCGCTGGAGGCCGACCGCATGGCCAACCTGAAGTTGGCTCCGGCCGAGTTCGCCAAGGAGATCCAGGTGGTGATGGAAGAGCGACGCATGCGCACCGACGACAATCCCCACTCCCGGGTGCGCGAGGCGCTCATGGCCGTGGCATTCCAGGCCCACCCCTACCGGCGCCCGGTGATCGGCTGGATGCCGGATCTGGAACACATGACGGCCCAGGATGCCCAGGACTGGTATCACCGCTGGTACGCGCCGAACAACGCCTGCCTGGTGGTGGTGGGGGACGTGGACAAGGACCAGGTGTTCGCCCTGGCCCAGAAGACCTACGGCGCCGTCAAAGCCCATGAGGCGATCGCCCGCAAGACTCTGGGCGAGCCCGTGCAGGACGGCTTGCGCCGCGTGACGGTCAAGGCTCCGGCGGAACTGCCCTACGTGGCCCTGGTCTGGAAGGTGCCCAAGCTCGAAAATGTGGCCAAGGACAGGGAACCCTATGCCCTGGAGGTGTTGGCCGGGATATTGGATGGCTCCGACGCCGCCCGGTTCTCGCGCAACCTGGTGCGGGGCAGCCGTCTGGCCGTCTCCGCGGGGGCGGGCTACGATCCTACCCAGCGCGGCCCCGCGCTCTTCATGCTGGACGGTGTGCCTTCGGAAGGCCATACGGCGGCGGAACTGGAGGCCGCCCTGCGCGCGGAAGTGGCGCGTATCGCCAAGGATGGCGTGGCGCCGGAGGAACTGGCCCGGGTCAAGACCCAGGTGGTGGCGGGCCAGATCTATAAGCGGGATTCCATGTTCGGCCAGGCCATGGAGATGGGCGTGACGGAAACGGTGGGCTTCTCGTGGCGCGATCTGGACCCCATGGTGGAGCAGGTTCGCAGCGTCACCGCCGAGGAGGTGCAGGCCGTGGCGCGGAAGTATTTCGGCGACGACAGCCTGAGCGTCGGAACCCTCGATCCCCAGCCCCTGAGCGGCAAGCCGCGCCTGGCGCCAGTTGGCGGGCATCGCCATTGATAATGACCAAAACCATTCACCGCAGAGGCGCAGAGACGCTGAGAAAAACATGAGAACACCCATGACTATTGGAACGACTAGCCCGAATGGCGCCATGAAGCCCTCTGCGCCTCCGCGCCTCTGCGGTTCGAGGCGGGGGGTGGGGGGGCTATTTACGGTATTTTTCGCCTGCGTTCTGGCGGTCAACGTCCAGGCCGCCGCGCCCATACAGCACTGGGTTTCGCCCTCCGGCGCCCAGGTGTTTTTCGTCGAGACCCATGTCCTGCCCATGCTGGACGTGCAGGTGGATTTCGCCGCGGGCAAGGCCTATGACCCGCCCGGCAAGGCCGGGCTGGCCGGCATGACCCAGGGGCTGCTGAACGCGGGCGCCGGCGGCATGGATGAAGAAAGGATCGCCGCCCTCATGGCGGACAGCGGCGCCGATCTGGGGGGCTCGGTGGATCAGGATCGGGCCGGGCTGCACCTGCGTACGCTGTCGCGCGCGGAGGAACGGGACAAGGCACTGGATCTGATGCGCGCCATGCTCCAGGCGCCGGATTTTCCCCAGGCGGTGCTGGAGCGCGAGAAGGCGCGCGCCGTCGCCGGCATCAAGGAAGCGGATACCCGCCCGGATGCCCTGGCTGAGAAGCGCTTCATGGCCGCCGTTTTTCCCGGCCACCCCTACGGCGTGAAGGCCACGGCGGAATCGGTGTCCGCCATCACCCAGTCCGATCTCGCGGCCTTTTACCGGCTGCACTATGGCGCCAGGCGGGCGGTGGTGTCTCTCGTGGGCGATCTGACCCGGGCCCAGGCGGAAGCCGTCGTCGAGCGCCTGACCAATGGCCTGCCGTCCGCCGCGCCGGACTCCGCCTCCGGGCAGTCCCTGCCGGACGAAAGACTACCCGACGCGCACGTGGAGAGGATGGCCCATCCGGCGGCCCAGAGTCATATCTACGTGGGCATGCCCGGCGTGAAGCGCGGTGACCCGGACTACTTTCCCCTGCTGGTGGGTAATTACGTCCTGGGTGGCGGCGGCTTCGTCTCCCGCCTGACCAAGGAAGTGCGAGAGAAGCGCGGCTACGCCTACAGCGTCTACAGCTATTTTCTGCCCCTGCGCCAGCCGGGGCCGTTCATGATCGGCCTCACCACCAAGCGTTCCCAGGCCGGGGACGCGCTCAAGGTGGTGAAGGACACCCTGTCCGGCTTCCTGAAGGATGGGCCGAGCGAGGCGGAACTGGCAGACGCCAAACGCAACCTCGCCGGCGGTTTTTCCCTGCGCCTGGATAGCAACCGCAAGATGCTGGACTATGTTTCCGTGATCGGCTTCTACGGCCTGCCCCTGGACTACCTGGACAGTTTCCAGTCCAAGGTGGAAACCGTGACCACCGCCCAGGTCAAGGCGGCCTTCGCCCGGCATGTGCAGGCGAGCCACCTGGTCACGGTCATCGTCGCCGGGGACTAGCAATGGGGGTCGCGGCCGCTTTCCCCCTCACCCCCCCGCCCCTCTCCCGCGGGTGGCGAGGGGAGCGTTGTGAGTCGCTGGCGCGACTTTCGCGGCTTTGAGCCGGGTGCGCATCGTCGGCGGCGAGTGGCGCCGCCGTTTCGTGAGTTTCCATGACGCGCCCGGCCTGCGTCCGACGCCGGATGCGGTGCGGGAAACCCTGTTCAACTGGCTGGGGCAGGATCTCACGGGGCTTGCCTGCCTGGATCTGTTCGCCGGGAGCGGGGTGCTGGGCTTCGAGGCGGCTTCCCGCGGCGCGGCGCGAGCGACTCTGGTTGAGCGGGATCAACGCGTTTTTTCCGAGTTGCGGCAGAATGCGGAAACTTTCCGCTGCGATCGGCTGGAGTTGGTACGGGGGGATGCGCTAAAATTCCTGGCTTCCACGAATGTGCACTATGACGTGGTTTTTCTCGATCCGCCCTACCATCGCGGATGGTTGGAGAAAGTGGCATCGGTCCTGCCACGAGTGCTGGCGCGGGATGCGCAGGTTTATGCAGAGGCGGAGGTGGAATTGCCCCCGGACTGGCTTCCCGGTATGGGGCTGATGCGCAAGGGATGTGCCGGCCAGGTTCACTTCCACTTGTTTGGGATCCTGCGGAACGAACATGAGGGTTGAACTGCTGCTAATTTTGATGAAAGTGCCTGAGCTTCCCCCTCACCTCCAACCCCTCTCCCTCAAGGGGCGAGAGGAGCGTCGTGAGTCGCTGGCGCGACTACTATCGTATCGAAGATGAAAAATGATGTCGCCGTATACCCCGGCACCTTTGATCCCCTGACCCGGGGGCACGAGGATCTGGTCAGGCGTGCCGCAGGCCTGTTTCGCCGGGTCGTGGTGGGCGTGGCCGACAGCCGGGGCAAGCGGCCCGTATTCACCCTGGAGGAAAGGGTGGCGATGGCCCGGGAGGCTCTGGCGGACTACGAGAACGTGGAAGTCCAGGGGTTTTCCACCCTGCTCATGGATTTCGTGCATGAGCAGAACGCGAAGGTGATCATTCGGGGGCTCCGGGCGGTCTCGGACTTCGAGTACGAATTCCAGATGGCGGGCATGAACCGCAATCTGTACCCGGAGGTGGAAACCGTGTTTCTGACGCCGGGCGAGCAATACATGTTTGTTTCGGCGACGATCGTGCGTGAAATAGCAAGATTCGGCGGAGATGTGAGCAAATTTGTGCGGCCGACGGTCGCGGCGTATCTGGCGCGCCGCCTGTGCGGCGATGGACAATGACAAGGCGGAGGGGAGAACTTTCCCCCTGGGCTGGAACTCAGGAGGAGATGCCTACCGCCGGGGCATGGAAATGGTGTGGGTCCGTTCGGACCCCCGTGGCAACTGAAGTGGCAACCGAAGAAGGAACTTCAAAATGGCTTTGATTATTACCGACGAGTGCATCAACTGCGACGTCTGCGAACCGGAGTGCCCCAATGGCGCGATCTCCCAGGGCGAAGAGATTTATGTGATTGACCCGGACAAGTGCACCGAGTGCGTGGGCCACTTCGACACCCCCCAGTGCGTGGAGGTCTGCCCGGTGGACTGCATCCCCAAGGATCCTAATCGCGTGGAGACGCAGGATCAGCTCATGGCCAAGTTCGTGAAGCTCTCCGCCAAGTAATTCCAGGCGCAGTACCTGCGTTTACGAAAAACGGCGGTGGTTCGCACCACCGCCGTTTTTGTGCTTGCGCATCGTCAGGCTTTCGGCGGCACGAATCCGGCCACGTTGTCGGCGCCGACGCCGAAGAAATGCTTTTCCATCTGTTCCGCCAGGTACTTGCGGGCACGGGCGTCCGCCAGGTTGAGCCGGTTTTCGTTCACCAGCATGGTCTGGTAGCGTAGCCACTGTTGCCAGGCTTCCTTGGAAACGCTGTCAAAGATTTTCTTGCCCAGTTCACCCGGATAGGGAGGGAAATCCAGCCCCTCGGCTTCCCGGCCGAGCTTGATGCAATTCACCATACGTGCCATGTCTTTTCCTTTTTTGCAAAACCTTCGGGAGGAGGCTAGTTCGCCGCTATTCTAGCCCAAAGGCGGTGAGCGGTCAGCGGTGAATGGTGAGCGGTAACAGTATCCGCGCCCGCGGCGCGCCATATGTTTCCGCTTACCACTTACCGCTCCCCCCATACACCTGCCAGGCGTTGCGGCCGCTGGATTTCGCCTGGTACATGGCCTGGTCCGCGTGTCCCACCAGTTCTTCCGCGTCCCGGGCGTCGCGCGGGTAGACGGCAATGCCCAGGCTGGCGGTGACCTGATTCTCCGTGCCGCCGAATAGCCAGCGCAGGTCCACGATGATGCCGCTCACCCGTCGGGCCAGACCGATCATCTCGTTTTCACCGCTGTCCGGCGCCAGGATGGCGAACTCGTCGCCGCCCAGGCGGAAGAACATCTCGTTCTTGCGCACGGTGCCGCCGACCTGGGTCGCCAGGGTGGTCAGCACTTCGTCCCCGGCGTGGTGGCCCCAGGTGTCGTTGATCGTCTTGAAACCGTCCAGATCCAGCATGAGCAGTCCGACCGGCGAGTTGCGGCGGCGGGACTCCGCCAGCATGCGTTCCAGATCCTCGTGGAAGCGGCGCCGATTGAGGAGGTTCGTCAGGGGGTCGCGATCCGCCAGCTGGGTCAGGCGTTCCGCTGCCTGGCGCACGTTGGTGACATCCTCGTAGAGCCAGACGCGGCCGATGATGCTGCCGGGGGTGGCGCCCGGTACCGGGACGGTGAGCTCGGTCAGGATGCGCCCGTCCGTAAGGCGAATTTCAAACGGCGAGGGGGATTCGACCCCCGCCTTGATGGCGTCCAGGCGGTGCCGGTAACGCAGGGGGTCTGCGAGCAGGGGCGTGGCGCGCTCCAATATCACCGCGTCCCTCACGCCCACCAGGTTCTCATCCAGGGGGAAGCCCATGATGGAGAGGAAAGTCTGATTGCAGCGCACCAGGCGGTGGTCGGTATCGAAGAGCAGGACGCCGACCTTCATCACGTCCAGAAGGGCCGCCAGGCGCTGGCGCTCCTCGTCGCTGCGGCGCAGATACACGTCGTGCAACGTCTGGGTGCGGCGCAGCTCGGTCACGGTCTCCAGGAGCTTCATTTCCGCCTGCTTCCTCGTGCCTATGAGCGTCATGGAGAGGCGTACGCCCTGGGCATCGCCCTCTTCTTCCGGGAGCTGCTGCCAGTCCAGTCCGACCCACAGTAAAGACCCGTCCTTGCACTGTAGCCGGACATCCAGCGTCTCGCTGATTTTCCCCTGGAGCGCGCGGGCAAGCGCCTCCCGGACGTGGCGCCGGTCCTTGTCGTAGACCAGCAGTTCCACCGGATCGGGGGCGAGGATGCAGGCCTGGACGGATTGCCCGGTGAGCCGCTCCACCGACGGGTTGATCCAGACCAGGCGTCCACGGGGATTGAGCCAGGCCTCGATGCCGTAGGCGCCGTTGGCCAGGGCGGAAAAACGGGATTCGCTGCGCTTGAGGGCGGCAAAGCGCCGCGCCACGGATTCCTCCATGGCATTGAAGGCCCGGGTCAGGGCGGCGGCCTCGGGGGCGCCGGTGACCGGCAGCTTGCCTGGCGTTTCCCCCACGGCGTAGGCTTCGAGGGCTGGGGTCAGGGCGGCGAGCTGGCGCAGGCTGCGCCGGGCCGCGACCAGGAAAGGCCAGAGCAGGAGCGCCATGGCCAAGGCCCCGAGGGCGGCGCGGGCGCCCAGGCTCAAGCCCAGGACGAGAAGCAACAGGAGGCCCGCCAGGGCGGGCAGGAAGTGCCGAAGGCAGATGGCAAGACGGCGGGGCTCAGTGGCCATGGGTGCTCACTTCCGCCCCACCGGGCGCACCAGGACCTTGGACCGGCGTTGCAGGTTGTACATTTCCCTCTTTTCCTGGGGCAGGGCGTCTACGCCCGCCTCCCGGAATCCCCGCTCCACGAACCAGTGGGCGGTGCGGGTGGTGAGCACGAAGAGCTGCTTCAGCTTGGCCGCCCGTGCCCTGGCTTCCATGTGGTTCAGGAGCAGTTCGCCGTATCCGGCGCGGCGATAGTCGGACATGACGGCGAGGCACGCCAGTTCCGCCGCCTTGTGATCCGAGTAGGGATAGAGGGCGGCGCAGCCCACCACCACGCCGTCGTGTTCGAGCAGGGAGAAGCGGGTGATTTCCATCTCCAGCCTTTCCCGGCCGCGCTTGACCAGGGTGCCGTCCGCCTCCAGGGGGGCGATGAGCGCCAGCACGCCGCCCACGTCCTCCACCGTGGCCTCCCGGATGCGGGCCAGGGGCGAACGGGTCACCACCGTGCCGACTCCGGTGCGGGTGAACAGCTCCATGAGCATGGCGCCGTCGCTGTTCCGGTCCAGGAAGTGCAGGCGCCCCACGCCGTCCCGGCAGGCCCGCAATGCGCCCGGCAGCACCCTGGTCACTTCCGGCGCCTGCGCCACTCCGGCCGAGTTCAGAGCCTCCACCTCCTCGACCGTCAGGGCGGGCAGCAACTCACCCGCCGCGTCCATCACGCCTGCGGCGTCCAGCAGGTAGATCAGCTTGTCGGCCTTCAGCGCCACGGCCACGGCCTCGGCCACTTCTTCCCAGGCCAGGTTGAAGATTTCCCCGGAAGGCGAGGCGCCGATGGGGGTGATGAGGACCACGTTTTCCTGATCCAGGTCCGCGGTGATTTCCGCGGCGTTGACCTTGCGCACGGCACCGGTGAACAGGTAATCCACCCCTTCCACCACGCCCACCGGCTTGCCGGTGATGAAATTCCCGCCCGTGACGCGCATGTGGCCACCGGCCATGGGGGTGTTGGGCAGCCCCTGGGAAAGGAGCGCCTCCAGATCAATCCGCGCCACGCCCATGGCGCTCTTGACGCATTCCAGGGCTTCACCGTCGGTCACCCGCAGGCCCTTGTGAAAACGAGGCGTCAGGGCGCGGCGGTGCATCTCGGCATCAATCTGGGGGCGGGCGCCATGCACCAGTACCAGGCGTATGCCCAGGCTTTCCAGCAGATTGAGGTCATGCGCCAGAGCCTGCGCCCGCTCTTCGGCGATCCCGCCTTCCAGTATTTCGCCGCCGAAGGCTATGACGAAGGTGCGGTCCCGGAAGGCGTGAAAATAGGGTGCCGCCTGCCTGATCCAGGAAACGAACTGGCTCGCGGAGTCTTTGAATTTGGGCATGGCGGCGGTTCCGATTATGTCCACGGAATGAACGTGATTAACATGCGCGAGTATAACCCGCAAGGAGGCTGTGGGTTGTCAGCCCAGGATCTTCTGACTGCGACTGGTGCCGGTGACCTGGCCATTGACATCAAAGTGCACGTTGAACAGCTGATCGGTGCCCATTTCCTGGCCCACCTTCCAGTCCCATACCTCTTCCGGCTTCAGGGGAAAAACCTGAACCGAACGCGGCTTGCCCAGGAGGCGCCGGATCTCTTCCTTGCTCATGCCGGGCCGCACGCGAGCCAGGTTTTCCGGCGTCAGCACCTGCTCGATGCCGCGCAGGATGCCGTTGGGATCGAGGGTCAGCATGTAGCACATCATGCCCTCGGGTTGGCGGCTGTATTCCCAGGTTCGGCCGCCGTCTCCGTTCTTCCATTCCATGCCCGGCTCGCCCATGAGGGCGCGTATCTCGGCCTCGGTCGAGATGCCGGGCCTCAGTTGCTGCAAGACACTGCTGTCGCAGGCGTAAAGTCCCAGCATGGACAGCAGGGCGCAGAGTTTGAGGATTAGAAAACGCATGGGCTGCTTTCGGTTCGGTGTAATATAAAATATAAGATAAAATTCCTGAATCAGTGCATTTGGAGAACAGTATGGAACACCTGACCCCCAAGGAAGCCTACCAGTTTTTGCATGAACATCCGGAAGCGGTGTTCATAGACGTGCGCAGCGAGATGGAGTTCCTGTTCGTCGGCCATCCGGTGGGCGCGATCCATGTGGCCTGGAACGACGGTCCCGACTGGGAGATCAATCCCCATTTTGTCGGCCAGGTGAGGAAGGCGGCCAGCATCAACCGTCCGGTGGTCCTCATCTGCCGCAGCGGCAATCGTTCGTCCGACGCCGGCCGCGCGCTGGACGAAGCCGGCATACATGGTGTCTACAACGTCCTGCACGGCTTCGAGGGCGAACTGAACGATCAGCACCAGCGCAATTCCATGACCGGCTGGCGTTTCGAAGGCCTGCCCTGGGAACAATGCTGATACACAGCATCCTTCCCGGGGGCTGATGGTGCCGTATCAGCGGCGGACGATGCCCAGCAGTTCGATCTCGAACTGCAAGGTCGAGTTGGGCGGGATGGTGTCGCCGGCGCCGCGTTCGCCGTAGGCGAGGGTGGGCGGGCAGGTGAGTCTGGCCTTGCCGCCGGGCTTCATGAACTGCACGCCTTCGGTCCAGCACCTGATGACGCGGTTGAGCGGAAACTCCGCCGGCTGGCCACGGCGGTAGGAGCTGTCGAATTCCCTCCCATCCTGGAAAACGCCCTTGTAGTGCACCTTCACCGTGTCGGTGGCGGAGGGGGTATTGCCGGCGCCTTCCTTCAGCGACAGGTAGACCAGCCCGCTGGGGCTGACCAGGGCGCCGGCCTCTTTGGCGGCATTGGCGGCGAAGTCGGACTGGGACCAGGCGGGAGCGGCGCAAACGGCGAACAGGATGGCGATGATTTTCTTCACGGAGGGACTCCTTCATTCTCGGGGACCCGCATGATCGCCTGTTCTTTACTCCCGCGCAATCCGGAGGGCGCACCGGTGAAACCGCCCGTGTGATCGAATCCATGAACGAAGCCGGCGCGCCGATGGCTTAGAATCGTCCCCCCCATGCTCTTCGCCATCTCCGGCCGCCGCCTTCCATGCATCCATTCGACGATCCTTTTTCCCTGCTGGGCCTGAATCGCGGGGCATCGCTTGAAGAGGTGAAGCGCGCCTATCGCCGGCTGGCCATGAAATGGCACCCGGATCGCAATGCCACGGCGGCCGCGGAAAGCGAGTTCAAACGGATCAAGGCGGCCTACGAGTTGATCCTCGACCCGCAACGCTACGCGGAGTGGTCGAAGGAGGCGTCCGCAGCGCCGGAGACGCCGCCCGCGCCGCCGGGCGAAGACCTGACGCAGACCCTGGTCCTGACTCTGGAAGAAGCCGCGCTGGGTTGCATCAAGGGCATAGAACTGGCGCGAAGCACCCGGTGCGCCGCATGTCACGGCACGGGCCGGGTACAGCACATCCACTCGGTACCCTGTCCTCTGTGTAACGCGGTGGGGCGGGTGCGCAGCGAAGGCGGGCGCTCCCGGCTCTGCGAAGGCTGCGGCGGACGCGGCTATCTGCGCGAGACCGATTGCGCCGAGTGCGGGGGTAGCGGTTGGCGCAAGAAGCAACGCACGCTCTCGGTCAAGGTGCCGTCCGGGATTTCCCACGGCGAACGCTTGCGGCTGGCGCGCCAGGCCCGCCATGGGCCGGGAGGCGATGGCGCCGCCGGCGACCTCTACCTGGAAATCCGGCTGGCGGAACACGCATTTTTCGAATTGCGCGAGCGGGATCTGCATTGCACCGTTCCGGTCAGCATCTTTCGTCTTTTGATCGGCGGAAAGATATCCGTGCCGACCCTGCACGAAAGTGTCC
This sequence comes from Rhodocyclaceae bacterium, assembly GCA_028714035.1. Lineage (GTDB taxonomy): Bacteria > Pseudomonadota > Gammaproteobacteria > Burkholderiales > Rhodocyclaceae > JAQTNA01. The sequence goes on from JAQTNA010000001.1 coordinate 33,741, forward strand.
CGCTGGAGGTGCTGCCATTTCCCGGGCACGGACTGGATTACCGCTTGCCGGGGCTGGGCTTTCCGAAGAGGCACGGCAAGGTGGGCGGGGATCTCGTCCTGCATTTGCAGCCCGTCTATCCTCTGCATGTGGGCGCCGGGGAGCGCGGCTTGCTCGAACGGCTGGACGCCGCCCTGTCGGACGATCCGGACCGATGCGCCCCGGAACTTGCGGCCTGGGCCGAGCGCTTGCGGCAACGGCAAAGCCCTTAGGGGCCGGTCCGTCCTCTCCCTTCGGGGTTTTGTGGCAGTGCAGCTATTGCACTGCGACTTGATCTCGGTGGCATTTGGCGCGCAAATTGTCGGAATAATGAAAAACAGAGCGCAGCCGACCCAAAAGAGGAGCGAAGATCATGGATCAGGGCACCAGCAGTCCGGAGGGCCTCCAGGAGCACGATAGGCAGAAGGCGCTCCTGGCCTGGGCGACGGCCAGTATCGAACAGTTTGCCCATCGGCAAGGACCGATGGATCATTTCGGGCAGATGCTGGATTGGGTCGCCTATTTCACGCGCGAGCACTTCGGCTTTCAGCAACGATTGCTGAACGAATGCAGTCAGCAGCGGGACTACCTGATGAGCCGGGTGGCGGCACACTGCGATTTCCGCCGCGAGCTGGCCCAGCTCTACATGGACAGCATGCACGGGGATGCCACGGTTCCGGAGCGGCTGCGTACCCTGTGCCACGAGTTGATGCAGGACGCCCAGGCCCAGGAACAGGCCTTCGCGGACATCGTGCGCGGCAGCGGCGCCAGTCTCAAGGTGCGCAAGACCCCGCGCCAGCGGCCGCTGGCGCAGGAAGCCGCGAAACTCTTCGAGTCGCCCGCTCCCGAGCCGAGCCCGTAGGGCGGGCTCGCGACGCTTTGCCCGCCTACCCGGCTGATCCCCGGTTCCTGCCATCCCACGGCGCCACCTTCAGCAGCAGGGCTATGCCCGGCAGGGCCAGGAGGGCGCAGAGGAGGAAGAAACCGGACCAGCCCAGGGTTTCCACCAGCCAGCCGGAGGCGGCGTTGGCGAAGGTGCGCGGAACGGCGGCCAGGCTGGTGAATAGGGCGAACTGGGTGGCGGTGTAGAGCGGGTGGGTGGCGCGGGCGATGAAGGCGACGAAGGCCGCCGTGCCCAGGCCCACGCCCAGGGCCTCGATGCCGATGACCAGGGCCAGTTGCAGGAGGCGCGTCCCGCTCACGGGCGCCGCTCCGAGCCAGGCCAGCCAGGCGAAGCCGAAGATGGCCACCACCTGCACCACGCCGAACAGCCACAGGGCGCGGTTGATGCCCAGCCGCACCATCCACAGGCCGCCCAGGAGCCCGCCGATCACGGCCGGCCAGAGCCCGGCGTGCTTGGCCACCAGGCCGATGTCGGACTTGGTGAAGCCCATGTCCAGGTAAAAGGGCGTGGCCAGCGCCGTGCACATGCTGTCCCCGAGCTTGTAGAGGAAGATGAAGGCGAGCGTGAGCAGCGCGGCGCGCCAGCCTTGCCGGGTGATGAACTCGTGGAAGGGTTCCACCACGGCCTGGCGCAAGGTCCTGGGCGAGGTGTCGGCGGCGAGCGGTTCGTCTACCTTCAGAACCATGAGCATGCCGGGCAGGACGAAGGCGGCGGTGATCCAGAACACCTGTTGCCAGGGCAGATGATCCGCCAGGATCAGGGACAGCGAGCCCGGCACCAGGCCGGCCAGGCGATAGGCGTTCACATGCACCGCGTTGCCCAGGCCCAGCTCCGGGTCGGAGAGGATTTCCCGGCGGAAGGCGTCCAGGGCGATGTCCTGGGTGGCTGAGAGGAAAGCGACCGCGGCCGCGAGCCAGATGATGAGGGAGAGGTCGTCCTTCGGTGACAGGCCGCCCAGGGCCGCCACCGAGGCCAGGAGCCCGGCCTGGGTCAGGAGCATCCAGCCCCGGCGCCTGCCCAGGAGCGGCAGGGCGTAACGATCCAGGAACGGTGACCAGAGGAACTTCCAGGTGTAGGGGAACTGGATCAGGGCGAAGAGGCCGATGGCCTTGAGGGAGAGGCCCTCGGTGCGCAGCCAGGCGGGGAGGAGGTTGAGCAGGATGTAGAGCGGCAGGCCCGAGGCGAAGCCGGTGAACACGCAGATCAGCATGCGCCGGGTCAAGAGCGCGGCGAGCCAGGGAGGCGTAATCATGGGAGGAGGGTAGGTCGGGTTAGCGCAGCGTAACCCGACATGGGCCCGTCAAGCCCCCCGCCTCAGCCGATAGACCGCCAGGCTGCCCAGGAAGTTGGGCTCGTCGGTGACCAGGTTGCCCTTGTCGTCCAGCACCTCGCGCTCCCGGATGGTGACGCCCATGCGCTGGCAAAGATCCTCGAAATCGGGAATGGCGAAGAAACGCACGTTGGGCGTGTTGAACCACTCGTGGGGCAGGTCTTCCGACACCGGCATGTGGCCGGACATGATCGCCATGCGGTTCTTCCAGTAGGCGAAATTGGGAAAGCTCACCACCACGTCCCGGCCCACCCGGAGCATTTCCGCCAGGATGCCCTCGGTGTGGCGCATGGTCTGAAGGGTGCGGGAAAGGACCACGTGCTCGAAGGCGCCGTCCTCGAAGCCGGCCAGGCCCTCCTCCAGGTTGCTCTGGATGACATTCACGCCGTTCTTGATGGCGGCCAGCACGTTGGCGTCGTCCAGTTCCACCCCCCAGGCGCGGGCGCCCCTATCCTTGGCCAGAAGTTTCAGCAGGGCGCCGTCGCCGCAGCCCAGATCGAGCACCCGTTCGCCGGGCTGGACCCAGGAAGCGATGAGATCGAAATCCGGCCGGCCCAAGGCATTGTTGGTCATGTGCCTATGCCCTCCAGGTAGGCGCGCATCACGGCGTGGTACTGGCGATCTTCCATGAGGAAGGAGTCATGGCCGAAATTGCTGCTGAGATTGGCGTAGGCCACGTCCTGGCCGTTGTGCACCAGGGCGTTCACGATCTCCCGGGAGCGCGATGGGGAAAAGCGCCAGTCGGTGGAGAAGGAGGCCACCAGGAATTTCGCCCGGGCACGCGCCAGGGCGGCCTGGAGATTGCCGCCGGTGGCCAGGGCCGGATCGAAGTAGTCCAGGGCCTTGGTCATCAGGAGGTAGGTGTTGGCATCGAAGAAACCGGCGAACTTGTCCCCCTGGTAGCGCAGGTAGGATTCGATCTCGAACTCCACCTCGAAGCCGTAGGACGGGCTGTCATTCCTCATCTTCCGGCCGAACTTCTCGGCCATCTGGTCGTCGGACAGATAAGTGATGTGGCCCAGCATGCGTGCCAGGCGCAGGCCGCGCACCGGGCGCACGCCGAATTCGTAGAAATTGCCGCCGTGGAAATCCGGATCGGTGAGGATGGCCTGGCGTGCCACCTCGTTGAAGGCGATGTTTTCCGCGGTGAGCCGGGGCGCGGCCGCGATGACCAGGCAATGGCGCACGCGTTCGGGAAAGGATATGGCCCATTGCAGGGCCTGCATGCCGCCCAGGCTGCCGCCGAGCACCGCGGCCCAGGCCTCAATTCCCAGGTGATCCGCCAGCCGTGCCTGGGCCTCTACCCAGTCTTCCACCGTCACCATGGGGAAGTCTGCGCCCCAGGGCTTGCCGGTGGCCGGGTTGGGGGATGAGGGGCCCGTGGAGCCGTGGCAGCCGCCCAGGTTGTTCACGCCGACCACGAAGAAACGGTTGGTGTCCAGGGGCCGGCCGGGACCGACCAGGTTGTCCCACCAGCCGACGTTGCCGGGCTGGTCGGCATAGTGGCCGGCCACGTGGTGGGAGCCGGACAGGGCGTGGCACACCAGGATGGCATTGGACCCGGCGGCGTTCTTCGTGCCGTAGGTTTCAAAGGCCAGGTCGTAGGCAGGGATCACCGCGCCGCTCTTCAGGGGCAGGGGCTGATCGAAATGGGCGCGCTGGGCGACAACTGCGCCGACGCTATCCGGGGGGATGCTCACCTTGGAATCAAACTCCAGAAAAACGAAAACCCGGCCGCAGAAAGCAGGACCGGGTCGGCCTCGCTTTAGCGGTATTTGTTTATCGCGCCCGCAAGCTGGCGGTTCAAATCGGCGCGTGGATTTGAAGTTACCCCCATGCGGAAAAAAAGTCAAACGCCCCGGGTCGGGTCCAGGGCGAGTCCATTCGGGACGGGTAATGTGACTTAGTTCCGGGTGGGAAGCATTAATTTTTGTAAAGGGGCTTGTCAGGCGCGAGCAAGCGAACTAATCTGGGAGCAATTGTTCTGTTGCGCAGGGATGGGAAGCTTCCGTTTCGGTGAGTCCGATGCCGATTCCTTCCGTGTGACCGGGCAGTCATTCAAGAAGCCTAGGCACACCCGGAGCAATCCGGGGCCGCAAAGCTTCCGGTCCAGAGCTCTGCCTGGATAGCGGGGTTGCCCAGTGGTCTTTCCTTTCGCTGGCTCCAAACTCCTCTCCGGCCGGGCTTTAACGAAAGCATCGAGAGGAATTCGCCATGCCCACGCATACTGTCTCCGCCCTGTCACGTACGCTGGTTGCCGTGCTGGCCGCCTGCGCCATGTCCGCGGCCGGCGCCGCTACCGCCAGTGCTTCGGCCGACAGCGTGTTCTCTTCCGCCCGGCAGATGACCGGCAGCAGTTCCTACCTGGTGCAGGTGGATATCAATGCGGCCAGCCTGCAATCCGCGAAGCCGGGCCAGGTATTCCAGATCAAGTTGCCCGGCGTGGGCAATTTCCAGGTCGTGTTCGATGGCCTGATGCCGAAGGCCGGAGGCAATCAGTGGCTGGGGCACCTGAAGGACGGGGTGCAATACAGTGTCGTGCTGTTGCAGACGGGAGAGGGCATGACGGGCGACATCCGCACGCCCCAGGGCGCCTTCCGGCTCGGTTATGCCAATGGTACGCAATGGCTCACCCGTCAGGGTGTGGCGGGGTCCGGCACGGACACCCTCGCCAGCTTGCCGCGCCTGCTTCAGTCGGGGAACGGTTCGGCGCAGGCCACGGCCTCCTCCGCCGGTTCCCGTAGCGGCGGAGGCACGCCGGCCAAGGTGGCCTATCCGGTCAATTTCAACCTGGTCGCCATGTCCGGCCTCGCGGCGGGAGCGGAAGTGGGCCTGGATGTGCCGGGCAAGGGTACCTACCCGGTGATCTATGAGGGCACGCGCGCCAATGACAGCGGCTCGACCACCTGGGTTGGCTACCTCAAGGATTACGGCGACGATTTCCGGGTGCTGATCACCACCGGTCCGGACGGCAGCGTGGGCAATATTCTGACGCCTTCCGGGGAACTGGAATTGACCACGACCGCGGGCAAACAGTGGCTGATAGACCGCAGCGCGTCGGGCTGGACACTGCTGCATCCCGACGAAGGCGATGGTGTCGCCCCGGGGGTGGCGCCATCCGCTGGCGGTGCGGCCCACGAGCCCGGCGTGGCGGCAGGCGGCATCGCCATGGGCGGCACGGCATCCGCAACGGCTACGACCACCACCACGACGCCCAAGACCGCGGGGGCCACCACCTCTACCGGCGCGACCCAGGTGGACGTGCTGATTCTCTATACGCCCGGCTTCGTGACGAGAAACGGCACGACCTGGCGCACGCGCATTGACCAACTGGTGGCGCTGGCCAACCAGGCCTACGTGGATAGCGGCGTCGCCATTCAACTGCGGGCAGTGGGCGTCGAGCAGGTCAGCTACAGCGACCAGACGACCAATTCCACGGCCTTGAGCCTCCTGACGGGCAGCAGTGGCGCCTTCTCCAACGTGGCGGCCCTGCGCAAGCAATACGGCGCCGATTTGGTGACCCTGATCCGTCCCTTCTACATGACGGCCCAGGGGCAGAACTGCGGTGTGGGCTACATCGGCGGCTATGGCGGCAGCAACATCGCCGCTTATGCCAACTACGCCTATTCGGTGGTGAGCGACGGCCGCGACGTGGCCGGCACGTCTTACTATTGCACCGACTACACCTTCGCCCACGAACTGGGGCACAACATGGGCTCCATGCACGATCGGGCCACGGTCACGAGCCAGGGGGGCGGCACCGGTGCCTATCCCTATGCCTTCGGCTACGGCAAGTCCGGCTCCTTCGGCACCGTCATGAGCTACATCTCGCCCGTGGTCGGCAAGTTCTCCAATCCGAATGTCAGCACCTGCGGCGGCACGCAGGCTTGCGGCGTGCCCTCGACCAATACGGCCAGCAGCGCGGATAACGCCCAGTCCCTCAACAACACCAGCGCCGCGGTTGCCGCCTTCATGTCGGCCACGGCCAGTACCACCTACCAGATCGCCGGCGTGGTGTCCCGCAGCGGGGCGGCCCTGGCCGGGGTCAGCTTCGGTATCACGGGTACGGGCGCCTCCTGTTCCGCCAGTGCGAGCAACGGCACTTACTCGTGCAGCGTTCCCGCCGGCTGGAGCGGCACGGTGACGCCTAGCCTGACGGGCAACACCTTCACGCCTGCTTCGCTGAACTACACGGCCCTGGCGGCCAGTCAGACCAACCAGAACTATGCGGCCACCCTTATTCCCGTGGTGGTCAAGACGGTGAAGATCAGTGGTTATGTGATGGGGAGGAAGATATCCGGCGTCAAGTTCGCCATCACGGGCACCGGCGCCTCCTGCACCAACAGTGCCGCAAACGGCAGCTATGCCTGCACGGTTCCCAGCGGCTGGACCGGGACGGTGATTCCTTCCCTGGGCGGCAGCAATTTCTTCCCCTACGGCCTGGCTTATCGCAGCGTGTCCAGCGATCTGCCGAACCAGAACTATCTGAGCTACTGATTCCGGTCGGGTGGGTTTGGGAAATCGGCCGGCCTTGCGCCGGCCGTATCCTTGCTAACGAGGATCGGTCGCCACCAGGGTGTTCCAGTCCCTGATGGTTTTGAGTCCGGCAATTTCCTGGGGGGTGACGAAGCGGCGGGAATCATCCTTGCCCAGGAGACCGTGGCGATAGCGCAGCACGTCCTGATCGACGAGCTTCCTCGGGGCGGAGTCGGGCAGACCCTCGTAGAGGGCCATGGTGTGGCCGTCGGCGCAGCTCCAGATGCTCACCGCATGCTTGTAGGCGGCCGTGTCGCCTTCGCCCGCCAGGGCGAGGCGGTTGTCCTTCTGGCCGGGGGCGGGGGCAGCGATGCAGTTGGTCTTGGTAGTGTATTGGTTCCACTGGTAGCCGTTCCACTTCGGGCCGGAAAACAGCCAGAACGCGGCTCCGGCGACCCCCACGACTACGGTCAGAACGATGGCAAGGATGATCTTCACGGCAGCGCCCCCCGGGTGTGTGAAAGGCGCGGATCATAGCACCGCCCGTGCCGGGGACGGTGCCCTGAAACATTTGCTCAAACAACGGACAGAAGGCTCGAATCAGTCCGTTGCCTGGCGGTACCTGCCTTCGTGGAAGATCAGGGGTGCCCGCTCTTCCCGGGCGTAGGCCAGGACGCGGCCGATGAATATGAGGTGGTCGCCGCCCGGGTAGCGCGTCTCGTTGGCGCATTCAAACCAGGCGCAACAACCCGGGAGGAGCGGGGCTCCGCCGGCGCCGGGCAATAGGGCCAGGCCCGCGAACTTGTCCGTGCCGGAAGCAGCGAAGCGTTGGGACAGATGGGCCTGGTCCGCGGCCAGCACGTTGATCGCGTAATGGCTGGAAGCCTCGAAGGTCGGCAGGTTGGGCGAGTCGAGGCCCAGGCTCCAGAGTACGAGCGGCGGCTCCAGGGAGACGGAGCTGAAGGAGTTGGCCGTGAAACCGGCGTAGGTGCCGTCGGCTCTCCGGGTCGTGATGACCGTCACGCCCGTGGCGAACATGCCCAGGGCGCCACGCAGGCTGCGCCGGTCCACCGGGGTCTGGTCGCCCATTTCGGTCCTGGTGGGGATGGTGTGGGAAGGTGGGCCGTCTGTCATGGCAGGGGGCGTGGTACGATCGGGGCCGGCAATGCTAGCTTGTCCTTGATGGGAGTTCAAGGAGCTCCGGATCGAAAAGAACGAACTTTGTTTGACACGACCGGGTTTACTCATCTACAATGCGCGGCTTTTCGCAGTACGCCATTCAAAAGCTGCCGAGGAACATATTAAATGAAAACCTTTTCCGCCAAGTCCCATGAGGTCGAGCGCGACTGGTTCGTCGTCGACGCGACGGACAAGGTGCTCGGCCGGCTGGCCACCCAGCTGGCTCACCGCCTGCGTGGCAAGCACAAGACCATCTATACCCCTCACGTGGACACCGGCGATTACATCGTCGTGGTCAACGTGGACAAGCTGCGCGTCACCGGCAACAAGGCCGAGGACAAGATGTACTACCGTCACAGCGGCTATCCGGGTGGACTCTACGAGACCAACTTCAACAAGCTCCAGCAGCGCTTCCCGGCGCGGGTTCTGGAAAAGGCGGTGAAGGGCATGCTGCCCAAGGGCCCGCTCGGTTACGCCATGCTCAAGAAGCTTAAGGTGTATGCCGGTGGCGAGCATCCGCACTCCGCTCAACAACCCAAGGCCCTCGAGGTCTGATAGGGGATTAAGATGGCAGCCAACTACAACTACGGAACCGGTCGCCGCAAGACCGCCACCGCGCGTGTGTTCCTCAAGCCGGGCTCGGGCAAGATCGTCGTCAACGACAAGCCCCTGGACGAGTTCTTCTCCCGCGAGACCGGCCGCATGATCGTGCGCCAGCCTCTGCAACTCACCCAGCACGAGACCACCTTCGACATCATGGTGAACGTTTCCGGTGGTGGTGAGTCCGGCCAGGCCGGCGCCGTGCGCCACGGCATCACCCGCGCCCTGGTGGATTACGACGCAAGCCTGAAGCCCGCCCTGTCGAGCGCCGGCTTCGTCACCCGCGATGCCCGCGAGGTGGAGCGTAAGAAGGTCGGCTTCCACAAGGCCCGCCGCAGGAAGCAGTTCTCGAAGCGTTAAGCCGGGTTCGCCCGGGGTGCCACGAATCGTGGCCACCGCTTCACGGAAATGCCGCCCTCGGGCGGCATTTTTGCTTCCTGCCTCTGACAGAAATAATTGAACCGCAGAGGCGCGGAGGCGCAGAGAGGTCAAAATTCTGTTACCTGTTGATGCGCGGGACAGAGGGCAAGTCCGGGTCGGCCTTCGAGGTTCTGCTTTTTCTCTACCTCTCTGCGCCTCTGCGGTAGATTGACTGTTTGTTGTACGTTTATCATTCGACATCTTCTGGATCGGAGAAAGACATGGTCAAGGTTGGCGTGGTAGGGGGAACGGGTTACACGGGGGTGGAGTTGCTGAGGCTCCTGGCCCAGCATCCGCAATGTGAACTGACCGCCATCACTTCGCGCGGCGAGGCGGGCCTGCCGGTGGCCGACATGTTCCCCAGCCTGCGCGGGCGGGTCAGCCTCGCTTTCTCCGATCCGGCCAAGGCGGATCTGGAGCATTGCGACGTGGTGTTCTTCGCCACGCCCAACGGCATCGCCATGCAGCAGGCGCAAAGGCTTCTGGATGCAGGTGTCCGGGTGATTGACCTGGCGGCGGATTTCCGCATCAAGGATGTGGCCGAGTGGAGTAAGTGGTACGGCATGGAACACGCCGCGCCGGCTTTGGTGGCGGAAGCCGTCTATGGCCTGCCCGAGATGAACCGGGAAAGCATCCGGGGCGCGCGGCTGGTGGCCAATCCCGGCTGCTACCCCACGGCGGTGCAGTTGGGCTTCATGCCGCTGGTGGAAGCGGGCCTGGTGGATACGACTGGACTGATCGCGGACGCCAAGTCCGGCGTGTCGGGCGCCGGGCGCAAGGCCGAGGTGCATACCCTGTTCTCCGAGGCGTCCGATAATTTCAAGGCCTACGGCGTGGCTGGGCATCGCCACCTGCCGGAAATCCGCCAGGGAGTCAGCCTCATGGCCGGCAAGCCCGTGGGCCTGACCTTCGTGCCCCACCTCACGCCCCTCATCCGCGGCATACACGCCACGCTCTACGCCCGGATCACCCGGGAAGCCGACTTCCAGGCCCTGTTCGAGGAGCGTTACCGGAACGAGCCCTTCGTGGATGTCCTGCCGGCGAAGAGCCACCCCGAGACTCGCTCCGTGCGCGCCTCCAACTGGTGCCGGATCGCCTTGCACCGACCCCAGGGCGGAGACACCCTGGTGGTGCTCTCTGTGATAGACAATCTGGTGAAGGGGGCGGCGGGCCAGGCGGTGCAGAACATGAACATCATGTTCGACCTCCCCGAGAGCATGGGCCTGACCCAGATTCCCATCCTTCCGTGACGGCCCCATTGAAACGCGGCGAATCGCCCCTATAATGCCTGGAACGGGGCGTTGACCCCTGGTCCGATAATTTACATAATGTCCAGTCCCCAAACAGGAGTTCCAACATGAATGCCGCCACCGAAATGCCCATCCCCCTGCTGTTTACCGATAGCGCCGCCGCCAAGGTCAAGGAGTTGATCACGGAAGAGGGTAACCCCGAGTTGAAGCTGCGTGTTTTCGTCACCGGCGGTGGCTGTTCCGGCTTCCAGTACGGTTTCACCTTCGATGAAGTGGCCGCCGAAGACGACACGGTGATGGAAAAGGACGGCGTGACCCTCCTGATTGATCCCATGAGCTTCCAGTACCTGGCCGGCGCCGAGATTGACTACACGGAAGGCCTGGAAGGCTCCCAGTTCGTCATCAAGAACCCCAACGCCACCAGCACCTGCGGCTGCGGTTCCTCCTTCTCCGTTTAGGTCGCCCCTCGTTGTTTTGAGTGCCAGACGCCCCGCAAGGGGCGCTTGGCGCTTATAGCCATCGCCGGCCACATCGTTTTTCGCGATGAAAATCCTCGAATTTCCGCGGAAGGAAAAGGAGTAATGAACGCATAGGGGGGCGGGTTATCGGAGATAATGCCGACTGGTTTTTCGTCGCATGCAGGGATGCCCATGGCCGACTTTTTCAGCAAGCGTTTCGGGAAGAACGTCTGGCTGACCCGCCACGCCAGATCGGCCATGGCGAGAAGAGGAGTGGACGAGACCACCTTGTGGGCCGTGATTGAAGGTGGGCAAATCCGGCGCAAGAATGAAGCCGACCTGTGGATATTCATGCATCTGCCGGGGCGTAGTGATAACCTCGTTTGCGCGGCGGTGCAGGAGTCGTCGGCATTGGTGGTCAAGACGGTCATGATCAATTGGGAACTGGAGGAAACGACATGAGGATTCGTTACGACGAGGACGATGACATTCTTCACATCGAGTTTTCCCATGAGCCGATCGTCAAGGATGTATCCCACGGCTGGAACGTGAATATCGGCTACGGTGCCGGTGGCATTGCGGAAATAACCATCCTGGATGCCAAGGCCGCCGGCTATTGGCCGCTGGAAAACGCCAAGGAGTTGCTGCCGCTGGCGGCATGAAACTTGGCTTCGGCTGTTGCCGGTTTGCACCGTACCCGATCTTCAACTTACCTCGAATCCGCGTCGTCGCGTCGAGATGGCGCATCCCCGCGCGGCGACACCCACCTGCTCGGCCTCCATCCCTTCCGGGGAATCCCGATCCGCACCCCGGCCGAATTCCTGGCGGGTGGGGCGTAGCGCGATTGGGCAGCGCAAAGAACGGCCAGGAACGGTCCCCCGGTACCAAGCCAGAACCCCACCTTTCGCGCCTCTTCATACCATTACGCTTGACCGCTCCGATATGCAGCCTACAATGCGGCAACTAACCCGCATTTCTCACAAATAGGAGGTGCATCGCGGGCCGAAACATGAGAAAGTTGTTTTGCGAGAACGACTTAAACCATGTTTGAAAGGAACCGCGATGCAGACACAGTGTACCGGAAAGCTGGGCGAGATTGGGCGGGTTGGTCAGCGGCGAATTGCGCTGGATTTTGACGGCGGGACGCTCAGTTCTGACGCTGGGGCGCTGTTGCTGCGGGATGTGGATCGAACCCTGCGGCTGACGGACCGGGTGGCGCGTTGCTTTGAGGATGGCCGCAGTGCGCTGTTGGTCGAGCATTCGGTGCGCACCCTGGTGATGCAGCGGATCGTGGGCATTGCGCTGGGTTACGAAGACCTGAACGACCACGATGAGTTGCGGCGCGATCCGGTGCTGGCCACGCTGGCGGGGAAACTGGAGGCACGGCGTAAGGGCTGTCAGGCGCTGGCCGGCAAGTCGACGCTGAACCGCCTGGAACATGCGCCCGATACCCGGGAGGGCTCGCGCTACCACAAGATCGGGCATGATCCGGCGGCCTTCGAGTCCCTGTTCGTGGACCTGTTCATCGAGGCCCATGCTGCGGCGCCGGACGAGATCGTGCTGGACCTGGATGCCACGGACGATCCGCTTCATGGCCAGCAGGAAGGGCGCTTCTTTCACGGCTATTACGGCCACTACTGCTATTTGCCGCTGTACATCTTCTGCGGCCGGCACCTGCTCGCCGCCAAGCTGCGCCGGGCCAATATTGATGCGGCGGCCGGTGCCAGAGAGGAGGTGGAGCGGATCGTGCATCACATCCGGCGCCATTGGCCGGCGGTACGCATCATCCTATTGGGGAAACACCCCCGTGAAAGACCGAATCCGCCCGTAGTGCCCCCCGCCATCGCCCAACGTGTTCTCAAACTGGACGATTTCCGCGGCCAAACCCGTCGAACACCGGGCGATAGGCTCAGTGTGAGAAATGCGGGCTAAGCCGAACGGCAAGGATGATATTCGCCGTGCGTTCCTTCTTGCAGCTCCTTCCGCTTGGTTTGAAGAAGAGCGTACCGCTGGCGCATGGAGATATTTCATAGACCGCTACTCCGATCTTGCTCGGACCTTTGACATTAGTCTTGGAGAAATCCGACTTGCCTAACAAGGCGCTCAGACGGACGTCCGGCCGGCGGGGCTTGGCGAGTTTCCGCCGTTTTGATTCGTAGGGTTCGGCCCGCGCCTATCTGGCCGGGCGCCGGCCAGCTTTACATTGAACGTCTGCTTTCCCAATCCGGTTTCATCAGCAGGCGCCTCGAAAACTCTGGGTTGCTTGTCGCGCCCCGGAGAACTTGCGTATAGTCTGCCGTTTCCCCCAGGCACCGCTTCAACCCCATGGAACTGATCCGCATCCGCGGCGCGCGCACGCATAATCTCAAGAATCTGAACCTGGACCTGCCTCGGAACAAGCTCACGGTGATTACGGGGCTGTCCGGTTCGGGCAAGTCTTCGCTCGCCTTCGATACCCTCTACGCCGAGGGGCAGAGGCGCTACGTGGAGTCCCTCTCGGCCTACGCCCGGCAATTCCTGCAACTCATGGAAAAGCCGGATGTGGACCTGATCGAGGGGCTATCTCCTGCGATCTCCATCGAACAGAAGGCTACCAGCCACAATCCACGCTCGACCGTGGGCACGGTGACGGAAATCCACGATTACCTGCGCCTGCTCTATGCCCGCGCCGGCACGCCCCATTGCCCGGAGCACGATGCACCCCTGGAAGCCATGAGCGTGTCGCAGATGGTGGATGCGGTGCTGGCGTTGCCGGAAGACACGAAACTGATGATCCTGGCGCCCGTGGTGGCCAACCGCAAGGGCGAGCAGGTGGAACTGTTCAACGAACTGCGCGCCCAGGGCTTCGTGCGGCTGCGCGTGGATGGCACCATCTTCGAGATGGAGAGCCTGCCCAAGCTCACCAAGAGCCAGAAGCATTCCGTGGACGTGGTGGTGGATCGGCTCAAGGTACGCCCCGACGTACGCCAGCGGCTGGCCGAGTCCTTCGAGACGGCGCTCACCCACGCGGAGGGGCGGGCCATCGCCCTGGAGATGGATTCTGGCAGGGAGTACGTGTTCTCGGCCAAGTTCGCCTGCCCCATCTGTTCCTACGCCCTCCAGGAGCTGGAACCGCGGCTTTTTTCCTTCAACAACCCCATGGGCGCGTGCCAGAAGTGCGACGGCCTGGGCCAGATCCAGTTCTTCGACCCGGTGCGGGTGGTGGCCTATCCTCATCTTTCTCTGGCTGCCGGGGCCATCAAGAGCTGGGACAAGAGGAATCAGTTTTACTTCCAGATGCTGGAGAGCCTCTCCGCCCACTACGGCTTCGATACCGCCGTGCCCTTCGAGGATCTGCCGGAGGCCGTGTGCCAGATGCTGCTCTACGGTTCGGGCAAGGAGCAGATCCGCTTTCTATACCAGCACGAGCGGGGTACTCGCTTCGAGCGCAGCCATGCCTTCGAGGGCATCATTCCGAACCTGGAGCGGCGCTACAAGGAGACGGACTCCAACATGGTGCGGGAGGATCTCGCCAAGTACCTGAACAGCCGGCCCTGCCCTGTCTGTGAGGGAGCGCGCCTTCGGCGCGAGGCACGCCACGTGTTCCTTTCCGGGCGCACCCTGCCGGAGGTGAGCCGGATGCCGCTCGCCCAGGCGCGGGATTTCTTCTCGGCCGTGACGCTGGCCGGGGCCAAGGCACAGGTGGCGGAAAAGATCATCAAGGAAATCACCGCGCGCCTGCAATTCCTGATCAACGTCGGCCTGGACTATCTGTCCCTGGACCGCTCGGCGGAAACCCTCTCCGGCGGCGAGGCCCAGCGCATCCGGCTGGCGTCCCAGATCGGCTCCGGCCTCACCGGCGTCATGTACGTGCTGGATGAGCCTTCCATCGGCTTGCACCAGCGGGACAATGCCCGTCTCCTGGAGACGCTCATGAACCTCAGGGACATGGGCAACACGGTGATCGTGGTGGAGCACGACGAGGAAGCCATCCTGTCCGCCGATCATGTGCTGGACATGGGGCCGGGGGCCGGCGGGCACGGCGGGCAGGTGGTCGCCCAGGGCACGCCAGCCGAGGTGGCGGCGCACCCGGAGTCGCTGACCGGCGCCTATCTTTCGGGCCGGATGAAGATCGAGATCCCCAAGGACCGCATCGCGCCGGACGCGGAGCGCCAACTGCGCATCATTGGCGCCCGCGGCAACAACCTCAAGGACGTGATGCTGGAATTGCCCGTGGGCTTGCTCACCTGCATCACCGGCGTGTCCGGTTCGGGGAAATCCACGCTCATCAACGACACCCTGTATGCCAGCGCGGCCCGCCACCTCTATGGCTCGAATCTGGAGCCGGCCGAGCATGGAGAGATTCAGGGCCTGGAGTTCTTCGACAAGGTGATCGCCGTGGACCAGTCGCCCATAGGCCGCACGCCCCGTTCCAATCCGGCGACCTACACGGGCCTCTTGACGCCCATCCGGGAGCTGTTTGCGGGCGTACCCCAGTCCCGGGAACGGGGTTACGGCCCGGGGCGCTTCTCGTTCAACGTCAAGGGCGGGCGCTGCGAGGCCTGCCAGGGGGACGGCCTGATCAAGGTGGAGATGCACTTCCTGCCCGACATCTTCGTGCCCTGCGACGTGTGCCACGGCAAGCGCTACAACCGGGAAACCCTGGAGATACGCTACAAGGGCAAGACCATACACGAGATCCTGGGCATGACTGTCGAGGAAGCGCGGGAGTTCTTCGATGCCGTGCCGGCGATTGCCCGGAAATTGCAGACCCTGGTGGACGTGGGGCTGTCCTACATCACTCTCGGCCAGTCCGCCACCACCCTGTCAGGCGGTGAGGCTCAGCGCGTGAAACTGGCCCTGGAACTTTCCAAGCGCGACACTGGCCGCACCCTCTACATCCTGGACGAACCCACCACCGGATTGCACTTCGCGGACATCGCCATGTTGCTGAAGGTGCTGCACCGCCTGCGGCAGCATGGCAATACGGTGGTGGTGATCGAGCACAACCTGGACGTGATCAAGACCGCGGACTGGATCGTGGATTTGGGGCCGGAGGGTGGGGCGGGCGGCGGGCGCATCATCGCCACGGGCACGCCGGAAGCCGTGGCGCGGCAGGGCGAAAGCCATACCGGGCGCTATCTGGCGAAGATGCCGGGCGGGTTGTAAACGAAGGAAAGGCCGGAAATCTCCGGCCTTTCGTCTTCGATCCGCTGGCGGGGAATGCGTCAGGCCTGGGGCCGTGCGCGGCGCCCCACGCCGCCTGCGCCGGCCAGGCCGATCAACACCAGGAATAGAACTTCCGGTTCCGGCGCCGCATAGTCACGTAACAGGGTGTCGCTGCGGGCGATGGCGACCTGGCCGACGGGCAACTGGTCCTTGCCCGTGAGGCCGTTGGTGGAAATCTGGCTGATGTCGCTGGGGATGTTGCGAACACCGCCGCTGGCCATCAGGTAATTCCCGGAGGAATCGTAATGCTCGAGCCCCAGGGTGTGCCCAAGTTCATGGGCAATGGTATCCATGCGTCCCGACGCGCTGTAGGACATGACCGTGTCCATGGCGATGAAGTTGGCGTTGGCCGTATTGCCAAGTGCCGTGCTGGCGGTCTCGCCCCAGGTCGTTCCTCCCCCAACGGCTGAAATGGTATGCACCAGGAACAGGTAGTCTTGTGCGGCGGACAGCCCGATGGCGGCGGAAGTGGTGTTGTAAAGGGCGGCGGCACTGGTGCCGTATGCGTTGTCGTTGATGTAGCTGAATGCTGAGCTATTTATGTACCCGACGAAATTGAACGTGATGCTGATGCCGGCCTGAGCCCATATCTTGTTGGTTTCTGCGGCGAAGAAATTGTCCCCCGCAGGCCCCATGGATGCGCAGTTGCTCCCCGTGTTGTTGCAGACATCAAATACCGTCACCGTCAGGTTCTTGGTGATGGGCAATGCCGATGCGACAGCCGGCAGGATCAGGGTAAAGACTGCCAGCAACAGCCGGGTGAATACCGTGCCGATTTGCCGGGATGAGACCGAGTTCATTGCACCGCTCCGAACGAATATATTGCGAGTTATCAAGCAAGAAACGTGCCGCCTGGCGGGCGCCGCCGGTGGCCAGTCTGGTGTGTTCGGACGCCGTGGCGACGGGGGCGGCTGCATGCCTGTTGCTTTGCGGGCCTGCGCATCGGTTCCGGGGAGCACCGCAACGCGTGCCGTAACGCATTGTTGTTATGGATATTTATTGATAATTATCTTGTTTTCCGATTTTCTGCCATGGCCGGCAGGTGGTGTGTCGGAAAATTTGACAATGCTGACAGGGCAAGCTTTTTTCTATAACTAAATGTTTATTATGGTGAAATTTTGCAGTGGCGGCGATTGCTCGGCTTCGTGCGGCGCAGAAACGGCCAAAACGTGTCGAAAAATCTTACATCGGCCGCCGAGGAGTCTGCCGGTGAATGTGTTTTGCATGATCCTGCCGGGGTGGTGTAGAGCTCGCGTTGCCTGGCAGGAGATCAGGACTTTGGGGTGGCCCGGGAGCTGCCGGCCCGGCCATTCAGTGTCTGCATGGCGGCCGGATAATCGCCGGTGAGCAGGGTGTCCCAGGCCGCATCAATCCGGTCCAGGGCCGAGTCAATTTCCGACTGTTCTTCCCGTCGGGCGGGCTTGAGCACGTAGTTCGCCACTTCGTTGCGGTCGCCCGGGTGGCCGATGCCGATCCGCAGGCGCCAGAAATCCTGGGTGGAAAGGTGGGAGGCGATATCCTTCAGGCCGTTGTGGCCGCCCAGGCCGCCGCCGAACTTGAGGCGCAGGGCGCCGGGAGGCAGATCCAGTTCGTCGTGCAGGACGAGGATTTCGCTCGGCAGGATGCGGTAGAAATGGGCCAGGGCGATGACCGCCTGACCGGAGCGGTTCATGAAGGTCTGGGGTTCCAGGAGCCACAGGCCGCGGCTTCGGGCATTTGCCACGAGCCCATGGAAACGCGCCTCGCGCGCCAACTGGATTCCCAGTCGGTGGGCGAGGCGCTCCGCCAGCCAGAAGCCGGCGTTATGCCTGGTATCCATGTATTCCGCCCCGGGGTTCCCGAGGCCGACGATGAGGCGCGGCGGTGTCGGGGACATGGGCGAGGCACGGATTCCTGGAGGCGCTTACTCGGCGGCGGCTTCCTCGCCACCCTCGGCGGCACCGCCACGCGGCACGGAAATGGCCACGACCACGGGGTCCTCGCCCTTGTGCTGCACGGGCTCCACACCTTCCGGGTACTTGATCTGCGTGAGGTGGATGGATTCGCCCGTTCCCAGATCCTTCAGGTCCACTTCCAGGAATTCCGGAAGGTTGGCCGGCAGGCAAGTGACATCCACTTCCGTCATGACGTGATTCACGTTGCCGCCGCTCAGCTTGACACCCGGGGCGATATCGGCATTGACGAAGTGCAGCGGCACCTTGACGTGGATCTTGTGGGTGGCATCCACGCGCTGGAAATCAATGTGCAGCACGAGGGGGCGATAGCCGTGCCATTGCACGTCACGCAGCACCACGGATTCCCGGGCACCGTCCAGGTCCAGGGTCAGGACGGAAGCGTGGAAAGCTTCCTTCTGCAGGGCGTGGTAGAGATCGTTGTGATCCAGTTCGATGACGGCCGGCTGGGTCTCCCCGCCGTAGACGATACCCGGTACCCTGCCGGCGCGGCGCAGGCGGCGGCTCGCTCCGGACCCCTGCAGTTCGCGCTTGGTGGCTTTGACTTCGATTTGCATTGCAATACTCCTGATAGTTATAAACCCCGCCCGCGACCAGGCGGGGGTGTGTTTGGTAAGCGGTAAGCGGTCAGCGGTGAGGCGTAATAGCATGCGCGCCGAAGGCGCGGAAACTTTAACCCCTCACCGCTCACACCGCTTACCACTCACCGTAATTACTCCATGAACAAGGAACTCACCGACTCCTCGTTGCTGATGCGCAGCATGGTTTCGGCGAGCAGTTCGGCGATGGAAATCTGGCGGATGCGGCCGCAGGCCTTGGCGTCGTCCCTGAGTGGAATGGTGTCGGTTACCACCAGTTCGTCGAGGTCGGACTCGGAGATGCGGCTGACGGCGGAACCGGAAAGCACGGCATGAGTGCAATAGGCCAGGACCTTCTTCGCGCCATGCGCCTTGAGTGCCGTGGCGGCCTTGCACAGGGTGCCGGCCGTGTCCACCATGTCGTCCATGATGACGCAGGTGCGGTCCTTGACCTCGCCGATGATGTTCATCACCTCGGACACGTTGGCCTTGGGCCGGCGCTTGTCAATGATGGCCAGGTCCGACTCCAGGCGCTTGGCCAGGGCGCGAGCACGCACGACGCCGCCCACGTCCGGGGACACTACCAGCAGATCCTTGTACTGATGCTTCCAGATGTCGCCCAGGAGGATGGGTGCGGCGTAGATATTGTCCACCGGGATGTCGAAGAAGCCCTGGATCTGGTCGGCGTGCAGGTCCACCGTCAGCAGGCGGTCCACGCCCACGGCCTGGAGCATGTTGGCGACGACCTTGGCGGTGATGGGCACGCGGGCGGAGCGCGGGCGCCGGTCCTGGCGGGAGTAGCCGAAGTAGGGAACCGCGGCCGTGATCCGGCCGGCGGAGGCGCGCTTCAGCGCGTCCACCATGATCAGCAGTTCCATCAGGTTGTCGTTGGTGGGGACGCAGGTGGATTGCAGGACGAACACGTCCCGGCCGCGCACGTGCTCCATGATCTCCACGGTCACTTCGCCGTCGGAGAAACGGCCCACCGTGGCGCGACCCAGGGAGATGTTGAGCCGTTTGACCACGTCGGTCGCCAATTTGGGATTGGCGTTACCGGTGAACACCATCAAAGTGTCGTAAGCCATGGCTATTCCCAGAATGTCCGGCCTGAGTACCTTACACAAAAGAACCGGGCAGGCCTTTGGCCTGCCCGGTAGTTGGGCTGGGGAGGAAGGATTCGAACCTTCGGATGCCGGAATCAAAATCCGGTGCCTTGACCAACTTGGCGACTCCCCAATAAATCTTTCATCCTGCGCAAGCCACCAGCGGGTGCTCGTCCAGCGAGCGCGCCACCCAGGCTTTCCAGTTTTCCGGCAGATGCTTCATGGCCGCAAGGGCTTCGGCTTCGCTCGCGTATTCGGCGAATACGCAGGCCCCCGATCCGCTCATGCGTGCGCCTCCGAATTGCCTCAACCAGCCTAGTGCCTGGGCGACCGCCGGGTATAACCGGCACGCCACGGGTTCCAGGTCGTTGTGGCCAAAGCTCGCGCCACCCTCCGCAGGAAAGTCCGCAATTTTGATGAACTCGGTGTCCCGTGTCAAGTCTTGTGCGGAAAAGATTTCCGCGGTCGGTACGGAAACCGCCGGTTCGACGACCAGATACCAGGCTTCCGGAAGGCAAAGGGGCTGGAGTTTTTCCCCTACGCCTTCGGCAAAGGCATTACGGCCGAAGATGAAGAAGGGCACGTCGGCCCCCAGGGCAAGGCCCAGTTCCATGAGCCGCTCCCGCGGCAGTCCGACTTGCCAGAGCCGGTTCAGGGCCAGCAGTACGGTCGCCGCGTCGGAGCTGCCACCGCCCAGTCCGCCTCCCATGGGCAGGTGCTTGTCCAGGCTGATGGTGACACCCCGCTTTCCGCCGCTCGCGTCTCGCAGCAGGCGCGCGGCGCGCACGCACAGGTCGCTTTCCGCCGGCACGCCGGGCAGGGGGCGGGCCAGGCGGATTTCCCCGTCTTCCCGTGGAGAAAAGCTGAGGCTGTCCCACCGGGCCAGCATGCGGAAGGCCGTCTGCAGGAGGTGGTAGCCATCGGGACGCCTTCCCACCACGTGCAGGAAGAGGTTGATCTTGGCCGGGGCGGGCAGGGGTGTCTCCCAATCCGGTTGTATCGGCGCTGTGCCGGGCATGATCAAGGTTTCAGGCTCCAGCCGTCTATGTGCAGTTTGAGTTCCACGTCGTCCCGGCTGATGCGCAGGAGCGTGGGCAGCGCCCGTGGGGCGTCGCTCTCCCAGGCCAGGTAGTCCACGCGCCAGCCTTCCTCCTGGATGCTCAGGGGTTGGCCGTTGCCGTCGCGGGTCTGGTTTCCCCCTGGCCCCGGCAGGCCCAGCACCCAGCGTGGAACCCGACGCAAGGGTAGGGGGCGGCCCAGCACCTTGTCGGTCAGTTCGTCGGGGGTGGCCGCGCTATAGCTGCGCCGGTCGGCCAGTTCCAGCCGGGCGCCCGTGGCGTCGGCCTCCAGGGTGGCCATGCCCTGGCCCAGGGGCGAAAGGAACAGCACGTTGTCCCCTTCGGGCCAGTGGCTCCACGCGATGCGCCCGGATTGTCCCTCGTTGCCTGCCTTGATGCTGAAGCGGCCTTCCAGGGCGAAGGCGCGGATGGCCTCATGCTCCGGACGCTCGGGCACCGGGCCGGCGGGCGGCAAGGGCGCGCAGGCGGCCATCGTCAGCAACAGCAGTGCCGCCGAAAATCGCGGGAACCGCAACTTCATGGCCGGGACTGGCCCAGGAACTTCTTCATGATGGCCTGTAGCGGCTGATTGTCCGGCGTGGCCTTGGCGGCTTCCTGCCAGGTGCGCGTGGCCTCGTCCCGCTTTCCCTCCATCCACTGCACTTCCCCGAGGTGGGCAGCGATCTCGGGGTCCGGCCGTGCGGCGAGGGCCTTTTCGAGCGTCAGCCGGGCCTGCTCCAGTTGTCCCTTGCGGTAGAGCACCCAGCCCAGGCTGTCCAGGATGAAAGGATCGTCCGGCGCGAGCTCCAGGGACTTCCTGATGAGGGATTCCGCCTCGTCCAGGCGCTCGCCCCGATCCGCCAGGGAATAGCCCAGGGCGTTGTAGGCATGGGCAAATTGCGGCTTTTGCTTGATGAGTTTGCGCAGCCTGGGTTCCAGCACTTCGAAACGCCCCGCCCTTTCCGCCAGCAGGGCCGATTCATAGAGGAGGTCGGGCTGATCCGGGTGGGCTTCCAGGCCCTTGTCCAGAACCAGGAAGGCATCCTTGTCCCGGTTCGCGGCGCGCAGTAGCTGGGACTGGCCGATGATGACCTGCACGCGCTCGCTCTGGCCTTCCACGGGCAGGGACTTCAGGTAGGCAAGCCCCGCTGCCGTGCCATCCTGCTGGGAGAGGATGAATGCCGCCTTGAGGTGGGCGTCCAGATATCGCTCCCCCCGGGTCACGGCCTTGTACCATTTCAGGGCTTCTTCCGGCTTCTTCCGGGATTCGGCAATCTGGCCCAGGGCGAGGCGCAGGGTGTTCGCGTCACCGTCGCCGCTTTCCAGCAAGGTCTTGAAGCGCTTGTCCGCCTCATCCAGGTCGCCCAGCTGCACGGCGAGCACGGCCAGGGCGTGAGTGACATCCCCGTTGCCCGGGCTGTTCGCCTCGAGAATCTGGAACTGCTCCCGCGCTTCCGAAAGTTTTTTGTCCGACGCCAAGGCACGGGCGTACTGCAAGCGCACGTCTTTCGATGCGGGATATTCCTGCAGGAAGGCCTGGAGGAACTTGAGGGCCGGGGGCATTCCTTCCGTTTCCTGGAGCAGTTGGGCCTGGAGGAGCGC
Source organism: Rhodocyclaceae bacterium (assembly GCA_028714035.1). Classification (GTDB taxonomy): domain Bacteria; phylum Pseudomonadota; class Gammaproteobacteria; order Burkholderiales; family Rhodocyclaceae; genus JAQTNA01. The sequence goes on from JAQTNA010000001.1 coordinate 55,877, forward strand.
GCCCGGTTCCCAGTCCGGACGCTGGGCGCGGGCCTTTTCCACTTCCACCAGGGCCTGGCTGCGGTTACCTCCGGACAGAGAGGCATAGGCGCGCACGAAGTGGGCCTCGGGCACGTCCGGATGCGCGGCGGCGAGCCGGTCCAACATGGCCGCCAGTTCCTTGCGCCGGGGATCCTGGAGGACCGAGCGGGCCACGCGCATCAGGATCACGCCCACGTGGCCCGGATCCTTGTCCAGGAGGAACGCGATATGGGGCTCCGCGTCCTCGATATGGCCGGCGCCCACCAATCCGGCCACCAGCATCTGCCGTGCGCGCAGGGATTCCGGTTCCAGTTCCACCCAGAGTCGGGCCAGCTCCAGTTCCAGCTGGGTCTGGCGCCCGAGCGCCGCCAGTTCCACCGCGCGGCGCACGATGCGCGGGTCCTTCGTGCTCTGCGCCAGATCGGCATAAGCGGACAGGGCCACTGCAGGCTGGCCTCGGCGCAGGGCGACTTCCGCCAGAAGCATCTCGTACAGGGTGGCGCCGGTCAGTTCCTGGCCTGGCAGCTTGGCCTGGGGTTCCGCGCTGACGACTGCCTCCTTCTGTTCCTCGGCCGCGGGCTTTTGAACGGCTTCCTTCTGGGGCAGGGGGGCGCAGGCGGACAGAGCCCATCCCAGGCTGGTGGCGAGCGCCAGGGTTCGGAATCCGGGCACGGAGCGGGGAAGGGTGGCGAGGAAAGGCATCTGGTAACCTGTGGGCGCTTTGGCCGGAAAGCCGGATTAAAATTCGATACCGTAACAGTCGCGTGGCGACTCACGACGCTCCCCTCGCCCGCCTGCGGGAGAGGGGCGGGGCGGTGAGGGGGCGGGCATGGTGTTGTCTCGCTTATCCCGTCAATCCATGTCCGCCCGGCCGATGTTAGGCAGTTTTCCCCGGCACAGCAAGCGGCGTCGAGGGTTGAAAACTGAAGACACCGATGCGCCCCGGAAGTTTCAATCTTCGTTTCGAGGAGCAACGAATTGCCCGAACTGCCCGAAGTGGAAGTCACCCGGCGCGGGCTGGCGCCGGATCTGGTGGGGTGCAGGCTCACGGGGACCGTGGTGCGAAATCCTGCCCTGCGTTTTCCCGTCACGCCGGCACTGGACAGCCTCGTCGGCCAGGATCTGCTTGGCCTCGGGCGGCGCGGCAAGTACCTGTTGTTCGAGTTCGATGCGGGGAGCCTGATCGTGCACCTGGGCATGTCCGGCAGCCTGCGCCTCCTGTCGGCGGCAACTCCGGCGGAGAAGCATGATCATGTGGACCTGGTGTTCGGCGAGCGGGTGGTGCGCCTGCGCGATCCGCGCCGCTTCGGCGCCGTCCTCTGGCAGCCCGGGAGGGCGGAAGATCATCCCCTGCTGGCGGGTCTGGGGCCGGAGCCCCTGTCGGAGGTACTCGACGGCCCCTGGCTGTACCAGGCCACCCGCAATCGCTCGGCACCCATCAAGCAGGTGCTGATGGATGCCCGGACCCTGGTGGGGGTGGGCAACATCTACGCCTCCGAGAGCCTGTTCCGAGCCGGCATTGACCCCCGGACGTCCGCGCGGTGCCTGGGTCGGGTCCGTTGTGCCCGGCTGGCGCAGGCGGTCCGGGATACGCTGGAAGCGGCCCTGGTGGCGGGCGGCAGCACTTTGCGCGATTTCATCCGCTCCGATGGTAGTTCCGGCTACTTTCAGCTCCAGCACTTCGTTTACGGCCGGGAAGGCGAGCCCTGCCGGGTGTGCGGAGCGCCCATTCGCTGCCTGCGCCAGGGAAATCGTTCGAGCTTTTACTGTTCGCGCTGCCAGCGCTGAAGGCCGCTGCGGCGCTTACCGGTCCGTGACGGCGGATTACCCCTGATCCCCTTGTGCCATCAGGCGCCGATCGTGCTAGAGTTATACTCGTTTTGGCTGTTGCCGGGCAAGCAGACTACTCGTGCCAAGGGAGCTTAGATGGGCCTCATTCAGCAGTTTTCCGCCTACAGCAACTGGCGGGCCGAACTCTCCAAGAATATCCAGGCGCTACGGGACTGGCTTTCCGCCGCCGAGCTCGGCGATGCCGAGACCGATCAGCGTCTGCTGACCCTCGTGGAACGCCTGCGGGGCGACAAGCTGACCGTGGCCTTTGTCGCGGAATTCTCCCGCGGCAAGTCCGAACTCATCAATGCCCTCTTCTTCGGCGACTACGGCCAGCGCATCCTGCCCTCCAGTTCCGGCCGTACCACCATGTGCCCGACCGAGCTGGAATACGAACCGGGTAAACCCTCCCAGATCGAACTGCTGCCCATCGAGACCAGGGGTACCTCCGGCACCGTGAGTGAATTCAAGCGGGTGCGCCAGGAATGGACGGTGGAGCCCCTGGATGCCGAGTCCGCCGATGCCATGCACCAGACGCTCCGGCGGGTGGGTGAGCAGAAACATGTCACGCGGGAGCAGGCCGAGGCGCTGGGATTCGAATTGGACGACACGGGTGAAAACGGCCTGAGACCCAACGCCGACGGCACCGTGGAAATTCCGGCCTGGCGTCACGCGGTCATCAACTTTCCCCATCCGCTCCTGCAACAGGGACTGGTCGTGCTGGATACCCCGGGGCTGAACGCCATCGGCGCCGAACCGGAACTGACCCTGTCCCTGCTGCCCAACGCCCACGCGGTGCTGTTCATCCTGGCGGCGGACACGGGTGTGACGCACTCCGACCTGGAGGTCTGGCGCAACCATGTGCTGAACGCCAGCCAGCGCGGGCGCCTGGTGGTGCTGAACAAGATTGACGGCCTCTGGGATGGGCTGCGCACGGAGGCCGACATCAATGTCGAGATCCAGAAGCAGGTGAAGACCTGCGCCAGCATCCTGGAAGTGGACCCGGCCCATGTCTTCCCGGTTTCCGCCCAGAAGGCGCTGGTGGGCAAGATACATCACAGCGATTCCCTGGTGGCCAGGAGCCGCATCGGCGCCCTGGAAGAGGCGCTGTCGCTGGACATCATCCCGGCCAAGCGCCAGATCGTGACCGAAAGCGTGCGCGGCGAGGCGACGGACGTGGCCGAGCGCGTGCGCGAACTGCTCGAATCCCGGGTGTCCGGTTTTTCCGACCAACTGGACGAACTGAAGGAGCTGCGGGGCAAGAACCAGGGCGTGATCCGCTACATGATGCTCAAGGTAAAGGCGGAGAAGGAGGAGTTCGAGCAGAGCCTGCAACAGTATTACGCGGTGCGCAGCGTCTTCTCCACGCTGACCAACAAGCTCTTCCAGCACCTGGGCATGGATGCCCTGCGGGAGGACACCCGCCGTACCCGCGAGGCCATGCTGGCCTGCACCTTCTCCCGTGGGCTGAAGGGCGCCATGGCCAAGTTCTTCTCCGAAGTGAGGACGCGCATGGACCGCTCGGTGTCGGAAATCACCGAAATCTCGGCCATGCTGGCCACCATGTACAAGCGTTTCGGCGTCGAACATGGCCTGACCCTGGAAACGCCGGATACGTTCTCCCTGGCAGCCTACCAGCTGGAGATTGACCGGCTGGAGGCGAGCTTCAACACTCATTTCAACATGCTGGCCATCATCACCCGGGAACGGCGCTCGCTTACCCAGCAGTTCTTCGAGACGGTGGCGGGCCAGGTGCGCCGTACCTTCGAGAACCTGAACCGCGACATCGAGCACTGGCTGCGTGCCGTCATGAGTCCGCTGGAGTCCCATGTCCGGGAGCATCAATCCCAGTTGAAGCGTCGGCTGGAAAGCGTCAAGCGCATCAACGAGGCGACCGACAACCTGGAAGACCGCATCAGCGACCTCACCCAGTCCCGTTCGGTCCTGGCGAGCCAGTTGGAGGATCTCCTGGGCATCCGCGATCGCATGCAGGACTGCCTCACCGCTGGCGGCGCGATGGAGGGGGGCGAGGATATCGCCGAGGCCGCCTGATCCTGAAAAGTCGGGGTCGGAATGATCCCGGCCTACAGGCTTCCGGCCTTTTCAGGCTAAAATCGCGTTTTCCCTTCCTTCAGGAACTCCCCCGTGCAGATCGTTTGCCTCGACCTCGAAGGGGTGCTCGTACCGGAAATCTGGATCGAGTTCTCCCAACGCACCGCCATTCCGGAACTGCGCCGCACTACCCGCGACGAGCCAGACTACGACAAGCTGATGAAGTTCCGCCTGGACATCCTTGCCCAAAAGGGCCTGGGCTTGCCGGACATCCAGGCCGTGATCAAGGACATGGGCCCCATGCCGGGCGCCAGGAAATTTCTGGACGACCTGCGCGATGCCTATCAGGTGGTGATCCTGTCCGACACCTTCTACGAGTTTGCCAAGCCCCTGATGGAACAGTTGGGCATGCCGACCCTGTTCTGCCACAAGCTGGAGGCGAACGACCGGGGGATGCTGGTGAATTACCATCTGCGCATGCCGGACCAGAAGCGCGCGGCGGTCAAGGCCTTCAAGGGCCTCAATTACAAGGTCATCGCCGCGGGCGACTCCTACAACGATACCGCCATGCTGGGGGAGGCCCACGCCGGCATCCTGTTCCGCCCGCCGCAGAACGTCATCGAGGAATTCCCCCAGTTTCCCGTGGTACGGGATTACGATGGCCTGCGTGCCGAGATTGACGCCGCCAGGGCGCGCATCATCTGATCCTTCCTGGCATGACGCAAAGCATTGCGGCGCACCCGAGGGTGCGCCGCAATGCTTTTGGGCGTCGCGAAAGGCTCAGCGGCGGCGGGCAAACCAGCCCACCAGGGCCAGGCCCGCGGCCGCCAGGGCCAGCGACCTGGGTTCCGGGATGGCCGTGCCGTCCGCCTGAATCTCGGACACGGAGTAGGAATTGTCGCCGGCCGTGGCATAGAAGCGCAGCTCGGATGCGACGATGGCGCTGCCCAGGGTGATGGCGCGGGCATTCATGCCGCCGGAGTTGTAGGCGTAAGGCACGTCCCAGGCCGTGTGCCACAGGCTGTCGCCACCCATGTAGTCTATGCGGTAGGTGTCGTTGTTGTCCGCCTCGACGAAGAAGCCGGTGATGGCGGCCTTGGACTGCAACTGCAGGTCCAGGACCGGCGAGGTGCCGTTCCACCAGACGGTACCGTTCTGCCACTGGGTGCCGTTGCCGCGCAGGATGCCGTCGGCGACCGTGGAGAGCGGCGCGCCGTTGAAACCGCCGCTCGCGGCGGTCACGGTGGCATTGAGCAGTACATTGGTGGCGCCTGCCGGGAAGGCGGCGCACGCGAGGGTGATCAGGGCGCCAGTGAGGCGAAGCAACTTGCGCATGATGGACTTCCATTTCCGAATACAGTAGGCGCAGGCCACGCAATATTCGTGCCGATACTTGAAAACCATTCCTGAACAAAAGCTTGCAAAATTGGCCGGGTGCCGTGCGGGAGGTGGTGTAAAAATTTCCGACAGTGCTGTGCTTCGGCATCAGAGCGGGGGCGGTCGCTCAGGTCTTGGTCGCTCCACCGGCCAGTTCCAGATAGCGCCGATGCAGGGCCGCCACCTGGGCCTCCAGTTCCGCCAGGCCCCCGCCGTTCTCGATGACGTCATCGGCGGTGGAGAGGCGCTTGGGACGGCCGATCTGGGCCGCCATGATGCGGCGGACCTCCTCCTCGGGGAGCTGGCTGCGCGCCATGACGCGGTCCACCTGGGTTTCCTCCGGGCAGTCCACCACCAGCACGCGTGCGACCCGTCGTCGGTAATCTCCCGATTCCAGGAGCAGAGGCACCACCAGGACGACGTAGGGGCCGGTCGCCGTTTCGCAGCGGAGCCGGCTCTCATCCCGGATCAGGGGGTGAAGGATGTCCTCCAGGCGGGTTCTGACGCCCGGCTCCGAAAAGGCCAGGCGGCGCATGAGGGGGCGGTCCAGGGAACCGTCCGGCGCGGCGATGGCTTCGCCGAAAGCCGCCTTCAGGAGGGGCATGGCCAGCCCCCCGGGGCCGGTCAGTTCATGGGAAATGGCATCGGTGTCCACGACCGTTGCACCCAGGTGGCCAAACAGGCTGGCGGCGGCGCTCTTACCGCTGCCTATGCCGCCGGTGAGGCCGATGATGAACGGCATGTGCGCCACAGGGGCTTCGGCGGGACTCAGGGCGTGCAAGCTGCGGTCCGCAGTTCGCCCAGGTCGGCGGAGAGCTTGGCGATGGCGGCGTCCAGGGCCTCGGCGGGGCCGCGCAGGATCAGGTCGCGCTTGGCCTCGCCGCCCCGCGCCGTGATGACGGCCTGGGTCACGCCCTTTTTCTTCAGGCGCGCCATGTAGTCGTTGGCCATTTTCTCGGAGCGGTAGAGGCCCAGGGAAACGGCGTAGCGGTTCGGACCTTCTTCCTGCACGATGAAGAAATCCTGAATGCCCTTGGCCTTCAGGTCTTCCACCCGCGCGTCCGCGGCCTGGCGGTTCTTCTGCGGCGGGATATGCACCCAGAAGCTGGCGGTCGAGGCCGGGATATCCTTCGATTCCATCTTGACCGCCCGCAGTCCCTTGAGAAGGGCCTCGGCCTTGTCCGCCAAGGGCAGGGGCAGGGTCGGCACCACCTTGCAGGCGGGCGGCTGGGCGGAGGGGGTAACGGGAGCCTTTGCCGCCGGAGCCGGTGCGGCCGGGGCTGGCGCGGCAGTTGGCTTGGCCACGGGCACCGGCGTGGGTGGGACGGCCGGCGCAGGGGGGACGGCCGGAGCCGTGGTGGCAGCGTTGGGGGCGGGCGGCGGTGCGGCAGGCTTGTCGGCGGCGGCTTTTGCGGGGACCTCTGCCGCGATCGCCGCGGCGTCCGCCGGTGCGCTGGCTGCCGTGGCGCCCGCGGGCGGCTCACGTACCACGCGCACCTTGTCCGCCGCGATCTGCCGGGCGAGGCGTTCCCCTTCTCCGTCCGTGCCCCGGTCCAGATACCCGAGGCCCAGGGACAGAAGAACGAGATTGACGATGACGAGGATGATGACCAGTACGCGCAGGATAGGCATGGGGCGCAAGCTTACCCGATTCGGTTTTGGTTTCAAGCACTCATGCCGTAAAAAACCGGCAAAAGCCCCCCGGGGCCGGGAAACGGGAGGTGGCGGTGCTCTCGGAAGCGGCAGCCGGAAGCGGTATCATGCGTCCCCATGGAAAAATGCAAGAACGTGGCCGAGCCGGGAGGCAGGGGGATTTGGGCGTGGATCTGCGTCAGCCTCTTGCGGCTCGCAGGCTGGCGCCTGGAGTACCAGCCACCGCCCGGTCCCAAGGCCCTGGCCATCTTCTACCCCCATACTTCCAACTGGGACTTCGTGCTGGCCATGCTGGCGAAGGGGGCGCTCGGACTGCCCCTGCGCTGGGCCGGCAAGGACAGCCTGTTCCGGGGGATATTCGGCGCCTTCTTCCGGGCGCTGGGCGGGGTGCCGGTCAACCGGCGCGAGCGCACGGGCTTCGTCGGCCAGATGGCCGAACAGTTTCGCCGCAACCCGGTTTTTTACCTGGGCATGGCACCGGAAGGAACCCGCTCCCTGACCGAGGGCTGGAAATCCGGCTTCTACCACCTGGCCCTGGCCGCCGGGGTGCCCCTGGCCCTGACCTTCCTGGATTTCCGCAGACGGGAGGTCGGCGTGCGCGCCTACTTCCGCCTGACGGGTGACGAAACCCGCGACATGGCCGCCATCGCCGCCGTGTATGCCGGCGTGACGGGCAAACACCCGGAATTGCAGTCGCCCATACGGCTATTGAGTCGTACGGAAACTCAAAAACCTGCGAACGTCACGAGAGCTTCCAGGTAATCCTCGAAGCGGGTGAAGCTATGGTCGCCACCGGGAAGGACCGTCTGGCGTGCGCCGGCGTAATGGCGCACGGCGGCGCGGTGGTCCAGCACCTCGTCCCCGGCCTCGGCCAGCAGCCAGTAGCGCTTCGGCCGCGTGAGGGTCTTCGGCTCCAGGGCGCGCAACTCGGCGACGTGGCTTGCGGTGAACTCGAAGGCCCCGCCGGTATGGAAGTTTCTCTGCGGGCCGAGGAACAGGGTCGGGTCCACCGATGACAGCACCACCGGATTGATCAGCGCCGCCTTGAGTCCGTGCCTTTCCGCGAGGCAGGTGGCGTAGAAGCCGCCGAGCGAGCTGCCCATCAGGGTGGGGGGCGTCTCGCTCCGGGCGATGACGGATTCCGCCAGAGCCATGGCCGCCTCTGCCGATACGGGCAGTTGGCCACACCAGAACCGGTCCGCGAGCCCCTTCTCCGCCATGTACTCTCCCAGCCTCTTCGCCTTGGCCGAAGCGGGAGAGGAGCAGAAGCCGTGGAGATAGAGGAGCATGGGGCTTACGCCAGAGGCTGGAGGCTGGTGTTTCAGAGGGGCTAGGGTGTGAAACATGCGCGCGGAAATTAACCCTAGTCTCTAGCCTCTAGTCCCTAGCCTCTATCTTCAGGACGGATTGGACCAGTCCACCAGGCCGTAGTGCCAGGTGGCCAGCACGGCGATGCCGAAGGCGATGCGGTACCAGGCGAAAACCAGGAAGTTGTGGTGGCTGATGTAGCGCAGGAGCCAGCGCACGCACAGGAAGGCGGAGATGAAGGAGGCGACGAAGCCCACGCTCCACATGCCCAGGTCGTCCATGTTGAGCAGGGCGCGGTCCTTGTAGGCGCTATAGCCGCTGGCGGCGAACAGGGTGGGAATGGCGAGGAAGAAGGAAAACTCCGTGGCCGCCTGGCGCGAGAGGCCGAAGAACAGCCCGCCGATGATGGTGGCGCCGGAGCGGGAGGTGCCGGGGATCAATGCCAGGCATTGGGCGCAGCCCACCAGGAAGGCATCCATGTAGCCCATGTCGTCCACGCTGCGCACTTCCACCACGTGGTCGCGCTTCTCGGCCCAGATGATGAAGAAGGCGCCGACGATGAAGGCCGTGGCCACGGACACGGGGTTGAACAGGTGGGCCTTGATGGCCTTGGAGAAGAGCAGCCCCAGGGTGGCCGCGGGCATGAAGGCGATCATGAGGTTCAGCGTCAGGCGCCGTGCCTTCCTCTCGGTAAACATCCCTCCCAGGGTGGCCATGATGCGTACCCGGTATTCCCAGCACACCGCCAGGATGGCGGCCACCTGGATGACGATCTCGAACAGCTTGCCCTTCTCGTCGTTGAAATGCAGCAGATCGCCGGCCAGGATCAGGTGCCCGGTGCTGGAGATGGGCAGAAACTCGGTCAGGCCCTCGACGATGCCGAGGATCAGGGCGTGGAGAAGGGTGAGGTAATCCATGGCAGGTGTTGGCCTAATCGGTGAAAGGCGGCATTATCCCTGAAAACCCGGTTTGAAATGCCAGGATGCCTAAGGGCTCAGGAAAGGAAGGACGATATGGGCGGAAATCTGTCGGTGGCGACCCTGGGAGGCGGCTGCTTCTGGTGCCTGGAGGCGGTGTTCCTGCGCCTCCAGGGCGTGGCGGAGGTGGTGTCCGGCTACTGTGGCGGACCTGGCCCGAATCCCTCCTACCGGGAGGTCTGTTCCGGGGACTCCGGCCACGCGGAGGTGGTGCGGATACGCTTTGATCCGGAGCAGTTGTCCTACCGGAAGCTTCTGGAGGCGTTCTTCGCCATCCACGATCCGACGACACCGGATCGGCAGGGGAATGACGTGGGCAGCCAGTACCGCTCGGTGATCTTCTGCCATTCCCCGGAGCAGGAAGCGCAGGCGCGCGCCCTGATGCGGGAACTGGAACAGGCGGGCTCGGCGCCCATCGTCACCCAGGTGCTGCCGGAGGCGCCATTCTTTCGGGCCGAGGCCTATCACCAGGATTATTTTGCCCGGAACCCCGGTCAGCCCTATTGCCAGTTCGTGGTGGCGCCCAAGGTGGGCAAACTCGCCCGGAATTTCGGGAATCTGTTGAAGGGGGAAACCAGGGGCTAGAGACGAGAGGCCAGGGAGAATTTGGCGTGCGCTCTGCGCACGCACACCAAACCCTGGTCCCTCTAACTTCCTATCCTCTCGCCCCTGATGTCCTCAATTCGCCTTGGACTGTTCCTCGGCGATCTGGCGGCGCACTTCTTCCATGTCCAGGCCCTTGACCTGGGCGATCAGGTGATCCAGGTGGGCGGGCGGCAGGGCGCCGGCTTCCGAATAGAGGATGATCTTTTCGCGGAACACCATCAGGGTCGGGATGGAGCGGATGCCGAAGGAGCCGGCCAGTTCCTGCTGTTCTTCCGTGTTCACCTTGGCAAACACGATGTCCGCATTCTTTTCCGCGGCGGCCTCGAAGGTCGGGGCGAAACTGCGGCAGGGGGCACACCAGGGCGCCCAGAAGTCAATGATGACCGTGGCGCCGGTCTCTATGGTCTGCTGGAAGTTGTCCTGGGTGAGTTCTAGGGTGGCCATGGGGGTGTCCTCGGTGATGGGGGAAGTTCCTGGTGCGTCGCCCCGCCGTGAGGGCTTGGTAATATAGTCACCATGAACCGCGAAAGTATATCAGGAAGTTCTTATACAGGACGCTTCGCGCCATCCCCCTCGGGGCACTTGCACTTCGGTTCGCTGGTGGCGGCGCTGGGCAGCTACCTGGATGCGAAGGCGGCGGGCGGACGCTGGCTCCTGCGCATGGAAGACCTGGACACGCCGCGCAACGTGCCCGGCGCGGCGGAGGACATCCTGTCGACCCTGGAAGGTTACGGCTTCCAGTGGGACGGCGAGGTGACCTGGCAGAGCCGGCGCCAGTCGCTCTACCGGGAGGCGCTGGAGCGGCTGAAGGGCGCCGGGCTGGTTTTTCCCTGTGGGTGTACGCGGCGCGAGATCGCGGACTCCCGCACCGGGCATGTGCCGGGAAGCGAAGTCCGCTATCCCGGAACCTGCCGCCATGGGCTGGCACCGGGCCGGCAGCCCCGTTCCTGGCGCTTCCAGGTTCCGGAAGGCGAGGTGTTCTTTCCCGATCGGGTCCAGGGACGCATCGTCCAGGACGTGGCGGCCGCGGTGGGGGATTTCGTGCTTCAGCGCGCCGACGGACTCTTTGCCTATCAACTGGCGGTGGTGGTGGACGACGCGGAGCAGGGCGTGAACCGGGTGGTGCGCGGTGCCGACCTGCTGGACTCCACGCCGCGCCAGATCGCGCTGCAAAGGGCCCTGGGGCTGCCTGCGCCCGACTATGCCCACCTTCCGGTTGCCGCCAACGCCACCGGGGAAAAGCTGTCCAAGCAGACCAAGGCCAGGGCGCTCGCCGGCCTGCGGCCCCAGGCGGTGCTGGCCACGGCCCTGGAATTCCTCGGCCAGGAGCCGCCCGCCGGACTGGAAGAAGCCTCCCTGGACGAATTCTGGACCTGGGCTGTTCCCCACTGGGACATCTCCCGGGTGCCCGGGCGCCATTCCCTGTCGGCGCCGGAAGGTTTTGGCTAAACCGGTTTCAGGTTCAGCGCCAGAGCAGCCGGTTGCCCAGGTGGCCCAGGACGGACTGGGGGCTGAAGCGGCCGAGGCCTTGCAGGCGGGACAGGCTCAGGCTGGGCATTTCCACTGCATCCAGGGTGTTCTTCACCAGAAGGCCCAGTTCGGTGTCGCCTTCCATGAGGAGGCGTCGGCTGAAGAACAGGGTGTCCGGGTCTTCCTCGCGCAGCGCCAGGGCGAGGAAATCCCGGGCGCGGGCGCTGATGGTGAGATCGGGGGCGGCGCCATCGAAGCTGGGCCGGAAGCCGCGCTCGGTCAGGGTGAAGCGCAGCGACATGCCGGCGTCCGTGACCCGGATCTTCAGATGCTTGCCCAGGAGCGGCTCCAGGGGTTCCTTCGGGATGAGCCGGCCCATGGCCAGATTGAGCGCCGTCACCAGGATGAAGGCGGGCGGCTGCTGGGGCAGGCGTTCGGCCAACTGGGCGAAGGGCTTGGGCAGGGTGAAGTCCGGCAGTTTCGGCAGGTTCATGGCAGAAGGGGCGGGGTCATTCGCCCTTGGCTAGGTTTTCGACGAGGTCCAGGCCGGGCTTGCCGTACCAGAAGCCGTTGCAGGGCGCGGCCAGTTGCACGGCACCCAGGGATTCCCAGGCGGCCTCCGGCTGAAGCTTGCCGTCGAGGAAGTCACGGAACAGGGCGATGGCTTCGCTCATGTGTTCCGACTGGGGGCTGAGCCGCGCGAGCGCGACGCCCATCTTCGCCATGCCCGGCAATTCCGGCAGCAGATTGTACACCTTGGAGGACTGGGTCTGGATGCCGTTCAGGGTCAGGAAGGGCTCGCCCTCCCGGGTGGAGAGGGCCAGTCCGTCCGGGTAGGCCAGGCAGCGGAACTCGCAGGCGTCCTTTTGCAGGTTGAAGTGCCGGGCGGTGAAGCAGCGGGCGGACCAGGCGAGCGGCAGGCGACCATAGGCGAATATCTCCGTTTCCATGCCTTCCGGCATCTCCGCCAGGATGCTCGCCAGCTGTTCCCGGCTCATTTCCGGGGCCATGACCCAGCGGGTGGCGCCCATGCCGGCCAGAAGCTTCAGCGTGTGGCCGTTGAAAATATTGAGCGTGGGCCCGGCGACGAAGGGCACGCCGGCTGCTTCCAGCAGTCGTACCGCGCCCATGTCGTTCGCCTCCACCCCCACGCGCCCCTCCTTGCCGGTCTCCACCAGGCGCCGCAGGGTCTTGAGGTCGGATTCCGACTCCAAGAGCGCCTGGGATGAAAGCACCACTTCCTTGCCGGCGGAAAGCAGATTCTCCGCGGCTTCGAACCAGTCGGAGAGACGCATCTCGTGTCGGCGCGAGCAGACGGTCTCGCCCAGATAGACCACGTCCACCGGCGCCAAAGCCATGGCGGCATAGAAGTCCATGGTCATCTGGCGCGGCCAGTAATAAAGCAGGGGGCCGAGGGCTAGTCGCATAACGGTAAGCGGTAAGAGGTAAGCGGTAAGAGGTAAGAGGTAAGCGGTAAGCGGTAAGCGGTAAGCGGTAAGCGCGGGTACTATTACGGCCTCACCGCTTACCGCTTACCCATCTCCATCCTCTTTCACCGCCCACCAAATTATTTCCAGGGCCGGTAGTAGGCGCCCAGGGTGTGGCTCTGGCCCTCGGACACCTTGTTCAGTTCGGACATCCAGGCGGCGCGGGGCGCGAATTTCTCTCCCTCGCGGCGGGCTGCATCCATGGCGGCGCGCCAGACCTTGGTCACCTGGGTCACGTAGGCCGGGCTTCTCTGGCGGCCCTCGATCTTGATGGCGGCGACGCCCATGGCCATGAGCTGGGGCAGCATGTCCAGGGTGTTCAGGCTGGTGGGCTCCTCGATGGCGTAGTAGGTTTCCCCCTCCACGTCGAAGCGCCCCTTGCACAGGGTCGGGTAGCCGGTGCGTTCATCGTCGCCGAAGCGGTCAATCAGGATGCCGTTCAGGCGGGTTTCCATGCCCTGGGCGGTCTGCTCCCAGCGCACGGACTTCGCAGGAGAACAGGCACCGTCGCAGTTGGGCGAGGTGCCCGTGGCGTAGGCCGACAGGGAGCAGCGTCCCTCCACCATGACGCACAGTCCGCCGAAGCCGAACACCTCGATCTCCGCCCTGGTGTTGGCGATCACCTGTTCCACCTGGGCCAGGGACAGCACGCGGGGCAGCACGGCGCGCTGGATGCCGAAGTGTTCCACGTAGAAATTGATGGCTTCGTAGTTGGTGGCCGAGCCCTGCACCGACAAGTGTAGGCGCAGGTCCGGATGGGTGTCTCGGGCGTAGGCCATGAGTCCCGGATCGGCCAGGATGATGGCGTCCACGCCGTAATCCGCCGCCCGGTCCACCGCCTTGGTCCAGCGCTGCCAGTTCTCGCTTTGGGGGTAGGTGTTGAGCGCCAGCAGAACCTTCTTCTTCCGCTCGTGGGCGTAACGGATGCCTTCCTTCATGGCGGCATCGTCAAAGTTCAGGCCATTGAAATTCCGGGCGTTGGTCTCATCGCGGAAGCCCAGGTAGACGCAGTCGGCACCGTTGTCCACGGCGGACTTCAGCGCCGGCAGACTGCCGGCCGGGCAAACGAGTTCCATGGTGTGGGCAGCGGGCATGGGGTCTCCCAGACTGGCAGGACGAAAGGCCCGGACTATAAGGGTGGCAGGGCAGGAATGGATTGACCCAGGTCAAAGGTCCGGGGGCCGTTCCCGGTCAGGTCCGGGTTCCGGGTCGGGGCGCGGGTTGGTCATTCCCGTCCAGTTGCTTCAGCGGCAGGAAAACCCGGAAGGTGGAGCCGACGCCGGTCTGGCTGACCACCTCGAGTCGGCCACCGTGTTTCTGCATGATGCTGTAGGAGAGGGACAGGCCCAGCCCCGTGCCCTTGCCCACCGGCTTGGTGGTGAAGAAGGGGTCGAATATCCGGTTCAGGTGTTCGGGGCGGATGCCGCTGCCCGTGTCGCTGATCTCGATCAGTGCCCAGCCATTTTCCTCGCGGCTGGTGAGGGTGATGGTGCCGTTCTTCTCGATGGCGTGGGCGGCGTTGACCAGCAGGTTGAGAAACACCTGGCTGATCTGGGTCGGGTCGCAGGGTACCGGGGGCAGCTTGCCGTAGTTCCGGACGACCTGGGCCTTGTACTTGATCTCGTTGGAAACGATGTTGAGCGTGCCGTCCAGGCAGGCGTGCAGGTCTTCCCAGCCCCACTCCCCGTCCCTTCCCGGGTGGGAAAAATTCTTCAGATCCTGCACGATCTTCTTGACCCGGGTGATGCCGTCCCGCGTCTCCGACAGCAGGGCGCGGGCATCTTCCTTCAGGAAGTCTATGTCCAGTTCCTGGCGCAGGTGGCGCACCGCCGAGAAGGTCTTCGGGTCGTGGTGGGCGACGTCGGCGTCGGCGTAGGCGTCCACGACCCGAAAGACATCGTCAATGTAGCTTTCCAGGCTGCCCAGGTTGGAATGGACATAGCCGATAGGGGTGTTGATCTCGTGGGCTACCCCCGCCGCGAGCTGGCCGATGGAGGCCATCTTCTCCGACTGGAGGAGTTGGGTGTGGGCGTCTTCCAGCAGGGAGTTGACCCGGGAGAGTTCGCCGATGCGCCGACGCTGTTCCACGTGCATGCGCCGATTGTCTATGACCAGGGAAAGAATGGCCACCATGATGCCGCCCCTGTCCCAGTCCTCGGCACCGAACGGCGCCCTTTCCGGTCGGCGATGCAGACGCAGCGCACCGACGATGAGATCGCCGGCGATGAGCGGCAGGAAGATGCTATGAGCGTCGCTCTCGCGCAGGGCTTTCTGCACGTCGCTGGTGGCCGCAGCGCCGGCAGCCTCCGGGTTGGAGGCCAGCATACCTTCCCGGAGATCCAGGGCGGTTCCCAGCGTCAGGCCGGGAATGTCGTGGCAGGCGGCCACCCGCAGCACGTCATCCCCGTCGGCTTCCTCCGGAGGCAGGGCCAGATAGCCGCCGTCGGCCGCAAAGCCCTTGGTCATGAGGTCCAGCATGCTGGCGGCCACGTGGGCAGTCGCCTCGTCCTTGCCGGATGCCTGGCTCAGGGCGTACATATCCCTGATCCAGCCCATCATGTCCATGTCGGAAAATCCCGTTGCCACCTGGTACCTCCTGCTCGCATGTCCTGTGGTATACGGCAGCGGGCGAGAATTCTTGATGCGTTGTGGCGGCGGATGCCGTTTACGGGCAGACGACGGGCAGGCGACGGCAGAGTCGGATTCCTTGTGGCGTGGGTGCCGCGGCGAGGGCGCAGCACTCCACTCCGGCAGCCAATGCACCTCGCAGCAGGCGGCCGTACTCCGGGTCTATCCCGTCCGCCGGTCGCACTTCCCGCACATCGTCCCGCTGCACGCAGAAGAACAGGGCGGCGCGTTCGCCCGCGGCCACCCGGTCCATCATCTCCACCAGGTGCTTCTGGCCGCGCAAGGTGACCGCGTCGGGAAACAGGGCGATGCCGTCTGCCACCGCGGCCGTGACGTTCTTCACCTCCACCCAGCAGGGCGGCCGATGGTCGGCTTCCAGCAGCAGATCAATGCGGGAGCGCTTGCCGTCCGCGCCGCCATAGGGCACCTCGGCGCGGATGCGCGGATAGCCGGCCAGTTCCGGTACGAGTCCCGCCTCGATGGCCTCCCGCGCCAGGGCATTGCTGCGGCCGGTGTGGATGCCTACCGGGAAGCCGGCCACCTCCACCAGTTCCCAGGTCCAGGCCAGCTTTCTCTTCGGGTTCTGGGAGAGGGAAAGCCAGACCCGGCTGCCCGGTTCGGCGCAGCCCAGCATGGAGCCGGTGTTGGCGCAGTGGGCCGTGACGACCGAGCCGTCGCCCAGTTCCACGTCTGCCAGGAAGCGCTTGTAGCGCCGGAGGAGCCGGCCTTCGGTGAGGGGGGAGGAGAATTCCATGGCCGACAGATTACCTCAGGAACCGCGCCTCGCGGCCGCGTCCCCCCAACTGTTAGAATCACGCCCCCAACCCATTCGAGTTCCATCATGTCCACTATCGCCGCCTGTCCGCAATGCACCCTGGAAAACGTCTACCCCGATGGCGAGAACCTCGTCTGCGCCGACTGTGGTTTCGAGTGGCCGATGAAGGCTGCCGAGGTCGAGGACGAGGGGGAGGCCGTAGTGAAGGACGCCAACGGCAACGTGCTCGCGGATGGCGATGCCGTGGTGCTGATCAAGGATCTGAAGGTGAAGGGCTCGTCCATCACCCTGAAGGTGGGCACCAAGGTGAAGAGCATCCGCCTCGTGGGCGGCGATCACGAGGTGGACTGCAAGATGGACGCCGGCAACTTCATGCTCAAGGCCTGCTACCTGAAGAAGGTGTAACCGGCCTCGTCCCGTCCGCCGCGGGGTGGCTAAAGGCGGCTGCGACGCTTCCGGGCCGCAAAACCCGCCAGACCCAGCCCGGTCGCGAACAAGGCGATCGCGGAAGGTTCGGGAAGCGTATCCGCGCGAGAAGTCAGAGGGTCGGCCGCCAGCGCGGCGATGTCGCCGCTTCCCAGCGCGCCATCCCACAGGCGGATCAATGCCGTTCTCGCGTTGGTGAATTCCGTGTACTCGTCAATATAGAAATTCAAGATATTGGCCGGCGCGGAGATGTCGAGCACATTGGTCGCCACGGTATGGCTCAAGCTGCCATCCAGCCACACCTTGGTCCAGCCGCCCGAAACCGTTACCACCATGTCATGGTAAGTGTTCAGGCTGAAAGCCAGGCCGGAATTCGGGCCAGAGGGGCCGGTATAGGTGTTCAGCTTGCCGGCCGGATCCACATACAGGCCGTTATCGTTGGGTCCAGTGCGCAACAGGCGCTTGTACAAGTCATTGCCGCCGGTCACATCGAAGAGCATCTCGACCGAATAGCTGGTATTTGAAACCAGGCCCGTGGTATTCAGCGTCAGGCCGGCATTGGACGCTCCCGTACCGTTGCTGGCATACACGGTCCTCGATTGGCCGAACACGGTGTCGGACATGAAGCCGTTCGTGCCAAGGGGGTCCACCGCCACCAGTGCCGGCGCACCTGCCAAGGTGCTCGCAAAGGAATTGTTGAACAGATACTCACCTTGCAGCGTTGAGGCTGAGGCAAGGCCGGCGGCGAAGGTGGAAATCAGGGCCAGCGTCAGCCTTGAACGAAGGCGCGATGGAAAAGACGGGCAGATGGCCATGTTGGCGGTCCTTGAGGGAAGTTGCGGGATTATTAGCAATTATCATGCCTTGAATTCCGGATGGACTGACAATAGTTGCCTGAAAGCGTTCTGCAGGCCGGGATATATGGGGAAACTGGCTTGCTACCGAGTACAGGGAGTCATTTCAGGCCAAGCTGGCGGGCATGGCCGTGGGCCGTGCTGTAAAGAATTCCGACAGTTTTTGCCCTGCCTGGGCACAAGAAGGACAGGCATTCGCCCAGGGAAAGCTCGATCCTGGAAATGTTTTGGGAATTCTCCCAGAGGGAAACTGATGATGTTTATGTATCCCATAGGCATTTGTGTGCCTGCCGGATAGCGTGTAAGGTTTCTCGACAGCTACGAAAGTAGTAAATGGTGCTGCCGAGGCAAGGCCATTTTGGCCTACAAGACTTTCTGAAGAAATAGCGCCTGCCCCGCCGCCGGGTCCAGGACGTAGGGGGCGAAGCCGGCGCGCTCGTAGGATGCCAGTGCCCGGCGATTGTTGGACAGCACTTCCAGGGTGAGCTTGCAGCAGTCCAATTCCCTGGCCCGGGATTCGGCCCAGGCGAGCAGGGCCTGGCCGATGCCGGCACCCCGGAGACCCCCCCGCACCACGATGTCGTGCACGTTCAGGAGCGGCCGGGCGGCGAAGGTGGAAAAGCCGACGAAGCAGTTGATGAGGCCGACCGGCTTTCCCTCCCGCCAGGCCAGCGCGCCGTGGAAATGGCGCAGTTCCCCCAGTGCCTCCACCAGCTTGGCCTTGACCCCCGGCTTCAGGCCGCCGCCGCCGCCCATGGGGTCGTGGGCGTAATGGTCCAGGAGCTCGATGAAGGCGGTCGCCTGGGTCGGATCATCCAGATCCAGTGGGGCCACGACCAGGCTTTCGCTTGTGCTCAAGCCTGCCATACGCCCACTCCGCTCTCGATGGTGGCCTGCCGCAAGTTCTTGTCACGGGTAGCCAGGGTGAGACCGGTGGCCGGGGCCGCCTCGGCTTCAAAAATTCCGATGGTAATCATGGCAGAGGGGCCTGTTGAACGATACGGTTC
This sequence comes from Rhodocyclaceae bacterium, assembly GCA_028714035.1. Lineage (GTDB taxonomy): Bacteria > Pseudomonadota > Gammaproteobacteria > Burkholderiales > Rhodocyclaceae > JAQTNA01. Next base: position 74,348 of record JAQTNA010000001.1, read on the forward strand.
AGCCTAACGTATCGCTTGACCGTCTGCAAGGCTGACCGGTTTGGAGCCTCAAGGAAACGAACGCGAGTGCGATGGCTGAAGAGTTGACGCAGTCCCTCAGTCCACAACATGCCGAATCGGACCTTTGCCATAGGGACGAGAGGGTCTTGCCGGCTCGGCGTTTCAAATTCAGACGCCCCAGACCACCGGTGTGTCTTCCTTGAGGGAGGCTTCCATCATGTCGAGCAGGGGTACGGCGCGCTGGCTGAGGTGAACGGTGGTCTTGTCCTCTTCGATGCCCCGATGGTCGTTGCTGGCATCCAGGTGGTCGCGGTGGGCGCGTACCCGGGTCCTGTCCTCTTCCGCCGCCTTCTTCAACCGGGCGATGGCCCCCGGTAACTGGTCCACCGTCAGAATGCCCTTGGGATCGGTATCCTTGCCCATGATTTCCAGCAGGCGCTTGGCGTCCTGGCCAAACATGATGACGTCGGCGCTGGCTCGGGACTTGAATATGTACAACATGGCTTTTCCTTGAGCGGTTGTTTGGGGGATTATAGAGCCATCGCGATTGAACAGCCGGGGAGTCGGAGATGGACAGAATAGGCGTGGATCTGGGCGGCACCAAGATCGAGATCGTGGCCCTGGATGGCGAGGGCCGGGAGCTGCTGCGGCGGCGCACCGCCACGCCCCGGGATGATTATCCGGGTACGGTGCGGGCGGTGGCGGAACTGGTGCAGCGCGCGGAGGGCGAACTGGGCAGGCACTGCACGGTGGGCGTGGGCACGCCCGGCGCCGTCTCGGCCCGGACCGGCCGCATGAAGAATTGCAATTCCACCTGGCTCAACGGCCAGGCCCTGCGCCAGGACCTGGAGGCGGCCCTGAAACGGGAGGTGATGATCGCCAACGATGCCAACTGCTTTGCCCTGTCGGAAGCGACGGATGGGGCCGGCGCGGGGGCGGAAGTGGTGTTCGGCGTCATCCTGGGCACGGGCGTGGGCGGGGGCATCGTGGTGCATGGCCGTGCCCTGGACGGAGCAAATGCCATCGCCGGGGAGTGGGGCCACAATGCCCTGCCTTTCCCCCATGCCTCCGAGTTGCCCGGCCCCGCCTGCTATTGCGGCCGGCACGGCTGCATCGAGACCTGGTTGTCCGGCCCCGGACTGGCCCTGGATCATCGCCTGGTGACGCGCCGGGACATGGCGCCGCCGGACATCGCCGCCGCCGCGGCCGCAGGCGACGGCGAATGCCGGGCTACCCTGGAGCGCTACGCGGGGCGACTCGCCCGTGCCCTGGCCCAGATCATCAACATCCTGGATCCGCAGGTCATCGTCCTGGGCGGGGGGCTCTCGGGGCTGGATTGTTTGTATGAGGCGGTGCCGCGTCTCTGGCTGCCCTACGTCTTCTCGGACCACGTGGATACGCGGCTGGTGCGGAACGTCCACGGCGATTCCAGCGGTGTCCGGGGTGCGGCACGGCTCTGGGGCTGATTCGGGCCGGGCACCCTAACCGGGCAGTTCCCATTAGCGCCATGGGTGTATATCCTTGCGGGCTAGCCCGAAAATCCAATAAAAATAAGACACCCACACCAAAGGAATCAGCACCGACCATGGACCAACATCCTGCCCGACTCAAGCCTCTAAAAAACAGCAAGCCTACTCCCGAGCTTTTCCAGCTTCCGCCCCTGGGCATGGACAATGAGGCCCTGGCCCTGGACATCCGCCGCTATTTCGGCAATTTCCTTGGGCGGGACAAGTACTGCCGCTCCTCCCATTACCCCTACCAGGCCCTGGTGCTGGCGCTCCGCGATCGCCTGATGGAGCGCTGGAAGCGCACCCGTTATGCCTACGAGGCGCAGGACGCCAAGCACGCCTATTACCTCTCCCTGGAATTCCTCATGGGGCGTGCGCTGAACAACGCCCTGCTCAACCTGGGCGCGGGCGAGGCGGCCGACAGGGCGCTTGCCGGCCTGGGCCTGGAGCTGGAGGAGATGATAGACAACGAGCACGATGCCGGCCTGGGCAACGGTGGCCTCGGGCGCCTGGCCGCCTGTTTCCTGGACAGCTGCGCCACGCTCCAGTTGCCGGTCATGGGCTACGGCATCCGTTATGCCTATGGCATGTTCCGGCAGCGTATCGAAGGCTGCCGCCAGCTGGAGGAGCCGGATCACTGGTTGCGCGACGGCAATCCCTGGGAGCTGGAGCGCCCGGAGCACACCCGGCGCATCCACTACTACGGCCGCACCGAGCATTACCGGGACGCCAACGGCCGTCAGCACGCCCGCTGGGTGGATTCCCACGATGTGTACGCCGTACCCTACGATGTGCCGGTGCCGGGCTACAGGAACGACACGGTGAACGTGCTGCGCCTGTGGAGCGCGGCGGCCACGGACGAATTCGATCTGGAAGAGTTCAACGCCGGCTCCTACACGGAATCGGTGGCGGCCAAGAACGTGGCCGAGAACATCACCATGGTGCTCTACCCCAATGACGCCTCCGAGAACGGCAAGGAATTGCGCCTGCGTCAGCAGTATTTCCTCGCCTCGGCCAGTCTCCAGGATGTGCTGGAGCGCTGGGAGATCCGCCACGGCAACGACTTCAGCCGCTTCGCCGAGAAGAACAGTTTCCAGCTGAACGACACCCATCCCAGTTGCGCCGTGCCGGAACTGATGCGGCTCTTGATAGACGAGCATGCGCTGGAGTGGGACGTGGCCTGGGACATCACCCGGAAGACCATGGCCTACACCAACCACACCCTGCTGCCGGAAGCCCTGGAGCGCTGGTCGGTGCGGCTGTTCGGCCAGTTGCTGCCGCGCATCCTGGAGATCATCTACGAGATCAACGCCCGCTTCCTGGCCGAGGTGTCCCGCCGCTGGCCCGGGGACAACGCCCGCCTGGCGCGCATGTCGCTGATCGAGGAAGGGCCGGAGCCCCAGGTGCGCATGGCCTACCTGGCCATCGTCGGCAGCTTCTCGGTCAATGGCGTGGCCCAGCTCCACTCCGATCTCCTGACCCAGGGCCTGTTCCGGGACTTTTATGACCTGTGGCCGGCGAAGTTCAACAACAAGACCAACGGCGTCACCCAGCGCCGCTGGTTGGCCGCCGCCAACCCCGGCCTGTCCCGCCTCGTGGGCGAACACCTGGGCGAGGGTTGGGTCACTCAGCTGGACCAGTTGCGAGGCCTCACGGCCCGTGCCGACGATCCGGCCTTCCGCGACCGCTGGCACCAGGTGAAGCGGGAGAACAAGCTGCGCCTGGCCCAACTGGTGAAGAAGGACTGCAAGGTGGATTTCGATCCGGACGCGTTGTTTGATGTCCAGGTCAAGCGCATCCACGAGTACAAGCGGCAGCTCCTGAACGTGCTGCACGTGATCCATCTCTACATCCGCCTGAAGAACGGCGAGGATCAAGACTGGACGCCGCGCTGCGTGCTCATAGGCGGCAAGGCCGCCCCCGGCTACTTCATGGCCAAGCGCATCATCACCCTGACCTGCAAGGTGGGGGAGATGGTCAACGACGACCCGCAGGTGGGCCGGCGGCTCAAGGTCGCCTTCCTGCCCAATTACCGGGTCTCCGCCATGGAAATCATCGCCCCGGGCACGGACCTGTCGGAGCAGATTTCCACCGCGGGCAAGGAGGCCTCGGGTACCGGCAACATGAAGTTCATGATGAACGGGGCCGTGACCATCGGCACCCTGGACGGCGCCAACATCGAGATCCGGGAAGAGGTGGGGGATGACAATTTCTTCCTCTTCGGCCTGACGGCTCCCGAAGTGGAGGCCACCCGCAACCACTACGACCCGAACGCCATCATCGAGTCCGACCCGGACCTGAGACGGGTCATGGCGCTCCTGGAGTCCGGCCACTTCAACCAGTTCGAGCCGGGCCTGTTCGATGCCATCATCGGCGCCGTCCGCAGTCCCCATGATCCCTGGCTGGTGGCGGCGGACTTCCGCTCCTTCGTGGAGGCTCAGGACCGGGCGGCGGCCGCCTACCGCGACCGGGAGCGCTGGACCCGCATGAGCATCCTCAACACCGCGGCCAGCGGCAAGTTCTCCACCGACCGCACCATGGAGGAGTACAACCGGGAAATCTGGAAGCTCACCCCCATCGCGCCGGAGGCCCAGGCATAAAGGTTCCGTGGGTCGGGAGGCATTCCGACAGGGGAGTAAGGAACGGCGCCGCAAGGCGCCGTTCTCGTTTTGACACCCTGTGAGCGCCCGCCGGACTGTGCATACCTGAAAACGCCCAATATATCTTGTGATAACATCTTCAATGTTGTAGTGTATTAGACATGAACACATGGATAATGCTCATTACCAGCCTCCCGACCGAGAACGCAACGGCCCGGATGAGGGCCTGGCGTGGCCTCAAGGCATCGGGCGCGGCCGTCCTGCGGGATGGGGTCTATCTCATGCCGGAACGGGACGCCTGCCGCGCCACGTTTGAAACCATCGCCTCCGACCTGCTCGCGGCGGGCGGGACAGCGATGGTGCTTCGGGTCGAGGAACCGGAAGCGGGCGCCTTCCCCCCTCTGTTTGACCGTGGCGAGGACTATGCCCTGCTGGTGGCCAATATCGCCAGGGCGAAAGACGGCATGACTGCCGATTCCGCCCCCGAGATACTCAAGCAGGCGCGCAAGCTGCGGAAAACCCTGAATGGCATCTCGGACACCGATTTCTTCCCGGGGGAAGCTAGGCGGCAGGCCGAGGCAGCGCTACAGGACCTGGAACTGACGGCCTCCAGGAGTCTGTCACCGGACGAACCCCATGCCACGGAAGGGACGATTCCCCGCCTGGCGCGGGAAGGCTACCAGGGCCGTACCTGGGCCACGCGCAAGCGCCTGTGGGTGGATCGCATGGCCTCCGCCTGGCTGATCCAGCATTTCATTGATCCAAATGCCCGCTTCATCTGGCTCGACGAGCCGAGGGCCTGCCCGAACGAGGCCCTCGGCTTTGACTTCGACGGCGCGGCCTTCACCCATGTCGCGGGGCGTGTGACTTTCGAGGTATTGGCGGCCAGCTTCGGGCTGGAAGCGGACCGAGGCATCGCGCGCCTGGCTGCCATGGTGCATTTTCTGGATGCGGGCGGCGTTCCCGTGGCCGAGGCGCCGGGTGTGGCGGCGGTACTGGCGGGGCTACGCGCTGCCGCTGCCGACGATGATCAACTGCTGACCGACGCGGGCCGCGTGTTTGACGGCCTTTACAAGAACTTCCAACAGGAGAGCTCCGATGAGTGAGGCTACCGTACCCACCACCCCGCCGCCCGCCCCGACCTTGGGCGAAGCCTTCAAGTACTGGCTGAAGCTCGGCTTCATCAGTTTCGGCGGCCCCGCCGGACAGATCGCCATGATGCACCAGGAGCTGGTGGAACGCCGCCGCTGGATTTCCGAGCACCGCTATCTGCACGCGCTCAACTACTGCATGCTGCTACCCGGGCCGGAGGCCATCCAGCTCGCCATCTACATCAGCTGGCTGATGCACGGCGTGCGCGGCGCGGTCATGGCCGGGGTGCTGTTCTTCCTGCCGGCCTTCGTCCTGCTCTCGATCCTGGCGGGCACTTACCTCTCCTTCGGCGACGTGCCCGCCGTTCAGGGCATCTTCTACGGCATAAGACCGGCGGTGGTGGCGGTGGTGCTCTTTGCGGCCTGGCGCATAGGTTCGCGCGCCATCAAGAACGAGGTTCTGCTCGCCATCGCCGTCCTGGCCTTCGCCGGCATCCTCTTCTTCGATCTGGATTTCCCCTGGATCGTGTTCGGCGCCGCCATCCTGGGTGCCGTCGGTGGCAAGTTGGCCCCGGCCAAGTTCAAGGCCGGCGCAAGCCACGGCGCCAGCAACAAGGCTTACGGCCCGGCCCTGATAGATGACGACACGCCGCCACCGGCTCACGCGAAATTCACCTGGGGCAAGCTGGCGCTTACGGTGACGGCCTTCGTGCTGATCTGGGCCGCGTCCATGGCGATGCTGGTGGGCGTGCCCGACCTCTTCAACATGGGCGACTTCTTCACCAAGGCCGCCTTCCTCACCCTGGGCGGGGCGTATGCCGTGCTGCCCTACGTCTATCAAAACGCGGTGGAGCACTTCCACTGGCTCACCGGGCCGCAGATGATGGACGGCCTGGCACTGGGGGAGACCACGCCGGGGCCGCTGATCATGATCGTCACCTGGGTCGGCTATATCGGCGGCGTCACCAAGCACCTTCTCGCCAACCCGGTGGCGGCGGGCCTGGCCGGCGCGGCCGTGGCCACCTTCTTCACCTTCCTGCCCTCCTTCCTGTTCATCATTGCCGGCGGGCCGATGATCGAGGCGACCCGGGGCGAACTGAAGTTCACCGCGCCGCTCACGGCCATCACGGCGGCGGTGGTGGGCGTGATCCTGAACCTGGCGGTGTTCTTCGCCTGGCACACCTTCTGGCCCAAGGCCACGGCGGGTGCGCCTTTCTCCGGCCCCTTCGACGCCGTACCGGTCGTCCTGGCCATCGCCTGCTTCATCGCCCTGTGGAAATACAAGGCGGACATCATGAAGGTGATCGGTGTCTGTGCGCTCCTGGGACTGGCCTTGTCCTTCATCCGTTGAGGAGATCATCATGAAATGGATCACGCGCGAACGACCCAAGATTGACCGCATCGCCTGTCCCTGGCTGATCGTCAATTTCATTGATCCCGGCGCCGAATTTCTCTACGTTCCGGCCGGCCAGGTGGCGAAAGTGGCGGCGGAGGCCGGCGCCACGCCCTATGACATCAAGGGTGCGGAACTGGGTCATCACGGCGACGAATGTTCCTTCGACGCCTTCATCCGGAAGTACGAACTGCGCGACCCGGCACTGGACAAGCTGGCATTGATCGTGCGCGCGGCCGATACCGGTCGGCCCGACCTGGCGCCCGAGGCACGCGGCCTGCTCGCTCTCTCGGCCGGCTTGTCGCTCAACTTCGGCGACGACCACGAGATGTTGGAACAGGGCATGGTGATGTATGACGCGCTCTACGCCTATTGCGCCGACACGCCCCTGAAGAAACTCGGCCGCCTGGTGCAAAGGGCGGTGGGCTAGTAGTCAGTCATTCTGAATCAAATGGATACCTGATTAGGAAGGTAACTCGGCTACACCTCCCTCGCCCCCCGACAGGGGGGAGAGGGCCGGGGTGAGGGGCACTCAGTGGCCAATCCCCCCTCACCCTAACCCTCTCCCCGCAAGCGGGGCGAGGGGACTTTTGGGCTAGCTGAAGCCGGCCCCACATCATTGCGAATCAGCATGACTGACTACTAGGCTTGCCCGGGAACCTCGTCTCTATGGCTTCCCGGGCAGGGAACTGACCCGGGATTCCAGGCGGGCCAGATCGCTTTGCAGCCGGGAGACCTCGGCGGACCAGAGGGACAGGTCTTCCTTCCTCGGCAGCACGCCTTTCTCTTCCCGCAGATAATCCACGACGTTTTCCACGGTGTTGGTGGCGGCCTTGCGCTGCCACTGAACCAAACCGCGGGCCATGCCGGCCAGCCTGTGGGCGGCGATGTCGCCCAGCAGCTTGCTCAGGTCTTCCTCCGCGTCCCATTTCAGGTTCTTGAGGACGAAACCCAGGGCGTCGGCGAAGTCCGCCGGGCCGGACACGTGCGCCTCCCGCACCACGGCGTCCACGCCCTGCAATGCCAGGAGCGGCGTGCCGGCCGGCAGCGTGAAGCGGACCTCCGCCTCATCACCTTCGCTCGCGGCGAAATAGCCGTCGGGCGTGACTTCCAGGACGAGGCAGAGGGGGGGCAGTTCGATCTTCGCCCGCCTGCCCGCGAAAGGCGTGAGCCGCCTGCGCGCCCAGGAAGCCCCGGCGAGCAGGTGGTTGAGAGCGAGGACGGAGGCGGTGGGAAGCATCTTGGGCGTAAGCGGAAAGCGGTAAGTCGTCGGCGGACTACGGCGAAGTGCTCACCGCTCACCGCTTACCGTTTCACCGCCTTTATTGCATCTGCTCGATGCCGGCGATGGTCCAGCCGTGGCTACCGTCTACCGGCTTGACCAGGTGCCAGACCTCATCGAAGGCTTCGGTCTTGCCGTCCTCGCGGATGGTGCCGAAATAGCGCACGCTGGCGATATGGCGCTTCTCTTCCGTGGTCACATCCAGGAGGTCGGCGTTCAGGTTCACCACGTCCGTGTTCTGGGCCTTGCCACCGCGCTCCTGCAACTGGAGCTTGATCTCGGCGTACATCTCGGGGGTCGTGACCTCCTTGATGTCGTCCATGTTGCCGCCGTCGTTGGCGGCCTGGAGGCGCACGAAGTTCAGCTTGGCCTGGCGCAGGAAGCCCTCCACGTCGAAGTCGGAGGGAATGCTGCCGCCCTTGGACGTCTCCTGTGCGGCGAGACCGCCGCCGATGGCCGGGGCCTGGGACAGTCCACCCCCGATCACGGGTACCTCCTGGGACGAGGCTTCGAACTGATTGGGCGCCGCGCCGGCGGGAGCATACCCAGGCGTGGCCTGTTTGCCGCGGAACAGGCCCATGAGCATGCGAATGACGAAGAAGGCGACCAAACCCATGAGCAACATGGACAGGATACCGCCCATGCCGCCACCCATGCCGCCGAAGGCGCCGCCCAGGAGCGCACCGATACCGACACCGGCGGCGAGACCGGCCAGGGGGCCGAGCCAGCGGCTGGCGCCGGACGGGGCGGGAGCCGGCGCGGGTTGAGCAGCGGGGGCCGGGCGGGGCGCGGCGCTCGGGCTGGGTGCCGCCGTCGGGGGCGTGGCCTGGCGCTGCGTGATGGTCGGGCTGCGGCGCATGCCGGAAGTGGTGCCGCCACCCAGTCGTTTCGCGTCCGCGTCATTCACCAGCAGGGTGAGGCCGACGAAGAGGGTGAAGACGGCGATGAGGTAATTTTTCATGTGGTGGTCCCGTGTCAGAGATAACGCTACCCAAGATGGGGGCATGGCCGTGAGTTGCAAGGGCGCAACACCGGGTTATGGTGCATGAGAATTACACAAAGGGTATTTCCGGATTCTTACAGCTTGTAGCCGCGATGCAGGGCGACCACGCCGGCCGCCATGTTGAAGTACTGCACCCGCTCCAGGCCGGCATCCTGCATCAGGTTTCTTAAGGTTTCCTGATCGGGGTGCATGCGGATGGATTCGGCCAGGTAGCGGTAGCTGTCCGCGTCGCGCGCCACCTTTTGTCCCAGCCAGGGCAGGATCTTGAACGAATAGAAGTCGTAGGCGGGAGCGAGGGGCTGCCAGACCTTGGAAAACTCCAGCACCATGAGCCGTCCGCCGGGACGCAGTACCCGGCGCATCTCCTTCAGGGCCAGGTCCTTGTGGGTCATGTTGCGCAGGCCAAAGGCCACGGTCACGAGATCGAAGTGGTTGTCCGGGAAGGGCAACTTTTCCGCGTCGCACTGGGCCACCGGGCCGAAAAAGCCGTGATCCAGCATGCGGTCCCGGCCCCGGGCCAGCATGGCGTGGTTGATGTCGGTGAGCCAGACCTGGCCCGTCGGGCCGACCCGCTTGGCGAACGCCATGGAAAGGTCGGCGGTGCCGCCGGCCACGTCCAGAATACGCTCCCCGGGCCGCACCTGGGCCAGCTCGATGGTGAAGGCCTTCCACAGCCGGTGCAGGCCCATGGACATCAGGTCGTTCATGATGTCGTAGTTGCTGGCCACCGACGTGAACACACCGGCCACGCGCTTGGCCTTCTGGCTCTCGTCCACCTGCTCGAAGCCGAAGTGGGTCTTGTTTTCCATGATGAGTTCAGAGGCTAGGGACTGGGGACTAGAGGCGAGGGTTATATTGGCGCGCTTTGCGCGCGCATATTACCCCTAGACCCTCTGACTTCCTAGCCTCTAGCCCCTGCTTAGTTAGTGTGAACCGCAGCCGCCGCTGCCGCAACTGCCGCCGCTACTGCCGCCACTACCGCAGCCGCCCTTGGGGGCGGGGGGCGGGGCGGGCGTGTCCCGGTCCTTGCCCGCGGCGGCGAGGCGGTCCAGGTAGTCCTGCCACAGCGGCTCCTGGTTCTCGCCCAGCTTGTAGAGCAGATCCCAGGAGTAGATGCCGGTGTCGTGGCCGTCGGAGAAACGCAGCACCACGGCGTAGTTGCCCACCGGTTCGATGGCTTCGATACTCACGTCCTTCTTGCCGATCTGGAGCGTCTCCTGGCCGGGGCCATGGCCGCGCACTTCCGCGGAGGGGGAATTGACGCGCAGGAACTCGCAACTCATGCTGAAGCTCTTGCCGTCGGCGAAGCTGACTTCCAGCATGCGCGACTTCTGATGCATCTTGATTTCGGTGGGGATGGGAGTGCTCTTGTCGAGTCCGGCCATGGGTGTCTCCTGTCGTTGGGGGTGGGCTTGTGTTTATGATTGTCGGGGCGAAACCCTATCTGGTGTCCCCCCGGTGTTTCTCAAGTCCCGGCGCGGCACGAATGATACCCGAGTCGGGCCAAGTTGGAGCGTACCCGCCACGCCGGCTCGACTTTCAAGGCCAACGGCGATGTAATGAAACCGTCACCTGTCTGCAATAGACTGCCTGCCATCTTCCCGGAAACCCTTATCATGGCTGCCAATATTCTTGTGGTCGAAGACGAACCGGCGATTCAGGAACTGATCGCCGCCAATCTTTCCCGTGCCGGACATTCCGTGCTGCGCGCGACGGATGCCGAGACGGCCCTGCGCCTGGTGCGGGAGGCCCTGCCCGACCTGATCCTGCTGGACTGGATGCTGCCCGGCATGTCCGGTATTGATCTCGCCCGGCGTCTGCGGGCGGACGTGCGCACCCGGGACGTGCCCATCATCATGCTCACCGCCCGGGGTGACGAGCGGGACAAGGTGGTGGGCCTGGATACCGGCGCCGACGACTACATCACCAAGCCCTTCAGCCCGAGGGAACTGGTGGCGCGCATCAAGGCGGTGCTGCGACGGCGTGCCCCCCAGGCCACGGAAGATCCGGTGGAAATCGGGGGCTTGCGCCTGGATCCCGCCACCCACCGGGTGAGCGGCGGCGAACAGCCCATGTCCCTCGGGCCGACGGAGTTCCGCCTGCTGCACTTTCTCATGACCCACCCGGAGCGGGTGCATAGCCGCTCCCAACTGCTGGATCAGGTCTGGGGCGACCACGTATTCGTCGAGGAACGCACGGTGGACGTGCATATCCGGCGCCTGCGCAGTGCCCTGGAGCCGAACCGTTTCGAACATCTGGTCCAGACCGTGCGCGGCGCCGGCTACCGCTTTTCCCGCGAGGCGGAATAAGCCGCCCGTGCCATAATCCCCCTTCTCCCTTCCCTTCCCTCCCATCGTGGTTAACGTCTGGACTTCCGCCGGACTCTGGTTCGGGTTTTACTGCTTCCTGGCCCTGGTGGCCTGGGGGCTGGGCGGGCCGATCTGGGGGTTCTCCGTACTCTGCCTGCTGCTCATCGCCACCCTGGTGCGCCAGTTGCGCCAGCTTTCCCGATTCCTGGCCTGGGCGCGGGAGCCGGCGGGCACCCAGCCGCCGGAAACCCGGGGCATCTGGGAAGTGCTGTTTGCCACCCTGACCCGGCGGGTGCGCGCCGCCAATAGCCTGCGGGAGGAACTGACCCTGCGCCTGGAGCGTTTCCGGGAAGCGGGCGAAGCCATGCCGGACGGCGTCGTGACCGTGGGGCCGGGCCACATCATTGATTGGTTCAACAGCGCGGCGGGCCGGTATTTTTCCCTGCGGCGAGGTACGGACGAGGGGGCGCCCCTGACCAACCTGGTGCGCCATCCCAGGCTGGTGGCCTACCTGGAGGCCGAGGACTTCGCCGAACCCCTGGTGCTCCTGCCCCTGCGCCAGAGCGATCCCATCCTGTCGGTCCAGGTCATCGCCTTCGGCGCCGGCCAGAAGCTCATCCTCGCCCGCGACATCACTCACCTGGAGAAGCTCGAACACATGCGCAGCGACTTCGTGGCCAACGTCTCCCATGAACTGAAGACCCCGCTCACCGTGGTGTCCGGCTTCATCGAGACCCTGCTGGATTTCGGGGGCGAACTGCCGCCCGAGGACGCCAGGAGCTACCTGCAGATGGCCCTGGACCAGTCGGTGCGCATGCAGCGCCTGGTGGATGACCTGCTCACCCTGGCGGCCCTGGAGACCGATGCGCCGTCGGCCAACGAGGAGAAGCTCGGCGTGGCGGGTCTGATGGCCGAAGTCGGGCGGGAGGCCGAGGCCTTGTCCGGCGGACGTCATCACATTCTCCTGGCTCCGGGCGAGCCGGTACGCCTCCTGGGCTGCGCGCGGGAATTGCACAGCGCCCTGGCGAACCTAGCCAGCAATGCCGTGCGCTATACCCCGGAAGGCGGGCATGTGCGCCTGGCCTGGAGCCTTCTGCCCGGTGGCGACCTGGAAGTCGCCGTGTCCGATGACGGCATCGGTATCGCCAGGGAACACGTGCCGCGCCTGACCGAACGCTTCTACCGGGTGGACCGGGGGCGTTCCCGGGAGAGCGGAGGCACGGGGCTGGGGCTGGCCATCGTCAAGCACGTGCTGACCCGGCACCAGGGAGAACTGCGCGTGGACAGCGAACCGGGCCGGGGCAGTTGCTTCACCGCCCGCTTCCCCGTGTCCCGGGTGCTGCCGGCTGAATAGTCCTTCCGTCGCGGCTTAGGCTGAAACGAAACTGATGCGGGCGAAGTCGTTGCCGCTATTGACCACCTTGGCAATCTTCACCCGGAAGGGGCGCAGGGCGTGGACTTCCAGGACGCGCTCGGGCTTGTAAAGACCGCGCGGCAGCACCAGGGAGGGGGGCTCCTTGAGGGCCTCCATGCCGGGCAGGAGAAAGGCCGGTATCCAGGCCTCCTCCTCTCCGCCGGGAGGGTGTACGGGACGCACGGCCATGGGTCGGGGCGTGCCGGGCATGAGGAATACCCCCACCATCAGGCCGCCATCGCCGCTGTACATGACCCAGCTCACCCGGCACAGCAGGGTGGCGCTGCTTCCCGGGGGGCGGATGCCCATGAGGTCGCCGAAGGAGGAAGCCGGACCCGCCGCCTCCCGCCGCATCCTGAAGCCGCTCACCGACTCGTCCATCACCTGCCAGATGTGTGCTCCCGGGGCATAGCCCCAGGTGTCGGTGGGCTTGGCCACGGGCACTTCCGCCGTTTCCCCCAGGGTGATCAGTTCATCGGCTTCGGCGCGGGAGTAGGTGCGGCGGTAACCGGGCTGAAGGAAGGGTTTGCCCGCCACCTGATGGTGTATGGCATCGAAGCTGGTGGCGACCTCGGCCTCGCCGGAAGCGGCGTGACGGGGATAACGCCGGCTGCGGGGCACGATGCACCAGGTCCGGAAGAGGAGGGTCATGAGCCTTGTTACGCCGGGCTGGACGCAATCCTTGCCCAGGCCCAGGGCGGTGGGATCGGCGCCCTGCTGGAGCCGATCCAGGATGACCTGCATGGACTCCTTCAGACGATCCATGACCAGTTGGCGCAGGGAATAGCTTTCCTGCAGGTTGCGCAGGGGCTGGGGGCCGGTGTCCAGGTTGAAATCCACGCCGGAGAGCGCCTGCTTGCCGTCGCCCGTGGGTTGGACCGACACAAGCCGGGCAAAACGGCGCGCCCAGCGGCGCGCCCAGGCAAACTCCCGGGGACTGCGGCTGTAGGGGTTGGCCAGTTCCACCAGGAGAACGGCGCAGTAGGCGTCGACGCAGCTCTCGTAGCGCGGCTTGCCGCTGGTTTCCCCGGCCACATTCACGGTGGCGATGCCCAGTTGTTCCGCCGTGGCGTAATAGCCGTGAAATTCGCTCCAGGCGCCGGACGGGACTTCGCGCCGGGCCCGGAAGTACTCCATGATGACCTGGCCGCTGTAATAGATGCAGCGTTGGCAGACGAGGGGAATATAGGCCTGCACGGATTCCATGGCCGCACCCTGGCTTGCAACCTCGGCATAGGCACGGCTGACGCCCTGCCAGAGGGAAACCACGCGCTGGAATCCTGCCTCGCCCTCGCTCTTCGGTGGCAGGGGGCGCAGCGCATAGCGCGCGGACAACTCGGCCTGCACGAATTCCAGGGCCGAGCGGGCGGTTTCCAGAATCCGCAGGTAGCTGTCCGCGGGCGGTGGCTGGCGCTGCATGCCCGCCACCAGGGCGGCAAGCCGCTCCTGGGCACGCGCCGGGTCGGTCAGCGGCAGGCCTGCCAGCAGGGTCAGGCACTGGCGCTCGTCGGAGAAATCCGTCGCCAGGCTGGAGACACCGGATCGGGCGCTCTGGGCGGACATCATGGCCTCATGCCCCCGATCCTTCTTCTTCCGCCAGGGCCAGGATGATGGCCTGGCGCAGGGCTTCCGTGGTCACCGGCGGGATCACGGGATCCCCCGTGCGCAGGGCTTCGGCCCAGATGGGCCGCGGGAAGTGCCGGTCGCCGGCAAAGCGCGCGATGACATGCCAGTGCAGATGCGGTACCACGTTGCCCAGGCTGGCGAGGTTGATCTTTTCCGGCCGGTACAGGCGGCGCAGGGCGGCTTCCGTGGCGAACACCAGGCGCATGAGGTGGCGGCGCTCCGCGGCAGCCAGGTCCGTCATTTCCGCCACGTGCTCGTTCCATATCACGCGACAGAAGGCCGGATGGCCCGGCTCCGCGACCCGGATCACCCGGCACAACTCGTCCTGCCAAAGAATTTCGGCACCGGAAGTGGCGCATAGTTCGCAGGAGGGCAGGGGCCGGGTCATGGTAGGCGGATTATTCCAATTCCGGGGATTAGGCAGTATTTACCAACGAGAGTTTACGGCGCAATGCCGGGAATTGTAACAGTCAATCCGAGGGCTCCATCCTCTTTGGCCTGGATGAAATGCTTGAGAGCCTGTCAATTCCCCGTCACCGGCGATTTACGACGGCCGTGGCGGCTTTCTGAAGGGGCATCTTTTCGCGCAACAAAACGTTACATGAAGTTACGCAACCGTGCTTGATCGCAATGCAACACGGGCTTAAAGTCGCGGCGTCTTCATTTTCGGGGCAATACGCCTTGGACAGTCCTAGTCATAGACCCTTCGCCCGTCCCCGGCGCGTAATGTTTCCGTAGCGCAGTCCCCACCTCTGCGCCAGGAACTTGCCATCGGGTACGAGCCCGGTGGAAGTTCGGCGCAGCCCCCCGCATCGCCCGATGCGGATGTCCGCTCCCGCTTCCGATTTCTTGCCATGCCCGGAGTACGCCTCCAGGGAATGCGCTGCGCCTGCGCAGCGGGGGAATACCATGCACGTCAAATTTTTCGGGCGCCATCTCGCCCTGCCCTTCGTGCCGAAATCTGCCAGCCGCGCACCGGCCGCGCCGGTGGCCAGCCGTGAATTGCTGGAGAACGCGCGCCTTCCGACCGACGAACTGTTCCGGCTCCTGGATACCTCCCTGGACGGCTTGCTGGATCGGGAGGCGGATGAGCGCCTGAAACTCCACGGTGAGAATGCCGTGGCGGTGGACCAGCACAGGAATCCCCTGCTGGAACTGCTGGCATTGTTCGCCAAGCCCCTGCCCATGCTGCTCATGGGCCTGGCGGGCCTGAACTGGTACATCGGCGAGACCAAGGGGGCGGTGGTCGTGGCGCTCATGGTGGTGTTGTCCACCCTGCTCTCCTTCGTCCAGGAATTCCGCTCCAACCGGGCCGCCGAGCGTCTGCGCGACATGGTCAGCACCACCGCCTCCGTCCTGCGCAAGGACATCTCCGTGGCGGTGCCGGAAGAGGTCAACCGGGCCTTTCACGTGCATATCCATCTGCGCCCGGCCCACATGGAGGAGATCCCCATCACTCAGGTGGTGCCGGGGGACATCGTGCGCCTCTCCGCCGGCGACATGGTTCCGGCCGACGTGCGCGTGCTTTCGGCCAAGGACCTGTTCATCAACCAGTCCACCCTGACCGGCGAGGCCATGCCGGTGGAGAAGTTTGCCGGCCCCGCCGATCCGGCGATCGCTTCCGCCCTGGAACTCCACAACCTCTGTTTCATGGGCTCCAACGTGGTGAGCGGCACGGCCCTGGCGGTGGTCCTGGCCACGGGGCGCAAGACCTATTTCGGCTCCATCGCCGCGTCGGTGCTGGGACAGCGCCAGCAGACCAGCTTCGATCGGGGCATCAACCGCTTCATCTGGCTCATGATCCGCTTCATGCTGGTCATGGTGCCCATGGTGTTCCTGATCAACGGCTTCTCCAAGGGCGACTGGATGGAGGCCTTCATGTTCGCCGTGGCGGTGGCGGTGGGTCTTACCCCGGAACTCCTGCCCATGATCGTCACCATCAACCTGGCCAAGGGCGCCATCTCCATGTCGCGCAAGAAGGTGATCGTGAAGCGCCTGAACTCCATCCAGAATTTCGGCGCCATGGACGTGCTGTGCACCGACAAGACCGGCACCCTGACCCAGGACCGGGTCATCCTGGAAAAGCATGTGAATATCGCCGGGGAGGAATCGGAACATGTCCTGGAATACGCCTACCTGAACAGCTATTACCAATCCGGCCTGAAGAACCTCCTGGACGTGGCGGTTCTGGAGCACGCCGAGGTGGATGAGAAACTCCACGTCGCCAGGCGCTTCTCCAAGGTGGACGAGATACCCTTCGATTTCCAGCGGCGGCGCATGTCCGTGGTGGTGGAGGAGAATCGGGGCAAGCACATCCTGGTCTGCAAGGGTGCGGTGGAGGAGGTGTTCGCCGTATGCAGCCACACGGAGCTGGCGGGAGAAATCCTGCCCCTGGAGCGTCAGCATCAGGGTTCCTTGCGCGAAATCGTGCGCGAACTCAACGAAGATGGATTCCGGGTGATTGCCGTCGCCTACAAGGAAATTCCGGAGGGCCAGTCCACCTACTCCGTGCTGGACGAGTCGGCCCTGATTCTCACCGGCTACATCGCCTTCCTCGATCCGCCCAAGGAGAGCGCCGCCGGCGCCATCGCCCAGTTGCAGGGCTATGGCGTGAGCGTGAAGATCCTGACCGGCGACAACGAGGTGGTGACGCGCAAGGTCTGCTCCCAGGTGGGACTTTCCGTGGCGCGCGTGGTGCTGGGCAGCGAGATCGAGACGCTCTCCGACCTGGAGCTGGCGGAGGTGGCGGAAGGGGTTTCGGTCTTCGCCAAGCTCTCGCCGGAGCAGAAGGCCAGGATCATCCGGGCCCTGCATCTGAAGGGCCACGTGGTGGGCTTCATGGGCGACGGCATCAACGACGGACCCGCCCTGAAGGCGGCGGACGTAGGGGTCTCGGTGGATACGGCGGTGGATATCGCCAAGGAATCGGCGGACATCATCCTGCTGGAAAAGAGCCTCCTGGTCCTGGGGGAAGGCGTACTGGAGGGGCGCCGGGTGTTCGGCAACATCATCAAGTACATCAAGATGGGCGCCAGTTCCAACTTCGGCAACATGTTCAGCGTGCTGGGGGCCTCCGCCTTCCTGCCCTTCCTGCCCATGGCGCCGGTGCAGATCCTGTTCAACAACCTGCTCTACGACGTCTCCCAGACGGCGGTGGCCACGGATCACGTGGACGAGGAGTACCTGTTGCGGCCCCGGGCCTGGGACATCGCCAACATCGCCCGCTACATGGCTTATATCGGTCCGATCAGTTCCATCTTCGATTACGCCACCTTCGCCGCCATGTGGTACCTGTTCGATTGCACCACGCCGGACAAGGCGGGCCTGTTCCAGACCGGCTGGTTCATCGAGTCCCTGCTGTCCCAGACGCTCATCGTGCATGTCATCCGCACGGGGAAGATCCCGTTCTTCCAGAGCTGGGCCAGCCTGCCGCTCCTGGTGACCTCGCTGGCCATCTGTGCCGTGGGCATGATGCTGCCCTACTCGGGGTTCGCCCATGCCCTGGACATGACGCCACCGCCCATGGGCTACTGGGCGGTCCTGGCGGCCATACTCCTGGCCTACATGGCCTTGACCCAGGTGGTGAAGTCTTGGGTGATCAAGCGCTTCGGGTTGGCGTGAGCGGGGGCTGGGGCGCAAATGCCCCGGCCCAGGTTCTGCCGGAATAGCAGATGTAGATCTTGTAGGTCGGGCTTCAGCCCGACAAGACGATGCACGAAGCCCGTTGTCGGGATTAATCCCGACCTACGACCCCCTGGGGCGTTCAGCCGAAGTGGCAGACGTAGTGGTAAGGCTCGTCGCAGGCGATGTCGAAGCTGGAATTGCCGGGAACGTTGAAGGACTGGCCTTCACCGTAGGTCTTCCATTCCGTTTCGCCCTTCAGCTTCACGCGGCAGGAACCGCCCACGCCTTCCATGATCTCCGGCACGCCGGTGTTGAAGGTCAGGCTCGCAGGCAGGATCACGCCCACGGTCTTCTTCGTGCCGTCGGCGAGGACCACGGTGTGACTGACGCACTTGCCGTCGAAATAGACGTTGGCCTTCTTGATGACGGACGCGTTATCGTATTGAGACATTTCAGATTCCCCAGACTCTTTCAAGGATACTCTTGGTGATGAAGCCGAGCATGCCGAAGGCCAGCACGAAGAAGAGGACGAAAGTCCCCGTCTTGCCGGCCTTGGCGCGCCAGGCGATCTCGCCGATGATGAACAACATGTAAAGGATGAAGGCCCCTAGGCCCCAGGTCGCACCGAAGGTCGCGATCTGTTCTTCGGAATACCCGAACATTTTTCTCTCCGTCGGTGGTGGTCGCGGCGGCGGGGTGGTCCCCACTCGTATTTGCATGCCGCGTGCGCGGTGGGTCAGGGCCTTTGGCCCGACCCACCGTGCGGATCACTTCTTGCGACTGGCCAGATTTGCCGCGATGCGCAGGCGCAGGGCGTTCAGCTTGATGAAGCCGCCGGCATCCTTCTGGTCGTAGGCGCCCGCATCGTCCTCGAAGGTGGCGATGGTGGAATCGAACAGGGAGTCGGTCTTGGAATCCCGGCCGGTGACGATGACGTTGCCCTTGTACAGCTTGAGCCGCACCCAGCCGTTCACCGAGCCCTGGGTATGGTCAATGAGAGTCTGCAAGGCCTTGCGCTCCGGCGCCCACCAGTAGCCGTTGTAGATCAGGCTGGCGTAGCGGGCCATCAGGTCGTCCTTCAGGTGCGCCACTTCCCGGTCCAGGGTGATGGACTCTATCGCCCGGTGGGCGCGGAGCAAAATGGTGCCGCCGGGGGTCTCGTAGCAGCCGCGGCTCTTCATGCCCACGTAGCGGTTTTCCACCAGGTCCAGTCGGCCGATGCCGTGCTTGCCGCCCAGAGCGTTGAGCGTGGCCAGCAGTTCGTGGGCCGGCATGCGCGTGCCGTTGATGGAGACCAGGTCGCCCCGTTCGAATTCCAGGTCCACGTACTCGGCCGCATCGGGGGCCGCCTCGGGGGAGACGGTCCAGCGCCACATCGTCTCCTCGGCCTCTGCCGCCGGGTCTTCCAGGTGCCGGCCTTCGTAGGAGATGTGCAGCAGGTTGGCGTCCATGGAGTAGGGGGAGCCGCCCTGCTTGTGCTTCTGGTCAATGGGAATGCCGTTCTTTTCCGCGTAGGCCATGAGCTTCTCGCGGGACAAGAGATCCCATTCGCGCCAGGGGGCGATGACCTTGATGCCGGGCTTCAGGGCGTAGGCGCCCAGTTCGAAGCGCACCTGGTCGTTGCCCTTGCCCGTGGCGCCATGGGAGATGGCGTCGGCGCCGGTCAGGTTGGTGATCTCGATCAGGCGCTTGGCGATGAGCGGCCGGGCGATGGAGGTGCCCAGCAGGTATTCGCCCTCATACACCGTGTTGGCGCGGAACATGGGGAAGACGAAGTCGCGCACGAATTCCTCGCGCAGGTCGTCAATGAAGATGTTCTCGGGCTTGATGCCGAATTGCAGGGCCTTGGCCCGGGCCGGCTCCAGTTCCTCGCCCTGGCCCAGGTCGGCGGTGAAGGTCACCACTTCGCATTGATAGGTGTCCTGCAACCACTTCAGGATTACGGAGGTGTCCAGCCCGCCGGAATAGGCCAGGACTGCTTTCTTAACGTCGCTCATGGTTTTGCTTTCTGAAAATCGTCAAACGTTTACTCTGCCCAGCAGCAGGTATTCCATCAGGGCCTTCTGCACGTGCAGGCGGTTTTCCGCCTCGACCCAGACGTGGCTCTGCGGGCCGTCTATCACCTCGGCCGTGACTTCCTCGCCCCGGTGGGCCGGCAGGCAGTGCAGGAACATGGCCTCTGGCCCGGCCGCGCGCATCATCTCGCCATCCACCTGCCAGTCCGCGAAGGCCTTCAGGCGCTCTTCGTTCTCCGCCTCGAAACCCATGGAGGTCCACACGTCCGTGGTGACGATGTCCGCGCCCTGGGCCGCTTCCATGGGGTCGGAGAACTGTTCGTAGTGGTCGGTGCCGTAGAGGCCGGCGCGCTCCGGTTCCACCTCGTAACCTGGGGGGGTGGATACATGAACGTTGAAGTCCAGTACTTCCGCCGCCTGGAGCCAGGTGTTGCAGACGTTGTTCGAGTCGCCGATCCAGGCCACGGTCTTGCCCTGGATGGAACCCTTCTGCTCGATGTAGGTGAAGATGTCCGCCATGATCTGGCAGGGATGGTATTCGTTGGTCAGGCCGTTGATGACCGGCACCCGGGAGTTGGCGGCGAAGCGCTCGATGATCTCCTGTTCGAAGGTGCGGATCATGACCAGGTCGCTCATGCGCGACAAGACCTGGGCCGCATCCTCCACCGGCTCGCCCCGCCCCAGTTGGGAATCCCGGGTGGAAAGGTGGATGGCGCAGCCGCCCAACTGCTGGATGCCGGCCTCGAAGGAGACCCGGGTGCGGGTGCTGGCCTTCTCGAAGATCATCACCAGGGTGCGATCCGTGAGCGGCCAATATTGCTGATAGGACTTGAACTGCTCTTTGATCCAGGTGGCGCGCTGGAACAGATAATCATACTGGTCGCGCGACAGGTCCTTGAATTGCAGGTAGTGTTTGGGTGCCGTCATGGGTCGGGGCTCGCATGTGTTTTGGCGCTGATGGGCGTGGCGGGAAACCACGCTTGCCTCACCCTCAGGTTCTCTCCCTGGAGGGATGGGGTAGGGTCGTTGGCGCGGTGTTCACGCCAGAAACTCCCGGATCAGCGCTGAAAGGGAATCCACCAGCAGTTTGGCGTCCGCATCGTCGAAGGTGAGCGGTGGCAGGAGGCGCACCACGGAATCCGCGGTGACGTTGATGAGCAGGCCCTGGGCCAGGGCGCGACCCACCAGTTCGCCGCAGGGCCGGTCCAGTTCGATGCCTACCATCAGCCCCAGGCCGCGGATCGCCACCACCCCGGACAGGCCCTCCAGCGCGCGGGCCAGGTCGGCGCGGATGGCGTCGCCCAGGGACCGGGCGCGGGCCATCAGACCGTCCTGTTCGATCACCTCCAGGGTGGTCTGGGCGGCGCGGCAGGCGAGCGGGTTGCCGCCGAAGGTGGAGCCGTGGTTGCCCGGCTTGAACAGGCCGGCGGCCTTGCCCGCGGTCAGGCAGGCGCCCACGGGCACGCCCGAACCCAGGCCCTTGGCCAGGGTCACCACGTCCGGCAGGATGTCCGCGTGCTGGTAACCGAACCATTTGCCGGTGCGTGCCACGCCGCATTGCACCTCGTCTGCGATCAGGAGCCAGCCCTGATCGTTGCAGAGCTGCCGCAGGCCCTTCTGGAAGGCGATGTCGGCGATGTGGATGCCGCCCTCGCCCTGCACCATTTCCAGCATGACCGCCACCACGTTGGAATTGTGCTTGGCGACGGCCTGGATGGCTTCCAGGTCGTTGTAGGGTACGCGCACGAAACCGGACACCAGGGGCTCGAAGCCCGCCTGCGCCTTGCGGTTGCCCGTGGCGGAGAGGGTGGCCAGGGTCCGCCCGTGGAAGGCCTTCTCCATGACGATCACCGCCGGGTTGTCCACGCCCTTCTTGTGGCCGAAGAAGCGCGCCAGCTTGATGGCGGCCTCGTTCGCCTCGCAACCGGAGTTGCAGAAGAACACTTCCTCCATGCCCGAGAGATCGGCCAGCTTGTCGGCGAGGGCTTCCTGGCCCGGGATGCGGTACAGGTTGGAGGTGTGCAGCAGCTTGCCCGCCTGGTCGCTGATGGCGGCCACCAGCCGGGGGTGATTATGTCCCAGGGTGTTCACCGCGATGCCCGCCAGGGCGTCCAGATAACGCTTGCCGGTATCGTCGTAGAGCCAGGAACCGTCGCCGTGGGTGAAGGCCACGGGCAGGCGGGCGTAGGTGTTCATTACGTGAGACATGGCGGAAATTCCAGGCGGCAAGACGGCGTGTCGGGTCGGCGCGGGATAAAAAGCAACACGGCGGACAATGCCGCCGTGGTCCGGGTTTTTCGTAAAGCGTGATACTACTTGAACTACAGGCGCTTGTGTAGACGGGCCGGTGGGGCGGCGAGGGCCGGGGGTCAGGGTTGCTTGTTGTCCTTGGCTTCCTTGGCCGCTTCCCTTTCCTTCGCCTTCAGTTCCCGGAGGCGGGCATCCACGGCGGATAGCTCGTAGAAATTTCCGTCTCCGGCCCGCTGGGCGAGCTGCAACTGGTCTACCGCGTCCTTCAGGCGGCCCTGCAGGGCGTACAGTTCCGCCTGGGCGCGATGCTGGAGCAGGCGTCGCCCCAAGGCGCCGTAGGCCCGGGCCTGAAGGCCGTAGAGGTCGGGGTCGCTTGGAGTGAGAGGCAATTCCTGTTCCACCAGGTGCACCGCCGCCACGGGTTCGTTGCCGACAATCAAGGCTTCTGCCAGGCCGACGATGAGCGCCTTCTCGTGGGGATGGCGCAGGAGCGCTCGACGATAGACGGCGAGGGCGGCGGGCTTGTCCTTCTGGGCCAGCCGGATCTCCGCTTCCAGGGTGTCCAGCATGGGCGAATCCAGCTTCAGGTGGCTGAGCGCCAGCCGTTCCTGCTCGGCCTCGGCGGCGTTGCCGGCGGCGAGCAGGGCACGCGCCAGCCCATACCGGGCCGCCGCCTCGGAGGTGTATTTCCTGTCCTGTAGGCGGGAGCGGAAATCCGCCACCGCCTCGGTCGCCGTGCCGCTCGCCACCCGCAGCTTGGCCCTGACCAATTGGTACTCCAGGCTGTCCGGCACCTGGTGGTAGGGCATGCTTTCCACGCGGCCCTCCATGTCCGAGATGCGCTCGGTGGTGAGGGGGTGGGAGCGCAGGTAGGCCGGTGCATTGTTTTCGTACAGGCGGGAGTCGCGTTGCAGGCGTTCGAAGAAGATCGCCATGCCTCGGACATCGAAGCCCGCGGCTTCCAGGCGTTGCAGGCCCATGCGGTCTGCCTCGCGCTCGAAATCCCGGCTGTAGTTGAGCTGGTTCTGGAGGCCCGCCGCCGCACCGCCGGCCATCGCCGCCTGGGACACCTGGGAGTTGGAACGGGCGGCGAGCACCGCCACCAGCAGGCTGGCCAGGGAGATGGCGGTCGCTTCCTTCTGCTTGCCCACCATGCGCGCGATGTGATGCTGGGTGACGTGGGATATTTCGTGGGCCAGCACTCCCGCCAGTTCGGATTCGGACTGGGTGGACAGGATCAGCGCGGTGTGCACGCCGATGTAGCCTCCGGGCAGGGCGAAGGCGTTCAGGGTCGGGTCGCGCAGCGCGAAGAAGCGGAAGCGCAGCCCGCCATCCGGGATGGCGGCGGCCAGACGGTCTCCGACGCGATTCAGGTAGGCCGTCACTTCCGGGTCGTCCAGATAGCCCGGGTCGTTCCAGCGCAAGTCGCGCATGATGGACGCGCCCAACTTCTGCTCCATGACCGGGGAAAGGTCGGTGAGCGCATTTTCGCCCAGGTCGGGCAGGCCTTCCGCCATGGCGTGCGGAGCCAGAAAAACGAGTAGCGCGAGGAGTGGTTTGATCTTCATGGTGATATGATCCTGCATATCCGCTTCGACAGGTGGTGAATGATCTGTTGCGGTGGCCGTCTGCTGCGTTGCGCGGTACTCGCTTCCTCGCCCATCAGGAACCTGTTAAGTACACCTTCTGGAAAGACTCCTCGCCCAAACCATGCCAGGTCCGACGCTTCTTCTCATCGAGGATTCCGACGAGGACGTGGCACTCATTCTTTCCGCCCTGGAAAAGATACTGCCGCGAGATCAGGTGCTCGTCGTGCAATCGGGCGAGGCGGCCCTGGATTATCTCTTCCCCTCCGATGAGCGTCCAGTCCCGGAACACGGGGTGGGTTTGCGCCTCGTCCTCCTGGACCTGAATCTGCCGGAAATCTCCGGGCTGGAGGTGCTGCGCCGCATCCGTTCCGGCGTTGGCACCGTACTCCTGCCGGTGGTGGTGCTTTCGGCCTCGGTGGAACAGCGGGACGTGCGCTCAGCCACTCAGGCGGGGGCCAACAGCTATGTGCGCAAGTCCCTGGATCACGCCCGCCTGGGCGAAGCGATCCAGGCGCTGGTGCGCTACTGGCTGGAGCTCAACGTGAGCCCCGTCGTTCCGAATGCGACCCAGGCCGCCATGCCTCCCCGCCATCCCTGGCCTTGCCCAACTGCTTGAGACAGACATCTTGGATTCCGGTTCCTCTCCTCTGACCCATTTTGATGCCGCGGGACAAGCCCACATGGTGGACGTGGGCGGCAAGGCCGAGACGGAGCGCCTGGCGCGCGCCGCCGGCAGCATATTCATGCAGCCGGCCACCCTGGCCCTGGTCCGCTCGGGAGACGCCAGGAAGGGCGACGTCCTGGGGGTGGCGCGCATCGCCGCCATACAGGGTGCCAAGCGCACTTCCGACCTGATACCCCTGTGCCATCCCATTGCGCTTACCCGGGTGGAAGTGGATTTCCTGATGGACGAGGAAGCCTCGGCCGTTCATTGCCAGGTCACCGCTCACACCGTGGGCCGCACCGGGGTGGAGATGGAGGCGCTGACGGCTGTCAGCACCGCCCTGCTCACGGTCTACGACATGCTGAAGGCGGTGGACCGGGGCATGCGCTTCGAAGTGCGCCTCCTGGAGAAGGCCGGCGGCAAGTCCGGACACTGGCGCCCGGACGGTCAGCCGCCAGCGGTTAGCGGTTAGCCGTAGTAACGCGCGCCGAAGGCGCGGATGTCATTGCCGCTCACCCCTCACCCCTTACCATATTCAAATGACCATCATCACCACCGCCCTCCTGGATGAAGTCTCGGCGGAGGCCGCCGCCAGTGCGCGTCGGCGCAAGAACCGCAACTTTCATCCGGCCGATGAGGCTTCCTGCCATCGCCTGCTGAATGCCATAGAGCCGGGTTCCTACGTTCAACCTCACCGCCACCTGGATCCGGCCAAGGACGAGTGCATGATCGTCGTGCGCGGCCGGCTGGGCATCGTGTTCTTCGATGACCAGGGGCAGGTGACCGAGACGGCGCTGCTGGAACCGGGGGGCGCCGCGGTGGGCGTGGACATTCCCCACGGCCGCTATCACTCCGTCTTGTCCCTGGCGCCCGGCTCGGTGTTCCTGGAAGCCAAGGCTGGACCCTATGCCCCGCTCCTGCCCGAGGAAAAGTCCGCCTGGGCGCCCGAGGAGGGCGCGGCTGGGGCGCCCGAGTACCTGGGAAAACTGTCTGCCCTGTTCGGCGCCTGACGCTGCTTCGCCTGGGAGGGGTATTCCCATCCCAGGGCGAGCAGGATCTGCAGGAAGTCTTGCGCGGGCGGCGCCGCCAGTTGCAGAGGCTCGCCCGTGGCGGGATGGCGCAGGGAAAGCTCGGTGCAGGCCAGCAGCAGGCGCTGGCAGCCGTAGAGTTCCTGGAACAGGCGGTTGTGCCGCCCCTTGCCGAAGGTGGCGTCGCCGATGACCGGGTGGCTGATGTGTTTCAGGTGGCGGCGGATCTGGTGCCGGCGGCCGGTGAGGGGCGTGAGTTCCAGGAGCGCGTAGCGGCTCGTGGGGTAGCGGTCCACACGATGGGGCAGTTCGATCATGGCCAGGCGCCGGTATCGGGTCACGGCGTCCTGCGGCCGGTTTTCCACCCGGGTGTCCCGCAACTCCGATGTTTCCAGCCGCTTCGTCAGGGCATGGTCAATCTCGCCGCTCTCCGGCGGGTGTCCCCGCACCACCGCCAGGTAGCGCTTCTCCACCTCCTGCGACTCGAACTGCCGGGACAGGGCGCGGCCTGTCTCCGGGTCCAGGGCGAACAGCAGCACGCCCGAAGTGCCCTTGTCCAGACGATGCACCGGGTAGACGCGCCGGCCGATCTGGTCGCGCAGGATTTGCAGGGCGAAGCGGGTCTCGAAGAAATCCAGGGCCGTGCGATGCACCAGGAGCCCGGAGGGCTTGTGGATGGCGACCAGGAATTCGTCGCGGTACAGGATTTCCAGCGTTTCTTCGGCGTGGGTCATGCCCGGTTACAACCAGACGCCCCCGCCCGGCGGCCGCATGGGCGGGGCGCCGTCGCCCAGGAAGGCGCCGATGAGGAAGGACAGGAGGGAGATGAAGATGCTGGCGAAGAAGGCGGTCCAGAATCCCGACACGCTGAAGCCCCTGACCAGGGAGGACACCAGCAGCATCATGAGCGCGTTGATGACCAGCAGGAACAGGCCCAGGGTGACGAGGGTGAGTGGCAGGGTCAGGATGATCAGCAGCGGCCGGACGATGGCGTTGGCGAAGCCCAGCAAGAGGGCGGACACGATCAGCGAGGAGGTGTCGGCAAAACGGATGCCGCTGAAGACATGGCTGGCCACCCAGAGGGCCAGGGACATGATGATCCAGTGCAGCAGGAAGGGCGGGAGGGAGGCGAACATGGGGGCCATACCGTAATAGTCGCGAAGCGACTCACAACGCTCCCCTCGCCCGCTGCCGGGAGAGGGGCGGAGGGGTGAGGGCAGTGGGCACGGGGCTCGGTTTCATGGTTTGGCGCGTGGGCCGCCTTACTTCGGGCTGACCGTCGTGTAGCCCAGGCCGGAGCGATTGTTGAGTTCCCGGAAACGCGTCAGGTCGGCATCGAACCGGGCGTTGACCGCCGCCATCTCCTTCTGCCGGTTCTCGATCAGGAGTTGCAGGGACTTCTGTTCCGCCTCGTTGTCCTTGATGGAGTTGCGCAATTCCTGGGGCATGGGTTTCTTGAGGTAGAACTCCGCCTCCCGGGCCAGGGATTGCTGCTTCTTCTTCGCGGCTTCGAGGCGCGCCTGGGAGTCCCGGATCGCATCCCGGTGCAGGTTCAACGCCCGTTCACGGCTGGCGGCGATGTCGCTTTCGCCGGGATAGGTGGCCAGGAGTGCAGAATCCTTGCGCCGCTGCTCCAGGGCCGCCTGCTCCTCCGCCTTCTTGCGCTTCTGTTCGGCCTCTCGCGCCGCCCTCTGCTCGGGACTGGGCGGCGGTTCCACGTTGCGCACCGTCATGCCGCGGTTGTTGATCTCCCGGTAGGCCTTGTTGTAGCACTGGGGCGGCAGCATGTCCGAACACACCTGGTGCCCGGAGTCGTCCTTGCAGCAGTAGGTGACCCGGTCGGCGGCCATGGCCAGCGTCGGCAGGCAGCACAGCAGCAGCCACCGTGGAAACGTCATGGGAGTATCCCGTATTGCAGCCGGTAGGCCTCGACCGCGGAGAGATTGCGCGCCAGGTCTGGGCTGCCCCGGAGGAATTCGAGCAGATCGGAGAGATTGGCCACCGCCACCACGGGCAGGCCGTAATTTTTTTCCACTTCCTGCACGGCGGAAAGCGCACCCTGGCCCCGCTCCTGGCGATCCAGGGCGATGACCACGCCGCAGGGGGTGGCGCCCTGGGCCCGGATCAGTTCCACCGATTCCCGCACCGAAGTGCCGGCGGAAATCACGTCGTCAATGATGAGGACATTGCCCTTGAGCGGGGCGCCGATGAGGCTGCCGCCTTCGCCATGGTCCTTCGCTTCCTTGCGGTTGAAGCAGAAGGGCACACTCCTTCCCCGGCCCGCCAGGGCCATGGCCGTACCGGTGGCCAGGACGATGCCCTTGTAGGCCGGGCCGAACAGCATGTCGAAGCCGATGCCGCTCTTCAGGATGGCCCGGGCGTAGAAGTCCGACAGCCTGGCGACGGAGTCGCCGTCGTCGAACAGCCCGGCGTTGAAGAAATAGGGGGATGTGCGTCCCGCCTTGGTGACAAACTCGCCGAAGCGCAGCACGCCCTTGGCGCAGGCGAAGGCAATGAAATCCCGGCTAAAATCCACTTCCCGTTCCCGTCAGATTGGTGAAAGATCAATGCTACGCGTCATTTCCGCAAATCTCAACGGTATCCGTTCCGCCTGCAGGAAGGGATTCCTGGACTGGCTTGCGCTCCAGGGGGCCGATATCCTGTGTTTGCAGGAGCTGAAGGCTCAGGCACCCGACATGGAAGCCGGCATGCTGGCGCCCGCCGGATACCAGGGCTATTTCCATTACGCGGAGAAGAAAGGCTATAGCGGGGTGGGCATCTATGCCCGTCAGGAGCCGGATAGCGTGGTCGCGGGCATCGGCCATGCCGGCTTCGATGCCGAAGGGCGCTTCCTGCGCGCCGACTGGGGCAATCTCTCCGTGATTTCCGTCTATGTGCCCTCCGGCTCCTCCTCTCCGGAGCGGCAGGAGGCCAAGTTCCAGTTCATGGACGAGATCTTTCCCGTGCTGGCGGCGTTGCGGGCCGAGGGGCGGGAGGTCATCCTGTGCGGCGACTGGAACATCGCCCATCGGGAGGTGGACCTCAAGAACTGGAAGTCCAACCAGAAGAATTCCGGTTTCCTGCCCGAGGAGCGAGCCTGGCTTTCCCGGGTATTCGATGAACAGGGTTGGGTGGACGTTTATCGTCGGCTCTACCCGGAGGCCACCGGCGAGGCCTACACCTGGTGGTCGAACCGGGGCCAGGCCTGGGCCAAGAACGTGGGCTGGCGCATTGACTACCAGATCGCGACGCCCGGCATCGCCGCGGCCGCCCGGAGTGCCGCGGTTTTCAAGGAGCAGCGTTTCAGCGACCACGCGCCCCTGATTGTCGACTACGATTGGGCCGATGTGCGACCTGGATATGCGAACATGTAAGAATCGTATTGACACAGTTTGCTACAATCCTGCTTCGAATCATTGTGAAACGGTCGCAACATGGCAGGGGGATTGGCTCTGAAGGGGGGCAAGCGGGCGGTCTTTCTCCTCCATGGGCTTTACAGCAGCGCGCTGGAACTGCAATACCTGGCTCGACGCCTGAATGCGGCTGGCTATTCGGTCTATGTGCCGCAGCTTCCCGGGTATACCGTGAACGCCGGCCGATACGGCGAGGCGCGGGGGAGCTGGGAAATCTGGCTGAACGCGGCGCAGGAAGCGTTGCGACCCGTGTTGGAGGAGCACGGCAAGGTGGCCGTGGGCGGCTTGTGCATAGGGGCCGACCTGGCTTTGATGCTGGCGGCCCGACTGGGGGATCGCCTGGGCGGGCTGATGTTGCTGTCCACGACGCTCTACTATGACGGCTGGTCCCTGCCCTGGTACAAGTTTCTTCTGCCCCTGGCCTATTACACGCCTCTGGGGCGGTTTTACTCGTATAAGGAAAAGGAACCTTTCGGGCTGAAGAACGAACAAATGCGCCGCCTGGTGGCGTTCCAGATGCGCCAGGTCGGCGTGTCGGACGCGGGTGCAAGCCGTTTGCGCGCCCATGGCATCTATCAGGCTCATCGCCTGATTCGCGCGGTGAAGCAGAATCTGCCCCAGGTGCGCAACCCGGTCCTGATCGTGCATGCCACGGAAGACGATATCAGCAGCCTGAAGAGCGTGAAGCATCTGGAAAAAGAATTGGGTTCGACGCGGGTGGACAAACTGTTGCTGGGCGACAGTTATCACATGGTTTCCCTGGACAATGAAAAAGCTAAGGTTGCGGAAGCCATGATGACTTTCCTGGAATCCGAACCCGCCTTATGGAATTCTGATAAATGAATCTGCTGGAGCAAGTCCAGGCCATGCTGGAACAGCAATTCGGTCTGGCCAAGGAGCAAATCTCGCCGGAGCAGCTTCTGTCCGAACTGGGTATCGAGTCTCTGAGCATGATCGAGTTCATGTTCGATCTGGAAAACGCCTTCGACATTCAGTTCATGAACGACGCTCCGCCGCCCGAGACCGTGGCCGGCATCGTGGCGGCGGTGGAAGCTGCGCAGAAGGCCAAAGGCGGCTGACCGTGCACGGTTAGCTGCCCATCCCTCATATGAAAATCGAGGTGTTTCTCCCCCTCGCCTCCCCGCCCCCGCCCCCGCCTCCGCGTCCCACGGCCGGCCGGGAGCATGCTCCCCGAAACCCCCGCTCGCCCCTCAAGGGGCGAGGGGAGCTTCGTGAGTCGCTGACGCGACTACGGCAACAATGAACCGGCGTGTCGTCGTGACCGGCATGGGGGTGTGTTCCCCCCTGGGCCACACGATCGAGGATTTTTCCCGCGCCCTGTTCGCCGGTCGTTCGGCCGTGCATCTCCTGGAGTGCCGTGCCGGCGAGGGCAGCCTCACGGTGCCGGCGGCCACCGTGTCACTGCGGCCGGAAGATCATTTCAGCAAGCTGGAACTGACCACCCTGGATCGCTTCAGCCAGATGGCCCTGCTCGCCGCCCGGGAGGCCATGGCCGGTTTTTCGCCGGAAGGCCTCCGGGAACGGATGGGCGTCTATGTGGGCAGCGGCATGGGGGGCGCCGGACACATCGAGGGCATCTACCAGGATCTGTTCCTCAAGGGCGCCCGTCGGGTGCGGCCGGTGTCGGTGGTCAACATCATGAACAACGCCGCCGCCGCGCACCTGGCCATCCGTTACGGCCTCTTGGGGGCCAACGCCACCTTCTCCAATGCCTGCGCGTCCTCCGCCAACGGCATCGGCGAGGCCCTGCGCGCCATTCGCCACGGCTACCTGGATGCGGCGCTCGCGGGCGGCACGGAAGCGCTGCTGGTCTATGGGGCGGTGCACGCCTGGCACGCCCTGGGGGTTCTGGCCAAGCCCGCGCCGGAGGTTGCCGCCTCCTGTCGCCCGTTCTCGGCAGACCGTTCCGGGCTGGTCCTGGGCGAAGGTGCGGCCATGCTGCTCCTGGAGGCGGAAGACGCGGCGCTACGCCGGGGTGCCCCCATCCTGGGGGAGCTGGTGGGTTATGGCGTGTCCTGCGACGCCAGCCATCTCACCAAGCCCGATGCGGCCGGCCAGGTGCGGGCCATGAAGCAGGCCCTGGCGGATGCCGGGCTGGCTCCCGGCGATATCGGCCACATCAATGCCCACGCCACGGCGACCCTGGCCGGCGACGTGGTGGAAACCGCCGCCATCCGGGAGGTCTTCGGCCAGGCGGCGCCGCCCGTCAGCGCCACCAAGGCCATGCACGGCCACCTCCTGGGGGCCGCAGGTGCCCTGGAGTGCGTGGCCGCCATCCTGGCGCTGAGGGAACAGAGGCTTCCCCCCACCATCAATCTGGACCTGCCCGATCCCCTGTGCGACCTGGACTACGTGCCGGGGGCCTGCCGGGAGGCCCGTTTCGATTACGCCCTGTCCAACTCCTTTGCCTTCGGCGGCAGCAACGCCAGCCTGATTCTGGGAAGGCGCTAAGTCGACTGGCCGGGTGAATTCATTCGCCCAATCAAAGCGGGTTCCCGAGCGGCTGGCCTGCCTGGTTCCACCATCCCCCGCCCAGGGCCTGGAACAGGGCGGCCGTGTCGGCAAACTGGTTCGTCCGGGCCTGCACCAGGGCGATCATCGCCTGCTGCCAGGATTGTTCCGCGCTCAGAAGGGCGAGGTGGCTGATGTCGCCCAGCGCCACCTGCCGGCGCGCCAGGGCCAGGCTGCGGGACGTGGCCCGCTCGGCGGCCGCCGCCGCGCGCAGGGCCTCGGTATCCTGGTCCAGCGCATGGAGGGTATCGGCGACGTTCTGGAACGCTCCGATGACCGTGGCGCGGTACTGGGCCCGGGCCTGATCCAGAGCCGCCTCGGCGGCGGACTGGCGGTGCGCGAGCGCCCCGCCGTCGAAGATGGGCTGCGCCACGGCGCCGGCCAGGCTCCAGAAGCCGCCCCCCCCCTTGAACAGGTCGGAGAGGCGCCCGGCGACGCTGCCGGTGCCCGCGTTGATGCTGAACTGGGGCAGCCGGTTGGCCATGGCCACGCCGACCTGGGCACTGGCGGCATGGAGCTGGGCCTCGGCGGCCCGCACGTCGGGGCGCTGTTCCACGAGCCTGGACGGCAGGCTGAGGGGTAGTTCCGGCGGCAGTTCCAGGTGCTCCAGATCGAAGCGCTGTTCCAGTTCCCTGTCCGGGAAACCGCCCGCCAGGGCCGTGAGCAGGTCGCGGGTCTGGGCCAGTTGCTTCCGGAGCGGCGGCAGCGCCGCCCGGCTCTGGGCCAGCGCGGCTTCCTGGGCCGCCACGCCGGCCTCGGCGATGGCGCCCAGGGCCTGCTGGCGGCGCGCCAGGTCCAGCGTCTCCGCCTGAAGGGCGATGATTCTTTCCGTGGCGGCCATTTGTCCGCGCAGGCTCGCCTCCTGTATGGCGGCCGTCACGACATTGGCGGCCAGCGACAAACGGGCCGCCTCCAGTTCGAAGCGCGCTGACTCCGCCTGCGCTTCCAGGGATTCCTCCTGGCGCCGGTTGCCGCCGAAGACATCCGGGGCGTAGGCGATGTTGAGTTGTGCCGTGTGCAGGCTGAAGGGATTGGCGGGCGCATTGAGCGGCGAACTCAGGCTGTCGGCGATCCGCTGCCGGCTCGGCGCGAGACTGGCCGATGCCTGGGGCCAGAAGGCGCCGCGCTGGGCCGCCGCGCTTTCCTGGGCGATGCGCAGGGCGGCGCGGGCAGCCTCGACGTTCGGGTTGGCATCCAGGGAGCGGCGTACCAGGGCATCGAGGGCGGGGGAATGGAACGACTGCCACCACTCCGCGGGGATGTCCGCTCCGGCGACCAGTCCCGGCGCCCGAGGCTCGGCCGGCAGGTAGGCCTTCACATCCGGCGCATCGGGCCGCCTGAAGTCCGGGCCGACGGCACAGGCGGTCGTCAGCATGGCCGCCGTGATGGCCGAAGCAATGGTTTTCCACCTCATGTCTTGCTCCCTTCGGCAGCCGCCCGCTTCTCCATCTGTTTCGCCTGCTGCGAGAAGAGGTCAATCAGCACCGGCAGTACGATCAGTATGAGCAGGGGCGCCAGCAGGATGCCGCCGACGACGACCAGGGCCAGGGGTTTTTGCACCTGGGAACCGATGCCGGTGGACAAGGCGGCCGGCACCAGGCCGACGCAGGCGACGACGCAGGTCATCACCACCGGCCGCATCTGCACCTGGCAAGTTCGGCGTATGGCCTCGGCGCGGGAGAGGCCCACATCCAGGTTCTGGTTGAAATAGGCGAGCACGATGATGCCGTCCATGGCGGCGATGCCGAACAGCGCCACGAAGCCGATGGCGGCGGAGACGGAGAACGGGGTGCCGGTGAGGAACAGGGCGAAGATGCCGCCGATGAGCGCCATGGGGATGACGCTGGCGGAGAGCAGGACATCCGTGACGTTGCCGAAATTCATGTAGAGCAGGATGCAGATCAGGGCGAAGCTGATGGGCACCACCACCGCCAGCCGGGACAGGGCGTCCTTGAGGTTGCCGAATTCGCCGACCCATTCCAGGCGGTAGCCGCCGGGGATCTTTACCTGCTCGGCCACCTTGTTCTGCGCCTCCAGCACGGCACTGCCCAGGTCGCGGCCGCGCACGCTGAACTTGATGGGGATGTAGCGCTCCTGCTGCTCCCGGTAGATGAAAGAGGCGCCGGACACCAGGCGGATGTCGGCCAGTTCCGCCAGGGGTACCTGCACGACGCCGTTTTGGCCCTGGGCGCCGACGGTGATGTGCCGGATGGCCTCCAGGCTGCCCCGGAATTCGGGGGCGAGACGCACCATCATGGGAAAGTGGCGGTCGCTGCCGGCCTCGAACAGGTCGCCCGCCGACTGCCCGCCTATGGCCGCCTGAATGGTGGCGTTGATGTCCCCGGGCGCCAGGCCGTAGCGGGCGGCCCGCGCCCGGTCTATGTCTATCCTCACGGTCGGTTGCCCCAGGGAGTTGAACACCGCGAGGTCCGTGACGCCCGGCACGGTCTGCATCACCGCCTTGATCTTCTGGGCCGTCTTCTCCAGGGTCTCCAGATCGCTGCCGTAGAGCTTGATGGAGTTCTCGCCCTTCACCCCGGAGGCGGCCTCCTCGACGTTGTCCTGGATGTACTGGGAGAAGTTGAACTCTACGCCGGGAAACTTGGCGCTCAGGGCCTCGGTCATCCCGTCGGTCAGGGTTTCCTTGTCCATGCCCTTGGGCCAGGCGTCGGCCGGCTTCAGGGGCACGAAGAATTCGGCGTTGAAGAAGCCGGTGGCGTCGGTGCCGTCGTCGGGGCGGCCATGCTGGGACACCACCGTCTCCACCTCCGGGAAACTCTTGATGATCCGGCGCATGGCGTTCACGTGGTCATCGCCGGCCTCCAGGGAGATGGAGGAGGGCATGGTGGCGCGAATCCAGAGGTTGCCCTCTTCCAACTTGGGCAGGAATTCCAGCCCCAAGCCGCGGGCCGCCAGGAGGGCGACCAGCATCAAGGCGGTGGCCCCGGCCAGGGTCAGGCGCCGGTGGGCCAGGGCGAACTCGACCGCCGGGGTGTACAGACGGCGCAGCCAGCGGGAGACGAAGGTTTCTTCCTCGCCGTGCTCGTGCTGCGTCAGGAGGAGAGAACTCAGGGCCGGCGACACGGTGAAGGTGGCGATGAGCCCGCCGGCAATGGCGTAGGCGTAGGTCTTGGCCATGGGGCCGAAGATGTGGCCCTCGATGCCGGACAGGGTGAACAGGGGCACGAAGCCGGAGATGATGATGGCCGCCGAGAACAGGATCGCCTTGTTTACCTCGGTGGCCGAATTGGCGATGATCCCGTACTTGCCGTGCAGGCCGATGGTGGTGCGCAGCCGGTGGAGCGCCGGTTCGCTCTCGTGCCGTTGCGACTTGCTCTGGGTCAGGTGGCGGAAGATGTTCTCCACCATGATCACCGAGGCGTCCACCACCAGGCCGAAATCAATGGCGCCGACGGAGAGCAGGTTGGCCGACTCGCCCATGGCCACCATCAGGGCGATGGCAAACGACAAGGCGAAGGGGATGGTGGTGGCGACGATGACGGCGCTCCGCAGGTTGCCCAGGAACGCCCACTGCAAGAGGAAGATCAGCACGATGCCGAACACCATGTTGTGCAGCACCGTGTGCGTCGTGGTGTTGATCAGGTCGGAACGGTCGTAGATGCGCTGGATGCGCACGCCGGGGGGCAGGATGTTGGAAGCGTTTATCTTCGCCACCTCGGCCTTGACCCGCTCGATGGTGGGCATGCTCTGCTCGCCGCGGCGCATGAGGACGATGCCCTCCACGATGTCGTCGCCCTCGTCCTGGCCGGCGATGCCCATGCGCGGCTGATTGCCCACGCTCACCGCGGCCACGTCGCCGATCAGGACCGGCGCCCCCTTGTTGGACGCCACCATGGTGTTCTTGACGTCATCCAGGGAATGGATCTGGCCGACGCCGCGCACCACCGCCGCCTGGGGGCCGATGTTGACCGTCTGCCCGCCCACGTTCACGTTGCTGTTGCCCAGGGCCTGCAACACCTGTTGCAGCGTGAGGCCGGTGGCGGTGAGCTTCCTCTGGTCGACGGCTACCTCGTAGGTCTTGGTCTTGCCACCCCAGCCATTCACATCCACGACGCCGGGCAGCGCCTTGAAACGGCGCTGGAGCAGCCAGTCCTGGAGCGTCTTCAGGTCCGTCACGGAATAGCCCGGCGGGCCGGCGAGGCGATAGCGATAGACTTCGCCGATGGGGCTCCAGGGGGATATCTGCGGCTGGACGCCGCTCTGCAGGGGCGGCAACTGGGCCAGGCGGTTGGTCACCCATTGCTCCGCCTGCTGGTAGGTGAAGTCGTAGCTGAACTGGAGCTTGATGTCCGAGAGTCCGAACAGGGAAATGGTGCGTATGGCCGCGACGTGGGGAATGCCCGCCATCTGCACTTCGATCGGGATGGTGACGTAGCGCTCCATCTCCTCCGCGGACAGGCCGGGGCTCTGGGCGATGATGTCCACGAGCGGCGGCACCGGATCGGGATAGGCCTCGATGTTGAGCTTGATGAAGCTGACGACGCCCGCGCCGAGCATGGCCAGCAGCATGAGGACGATGAAGGTGCGCTGCTTGAGCGCGAATTCGACGATGCTGTTCACGGCCTAATTACCTTCGGCGGCGCGGTCAATGAACAGGGTGCCGGCACTCACGACCTTCTCGCCCACCTTCAGCCCGGAGAGTATCTCGATCATGCCGTCGCGGCTGCGGCCGGCGCGGACGGGGCGGCCGGCGATGCTGCCGTCCGCCGCGACCACGAAGGCCCGGGTGGTCTCTCCCTCGTAGATCAGCGCGCCCTGAGGCACCGCCGGTGCCTCGGTCGCGGTGCTGGTGGCGATGGAGAAGCTGGCGAACATCTGCGGCTTCAGTTCGCCATCCGGGTTCTGTACCGTGGCGCGCACCGGCAGGCGGTGGGTGACGGGATCCACGGCGGAGCCGACCCAGGCGATGTTCGCCTTGAAGGTCTTGCCGGGCAAGGCCAGCACGGTGACCTCGGCCGGCTGGCCGACCCGCAGCGCCGGCGCATCGCCCTCCCGCACGTTGGCCACCAGCCACACGGTGGACAGGTCGCCGATGGTGAATGACGGCGTGGCGGCGCCGGTGGCCGCGCTCTGAAGGTACTGGCCGGTGCCCACCTGGCGCTGGGTGACCGTGCCGGCGATGGGCGCGGTCACGAGGGCTTCGGTCATGCCGGCGGGGGCTTTCTCCAGGGCGTCAATTTCGGTGTCGTTTTTGCCCAGGATATGCAATCGGCCCCGGGCGGCCTTCCAGGCCGCTTCGGCAGCCACCAGGTCGGACTGGGCCTGGCGCCAGTCCTTCATGGCGCCGGCGCCGGCGTCAAACAGCTCGTGCTGGCGCTTCTCGGTCAGGCGGGCGGTGTCCAGGGCCGCCCGGGTCGTCGCCACGTCGCCCTGTCCCTGGACGAACTCGGAGGCTTCGATCGCCATCAGCGGCGCGCCCTTCTTCACCACGTCGCCGAGTCTGGCCACGACGCGGCTGACGCGGCCGGTATAGGGGGAGAAGACCGGCGTCATGGCGTCGTCGTTGAAGGCGATGTTGCCGTCGGTGGTCAGCATGCTGCGGAAGGTGAGTTTCTGCACCTCGGCGATCTTGAGGCCGGCCAACTGCTCCTTGGTCGGACGGAAGACGCCGGCGGGCCGCGAGGACTCTCGGGCCGGCTCGGGTGCCGGGGAGCGGGTGAGCAGCCAGCCGCCCCCCGCGCCCAGGAGAACGAGAACCGGCAGAGCCCACCGGACGAGAGGGCGGGTGAAGAAGGAGGGGAAACGCACGGGAAAATCGCCTTGAATGAGTGAATCGGGTCGGCTTCGGTCCAGTATGGACGAGAGGCGCCGATTCTAGGCGAGGGAAGCTATCCCGAACCTTGCCGCTTCATTACCATTTGGCAAGCTTGGTTCAGGCGCGGGGCAGGACGATGCGCACCCGCAGCCCCGGGGCTGCGTCTTCGAGGGTCAGTGTGCCGCCGTGCAGGGAGGTGATGGCGGCGACGATGGACAGGCCGAGGCCGTGGCCTTGCTGATTGCGGTCGAGCCGGTAGAAACGTTGCAGAACCTTGGATCGTTCCGCCTCCGGAATGCCGGGGCCGTCATCCTGTACCGTGAGGATCACGTTCTCGGCCTCCTGGCCGACCCGCACGATGACCGTCGTCCGCCGGCCCGAGTACTTGAAGGCGTTGTCCAGCAGGTTGGCCAGCCCGGAGGCCAGGAGGTCCGAGTCGCCGAGGATGGCTGGGGCGGGCTGTAGATCGGCGGCCAGGGTGATTTGCTGGTCCTCGGCCGCGGCCTCGTAGAGATCCACCAGCTTCGCGACGACTTGCCCCAGGTCCACCAGGGCGAAGGGCTGGCGTCGGGAACCGGATTCCGCCTCGGCGATCTGCAGGAGCTTGTTCAGGGCCACGATCAGCGCATCCACCTCCTCGATGGCGAATTCACCCGCTTCGGTGAGGCGGGCCATGTCCGGCCTGCCCTGCAAGGCTTCATCCAGATGCCCCCGGATGCGGCCCAGGGGTGTGCGCAAGTTGTGGGCGATGGTGTTGGATACATGCCGTACGCCATCCATGAGGTGTTCGATGCGATCCAGCATGCGGTTGATGTCGTGGCTCAGGCGATCAAACTCGTCGTCCTCCCCGGAGAGGGGAATGCGCCGGCTCAGGTTGCCTGCCTCGATGTCCAGGGCGGCGTGGCGGATGGCGCCGATGCGGCCTTCGATTTGCTGGCGGAAGAGCAGCGTGCCCAGGAGGGCGAGGGCGAAGGCCAGGAGTCCTCCCACCGCGATGGCGCGCCAGGTGAGGACGACGATGGCGTTGAGGTCGCTCATGTCCCGGCCGACCACCAGCAAGCCTCCCCCCGACAGCCGGTGCAGCATCAGGCGGCCCGCGGCCGTTCGACCGTTCCGGGTCACCGGGTGGTCAATCAACTGGTCCATGGGCGCGGCGCCATCCGTCCAGGGCGTCAGGTTGCCCGCCAGCATGCGGCCGCCCGCGTCGGTGAGCAGATAGATTTCCGTGTCGGAGTCCACCCCGTCGGCCAGGGTCTGCTCGATGCGCCGGCTGAGCGATTCCAGGCCGCGGCTTTCGCCATCCTCCGTGAAGTGATAGGCGTGATCGCGGATGCTGGCATCCGTGCCGTGACGCAGGACGCCGATGGTGCCGAAATAGAACACCGCCGAGAGCAGCACCACGGTGGCCACGACCAGGCCGCCGCAGAACAGCGCCAGGCGGAAGGCCACGGAGCGCATCAGTTTAGCCATCGAAGCCGATCCGATAGCCCACGCCCCGCACCGTGTGCAGCAGGGCCGGAGAAAAATCCCGGTCTATCTTGTTGCGCAGGCGGCTGATCTGCACGTCAATGACGTTGGTCTGGGGGTCGAAGTGGTAGTCCCAGACGGATTCGAGGAGCATGGTGCGGGTGACCACCTGGCCCTGGTGCCGGACGAGGAACTCCAGAAGGCGGAACTCGCGCGGTTGCAGCGAGATGTCCTGGCCGGCCCGTTCGACGCGCCGGGTGCGCAGGTCCAGGCGCAGGTCGGCGACGCAGAGTTCCGCCGCGTCTTCCCGGGTGCCGCTGCGCCGCAGCAGGACTTCGATGCGGGCGAGCAGTTCGGCGAAGGCAAACGGCTTGGTCAGATAGTCGTCACCGCCCTCCCGCAGGCCGCGCACCCGTTCGTCCAGGGTGGCCAACGCGCTCAGGATCAGCACCGGCGTCCGGTTGCCGGTCTTCCTCAGGTTCCGGATGATGGACAGACCGTCCACGCCGTCGGGCAGCATGCGGTCCATGATGATCAGGTCCCAGTTCCCGGTTGCGGCCAGGTGCAGGCCTTCCGTCCCGTCCGCCGCCCAAGTCGCCGTATAGCCGCTCTCTCTCAGCCCCTTGCAGAGGTAGCGCACCACATCCGCTTCATCCTCGATCACCAGTATGGGCATGCTTCGATCCCGGGCTTTCCGGTGTTGATCACAGGGCGATGGGGGCCAGGTCGTGGGTCAGGGCGTCGAGGGCGGCTTCGCCCTGCTCCCGGGCCAGGGGCAGGAGGGAGAGGGCCACGGACTGCCAGTGCTCCCGGCCTCTTGCCGCGGCCGCCAGGATGGGGGCGGGATCGCCGGATGCCTGCCAGTCGTCCAGGGCGGCGGCGAGGCTGGGAAAGAGCGCCAGACGCATGCCCTCGAAGTTGGCCTGCCAGAAGTGGAGCGAGGCCAGGGCGCCGCGCTCGACCAGTGTGGGCAGGGTGGTGAGGCAGTCGGCCCAGTTGTCGCGTACGGCCCGGGCCAGGATTTCGGCCCGGCGGTGGGTGAAACCGGAGATCATCGTCTCCCACGTCGGTCCCAGGATGCGTCCGGCCCGGTGCTCCCCCCGCTCGTGCAGGATCAGGCTTTCTGCCTCGGCATGGGCCATGGCCTCCAGGGCCGCCGCCGGATCGCTGTCGTAGCGGTAGGCCTTCAGCGCCCGGGACATGGCGCCATCGCCCTGTTTCAGATCCCAGGTCTCCGCCTTTTCGCCCAGCCACTGGCGCAGCGCCTCCCTGCGCACGACGACCGTCGTCCCTTGCAGGGCGGCGGGCAGGGCGGTCAGGTCGCGGGCGTACTCGCAGTCGCAGACCAGCACTTCCAGGCCGTCATGATTCTCCACCCGGTCCAGGCGCGCCAGGAAGAAATGGGGTTTGCCGAAGCGGCCGATGCCCGCCCCGTAGACCAGGCCGGCGGGCAGGAGAAGGCGGTTCAGGGACTCGGCATCGAAGGGCTCGAAGCGCTCGCCGCCCAGCCAGAGA
Organism: Rhodocyclaceae bacterium; assembly: GCA_028714035.1. GTDB lineage: Bacteria > Pseudomonadota > Gammaproteobacteria > Burkholderiales > Rhodocyclaceae > JAQTNA01. Next base: position 114,447 of record JAQTNA010000001.1, read on the forward strand.
TCGGCATAGGCCTCCTCGTACAGCTCCTCCCACAGACCTTCCCTCTCGGCGATCCAACGGCTCACATCCGCCCGGGGCGGCGCCTCGCGATGGGGGATGCCGTGTTCCCAACGGTAGAACTCCCGCATCTCCAGCAGGTAGGTGCATAGGGTCATGTCCCGCGCATGGCGCGCGTCGGCGATGTGGCAGTTCTTCTGCACCTGCTCGATCAAGGCTCCAAGCTCGGGAATCATGATTCCACCTTCGGGTGATAACGCTTTCGGATTTTCCAGGCCGCGACACCCTGCACGATGCGGGACCAGGGTTGCTCCTCCAGGCCGCCCGGATGCTGCCGGGCCAGCATGACCAGGCGGCGCACGGAGGGGGCGGGCGCATCCTCGTCCAGCACCGCCTTCAGGCCGGAGAGGCCGCCGCACTGGATGCGCATCATGGCGGCATGGGTCAAGAGGCCGTGGGTGTCGGTCAGCTTGAGGGCGAAGGCCGATTTTTCCCGCAGCAGTTCCAGGAGGCACAGGCATTGGCTGCGGGCCTCATGGTTGGAGCATTCCACCGTTTCCCGCTCCGCCAGGGCGTGGCGCACTTCCAGTTCGCACACGGCCGAGCGGGAGAGCAGGGCCTTCTCGAAGACGCAGGGCTCCCGGTTGATCTCGCCCCGGGCCGAACGGTAGGCGCTTTCGTCCATGGCGCCAGTCAGTCGTCGCCCAGCATGGGCTCCGGCTCCCTGACCTGGGACAGCAGGTCTTCCGCCTGAAGCTCGTTGTCGGCGAACATGACCTTGATGCGCGTGGCGTCTTCCTCTTCCTTCCTCAGGCGCTTGGCTTCCACCGAGGCTTCCTTGAATACGCCGAATTCGGCCAGTTTCTTCAGGTTCTTGACGGGGCCGAGTTCGGTGATGCGGTAGATGTAGTAGGGCATGGGGGTTCCTCTGTCGTTTTCGTTGTGTGAATCAATTGTAGGTCGGGCTTTAGCCCGACATGTCGGCCTGAAGGCCGACCTACAGCCAGCGCACCAGGTAATAGAGTCTCACCCCTTCCGAGGACCGGGACGGACCCATGACCAGGGCGGGGTGGCGCTCTTCTTCGGGGCGCGCCGCGTGGTGGGCGGCTTCTTCGTCCGCCATCTCCTGCACGCAGTCCGCGGGAAAGCGCTTCCTGCGCTTGGCCACGGAATGCACGACGGCGTAGCACTCCTGGACCAGGGGCGACTCCGCATCAATATAAACGCCGCCTTTCATGGCGATCCTTTCGAGTCATGTGAAAGCCTGTAGGGTGGGCAAATCGTAGCGTGCCCACCCTCGCCATGGCGCCACGGCTTCTCCCATATGGGGCTCATGGCGCGACTCTCAAGCTGCGCACCTGGGCCACCAGGGGGTCGAGCAGGGGTTCCAGCTTGCGGCGCATGAGGGGGCCGACGGCCGTGGTTCGGGTCAGTATGGGTTCGGCGTCCTCGGCGCGCAACTGCGCCAGCACCGACAGGGCCTCGGCGTGGCGTTCCGGCAGGGCATCCCGTCCCGGCTCCCCGCGCACGGAAGAGAAGTGACGGCCCAGGAGGTTCAGCAACAGGTAGACCGTCTCGTGCGCCGGCGGCTTGTCCAGGGCCTGTTCCGCCGCCTTGAGGTAGGCCTGGCCGGTACCGGAAAAACAGCGGGCCAGCATCCGGCTCCAGGCATTGTCCGGCAGATCGGCGGGCAGGGGCAGGGGCGCCTCCGGCGGCAGGTCATCCGCCTGGGACTCCAGGAAGCCGAGGTAATAAGCGGGCTTGCGTCTGGCCTTCTGCCACAGGCCGAGCCGGGTGGGCTCGTCCAGCAGGCCCGCGGCCAGCACCGAGCGCACGGTGTTCATGGCGGCGACCGGGTCTTCCTCGAAGGGCAGGTGCTCCACCAGGAAACTCGCCAGCACCGGTCCCGTCTCCCCCGTGCGCACGGTCTGGCAGCCGAGCATGGAGCGGGCGATCTCGGCGCTGGGCCAGGCCCACCAGGCGCGCCGCGCCAGTTCGTCCGTCAGGCCCGGCGCGTGGGCCACGGCCGCCACGGCTTCCGGCTCCCCCAGCTTGAGCAGGGCCTCCAGGTTTTTGGAGCTGGACTGCCCCATGCGCGTCCAGCGCCGCAGATGCACCGGATAGCCGCCGGGGGAACCCAGGGCGTGGCCGCCCAGGACTTCACGAACGCGCATGAAATAGGCGTCCGAACGACCGATGGGATGCAGGGGGATGCGTGCTTCCCCCTTGGGGGTGAGCGCCCAGAGGAGCCGCTGCCCCTCGTCTATCCGCACCGCCAGCACCTCCCCCGCCAGCAACACGTGCAGCCGCAGGGCGTCTTCGGGGGCGAGTTCGACGGAGGCTGCCATGTCAGTTCAGTTGTATGCGTCGGCCCCAGGGGACTTCGGCCTTGCCCTTGACCAGCCAGAGCACCGGGTAGTCCGGGGCCAGGGGCGGGAACTCGCCCTCTGCATCGGTGAAATAGACCAGGGCGTCGGGCACCCTGCCGGTCCGGCTGAGCCAGTCGAAGACCGGGGTGAAGGCGGTGCCGCCGCCGCCGGAAAAGCTCTTGGGCAGACGCAGTTCTTCCCAGGGTTCGAAGCGCCAGGGACATTCCGGAGCCAGGGCCGCATCGCAGGCGAACAGGGTCACGGCCACGGGCATCGTGCCCTTCAAGGCGTTGATCTCCCCCAGGAATTCCGCCAGGTCCGAGTCGGACACCGAGCCGGACACGTCCAGGGCCACCGCCAGCTCTCCGCTGGGGGCACAGAGGCCGGGCCGGATCACCTCGCCCTCCCGGCGCGAGGGGCGGGTGTAGCTGTAGTCGGTGCGCGCCACCTGGGACAGGTGCCGGCCGAGGAGCGCGCGCCAGGAGACCCGGGGCGCGAGCGCCGCCTCGGCCAGCCGGGAGAGGCCGCCGGAGAGCTTGCCGGCTTCCCTGGCCCTCTGGGCGGCGGAGGCCAGGTGGCGCTGCCATTGCTGCTGGAGTTTTTCCTTCTCCGGGCCGGAAAGGGGCAGGGGCGGGCCTTCCCCGTCCTTGCCGTCGCCGCTGCCGGTGCTTACTGCCGTGCTGCCGCCTTCCTTGTCGTCCGCCTCGCGCCGGGCACCGCCCCCCTTGGACTGTTTCGAGCCGCTGCTGCCCTGGCCGCCCTCGTCCCCGTCCGGATCATGGTCCTCCAGGGGGCCGTCATCCTGGCTGTCGTCGAGGCAGGGGTAGATTTCCTCGGCGGCCATGCCGGCATAGAGACCCAGCACCAGTGCCCCCGGCGGCGGCTTCAGGCCTTCCGCCACCAGGAGCGGGTTGATCGCCAGGTCGCAGGCCATGTCCCAGCGGCGCTGAACCCGGTGGCCGCGCCGGGCGAAGTGGCCCAGGGCGCAGTGCAGGGCCTCGTGCGCCAGGGCGAATTGCAATTCCGAGGCGGACAGCCCTTCTATCCAGCGCGGGTTGTAGTAGAGGCTCCTGGCATCCGTCGCCGTGGTGCGGCACCAGGCGCCGGCCGCCACCAGCGGCAGCCGGAGCACCAGGGCGCCCAGGAAAGGCTTGTCCAGGATCAGCCGGGTGCGCGCCGCCGTGAGCTTTGCTTCCCCTTCTCCCTTCTCCCTTCCCTCTTCACGCATAAAGCATCGCCTCCGCTACGGTCTCCGCCCAGGAGGCGAACTGGGGCAGGGCGAACAGGGCGGAGCCTATGGCCCGGTGCATGTCGGATACCAGCATGACGCCCATCTCCTTCAGCGGCAGGCGCCGGGCGTAGTCCAGGATGTGGCCCCAGACCCGGTGCGCGTCAGGGCTGCCCCGGGCGCGCAATGCCCGGCCGGCCAGTGCCGCCGCCAGGGCGTATTGCAGATCCACCTCCGTGGGCGGCGCCACGTCCTCGCCGCGCAGGATGGCTTCGATGTCCGGCAGCTTTTCCAGGCTCTCCAGCCAGGCGGCGCATTCTATGCCCGCCGCCTGGCCGACGCAGGCGGCGAGCGCCCCGGTCAGGAGCTCGGGATGGTTCTCGAACTTCCTCAGGGCGCGGTGGGCGAACTCCCAGGAGCGCGGCGTGGGGAAGGCCATTTCGCCGGCGGAGTTGCGGGCCGGATCGAAATCGAACAGGAGTTCCGGCTTGAAACGCAGGAAACCGACGAGGCGCTCGTCAATGCCGGCATCGAAGGCCCAGCGGCACCAGTCGTCCAGATGGACCTCGAACTCGAAATGGGAGAAGCGGTTGGCCAAGGGCGCCGGCATGGCGTAGCTCACGCCCCGGTCGCCCTGGCGGTTGCCCGCGGCGAAGATGGCCCAGCCCTCCGGCACCCGGTATTCGCCGAGGCGCCGGTCCAGGATCAACTGGTAGGCGGCCGCCGAGACCGAGGGCGGCGCGGAGGTGATCTCGTCCAGGAAGAGCACGCCCTTTTCGCCGTGGCGCGCGATATCCGGCAGCATGGCGGGCACCGCCCATTCCACCAGGTCCCCCACCCGGAAGGGAATGCCGCGCAGGTCGGAAGGCTCCATCTGGGACAGGCGGATGTCCAGCATGGGAACCCCGTGGCGTTGGGCCACCTGGGCCACCACCTGGGACTTGCCCACGCCGGGCGGCCCCCAGAGCATGACCGGGGTGTGGTGGCCTTCCTCGGCGGAGAGAAATTCCCGGTCCAGGATGGCGGATAGCTGGGCCGGCCGCATCAGAGGGTCACCACGATCAGCTGGGAGTCCAGGAGCCCGGTTGCCAGCAACGCGGCCCGGGCGGACTGGACGAAGGCTTCCGGCCCGGCGATGTACACGTCCCGTTCCGCCACGTCGGCCAGATCGCTTATCGCCGTCCGAGCCGCCTCCGTGCCCGCAGCCGATTCATCCGGCGCCGTCAGGGGGTGGTAGGAAAAGTCGTCCAGCACGTCGGCCCAGGCGCGGCAATGGTTTTCCAGGTAATGCCCGTCCGCCCGGGTGGCCGTCCAGTACAGGGCGATGCTCTCGGCGGCCTCCACGGCCAGGGCATGCTCGATCAGGCTCTTCACCGGGGCGAAGCCGGTGTCGCAGGCCAGGAACAGGGTGGCCCGGGTGGAATCCTTCTTCAGCACGAAGTCACCCCAGGGGCCCCAGACGCTGATGGAGTCGCCTCCCCGGATGGCCCCGGCAAAGAGCCGTACCGCGAATTCGTTGCCCTCCTCCCGGGGGACATGGAACAGGAGGTTCCGGTCATCGCAGGAGCAGGAGGCGATGGCGTAGTCGCCCTGGAAATCGGCGGTGCCGCCCGCCACTCCCAGGGAAACGCTCTGCCCGGCCATGAAGCGCAGTCGGCTGGATCGGGGCGTCTGCACATGCAGCACCAGAGTGTCCGTACCGGCGGCCGTCACGCTCTTCACCTTGGCGGCGATGTGCTGTTCCGGGATGTCGCCCGGGGACTCGGCCTCGATCATTTCCACCACCAGGTCCGTGACGGCGGTGTTGCAGCAGAGCAGGGCGTAGTTCTGGGCCTTCTCCGCGGAGGATAGGGGGTAATCAAAGGGGCGCACCTGGCGCAATTCGCCGGACACGACGCGGGCCTTGCACAGGCCGCAGTTGCCGTTGCCGCAACCGTAGGACGGCGCGTGGCCGGAGCGCAGGGCCGCCTCCAGCACCGTCTCCGGCCCCTGCAGGACGAATTCTCCGCCGCTCGGCTTCACGGTGATCCGGGCCGACATGACCCGCATCACGTCGTCCATCACCGCCAGGGTGTCGGTCTTGTCGTCGCTGCCCAGGACACGGGCCAGGCCCGCATCCAGCGTCGTCGCCAGCTCCCGCAACGGTTCCGACGGGTGGGCCAGGCTCATGGCCGCCAGTCGTTCCGACAGGGCCAGCACCAGGTTGTGGTAGTGGGACAGGTGGCGGCGCAGGTCGGCCAGTTCCTCGCTCTGGAAGAACAGGCGCTGGGCCAGCACTTCCTGGCTGGGCAGCATGCGTTCGCGCACCCGCTTGGCGAAGGCCTTTTCCTTGATCTGGGTGACGTGTTCGAAGCCGCCGCTCTCTTCCAGGTCCAGGTCGGGGTAGAGCCGCAGCAACTCCTCCGTCGTCACCGTGCCGTCGAAGGATGCCAGCTCCCCTTCCCGTATGCGCTTCTGCAGGGCTCCGCGCGTGACGCCGATGAGATGGGCGGCACGGGAGATGCTCAGCATCTGGGCCATGATGTCTCCTCTGTCGTGTGGTTTATTCTCCGGCAATCGGGCTGCCAGTCATTTTTCCGAGTCATTCTAAGGGAGTATGTGCCAAAGGCCATCCCCCGGGTGGGGAGGGCGATGCCCCGCCCCAGTCGAGCTTATCGGCGCAGCACGCCATTTTCTTGCATAATTTCCTTCCTTGAGAACGGGGAGCGAGCATGCGACTGGACGATGAGCGGGAAAGCGAGAACGTGGAGGACCGGCGCGGGGGCGGCGGTGGCCTGCCCGGCGGCGTGGGTGGCCTGGGTATAGGTGCGACCGTTTTGGCACTGGTGGCGAGCTATTTCCTGGGCGTCAATCCGGCGACCGTGATGAACCTCATGTCTCATACGGGCCCGGCGACGGTGCAGCAGGCTCCGGCCCACAAGCCGCCGGCGGATGACCAGATGGCGCGCTTCGTGTCCAAGGTGCTGGCGGACACGGAAGACACCTGGGGCGAGATATTCCAGAAGGGCGGCAAGACCTACCAGAAGCCCAAGCTGGTGCTATTCACCGGCAGCACCCCCACCGCCTGCGGCGCCGGGCGCACCGCCATGGGCCCCTTCTATTGCCCGGCGGATCGCAAGGTGTACATTGACCTGGCCTTCTATCGGGAACTGGAAAAGCGCTTTCACGCCCCCGGCCAGTTCGCGGAGGCCTATGTCATCGCGCACGAGGTGGGGCACCACGTGCAGAATCTCCTGGGTGTCTCGGACAAGGTGCATGCCCTGGAGGCGAAGGCCGGCAGCAAGGCCCAGGCCAATGCCTATTCGGTGCGGCTGGAACTCCAGGCCGACTGTTTCGCCGGGGTCTGGGGCTACCGGGCCGAACACGTGGGCCATCGCCTGGAGCCGGGGGAAGTGGAGCAGGCGCTCACGGCCGCCAGCGCCATCGGCGACGACACCCTGCAGAAAGAGGCTCGGGGCTACGCCGTGCCCGACAGTTTCACTCACGGCAGTTCGGAACAACGCGTGCGCTGGTTCAAGCGCGGCATGGAAACCGGCGACGTGAAACAGTGCAACACCTTCAAGGCCGCGAACCTTTAGAAGTCCCGCGGGCATTCGCGGCCGCGTTGATTTGTGTCAAGGCGAGGCCGGTCGTCGCTACCATACTGGATCGCTTTGCCTGACCCGTGAGCCGTAACCGCCCCATGAACACAAATAGTGCCGCAGCGTCGGTGGTGTCCACCGGGCATCCGGAAATTGACTCGCAACACGGGCGGCTGTCCGATCTGACGGGCAGGCTCGGAAGCATCTGCGTGCTGGGCGAGGCAAGACCGGGGCATTGCCTGCGATGTTCCGCCGAAACCCGGTCGTCCTGTACCAATCGGCTGGCGGACCTGATCGGCGAACTGCTGGGCTTCATGGTCACGCATTTTGCCTACGAGGAAGGCTTGATGCGCCAGCTGCCCCCGACGGAAGCCGGCCGGATGCACATGGAAGCGCACAAATTGGCCCACGCCGAGATTTCCCAACGGCTGAGCGAACTGACGCTCAAGCTGGACGAAGAAAGCCCCCTGGAGTGTTCTGACTGGTTGCAGAAGATCATCGGCTCATGGATGGGAGATCACGCGGAACACCATGATGTGGGCCTGGCTTCGGAACTGGCAAAGGCTTACGAAACCGAGATTTGCTACGACGTCGAGCTGGCCCGGCTGCTCAAACAGTGAGCGGCCCGCAGGCCGGGCTTTGGCCCGATGGCAGCCTGTTCAAGGCCACTTGTCGGGCTGAAGCCCGACCTACAGCCTACTTTCGTTTCTCACGACATCCGCCTCGCAGGTAAACGTCATTGGCAACATGACTTCCCCGGACCGGACAGGCGGTGGGGGTGTCAATGGTGTGCCGGAACCCGCCACCCTGGCCCTGACCGGACGGCATCATCTTCACCGCAGCCGTAGGTCGGGCTTCAGCCCGACAAGGGTATGCCCGGGTGCACTTTGTCGGGTTGAAACCCGACCTACGGCATTCCGCGCCGCCTGGCCTTACCCCAGCTTGGCGAACGCCTCCACTACCTCGGGCGGGGCCTGGACCAGTTCGATCAGGACGCCTTCGCCGGCGATGGGGAATTCATCGCTGGCCTTGGGGTGGAGGAAGGTGATGTCGTAGCCGGCGGCGCCGCGGCGGATGCCGCCGGGGGCGAAGCGTACGCCCTGGGCGGTCAGCCATTCCACGGCCAGCGGCAGATTGTCCACCCACAGGCCCACGTGGTTGAGCGGCGTGGCATGCACGGCGGGCTTCTTCTCCGGGTCCAGGGGCTGCATCAGGTCCACTTCCACCTTGAACGGCCCGGAGCCCAGGGTGGCGATGTCCTCGTCCACGTTTTCCCGCTCACTCACGAAATTGCCGGTAACGGAAAGGCCGAGCATGTCTATCCACAGGGTCTTCAGCCTTTCCTTGCTGGGGCCGCCGATGGCGATCTGCTGGATGCCGAGAATTTTGAAGGGGCGTTGGCTCATGGGGAGGGGCTCCGTAATTATGAATAATCGAAAAATCGGAATATATCCGAATCCCATGCGAAGTGCCATGGAGCTCCGTCAGTCGCTGGCGCGAGTTTCGCCGTAGCGCGTAGAATAACGCCTTTGCCGCAATCCGGCCGCCTGGGCCGAACCGGCTCGGCTATCCATGTCGCCAAAGTTGCGTAGCAACTCACAACGCTCTCCTCGCCCGCTTGCGGGAGAGGGGCGGGGGGGCGAGGGAAAGCGGGCAGGGCGGCTATAACTATATTTTCTGGGGTGGCGTCACCGCCATGCCCGTTTGGAAGACACCATGGCCCGACCCAAGAACGACACTTTCCTGCGCGCGCTGATGCGCCAGCCCGTCGAATACACCCCCCTCTGGCTCATGCGCCAGGCCGGGCGTTACCTGCCCGAGTATTGCGAGACGCGCAAACGTGCCGGAAGTTTCCTGCAACTTTGCAAGAACAAGGATCTGGCCACCGAAGTGACCCTGCAACCCCTGGCCCGTTACGACCTGGATGCGGCCATCCTGTTCTCCGACATCCTCACCGTGCCGGACGCCATGGGCCTGGGCCTCTATTTCTCGGAAGGCGAAGGCCCCCGCTTCGAGCGTCCCCTGCGGGAAGAGTGGGCGATTCGCGACCTGGCCGTGCCCGATCCCTACGGTCCGCTGCGCTACGTCATGGATGCGGTGTCCGAAATCCGCCGCGCGCTGGACGGCTCCGTGCCCCTGATCGGCTTCACCGGCAGCCCGTTTACCCTGGCCTGTTACATGGTGGAAGGCGGCTCCTCCGACGATTACCGGCGCGTCAAGACCATGCTCTACGAGCGCCCGGACCTGCTGCATCACATCCTGAATGTGACGGCCCAGTCGGTGGTGGCCTACCTGAACGCCCAGATCGAGTCGGGTGCCCAGGCGGTGATGATTTTCGATTCCTGGGGCGGCGTGCTGGCCCACGACGCCTACCAGGAGTTCTCCCTGGCCTACATCCGGCAGATCCTGGACGGACTGATCCGGGAGAAGGACGGCGAGAAGATCCCGGCCATCGTGTTCACCAAGGGTGGGGGGCTGTGGCTGGAGTCCATCGCCGACAGCGGTTGCGACGCGGTGGGCCTGGACTGGACGGTGGACATCGGCTCCGCCCGGGCGCGGGTCGGGCACAAGGTCGCGTTGCAGGGCAACCTGGACCCGTCCATCCTGTTTGCGTCCCCCGAGGTGGTGGCCAGGGAGGCGAAGAAGGTGGTGGATTCCTACGGCCATGGTACCGGCCATGTGTTCAACCTGGGGCACGGCATCTCCCAGTACACGTCGCCGGAAGTCGTCACGGCCCTGGTGAAGGCCGTACACGAACACAGCCGGCAGTACCACCAAGCGGCCGCCTGATGCGCCTGGCATTGCGGCCGCAATAGCCATGGGGCAGCGGCCGTGTCAACGGGTTTCTTTTGCGTCGCGCCATAATTTACAAGTCCGCCGCGCTTGACTTATGCACAGAATCCTGTTTTCGGTGCGCCGCCACCGGATCGTTCGAGATGCTTTTTGATTGTTCTATAACTATTTGATATTAAAAGATAATAGTATTTATATAGAACCAACGATATAGGTCGGGCGCTCCCGGCAAGAAAAATCCCACGGAATTGCCACCAATTACCCACAAAGTTATCCACAGGGTTTTTGGGGGTGTCGGAAGGGGTTTTCCACCAAGGCATTAGCAGTGTAAAGCAAGAATAATTTCAGGATTATCGGGCAAGTCGCTGAAGAATAGGGGATAAGTGCTTGGTGCCGGCCCTGTCGTCAGCCCGTTCTCAGAGGGGGGAGGCCTGCGCCAGGGTGCGTATGAGCTGCATGGCTTTTTCGGGCTTTTTCCGTGTATGCAAGGGCCGGGCGCTGTGTGTTTCATCCCTCGCATCGCACTCGTCGCCGCGGCGGGCATTGGTGTGCGGTGTTTGCACCTGAGATAGTCCTCGAGTCTTCGGTTTCGCCTCTGTTCCCCCAATTTTTCATGCCCATCCTTCGTGTTGCCCTGGACGTCGCGCTGCCCGGCCTGCTGGATTACCTGGCGCCGGATGGCACGCCCGCGGACGTGGGCCGGCGGGTGCGTGTTCCCTTCGGCCGGGGAACGGGGGAAAAACTGGGTGTGGTGTTCGCCCTGGCGGAAAAGAGCGAGATACCGGCGCATCGCCTCAGGGGCGCGCTGGAAATCCTGCGCGACATGCCGGCCTTGCCTCCCGACTGGCTGGAGATGCTCGCCTTCTGCAGCAGCTATTACCAGCATCCCCTGGGCGAGGTGGTGGCCTTCGCCCTGCCTCCCGTGCTGCGTCGGGCCGGCCCCCTGCCTGAACCGGATGTGGATACCCTCTGGCGCGCCACCGATGCCGGCCTGGCGGCGAGAGGCGAACTGCGGAAAAATGCCGTGGCCCTCAAGGTGCTGGACCTCCTGGCCCGGGAAGGCCCCCAGCGGGAAAGCCATCTGCGTGGGCTGTCGGCGGCCGTGGGCCGGGGCTTGCCGGAATGGCGGGAGCTGGACTGGATAGCCGAGGTCCGGGTGCCGCCGGACCGACGTGCCGTGGCCGGGCCGGAACTGACATCCGAACAGGCCGAGGTGCTGGCCACGCTGACTGCCGCCCTGGGCGGGTACGCGCCTTTCCTGCTCCACGGCGTGACCGGCAGCGGCAAGACCGAAGTCTACCTGCGCCTGATCGAGACCGTCCTGGCCCGGGGCGGCCAGGCGCTCATGCTGGTGCCGGAAATCGCCCTGACGCCCCAACTGGAGGGCAGGGTGAAGAGCCGTTTCCCCGGTGCCCATGTCGTCAGCCTGCACAGCGGCCTCTCCGATGGCGCCCGGGCCCGGGGTTTCCTGGCGGCCCTGGCCGGGGAGGCGGACATCGTGCTCGGTACCCGCCTTTCCGTGTTCACGCCCCTGCCGCGCCTGGGCCTCATCGTGGTGGACGAGGAACATGACCCGTCCTTCAAGCAGCAGGACGGCATCCGCTACTCGGCCCGGGATCTGGCCGTGTGGCGTGCGCGCCAGAGGCAGGTGCCCGTGCTGCTGGGCTCCGCCACCCCCGGGCTGGAAAGCTGGCACGCGGCGGCCAGCGGCCGCTATCGGCGGCTATCGCTCACCCGGCGCGCCGTGGCCCTGTCCTTGCCGCGGGTACGCATCCTGGACACCCGGCGCATCAAGCTGGAGGAGGGCCTCAGCCCGGAACTTCTGGCGGGCATAGTCGCCCGATTGGAGCGGGGTGAGCAAAGTTTGATCTTTCTCAATCGGCGCGGTTATGCGCCGGTGCTGGCCTGCCCGGCCTGCGGCTGGATCAGCCATTGCCGGGCCTGTTCCGCCAACCTGGTCCTGCACCTGGCGGATGGGCGCATGCGCTGCCACCACTGCGGCGCGGAAGGGAGCGTGCCCCGTGCCTGCCCCACCTGCGGCAACCAGGACATCCACCCCTTCGGCCGCGGCACCCAGCGCCTGGAGAGCGCCATGGCGGAGCGATTTCCGAATGCGCGGGTGCTGCGGGTGGACCGGGATTCCGCCAGCACCCCGACGAAGTGGAATGCCCTGCTGGAAGCCATACACGGCGGCCGCGCCGACATCCTGGTGGGTACCCAGATGCTGGCCAAGGGGCATGATTTTCCCAAGCTCACCCTGGTGGGGGTGCTGAATGCCGACGCCTCGCTGTTCGCCGCCGACTTCCGTGCCCCGGAGCGCCTGTTTGCCCAGTTGCTCCAGGTAGGAGGGCGCAGCGGTCGGGCGGACCTGCCGGGGGAGGTGCTGGTGCAGACCGAATACCCGGAACATCCCCTCTACCAGGCCCTGGCTACCCACGACTACGATCATTTCGCCGATGCCCAACTGGCCGAGCGGCGCCAGGCCGGCTTCCCTCCCTTCAGTCATCAGGCCCTCTTGCGCGCCGAGGCGCCGGAACTGGCCCAGTCCCTGGCCTTCCTGGCGCAAGCGAAGGAGGCGGCCGCGCAGTTGCCGGAACGGCAGGAGGGGGTGAGCCTCTTCGATCCCGTGCCCATGCGCCTCGCCCGGCGCGCCCACCTGGAGCGGGCCCAGCTCCTGCTGGAATCTTCCTCCCGGCCGCGCCTGCAAGCCTTTCTCTGCGCCTGGCTGCCGCGGCTGCGCAGTCTGTCCGCACCGCGCAAGCTGCGCTGGCTTCTGGACGTGGATCCGCTGGAGCTTTGAACGGCCTTGCGCGCCGCCGCTTGACTTCGGCGGGCAGCTTGGTACATTTGCGCTCCATGTTCGCCCCGTTTTCCCGCCAACTGCTTCGCCTCGCCAGCCGTGTACTGCTGGCGGTGATGCTGTTTGCCCAGTTTGCCCTGGCGGCCCAGGCCTGCGTCGGGCCGGGGAACATGTCGCGGACGCTGCATCAGGCAGCCCCCGTGGCAAAATCGGCCGAGACCATGCCCTGCCACCACCATGGGCAGGGGAACGTGGCCGCGCAGTCCGAGATGCCGGCCAATCTGTGCGTGGCCCATTGCACGGCCGGCGACCAGAGCAGCGACACCTTCCAGGTATTCGTCCATGCGGCTCCGGCCCTGCCGGTTCTGAGCGTGGCACTCCTGCCGGAAGAAGTGGCCTCGTCCGAGGCCCTGACGCTGGATGCCCCGACTCCAGCCGCCTCACCCCCCATCCCCATCCTCTTCGGGGCGTTCCGCTCCTAGCCCTGCTGCGTCCATACCCTCCGCCGTTCTGGGGGAGGGTTGCCGCGCGCCCTTGCATCCTGGCCGCGCTTGCTCCGTTTTGGGTTTTCTCTGCGCCTCCGCGTCTCCGCGATTCAACTACTTTTTAAGGATTTCACCATGCGTACACTCATCGCCGCCCTCGCCGTTGCCCTCCTGTCCACCTCTCCCGCCTTTGCCGAGGACCATTCCGCCCATGCCATGCACGGCATGGCAGCGTCCGCCAAGAGTACGGCGCTGTCAGAGGGCACGGTCAAGAAGCTGGACAAGGCCAAGAACCGCGTCACCATCGCCCATGGGCCGATCGCCAACCTGGACATGGGCGCCATGACCATGACCTTCGTGGTGGCCAAGCCCGCCTCTCTGGATAAGGTGAAGGTGGGCGACAAGGTGCGTTTCCAGGCCGAGGAGGGCAAGGACGACCTGATGATCAATCGCCTGGAAGTCGTGAAGTAAGATCATGAAACGCCTGGTTTTGCTCATGACGGCAATCCTGCTGGCTGCCGGGCCGGCTGCCGCAGAAGCCATTCCTGGCGCCTCGGTGGACAGCCTGCTGGTGCTGGCGAAGGCCAGGAACCCGGACCTGGCGGTCGCCCGCCTGGAAGCGGAGGCGGCGGCGGAGCGGGTGCAGCCCGCGGGCGCGCTGCCGGACCCGGTGCTGCGGGTGGAACTGGAAAACCTGACCAACGGCGGCAATACGGGCCTGAATCTGTCGCCTTCCCGGGTCGGTGACACCAAGTACAGTTTCATTCAGTCCCTGCCCTTCCCGGGCAAGCGGGATCTGCGCCGGGACGTGGCCGGCGCCGAGGCGGACCAGGCGAGTCGGCGCGCGGACGAGGCCTGGCTGGATCTCTCCGGCCGGATCAAGTCCGCCTATGCCGACTGGTGGCTGAACGGCCGGAACTCGGCCCTCAACCGGGAGTTGCTGGAACTCATCGGCAACATCGAGAAGGTCGCCCAGGTGCGTTACGCGGCGGGGCTTGCGCCGCAGCAGGACGCCATCCGTGCCCAGGTGGAGCGCACAGGGCTCCTGACCGATGGGCTGATGCTGGAGCACGAGCGCCATACCCTCTCGGCCCTCATCAACGGCCTCCTGGCACGCCCGGCCAACGCGCCCCTGGAGGCGGGCAAGCTGCTGCGCCCCCTGCCTCCTGGCGCCCGCACCACGCCGGAGGCACTCGGCGCGAGGCTGACGGTGGCGAATCCGGGTCTGGCCGCCGAGGAGTCCCGCATCGCCGGCGCCCGGGCCGGCCGCGACCTGGCCTACCGGGAGCGCTACCCGGATTTCGCCATGGGCGTGGTGCCCATGCAGATGGGCAATAGCGTCAGTTCCTGGAGCGTGATGCTGGAGGTGAATCTGCCTTTGCAGCAGGAGAGCCGCCGCAGCCGGGAGAGGGAATCCGAGCGGATGCTGGCGGCGGCCGAGGCGAAGAAGGCGGGCCTCGCCAATCGCCTGCGCTCCGAGCTGGAAAACGCCCAGGCCGCGCTGGACGTGGGGCGGGAGACCGAGATGCTCATCAGCGGCAGCCTGCTGCCCCAGGCGGAACTGGGCTTTAAGGCGGCTTTGGCGGGTTACGAGGCGGGCAAGCTGGATTTTGCCACCCTGCTGGACGCCCAGCGCCAGGTGAAGCTGGCCAGGCAGGGCCTTTACAAGGCCCAGGCCGGCCAGAGAGCCAGGTTGGCCGACATCGAAAGACTGATCGGGGAAGAGTTATGACCCAAGGCAAGAGCGTGTTGGTGGCATTGGTGGTGATCCTGGCCGCCGCGGGCGGCTACTGGGCCGGGCAACGGGGGGCAGCGCCGGGGGCCACCTCTACTTCTTCCGCGGCGTCGGGCAAGGCGGAGCGGAAACTCCTCTATTACCGCAACCCCATGGGGCTGCCGGATACCTCGCCCGTGCCGAAGAAGGACAACATGGGCATGGACTACATCCCGGTCTATGAGGGGGAGGAGGCGCCGGCCGACGGCGGGAAACAGCTCAACATCGGCACGGAGAAGGTGCAGAAGCTGGGCGTGCGGGTGGAGGCAATCTCCCTGCGTCCCCTGGACAAGCTGCTGCGGGTGGCGGGCCGGGTGGAGGTGGATGAGCGCCGCATTCACACCGTGGCGCCGAAGTTCGAGGGCTGGATCGAGAAACTGTACGTGAACGCCACCGGCCAGGCGGTGGCCAAGGGCGAGCCCCTGTTTGAGGTCTATAGTCCGGAACTGCTCTCCGCCCAGAAGGAATACGCCATCGCCGCCCAGGGGGCGTCCTATCTCAGTTCGGCCAGCGACGAAGCGCGGGCCGGCATGCAACGGCTCGCCGATTCCGCCCTGGCCCGCCTCAGGAACTGGGACATCCCGCCGGAACAAATCCAGGCCCTGGAGAAGAGCGGCGAGGCGAAGCGCACCCTGACCTTCCGCGCTCCCGCCGCCGGCGTGGTCACGGAGAAGAAGGCCGTTCAGGGCATGCGTTTTTCTCCCGGCGACACCCTCTATCAGGTGGTGGACGTCTCCAGCGTGTGGGTACTCGCCGACGTGTATGAGCAGGATATCGCCGCGGTGCATGCCGGCAGTCTGGTCCGGGTGCGGCTGGACGCCTATCCGGGCAAGGTCTTCGAGGGCAAGGTGGATTACGTCTATCCCACGCTCAAGGCGGAGACCCGCACGGTGCCGGTGCGCATCGTCCTGGCCAACCCGGGGGGGCTCCTGAAGCCTGCCATGTATGCCCAGGTGGAAATCCCGGCTTCGGGCAAGGAAAAGCTGCTGACGGTGCCGGTCTCCGCCGTCATTGATTCCGGTACCCGGAAGGTGGTGCTGGTCCAGATGGCCGAGGGCAAGTTCGAGCCGCGGGAGGTGAAGCTGGGCGCGAGGAGCGACGACTACGTGGCCGTGCTGGAAGGCCTGAAGGACGGCGAAAAGGTGGTGGTGAACGGCAACTTCCTGATTGATGCGGAGAGCAATCTCAAGGCGGCCCTGGGCGGCTTCGCGTCGGCGGAAGGGACCAAGCAGGCGGCCGAGGCGAAGAGCGTCGGCCACCAGGCCACGGGTACCCTGGATGCGGTGGACGCCAAGGCCGGTACCGTCACGGTCACCCATCAGCCCATCGCCAGCCTCAAGTGGCCCAAGATGACCATGGACTTCGTTCTGGCCAATCCGTCGCTGGTCGCCGGCGTGAAACCCGGCGCCAAGATCGCCATCGAGATCGTGGAAAGGAAACCCGGCGAATGGGTCATCACCAGCCTGAAGGCCCAGGGTAGTGGGAAATAGCCGGTGTGGCCAATTCCCCTCCCCTTCAAGGGGAGGGGGTAGGGGCGGGGATGGGGTATTTCTTTCCAGAAGGGGCTCATCATGAAAGGCCAGACCAATCGCGCCATTCTCGGCAGCAAGCTTCAGCGCAGCTTGCGCAAGAGCATGACTGACGCGGAAAGGGTGCTGTGGCACGCAATCAACCGAAACCAAATCGAAGGCTGCAAGTTCCGCCGGCAGCATCCTTTTCTCGATTATGTTTTGGATTTCGTCTGTCTGGAGAGAAGACTGGTGGTGGAAGTGGATGGCGGGCAGCACATGGAGTCCATCGCGGATGCACAGCGAGATGAACGGCTTAAGAAAGCGGGGTTTCGGGTGTTGAGATTCTGGAATAACGACGTATTGGCCAACCGAGCGAGCGTGCAGGAAATGATTCGCGATGCTCTGCTGGCAGAACCCCATCCCCACCCCAACCCTCCCCTTGAAGGGGAGGGAGTATCAGGCGGAACTCGGCCATGCTGAACGCCCTCATCTCCTGGTCGGCCAGGAACCGCTTCCTGGTGCTGCTCGCCGCCCTGTTCATCGTCCTGGCGGGCATCTGGGCGGTGCTGAAGACGCCGCTGGATGCGCTGCCGGACCTGTCCGACGTGCAGGTGATCCTGTACACCGAGGCGCCGGGGCAGGCGCCCCAGGTGGTGGAGGACCAGATCACCTATCCGCTCACCACGGCCATGCTCTCGGTGCCCAAGTCCAAGGTGGTGCGCGGCTTCTCCTTCTTCGGCGCCTCCTTCGTGTACGTCATCTTCGAGGACGGCACGGACATCTATTGGGCCCGTTCCCGTGTGCTGGAATACCTGAGTTCCGCCGCGGGCCGCCTGCCGGCGGGCATCACGCCGCAACTGGGGCCGGACGCCACGGGCGTGGGCTGGGTATACCAATACGTGGTGCTGGCGAAAGACAGGAGCCTGGCGGAATTGCGCACGCTCCAGGACTGGTTCATCCGCTATCAGCTCACCAAGGCCCAGGGCGTGGCGGAGGTGGCGAGCCTGGGCGGCTTCGTGCAGTCCTACCAGGTGACGGTGGACCCGGTGAAGCTCCGGTCCTACGGCATCCCGCTGTCGAAAGTGACCCAGACCATCCGGGATTCGAACCGGGACGTGGGCGGCAGGGCGCTGGAAATGGCCGAGACCGAGTACATGGTGCGCGGCCGGGGTTACCTGCGGGGCGTGAAAGACTTGGAGAGCCTGGTGGTGAAGTCGGACAAGGGCACGCCGGTACTCATCCGCGACATCGCCCGGGTGGAAATGGTGCCCGAGGAGCGGCGCGGTGTGGCGGAGCTGAACGGCGAGGGCGAGGTGGTATCCGGCATCGCCATGGCCCGCTACGGCCAGAACGCCCTGGACGTGATTCAGGATGTGAAGGACAAGATAGGCGAGATTGGCAGCGGCCTGCCCGCGGGCGTTTCCATCCAGACCGTCTATGACCGCTCCGAATTGATCCATCGCGCCATTGACACCCTGAAGCACACCCTGATGGAGGAGAGCCTGATCGTCGCCCTGGTGTGCGTGGTGTTCCTGATGCACGTGCGCTCGGCCCTGGTGGCCATCATCATGCTGCCCATAGGCGTGCTCATGGCCTTCATCGCCATGCACGCCCTGGGACTCAACTCCAACATCATGAGCCTGGGCGGCATCGCCATCGCCATCGGCGCCATGGTGGATGCGGCCATCGTCATGATCGAGAACGCCCACAAACACCTGGAGCGGCTGAACAGCACCATGACTCCCTCGCCCCGCTTGCGGGGAGAGGGAGCGAGGGTGGCCGCCATCATCGCGGCCTGCCGCGAGGTGGGCCCGGCCCTGTTCTTCTCGCTCTTGATCATCACGGTGAGCTTCCTGCCGGTGTTCACCCTGGAAGCCCAGGAGGGGCGTCTGTTCGCCCCGCTCGCGTACACGAAAACCTTCTCCATGGCGGGGGCGGCGATCCTGTCCGTGACCCTGGTGCCCGTGCTGATGCTGTTCTTCGTGCGCGGCACCATCCTGCCGGAGGCGCAGAACCCGGTGAACCGGGTTCTGATCCGCGGGTATCGTCCCATCATCGCGGCCGTCATGAACTGGAAGAAGGCGACCATCGCGACCGCCGTCCTGGCCCTGCTGGTGACGCTTTACCCGGCTTCCCGCCTGGGCAGCGAGTTCATGCCGACCCTGAACGAGGGGACGCTGTTCTACATGCCCACGACCCTGCCGGGGCTCTCCATCACCAAGGCGGCGGAGTTGCTCCAGACCCAGAACAAGATCATCAAGAGCTTCCCGGAAGTGGCTTCCGTATGGGGCAAGGCGGGCCGCGCCGCCACCGCCACCGATCCGGCGCCCACGGAGATGTTCGAGACCATCATCGCCCTCAAGCCGGAAGATCAGTGGCGCCCAAACATGACCACCGACAAGCTGATCTCGGAGTTGGACAAGGCATTGCAATTTCCTGGCGTGTCCAACGCCTGGACCATGCCCATCAAGGCGAGGATAGACATGCTGTCCACCGGCATACGCACGCCGGTCGGCGTGAAGGTGTTCGGCAAGGACCTAGTGGAGATGGAGAAGCTGGCGCGTCAAATTGAGACGGTGGTCAAGGCCGTCCCCGGCACCTCCAGCGCCTACGCGGAGCGCATCACCGGCGGCTTCTATCTGGACATCGAGCCGGATCGCCAGGCCCTGGCCCGTTACGGCCTGAATCCGGGCGAACTGATGGAGGTGGTCGGTACGGCGCTTGGTGGCGAGACGGTCACCACCGCCGTGGAAGGCCGGGAGCGTTATGGTGTCGCCGTGCGTTATCCCCGGGGTCTGCGGGACTCGCCGGAGCGCATCGCCCGGGAAGTGCTGGTGCCGGTGGGCGCCGAGATGGGCGGGCAGCCGAGCATGGTGCCGCTGGGGCAGTTGGCCAGCGTGAAGGTGGTCCAGGGCGCGCCCGGCATCCGCACGGAAAACGCGCTGCTGTCCGCCTACATCTACGTGGACATCCGGGACCGGGACATCGGCGGCTACGTGGCGGAGGCCCGGCGCGCCGTGGCCGGGAAGGTGAAGTTCCCGCCCGGCTACTACGCCACCTGGAGCGGTCAGTTCGAATACATGGAGCGGGCCGGCGCCAAGTTGAAGGTCGTGGTGCCGGTGACGCTGCTCATCATCTTCGTGCTGCTCTATCTCAACTTCCGGCGCCTGACGGAGACCCTGATCGTCATGCTCTCCGTGCCTTTCGCCCTGGTGGGTGGCGTCTGGCTACTGTGGCTCCTGAACTACAACCTGTCGGTGGCGGTGGCCGTGGGCTTCATCGCCCTGGCCGGCGTGGCGGCGGAAACCGGGGTGGTCATGCTCATCTACCTGGATCATGCCTGGGTGCGCATCCAGGCCGAGCGGGCAGCCGAAGGGAAGCCGGCCACGGCGGGTGACCTCTATGCGGCGGTGATGGAAGGGGCGGTGGAGCGGGTGCGGCCCAAGATGATGACCGTGGTGGCCATCATGGCAGGCCTCCTGCCCATCCTCTGGAGCCGGGGCACGGGCTCGGAAGTCATGAGCCGCATCGCCGCCCCCATGGTGGGCGGCATGATCTCCTCGACGATCCTGACCCTGGCCGTGATCCCGGCGATCTATGCGCTGGTGAAGGGGTGGCGCTTGGAAAAGCGTGGCCTGCAGGATGATAAGCGCTAGAATCACCCGCATCGGGACTGATCCGGAGGGACAGGACATGGGACTGGCACTGGAGAAGCAAGGCACCACGCTGGAAGAGTATCTGGCTTGGGAGAGCGTCCAGGAGACGAAGAACGAGTTCGTCGACGGCGAGATTTTCGCCATGGTCGGGGTGCGGGACAAGCACAACACCGTCGGCGGAAATGTTTACATGGCGCTACGAGCCCATCTCAAGGGCAGCGGCTGCAAGGCCTACGCTTCCGACATCAAGCTTCTGGTGGAAGCAGCCCAGAGCGTCTTCTACCCGGACGTATTCGTCACCTGCGAGCAAAACTCCGACCCGCTCATCAAGAAGGATGCACGCCTGATCGTGGAGGTTCTGTCGCCCTCCACGGAAGCCTATGACCGGGGGCGGAAGTTCGGCTTCTATCGCCAGTTGCCGGGGCTTGCCGAATACCTGTTGATCAACTGCTTTGAACCCCGGGTCGAACTATTCCGCCGGGCCGGTGAAAGCCAGTGGTTGCTACAGGAATTTGTTCCCGGCCAGAGCCTGCACCTCGAAAGCGTAGGCCTTTACTTGCCGGTGGATGCGATTTACGAGGAAGTGGACTTCAGTGAGCCGACCGGGGAGCCACCGCAGGACGTGGTTTAGTGTGTAGGGCGCAATAACCGTCATGGCTTGTGGGGCCGCCCCGGAGAATGAAAGCCATGACGGTTTCCCTCACCCCCCGCCCCTCTCCCGGAGCGGGCGAGGGGAGCGTCGTGAGTCGCCGACGCGACTTTCACAGTAAGCGCAGCGCATTGCGCCGGCTCGAACGGAGCAAGGACTACGCAGCCGCCGTGTCCAGGCGCGCGATGGCCTGGCGGCCGGCGCGCAGATGCTCGCTCATCAGGGATTCGGCGCGCGCTGCGTCTCCTTCCCGCAGTGCGGCCAGGATACCCCGGTGCTCCTCCAGGGACTGGGTGAGCCGTCCCTCGACGAACAGGGAGTGGTGGCGGTTGAGCTTCAACACCCGGCGCAGGTCGGTGATGACCTGGAGCAGCCAGCGGTTGCCGGCCAGGTTCTGCACGGCGCTGTGGAAATCCTGGTTGGCCTCGAAGAAGCTCTCGATGTTGCCGGTGGCGGCGGATTGCTCCAGCCGCTCGTGGATGGCTTCCAGTTCCTTAAGGTCGGCCGACGTCATCTTCTCCGTGGCCTCGAAGGCGCAGCGGCCTTCCAGGAGCGCGATGACCGGGAAGATTTCATCCAGGTCTTCCTGGCTCAGCTCGGTGACGTAGCAGCCGCGCCGGGGCTTGAGCGTCACCAGGCCTTCCGACACCAGCACCTTGAGGGCTTCCCGGAGCGGCGTGCGACTGATGCCGTAGGAGATCGCCAATGCCTGCTCGTCTATCCACGTGCCGGGGGGCATCTCGTGTGCGAAGATGCGGTTGCGCAGGCGTTCGGCCACCTGCTGGTAGAGGGCCGTTTGGGCGATGCGGGCGTTGTTCATGGGTGGCAAGCTTATTTCCGGAAGGTTCTTGGATCGCAGGGCTTGCGTCCGTAATTATGGATAACGTATTATGTACGGCCCGGGATGTCAAGCGGCGGCGCACTAACGCGCCCAGATTGCGCGCAGAATGCACCTGGGATTGCCGCACCTCCAGCCCCCAAAATTGAGAGACCGAACATGAGCGATTCGAACAAGCAAGCGACGGAACAACTTTGCGACTCGACGAATCTGGATGCGTGGCAAAAGGCGGCCGCCAAGTCGGCTCCCGGCGGCTCCCTGGACGCCATCACCTGGAAGACTCCGGAAGGCATCGCGGTCAAGCCGCTGTATACCAAGGCCGACCTCGTGGGTTTGCAGTATACCGATACCTTGCCCGGTTTTGCGCCTTTCCTGCGCGGCCCCCAGGCGACCATGTATGCCGTGCGGCCCTGGACCATACGCCAGTACGCCGGCTTCTCCACCGCGGAAGCGTCCAACGCCTTCTATCGCAAGGCGCTGGCGGCGGGCGGACAGGGCGTGTCCGTGGCCTTCGATCTGGCCACGCACCGGGGCTATGACTCGGACCATCCGCGCGTCACCGGGGACGTGGGCAAGGCCGGCGTGGCCATTGATTCCGTGGAGGACATGAAGATCCTCTTCGACGCCATCCCCCTGGACAAGGTGTCCGTCTCCATGACCATGAACGGCGCCGTGCTGCCGGTGCTGGCGGGCTACGTGGTGGCCGCCGAGGAACAGGGCGTCTCCCAGGAAAAGCTGGCCGGGACCATCCAGAACGACATCCTCAAGGAGTTCATGGTCAGGAACACCTACATCTATCCGCCGGAACCCTCCATGCGGATCATCGGCGACATCATCGAGTACACGGCGCAGAACATGCCCAAGTTCAACTCGATCTCCATCTCCGGCTACCACATGCAGGAAGCGGGCGCGAATCAGGCGCTGGAACTGGCCTTCACCCTGGCCGACGGCAAGGAATACGTGAAGACGGCGCTCGCCAAGGGACTGGACGTGGACGCCTTCGCCGGGCGGCTCTCCTTCTTCTGGGCCATAGGCATGAACTTCTACCTGGAGGTGGCCAAGATGCGCGCCGCGCGCCTCCTGTGGTGGAAGATCATGAAGGAATTCAACCCCAAGAACCCCAAGTCCCTCATGCTGCGCACTCACTGCCAGACTTCCGGCTGGTCGCTCACCGAGCAGGATCCGTACAACAACGTGGTGCGCACCACCATAGAGGCCATGGCGGCGGTGTTCGGCGGCACCCAGTCCCTGCACACCAACTCCCTGGACGAGGCCATCGCCCTGCCGACCGAGTTCTCCTCCCGCATCGCCAGGAACACCCAGCTCATCATCCAGGAAGAGACCCACATCACCAGCGTGGTGGACCCCTGGGCCGGTTCCTACATGATGGAGAAGCTGACCCAGGACATGGTGGACAAGGCGACGGCCATCCTCGATGAAGTGGAAGCCATGGGCGGCATGACCCGTGCCGTGGATTCGGGCTGGGCCAAGCTCAAGATCGAGGCTTCCGCGGCGGAAAAGCAGGCGAGGATTGACTCCGGCCAGGACGTGATCGTCGGTGTGAACAAGTACAAGCTGGCCAAGGAAGACCCAATCGAATTCCTGGATGTGGATAATCATGCCGTGAGGGAAGGGCAGATCGAGCGCCTCGCCCGCATCCGCGCCACCCGCGACCAGGCGGCTGTGGAGAAAGCCCTGGCGGCGCTCACCGCGGCGGCGAAGGACGGTTCCGGCAACCTCCTGGACCTGGCCATCAAGGCGGTGCGTCTGCGGGCCACCGTGGGCGAAATTTCCGACGCACTGGAGGTGGTCTATGGCCGCTTCCGTGCCACGACCCAGACGGTGTCTGGCGTCTATGGCGCCGTGGTGGAAGGCAACGAGGATTGGCAAATGCTGAAATCGGACATCGGAGCCTTCGTGGCCAGTGAGGGCCGCAGGCCGCGCATCATGATCGCCAAGCTGGGCCAGGACGGCCACGACCGGGGCGCCAAGGTCATCGCCTCGGCCTTCGCCGACCTGGGCTTCGACGTGGATATCGGCCCCCTGTTCCAGACCCCGGAAGAGGCGGCGCGCCAGGCGGTGGAAAACGACGTGCACGCCATCGGCGTGTCCACGCTGGCCGCCGGCCACAAGACCCTGGTGCCGGCCCTGGTGAAAGCCTTGAAGGAGCAGGAAGCGGAGGACATCGTGGTGGTGGTGGGCGGCGTCATTCCGGCCCAGGACTACGAGATGCTGCGCGCGGCCGGCGCCGATTGCATCTTCGGCCCGGGCACGGTGATCGCCACCGCCGCCAAGGACGTGCTGGCGGCCATCCGGGCGAAAGCCAAGCCATAATTGCGCTACAGAACGCCTCTTTACCCGGAGGATACACATGGACGCACTGAAACGAGAACAGGTGCTGAATACACTTGACCATCTGCCTGCGGAAAAGCTGGCGGAGGTTATTGATTTCATAGAGTTCATTGTCAGCCGACCATCTGCTGCCCCTGTGCCGGACAGGCCGGCCGAAGGTGGCCAACTACCCGATATCGGCGACCTTGTGGGGAAGCTGGATTGGCGAGGTGATCCCGTGACATGGCAGAGAGCGATGCGCGATGAGTGGCAATAAGCGCTATCTGTTCGATACGAACGCTGTCATCGCCTTGCTGGGGGGCGATGCGGGATTGTGGAAGCTTTGGCAGTCCGGGCAGTGGGCGGGAATCTCCATTGTCAGCGTTCTCGAATTTCTTGCTTGGCCCGACCTGGACGCTGAACGGGAGGCGATATTTCGTCGTTTTCTGCAACGTTTGAAAGTCGTCGACCTGATCTGGTCGGACGACACTTTGATGGCGCAGGTGATAACTCTTCGCAAGTCAAAGAGTTTGAAGCTCCCGGACGCGATTGTCCTTGCGAGCGCGATGTCCAGTCTGGCAGTTTTGGTGACGAGGGACGAGAAACTGTTGACTGCCGCTGAATTGGTGTTGCCGGGTTTGGGGCTACGTTACTGATGTTGCATTCAGTCTTGTCTGCTGACGACCAGAAACTGGTGTCCGGTGTCCTGGCGCGCAAGACGCGGCCCATCGCCAAGACCATCACGCTCATCGAGTCCGTGAAGTCGGAGCATCAGGAGCGGGCGCAGCAGGTGCTGGAGAAGCTGCTGCCGCACACCGGGAACTCGATCCGGGTCGGCATCTCCGGCGTGCCGGGGGCGGGCAAGTCTACCTTCATCGAGGCTCTGGGACTCTACCTCATCGGGGAGGGGCATCGGGTGGCGGTGCTGGCGGTGGACCCTTCCAGTTCGGTGACCGGCGGCTCCATCCTGGGCGACAAGACGCGCATGGAGCGCCTGTGCCAGGAGAAGGATGCCTACATCCGCCCCTCGCCTTCCTCGGGTTCCCTGGGTGGCGTGGCGGACCGCACAAGGGAGGCGATGCTGGTGTGCGAGGCGGCGGGTTTTGACGTCATCATCGTCGAAACCGTGGGTGTCGGGCAAAGCGAGACGGCGGTGGCGGGCATGGTGGATGCCTTCGTCCTCTTGCAACTGCCCAACGCCGGGGATGACTTGCAGGCGATCAAGAAGGGCATCGTCGAGATGGCCGACCTGGTGGTGTTCAACAAGACCGACCTGGACGGATCAGCCGCCGAGATGGCCATGCACCAGATGAAGGGTGCGCTCTCCATGCTGCGTCCCGCCTCCATCCACTGGCAGCCCCCGGTGCTGGGGCTCTCGGCCCTGAAAGGGGTGGGCGTGAAGGAATTCTGGGCCGAAATCGAGCGCTACCAAAAGGTAATGGGCGAGAATGGCGAACTGGCCGAGAAGCGTCGTCATCAGTCCCTGGCCTGGATGTGGGCATTGATAGACATGGGCCTGCGCAGTCGTTTTCGCCAGCATCCGGGCGTCCAGGGCAGCCTGCCGGAAGTTTCCCGGTCGGTGGAGCAGGGCAGCATCACCCCCGCCGCAGCGGCACACCGGCTGCTGGGCATGATGAGCAGATTTTTTTAGTGGGGCTGGGACTTTACCGCTTTACGCGTCACGACATTCGGAGATAACTATGCACGACATCATCAACCAGTTGGCGGTCAAGCGTGAGGCCGCCAATCTTGGCGGCGGCCAGAAACGGATTGACGCCCAGCACAAGAAGGGCAAGCTGACGGCGCGGGAGCGCATCGAGATCCTGCTCGATCCCGATTCCTTCGAGGAATGGGACATGTTCAAGGAACACCGCTGCACCGATTTCGGCATGGCGGACAGCAAGATTCCGGGCGACGGCGTGGTCACCGGCTACGGCACCATCAACGGCCGGCTGGTGTTCGTGTTCTCCCAGGACTTCACGGTGCTGGGCGGATCGCTCTCCGAGACCCACGCGGAGAAGATCTGCAAGGTCATGGACCACGCCATGAAGGTCGGCGCGCCGGTGATCGGTTTGAACGACTCGGGCGGCGCCCGCATCCAGGAGGGCGTGGCCTCCCTGGGTGGCTATGCCGACGTGTTCCAGAGGAACGTCATGGCCTCCGGCGTCGTGCCGCAGATCTCCATGATCATGGGCCCCTGCGCCGGCGGCGCCGTGTATTCCCCGGCCATGACCGACTTCATCTTCATGGTGAAGGATTCCTCCTACATGTTCGTCACCGGCCCGGAAGTGGTGAAGACCGTGACCCACGAGGAAGTGACGGCAGAGGAACTGGGCGGGGCCGTGACCCACAACACCAAGTCCGGCGTGGCCGACCTGTCCTTCGAGAACGACGTGGAGGCCCTGGCCATGCTGCGGCGTTTCATGAACTTCCTGCCCGCCAGCAACAAGGAAAAGGCCCCGGTCCAGCCCTCCCTCGATCCGGCGGATCGCCTGGACGTGTCCCTGGATACCCTGGTGCCCGACAACGCCAACAAGCCCTACGATATGAAGGAGCTGATCATCAAGGTGGTGGATGACAGCGACTTCTTCGAACTCCAGCCGGACTACGCCAAGAACATCCTGATCGGTTTCGGACGCATGGACGGCCAGACCGTGGGCATCGTCGCCAACCAGCCCCTGGTGCTGGCGGGCTGCCTGGACATCAAGTCCGCCATCAAGGCCGCCCGCTTCGTGCGCTTCTGCGATGCCTTCAACATCCCGGTGGTGACCTTCGTGGATGTACCCGGCTTCATGCCCGGCACCAGCCAGGAGTACGGCGGCATCATCAAGCACGGCGCCAAGCTGCTCTACGCGTATGCGGAGTGCACCGTGCCCAAGGTCACGGTCATCACCCGCAAGGCCTACGGCGGCGCCTACGACGTGATGAGTTCCAAGCACCTGCGGGGCGACGTGAATTTCGCCTGGCCCTCCGCCGAGATCGCGGTGATGGGCCCCAAGGGCGCGGTGGAAATCATCTTCCGCGAGGAGAAGAACGACCCGGCCAAGCTGGCGGAGCGGGAGGCGGAGTACAAGGCCAAGTTCGCCAACCCCTTCGTCGCCGGCGCCCGCGGCTTCATAGACGACGTCATCATGCCCAGTGAAACCCGCAAACGCATCTGTCGCTCGCTGGCCATGCTGCGCGACAAGCAACTCGAGAATCCGTGGCGCAAGCACGGCAATATTCCGCTTTGATTTATTTGAGAGGCTAGAGACTAGAGGCTAGAGGCTAGGGTTAGTTAGCGCGCCTTAAGGCGCGCCATATATTCCCTAGCCTCTAGTCCCTAGCCTCTAGTCTCTAGGAGGCAACATGTTCACAAAAATACTGATCGCGAACCGCGGTGACCAGCCGCGTAGCGGCGCAGCAGCGAAGCTAAATCGCCTTGCACGCGGAGCGTGCTCAGGCGATTTCTCCCCGGAGGTGAGAAATGTTTAACAAGATTCTAATTGCCAATAGGGGAGAAATCGCCTGCCGCGTCATCAAGACCGCCCGCAAGATGGGCATCAAGACGGTGGCCGTTTATTCCGAGGCGGACAAGGACGCCCTGCACGTGGAACTGGCCGACGAGGCCGTTTGCATCGGGCCCGCGCCTTCCAAGGAATCCTACCTGGTCGCCGACAAGATCATCGCCGCCTGCAAGCAGACGGGGGCCGAGGCGGTACATCCGGGTTACGGCTTCCTGTCGGAGAACTCCGAATTCTCCCGGCGCCTGGAAGAGGCGGGCGTCAAGTTCATCGGGCCCAAGCATTATTCCAGCAGCAAGATGGGCGACAAGATCGAGTCCAAGAAGCTGGCACAGGCCGCCAAGGTCAACACCATCCCCGGTTACAACGCGGCCATCTCCGGCCCGGCCGAGGCGGTGGAGATCGCCAAGGGCATCGGCTACCCGGTGATGATCAAGGCCTCCGCCGGCGGCGGCGGCAAGGGCCTGCGCGTGGCCTTCAACGACCAGGAAGCCTTCGAGGGTTTCGCCTCCTGCGTCAATGAGGCCAGGAACGCCTTCGGCGACGATCGCGTGTTCATCGAGAAGTACGTGCTGGAGCCGCGCCACATCGAGATCCAGGTGCTGGGCGATTCCTTCGGCAACTATGTTTATCTGAACGAGCGCGATTGCTCCATCCAGCGCCGCCACCAGAAGGTCATCGAGGAGGCGCCGTCACCTTTCGTGGACTCGGCCATGCGCCGCGCCATGGGTGAGCAGGCGGTGGCCCTGGCCCGGGCCGTGAATTACGAGTCCGCCGGCACGGTGGAATTCGTCGTCGGCGCCGACAAGAGCTTCTACTTCCTGGAAATGAACACCCGACTCCAGGTGGAACATCCGGTCACGGAATACATCACCGGCCTGGACCTGGTGGAGCTCATGATTCGTGTGGCGGCCGGCGAGAAGCTGCCGCTCACCCAGGATGACGTGAAGTTGAACGGCTGGGCCATGGAATGCCGGATCAACGCCGAGGATCCCTTCCGCGGCTTCCTGCCTTCCACCGGCCGCCTGGTGAAGTTCCAGCCGCCCGCCGAGGAGGCGGGGCACGTGCGCGTGGATACCGGCGTCTATGAGGGCGGCGAGATTTCCATGTTCTACGACTCCATGATCGCCAAGCTGATCGTGCACGGCGCGACGCGGGAGCAGGCGATTCAGCGCATGAGGGACGCCCTGAACGGCTTCGTCATCCGCGGCATCTCGTCCAACATCCCCTTCCAGGCGGCGCTGATGCAGCATCCGCGCTTCCAGTCGGGGCATTTCAACACCGGCTTCATCGCCGAGGAGTATCCGAAAGGCTTCAGTCCCGAGATGGTGCCCCACGACGATCCGGCGTTGCTGGTGTCGGTCGCGGCCTACGTGCATCGCAGCTACGTGGACCGGCAGGCCTCGGTGTCCGGCCAACTCCCCGGCCACGAGCTGAGGGTGGGCGATGCCTGGGTGGTGGTGAAGGTGGTGGAAGGTGGCCAGAACGAGAGCCATCCGGTGGTCGTGAAGGGCATTCCCGGCGGCTACGAGGTGGAATACAAGGGCGAGAAGTACGAAATCCTCTCCGGCTGGAAGCTGGGCGAGGCGCTGTTCCGCGGCACCTGCAACAATGAGCCGATCTGCCTCCAGGTGGAGCGGCACCGCATGAAGCACCGCCTGTTCCACTGGGGTACGCGCCAGGACTTCATGGTACTCACCGCCCGGGCCGCCGAGCTTCAGGCCCTCATGCCGGACAAGCCCAAGCCCGACCTGTCCCGCTTCCTGCTCTCTCCCATGCCCGGCCTGCTGCGCGAAATCGCGGTGAGGGTTGGCCAGGAGGTGAAGGCGGGCGAGAAGCTGGCGGTGATCGAGGCCATGAAGATGGAAAACATCCTGAAGGCCGAGCAGGATTGCGTGGTGTCCAAGGTCGTGGCCAAGGCCGGCGACAGCCTGGCGGTGGACGAGGTGATCATCGAGTTCAAGTAAGACTTTCATCCTGGAAAACAGCCGGTTTCCGCGTCGGGCCGGCTGTTTTTTCTGGTTTCGATGTGACGAAACGTGCGGGGTTCTGAAATCGGGGCCTGATATACTTTGACGGATCCCGGCTTGCCCCGGCTTTTTATATTTTTCGGAGACTCCCGCATGAAGCTTCATATCGCCCTGGCCTTTGCCGCCACCCTGCCGTTTGCCGCTTATGCCGCGGAAAAGCAGGCCGAAAAACACGCCGAACATGCGCACCATGCGCCGCACTGGAGCTACGAGGGGGAGGCCGGCCCCGCCAAGTGGGGCAAGCTGGAAAAGGAATTCGGCACCTGCGCCCTGGGCAAGGTCCAGTCGCCGATTGACATCTCGACCAAGACGGCCGGCAAGTCCAGCCTGGGCGCCATCGCCTTCGCCTACCAGCCGACCTCGCTCAAGGTCATAGATAACGGCCATACCATACAGGCCAACGTCGAGGGCGGGAGCTCCATCAGCATCGGCGGCCAGACCTATGAATTGAAGCAGTTCCACTTCCACCGCCCCTCCGAGGAGAAGATTGACGGCAAGTCCTATGAGCTCGTGGCGCACATGGTGCACAAGAGCGCGGACGGCAAGCTGGCCGTGGTGGCGGTTCTGTTCAAGCAGGGCGCGGAGAATGCCCTGCTCCAGAAGATATGGGATGGTGTGCCCAGAGAAGTGGGCAAGGAAGTCGCCGCGGCGGGTGTCAGCTTCAACCCGGCCGACCTGCTGCCGGGCAAGCGTAGCTACTACAACTTCTCCGGCTCCCTCACCACCCCGCCCTGCTCCGAGGGCGTGAACTGGTTCGTGTTGAGCACGCCGGTGGAAGCCTCCCGCGTGCAGATCGCCCGCTTCGGCGCCATGTACCCGATGAATGCCCGACCGACCCAGCCGGTCAATAAGCGCACCGTCCAGCTCGGCGGCGAGTAACGCATCAAGGTAAAAGTCGCGAAGCGACTCATGATGCTCCCCTTGCCCCCTTGTGGGAGAGGGGCCGGGGGGGCGAGGGAGCGGGGCCTTGCCGGATCGCACCGGCCAGGCCCGGCTTCGTTTTCCCCATGGCCCGTTCTTCCCTTGCCTCGGGTAGAATTCCCCTCTTCGCTTTTGCCCCGGAGTCCGTCATGCCCCAGTACCGTTCCCGCACGTCCACCCACGGCCGCAACATGGCTGGCGCTCGCGCCCTGTGGCGCGCCACGGGCATGAAGGATGGCGATTTCGGCAAACCCATCATCGCCGTGGTGAATTCCTTCACCCAGTTCGTGCCGGGCCACGTGCACCTGAAGGACATGGGCCAGTTGGTGGCGCGCGAAATCGAGGCGGCGGGCGGCATCGCCAAGGAATTCAACACCATCGCCATAGACGACGGCATCGCCATGGGCCACGCGGGGATGCTGTACTCGCTCCCCAGCCGGGAACTGATCGCCGATTCCGTGGAATACATGGCCAACGCCCATTGCGCCGACGCCCTGGTGTGCATCTCCAACTGCGACAAGATCACCCCCGGCATGTTGATGGCGGCGCTGCGCCTCAACATCCCCGCCGTGTTCGTCTCCGGCGGCCCGATGGAAGCGGGAAAAGTGCAGTGGGGCGGCAAGACCATCAAGGTGGACTTGATTGACGCCATGATCAAGGCGGGCGACCAGAGCGTGTCCGACCAGGACGTGGACAACTTCGAGCGCTCTTCCTGCCCCACCTGCGGTTCCTGCTCCGGCATGTTTACCGCCAACTCCATGAACTGCCTGACGGAAGCGCTGGGGCTTTCCCTTCCCGGCAACGGCTCCCTCATGGCCACCCATGCGGATCGGAAGGAGTTGTTCCTCAAGGCCGGCCGCACCGCCGTGGAACTGTGCCGGCGCTGGTACGAACAGGACGACGCCTCGGTGCTGCCCCGTTCCATCGCCAGCTTCGGCGCCTTCGAGAACGCCATGAGCCTGGACGTGGCCATGGGCGGCTCCACCAATACGGTGCTGCACCTCCTGGCGGCGGCCCGGGAGGCGGGCGTTGCCTTCGGCATGAAGGATATTGATCACGTGTCCCGCCGCGTGCCCTGCCTGTGCAAGGTGGCCCCCGCCACCCAGGACTACCACATGGAAGACGTGCACCGGGCGGGCGGCATCATGTCCATCCTGGGCGAGCTGGACCGGGCCGGCCTCCTGAACCGGGATCTGCCCACGGTGCACAGCCCGACCCTGGCGGCGGCCCTGGATAGCTACGACATCAAGCGCACGTCGGACGCCGCGGTGCATGAATTCTTCCGCGCCGCCCCGGGTGGCGTGCCGACCCAGGTGGCCTTCTCCCAGTCCCGGCGCTACGACAGCCTGGACGACAACCGGGAAAAGGGCTGCATCCGGGACAAGGCCCATGCCTATTCCCAGGATGGCGGCCTGGCCGTGCTCTACGGCAACATCGCCAAAAACGGCTGCATCGTCAAGACCGCGGGGGTGGACGACAGCATCCTGAAGTTCACCGGCCGCGCCCGGGTCTACGAGAGCCAGGACGATGCCGTGGCAGGCATCCTGAGCGAGGAAGTGGTGGCCGGTGACGTGGTGGTGGTGCGCTACGAGGGCCCGAAGGGCGGTCCCGGCATGCAGGAGATGCTCTATCCGACTTCGTACCTGAAATCCCGCGGCCTGGGCAAGCAATGTGCCCTCCTGACCGACGGCCGTTTCTCCGGCGGCACCTCGGGCCTGTCCATCGGCCACTGCTCGCCGGAGGCCGCCTCGGGCGGCGCCATCGGCCTGGTGGAAACGGGCGACACCATCGAGATTGACATCCCGAACCGCAGCATTCACCTGGCGGTGTCGGCCGACGAGATGACCCGGCGCCTGGCGGACATGGAGGAGCGGGGCGACAAGGCCTGGCAGCCGCTGAATCGGGATCGGGTGGTTTCCCCGGCGCTTCAGGTCTATGCCGCCATGACCACCTCGGCGGATACCGGCGCCGTTCGGGACGTGAGCCAGCTCAGCCGGCGCTGATCAGGGCCGTCTACGCACCCCGCGGAGCTCGTTCTGCGGGGTAGTCGGCCGGGCGGTCGTCTACTTCACAGGCAGCCATTTTAGGAGCATGGCGTAGAGGACGTCGGCGACGATGGGTTTCGTCATGAAGTCATTCATGCCGGCCGTGAGGCATTTGTCCCGATCTTCCCTGAAGGCGTTCGCGGTCATCGCGATGATCGGCGTGGATTCCCGTCCCGGCAATTGGCGAATCCGGCGCGTTGCCTCCAGGCCATCCATCCTGGGCATTTGCATGTCCATGAGGATCAGGTCGTAGGCTCCCCGGCGGGCCATGTCCACCGCCTCGGCGCCGTTGTTCGCGATGTCGGCGGCCAGGCCGGTCGGGCTCAGGAATTCCAGGGCCACCATCTGATTGATGTCATCGTCTTCCACGAGCAGAACCTTCCTGCCGGCGAAGGCTCCGGCCATGCTCGCGCCTGTCACCGCCCGTGGAGAGGCCTCCTGCGTCTCATCCGCGACCGAGGCGCTCTTCTTCAGCCGGGCGGTGAACCAGAAAGTGCTGCCCTGGACCGGAGCGCTGCGAACACCCGCCTTCCCCCCCATCAATTGCGCCAGCTTGCGGGAAATGGCCAGGCCGAGCCCGGTGCCGCCATATTGCCGGGAGATGGAGTTGTCAGCCTGTTCGAATGCCGAGAACAGGCGCGCGGCGTGCTCCGGATCCACGCCGATGCCCGTATCTTCCACCTCGAAGTGCAGGAGGACCCGATCGGCATCCTCTTCCAGTGCCCGGGTTCGAATCGTGACCGTGCCGGTTGCCGTGAATTTGACGGCGTTGTTGGCGTAATTGAGCAGGGCCTGGGTCAGCCGGGTAGGGTCGCCCGTCAGGCGGCGCGGGAGGTCACCGGTATCCATTACCAGTTTGAGGCCCTTGGCATCCACCTTGGGCGAGATGATCGCCGCCACGTTCTCCAGGATGCCCTCGACGCCGAAGTCCCTTTCCTCCAGCGTGAGCTTGTCCGCCTCGATCTTGGATAGATCGAGGATGTCGTTGATGACGTTGAGCAGATGGGTGGAGGCCGTGCCGATCCGGTCGAGCTGTGCCATCTGCTTGTCGGTGGCTCCGCCCATGCGCATGACGTGCGCCATGCCCAGGATGGCGTTCATGGGGGTCCGGATCTCGTGGCTCATGTTGGCCAGAAACGCGGACTTCGCCTTCGTCGCCGCTTCGGCCAGTTCCTTGGCGGCCTGCAACTCCTGGTTTGCCAGGGAGAGCTCGTTCGTGCGATCGGCCACCCGGATTTCCAGTTCGTTCTGGTAGGCCGTCAATGATTTCCTGCCGCTGTCCACTTCCGCCAGCAGTGAATTGAAGTTGTTTACCAGGTCGCCAATTTCGTCCTCGGCGGCAGGGATGTTCCGTGGGCTGAAGTCCTGCCGTAGCCGCACGTCCGTTGCCGCATCCGCCAGGAGGCGGATCGGCCGGATGATGCGGTCGAGCAGGCGTATGGCCAGAAACAGGAGCAATGCGCCGCCGGCGACCCCGACCAGAAAGGCCACGCCCAAGGCCCTGAAATAACTGTGCCAATAATTGTCGAGCCGCGCATGGACGAATACGGTGCCGACGGGGGAATTGTCCACCACGATGGGCAGGTGCAGGGTGGCGGTGGGGCCGAGTGGCGCGATATGCGAATGCTCTGGCCCGAGGCCACGCGCATCCGGCGGAAGCCATTGATCATCGCCATAGCTGGCCAGCCTGCGGCCGTCGGTCTGGTACAGGGCGGCGGCCTGGATTTCCGGGTAGGCCTTGAGCATTACCAGGACGTCGTGGGCGGCCGTCGCGTCGTGGAAGGCGACCGCCGCACTCCCCGCCACGCCCGCTGCGTTGGCGGCCGCAGTCAGGGAACGTTGAATGTCTTCGCGCTGATTATTGAGCATCAGCCCGGCTGCCGTAAGCAGCGCAAGGCCGATGCCCAGCGCCGTGGCCGCCAGGATCAGCCGTGCCAGGGCGTAGCGGATGGACCGCCGGCCGCCGGCCGATGGGGGCGGCGAGGGGTTATTCATAGACATGGCGCGCGAGGCGCAACAGTTGCGGAGAGAGGTGGATGCCCGCTCGCCTGATCTCCGCCAGGTTGATATCGAAACGGGTGCCCGATTCCTCGAAGACGATCTCGATCATACCCCCCTCCCGGGCGAAGCCCGGATAGGCGCTGATCGTGAGAGTCTGTCTCAGGGCGTGTTGATCCACCGCCGCGTTCCAGCGTTGGCGCGAGTCCACGTACAGTGCCCGGCAGTCGTCGGAGCGGCCGGTATAGCGCGCGACGGACAACTCGCCACCCCATAACTTGCGGCCGGAAAGGGCCATGAAGGCCTCGACCTGGAGAGGATCGGCGACCGCAATGCACAGTCGTCCCTGCGCCGTGCCGGCGTTACCGTCCCGGGGAACTTCGGAAAACTTCAGGAAATTGAACACCATCGCCGACCGGAGCGATTGTTCGCTGGGCAAATCCGCGGCCAGTGCCGGTGCGCAGCGGTACATCGCCATGGCCAGCAGGAACAGGGCGTGGACGAAACGATACCTCATGACGAATGCCATCACGATACGATCACCATTCCGAGCGCACCATCTCTGACGGGGTCTGCATGCTGGAAAGCGTTAGAGCTTGTACCGCAGTTCCGCAAACAGGCTACGCCCCGGCAGCGGTAGATAATTGGGGATGGCGGTGCTGGTGTATTCCCAGGCGTCCGTGCCGAACAGGTTGCGCACCGACGCGGCCAATTCCCAGTCCTTGCGCGGCGAATAGCGAATCGTGGTGTCCACGATCGTGTATGCGTCCAGAGGTGGGCGCGGGTCGGTGGTCGGAATCAGATGCCTGCCGGTTCGGGTGGCTTGCACGTTCCAGTTCCAGCCGGGTCCGACCGCCCAGTCGCCGCGCAGGTAGGCAGACTGTTTCGGCACGTTGAAGGTGCGGAACGGGGAATAGTCTTCGCTGCGGGTGCTGAGGGAACCCGCCAGACGGAGCGACCGGGTGGCCTGCCACTGGGCCTCCAGTTCGATGCCGCGTGCCGTGAGGTCGCCTATATTCTGGTACTGCTTGGAGGCATCGGCGCCGATGATATTGAACTGGGAGAACACGTAGAAATCAATCCCGACCTTGAACGTCCTGGAAGCCGCGTAATCGAAGGCCAGATCCCAGGTTCTCGACCGTTCCGGGGTCAGGTTGGCATTCGGCTTGTTGGAGGCGGTGAGGGAATACAGTTCGAGATACGAGGGGGCGCGGAAGGCGCGGCCATACATCAGTTTCGTGGTCAGGCTTTCCGTGGTTTGCCAGACCAGCGCCAGACGGGGATTCACCGTTCCGCCGAAGTCGGAGTAATGGTCATAGCGCGCCCCGGCTGTCAGTTCCCAATTCGGCGAGAGTGTCCACATGTCCTGGACAAAAAGGTAGTTGACTTGCCGAATCTTCTCCGGCGCGAAGGCGTAGGGCGTGCCCGAGAGGTTGACCAAGGGTCCGCCGGCGGGCAGGGTCGTCCCGTTGGGTCCGGTTCCCTTGTTGACGTAGTGCTCGACGGAATAGAGGTCTTCCGAGTTGCCGCCGCCGCCTACCCGGATCGAATGCCCTCTGACGCCGGTATAGAGCCCGCTGACCTCGAATGTGATGCCGCCCTCGGCCGAGCTCTGCTGATTGATGAAGCCGGCGGGGTAGGTTCCGGTGGCGTCCTTCAAGCCGGGAGGGTTTTCCTGGAAGCCGTTGCCCGACGTGTAGTCAATGCGCGTATAGCGCAGCTCGGCATTGAGCGCCCAGTCCCGCGCGAATTCCGCATTGCCGTATAGCATCTGAATATTGAGCCGACCGTCGCTGCCCCGTGTCAGGGGGTCCAGAACCGCCGCTCCGGTCAGGCCGATTTCCACGTTGCTATGCCGCGAATAATCGGTGTTCAGGTGCCAGTTCCCGCTCGCCATGGAGAAATGGAAATCGGCGTTGTCCCAGCCGTAATGGGCGTACCCGGGCGCATAGGAAGCGTGGGTACCGTAGGCCAGATCCTTGGTGGTCTGACCGTCACCGGCGATGAAGGGATCGTGGCCGCCGGTGTGCGACAGTTCCGCCGTGAAGCCGACGTCGTAGCCGTTCCAGTTTCCTCCGTGTTGCACCCAGGCGTCCTGGGAATCGAAACTGCCGACGCGTACGCCGGCCTCCGATTGGGTGATCCGGCCGGCGGTCTTGGTGACCACGTTGATCACGCCGGCAGAGGCGTCCGAGCCGTAGAGGGCCGAGCCCGGGCCGCGAATGATTTCCACCCGGTCAATCATGCTCGTCGGCAGCCCCTTCCAGAATATGCCGGAGGACCACACCAGATCCCTGATCGGCGTGCCATTCACCATCAACAGGGTATGGGTGCCGGCAGCGCCGCGGAAGGTGACCAGCGGCCGGAATCCGAACAGGTTGGTTCGGATGTAGATGCCCGGGATGCTGCCCAGGATGTCGGTGAGGTTGGTCGCGCCGGTGGCCTTGATGTCATCCGCCGTGATGACGGACACCACGGAGGGCGCCTTGGACAGTTCCCGCTCCGTGCTGGTGGAGATCTTGACCCTGGATGTCATCAGATCTTCCAGGCTCAAGGCGAGGAGCTGCTCCACGCCGACGTCGGTGTCCGCCTGCGCGGGGAATGGCGTCAGGATGGCAATAAATGATATGGCAACGGCGAATTTACGCATGGCCCCTCTCCCTGGGCTGAGGCAAGACTGCTCCTGGAACGCCGCACGCCGCCCGTCACCGTCATGAAGTGCCAAACGCGACCCGGTCGGGAAACGCGCCGCGATAATCGGCAACGGTATCGCGCAGACAGGCCAGCAACATACGCATTGCCGAATATCGGCGCGCCCGGTAAATACTTGAGATGCCATCAGCGCTAATCCGGTGGGAATCAGGCGCCGCCTGTGGCCATGGAAACGGCATTCCTCCGCGGGAATGGGCCGGCGCGTCGCGGCAGACTCATGGCGGTGCCGAGGGATCGTTACGCCTCGAAAACGTAGGTGCCGGGGGCGGGGCCGAGGTCCGGATAGGTTTTCGCACTCACGCTCGGTGCGTCCACCATGGCGCCACATTGGGGCGCCAACCAGTTGGACCAGTCTTGCCACCAACTGCCCGGGTTCTTCTCCGCCCGGTTGAACCAATGCTCGAAGTGCTCGTTGCGCTCGGGTTCCGCCACCCAGAAACTGCGTTTCGGAGGATTGACCACCGGATTGACGATGCCGAGGATGTGCCCCGACGTGGACAACACGAAACGCATGTGGGCATTGACGTTGATGTACTTGCGGATGCGATAGGACTGGGTCCAGGGCACGATATGGTCATCCTCCGCGCTCACGGCATAAAGCGGCTGGGTGATGCGGTCCAGATCAATCGGCTCACCGGCGATGGTCAGGGCGTCACGCTTCATCAGGTTGTTGTGCAGATACATCTGCCGCAGGTAGAACGAGTGCATCGCCGCCGGCATGCGCGTCGTGTCCATGTTCCAGAACAACACATCGAAAGGCGGCAGTGGCTCGCCCATCAGGTAACTCTTCTCGAAGTAGTGCCAGACCAGGCTGTTGGAGCGCAGCAAGCGGAAACTGGAGGCCATGTCATCGCCGGCCAGATAGCCGGTCTTGGCCATCTTCTCCTCCAGGGCGGCAACGGCGGGTTCGTCTATGAAGACATCAATGTCGCCCGGCTTGGAGAAATCGGTGAGCGTGGTGAACAAGGTCCAGTGCGCCACCGGCGTCTTCCTTTCCCCGTGGTGCCGGTTGGCCCAGGCCATGTAGGTTGCCACCAACGTGCCGCCGATGCAGTAGCCGGTGAGATGCACTTGCGGTACCTTGCACAGCTTCTTGGCGGCCTCGATGGCCTGATCCACGCCATCGAGCAGATAGTCGTCAAACCGGACATCCGCCATGTCTGCGGTCGGGTTCTTCCAGCTCGTGATGAACACGCTGTAGCCCTGGTCCGTGAGGAACTTGACCAGGCTCTTCTTGGGCGTGAGATCCAGGATGTAGAACTTGTTGATCCAGGGCGTGATGATGACGATGGGCACCTTGTGCACCCGGGCCGTGGTCGGCGTGTAGTGGATCAGTTCCAGCATCCTGTTGCGGAAGACCACCCGGCCCGGGGTGATGGCCAGATCCACGCCGACCTTGAAGGCGTCGGCTTCCACCATGCGGATGTTTTTCGCCTTCGCGTCGCGCATGAAGTTCTTGAAACCACTGACCAGGCTCTCTCCCTTGGTCTCCACGCACTTGCGCAGGGCGACCGGATTGGTGAGGAAGAAGTTGGTCGGGGCCATGGCGTTGAGCCATTCACGCACCCAGAAAGCCGCGCGCCGGCGTTCCTTGTCGGACTGCCCCGGCGTCTCGAACAGCATGTCCTCGATGTGGTGGGTGATCGCCAGGTAGGATTCCTTGATGATGTCCCAGGTTGCCTCGTCGCTCCATACCGGATCGGCGAAGCGCGCGTCACCCTCCTGGGCCTTGATGACATCCGGGCTGGGCATGCCCGCGGCGCGGCGCATCAGGTGAGCCTGTAGCGCCAGGAGGTCTTCGGACATGGCACTGACCGCCCTGGAAAGCTCCAGCGGGTGCATCAGCCAGGCCGCCTGCGCGTTGAGCAGCGAGGTCGTGACGCCAAAGGGGTCCATGCGCTGCTGCAACGATGTCACTACGCCCTCGATGGCGCTGATGCTCGTCAAATCACCTTTTTGCTCGTTTCTCATGACCCACGTTTCCTCGGGTGAAATGGCAACCGGGGAATGCTAACATCGTCAGACAAGCGGATGTTGTGCTGCATCAATGCATTGGCCTGCGGATGCTTGCACGTCAGGAAACGGCTGGTCTTGAATGCAGATCGTGCAACGCGATGCGGGAGGCGAACCCGATCGCCAGCAGATTTGCCGCCATGGCGACATAGCCCACGGTAGCGTAGCCCGCGATCTTTTCCGCTCCGTCCAGGCTGATGATGAATCCCGCCAGGGTCGTCGCCAGGCCCATGGCAAGCGACTGCACCGTTCCGTTGAGGGACATGAAGGTGCCGCGAAGCTTGGGCTGCGCCGCGGAGGAAATGATGGCCATGGCCGGAATCATGCGCCCCGATACCAGGACGAAGAAGCTCGTGGTGCACAGAAGCCAACTCCACAGGGGTACGACGCCGATATGGGTCACCACCGCCAGGGGCACCATGGCGGCAAGCGCCACGAGTCGGTAAACCTCGACCTTGCCGCGTTTGTCTGCCCAATGTCCTATGAATCGGGCGGTAATCAGCGTCGCGGCGCCGCCCGCGAGGTAGACGAAGGGGATGTCGTGCGGGGAGATGGCGACGTTGTTCACGGCATACACGGTGATGTAGGGGATCACGGTGAAACCGGAGAAGATGATCAGTGCGGAGTACAGCAAAGCCCGGAGGTGGTTCATGTCGCCGAGCACCGCGAAGGTCGCGGAAAGCAGGTGGGAACGCTTTTCGGCGCTCAGGTGATGCCGCAGTTCCGGCAGGATGCGGATGCCGACGAGGATGAACATGAGGCTCAGGGTGGCGATCAGAAAGAAGGGCGCCCGCCAGCTGAAACGATTGGCCAGCCACAGCGACAAGGGAACTCCCGCCACCGTCGACATGGAGAACGCGGTTGAGACGAGGCCGCTGGCCCTGGCGCGCCGGGCGTAGGGGATGACATCGCCGATCATGGTCTGAACCAGGGCGCCCATCACGCCACCGAATACCCCGGCGAGGCCGCGTGCGACCATCAGGGTCGCATAGCCGGGAGCCAGACCGCAGGCCAGGGTGGACAGTGCGAAGAGGGAAAAACTGAACAGCAAGAGCCGCTTACGCTCGAACAGGTCCACGAAGGTGGCGGCCAGCACGCCGGAAATCGCCGCGCTGAAGCTGTATGAAGCCACCAGCAGGCCGAACTCGTGCGTCCCGATGCCGAAGGCGCGCATCAAAACCGGACCGAGCGGCATCACGATCATGAAGTCGAGGATGTGACTGAACTGGATGCCCGCCAGCGTGAGCAGGAACAAGCGTTCGGCGCGTGGAGAAAGCGAGGATGGCATCGGGGGATGTCTGGCCGGGTCTATGGGGCGGCGAGGCTGCGTGCGTAGCGCGTGTCCGCCACGCTGTCGCATCTCAAGCGGCGTCTTGCCGCAAGCCTACTGGCCCGGAGAGGCACTGCGAGGGTAGCCGGCTTCGTCCAGGAGCTTCTCCCAACTTCCCTTCTCGAACCCCTTGATCTTCTGGCTGCCCACGGTGAGGGCGGGCACGAACAGGGGGCCGTCGCCCACGTTCTGACGGTAGGCCGCGGCATCTTCGGGCGTGAGCAGCCCCTTCTCCGCGAAGCTGATACCGCGCTGTTTCAGGCAGGCGCGGGCCTCGTCGCAGCCCTTGCCGCAATCCTGGCCGGTGTACAGCGTGACCGGAAAATCCTTCATGGCCTGGCGCGCGCCGTAGGAGAGCTTTTCCGACGAGAACACGTTGTTGCCCAACTTCTTCTGCTGAACGTCCCGGGCGTTCGCCGGGGGCGGTTGATCGGAATAGGTCACCCGGCCGTTGGCGTCCACCCAGCGGTAAAGCTCGGCGGATGCCGTGAGCGGCAGGGCAAGCAACAATAAGCAGAGGGTAGGGAAACGCATGGTGGTGCGAGGCTCCGGTTACCGTGAGTATTCATCGGCGTGCGGCGCATGGCGCGCACGTCCGATGGAATGAAAGCCCGTGGCAATTATGCCCCAACCATCCCATTGTGTCGCAACAG
Organism: Rhodocyclaceae bacterium; assembly: GCA_028714035.1. Lineage (GTDB taxonomy): Bacteria > Pseudomonadota > Gammaproteobacteria > Burkholderiales > Rhodocyclaceae > JAQTNA01. The sequence goes on from JAQTNA010000001.1 coordinate 155,664, forward strand.
GGCGTCTACGCTGGGCTCTCGGCCGCGGAAGGCCTTGAAGGAATCCAGTGCGGGGCGGCTGCCGCCCACCGCCAGGATTTCCTGCCAGAAGCTGCGTCCCGTTTCCGCATCCAGCACGCTGCCGTTGGTGAGGGAAGCCTCTTCGAACCGGCTGTAGGCGTCCGCCGAGAGCACTTCCGCCCACTTGTAGCTGAAGTAGCCGGCCGAGTAGCCTCCGGCGAAGATGTGGGAGAAGCTCTGGGGGAAGCGGCCCCAGGCCGGCGGACGCAGCACCGCCACCTCGTCCCGCACCTCCTCCAGCAGATCCAGGACGGTCTTTTGGCCGTTCGCATCGTACTGCCAGTGCAGCAGGAGATCGAACAGGCTGAATTCGATCTGGCGCAGCATCATGAGGCCGCTCTGGAAGTTCTTGGCCGAGAGCATCTTGCCGAACAGTTCCCTGGGCAGGGGCGCCCCCGTGTCCACGTGGCCGGTCATGTCCTTGACCACATCCCATTCCCAGCAGAAGTTTTCCAGAAACTGGGAAGGTAGTTCCACCGCGTCCCATTCCACGCCGTGGATACCCGAGACGCCCAGTTCGTCCACCTCGGTCAGGAGGTGATGCAGGCCGTGCCCGCATTCGTGGAACAGGGTGATCACGTCATCGTGGCTGAAGGTGGCCGGTTTGTCTCCCACGGGAGCCGGGAAGTTGCAGTTCAGGTAGGCCACCGGGGTCTGTATGCCGCCGGGCAGCGTGCGCCGGGCCATGGCTTCATCCATCCAGGCGCCGCCGCGCTTGGTTTCCCTGGCGTAGAGGTCCAGGTAGAACTGGCCCACCAGGCTGCCGTCCTGCTTCACGACCTTGAAGAAGCGCACGTCCGGGTGCCAGACCGGGGCCATATCCGGTGCGATCCGGACGGAAAACAGGCTCTCGATCACCCGGAACAGGCCGGCCAGCACCTTGGGTTCCGGCAGGTATTCCTTCACCTCCTGCTCGGAGAAGGCATAGCGGCTCTGGCGCAACTTCTCCGAAGCCCAGGGGGTGTCCCAGGATTCCAGTTTCTCCAGGCCCAACTCGGCGGCCGCGAAGGCGCGCAGTTCCGCCAGATCCTTTTCCGCAAACGGCCGGGCCTTCGCCCCCAGTTCCTTCAGGAACCCGGCCACCTGTTCCGGCGTGTCGGCCATCTTGGGTACCAGGGATACCTCGGCGTAGCAGCCGTAACCCAGGAGCCGGGCCTCCTCGGACTTGAGCTTCAGAATCTCCACCATGAGGGGCGAGTTGTCCCACTCCAGGCGACCGTTCGTGCCCAGGATTTCTGAAGCGCGGGTGGCGTAGGCCCGGTACAAGGTTTCCCGGAAGTCCCGGTCCTCGGCGTACTGCATCACCGGCAGGTAGGAAGGCGCGTGCAAGGTGAATTTCCAGCCTTCCCTGCCATCCTTCTTCGCCTTCTCCGCCGCGGCCTCCTTCACGTCCTCCGGCAGGCCTGCGAGTTGTGCCTCGTCCGTGACCAGGTGGGAGAAGGCGTTGGTGGCGTCCAGCAGGTTCTCCGAGAACTTGGCGGACAGGGCGGCCAGGCGCTCCTGGATTTCCTGGAAGCGGGGTTTCTGTTCCTCGGGCAGTTCGGCTCCGGAAAGCTTGAAGTCCCGCACCTCGTGGTCCAGGATGGCCCGGCGCGCCTGGGACAGCGTCGGGTACTCCGGGCCGGACTGGATGGCCTTGGACTTCCTGAACAGATCCAGGTTCTGACCCAGCTCGGAATAGAAACGGGTGACTTCCGGCAGATTCTGGTTGTAGGCCTCGCGCCATTCCGGCACATCGTTGACCGAATGCAGGTGGCCCACGATGCCCCAGGCTCGGGACAGAAACTCGATCTCATCGTTGAGGGGGGCGGAAAAGTTGTCCCAGGAGGGGGCGGCCGTGTCGGCGGCGAGCCGTTCCACGGTGGTCCGGCAACGGCTGAGCAGTTCCGTGATGGCAGGCGTGACATGCTCCGGCCGCACCGCGTCAAAGCGCGGCAGGCCGGAGAAATCGAGCAGGGGGTTCATGGGGGAGTCCTCGAACGGGGTGGAATTTCGGGCGTTCGAGCGTAAGTGAGACCGACACGCTCGTTTTCAAGGGGCGTGTCGGGTGGTCCGTGCAGGAACTACTTGCGGGTATCCAGCCAGTCCAGGTAGCGCGCCCGGTAGAGCAGGCGTGGGTGGGCCGGGTCGTCGCTGAAGCCGGAGCGGTCGTGCAGGACGTTGTTGCAGATGAGGCCCATGCCGGGGGCGAGGCGGCCGCGGAAGATGAAGGGCGAGTCGGAGGCCAAGAGGCGCTCCAGCGCGGCGACCGCGGCCCGGGTGGCGTCGTCCGCCTTCCATTCGATGCTGCGGGTCCGGGCCGTGTAGCGCATGTGCAGGGCGCCGGTGGCCGGATCCACGAGGAAGACCGGGCCGGTCTCGGTGGGGCGGGCCACGCCGTTTTCGTCGTCCCGCGCCGGAATGCTCATGGCGTCCGGCGCCATGAGGGCGCGAATGAACTCCGGATTCTCGTCCCGGAGCAGCAGATAGGCCATCTCGTGGTCCATCAGGGCGTTGTCGCCCCCCTGGGCGGCGGGCCTGACGCAATGGAGCACCATGGCCCAGATGCGCCGGGCAGGCGGGTTGTAGTAGCCGTCCGTATGCCAGCGTATGGCGCGGTTGGTGTAGGGGATGAAGTCCTTGCGGGTCTCGGCGCTCTCCGCCACTTCCAGGCTGCTGATGCCGTCCTCGTCCGCCAGCCAGTTGCCGTCCAGGTGTACGAGGCCGAACTGCTTGCCCATGAGCCGGGGAATGTCCTTGTCCTCTTCCCTGTATTTGCCGACGTAGATGGCCATGTTGGCCGTCCGGCAGCGAGCCATGATCGCCTGGTGTTCCCCGGAGGTCAGCTGGCGTGGATCGCCCACCTCCACCAACAGATCGGACAGGCTGCGGGGGTGGGCTTCCAGCTTGGCCTCGCGCCAGATGCGGTAGGCCTCGCCGTTGGCAAGATCGAAGGGGGTTGGGACGACAGGCATGGGCGCGGCTTTCTGTGTTTTTCGAATCGGCAGTCTGCCCGGAAAGGCCGGGCAGAACCTTTACCCAGATCAATCCCCGGAGGTTCCGCCGGCGCGCCGCGCTGGCCGGGGCTCCTCGCCCAGGAGGCCGAGGACGCCGCGGCGCATGGTGGCGGCAGCGTCCGGCGCCTCGATTTCCATCACCTGGTCATGGACCCAGGTCTTGTCCCGGTCGTCCAGGATCGCCACCAGGTTATAGGCCAGGTGGCGCAGGAAGCCGTAGTCCGGGCCGTCGTCACCGTAGCCGTGGCTGGCGTATTCCGCGCCCCGCTGGTTGAGCAGGCCGATGAACCGGCCCTTGAAACTGCCCACCTCGGCGCCGCCCTCGCGACCCACCAGATCGTCCCGGTTCTCCTCCAGGATGTCCCCCAGGCGGTTGGCCATGGCGGTGGTGAACTCGATCCGGTCATCTTCCTCCATGCGCTCATAGGCGATGCGGTCGGCGATCTGCACCAGGAAGATCAGCCATTCGGCAAGGAAGGAGAAGTACTGCGATCCCGGGGCGATGTCGAAATCGGCCTTGCGCATGTTCTTGAGCGCGTTCTGGGCGATGCGAAAGGCGATGAACGCCCCGCCGCCCGCGATGTCCTTCGGGCCACGCGGCGAATTGTCACGGAACCAGCGGTTCTTGATGCGCATGGAGTCAGGAACGGGCCATGTAGAAGGCGAAATCGCCGCCGCCCAGTTCCACCGTGGCCAGCAACTTGATGCCGGTGCTGTGCGCCCAGCTCACGAGGTCGTCCTTGACGCCGGGGCAGTTGCTGATCAGTTCCAGGACTTCGCCGGCGGCCATGGCAGCCAACATCTTCCGGCCTTCCACGATGGGGCCGGGGCAGGTGGTGCCGCGCATGTCGAGTACCGCATTGGCCTTGGGCAGGGCGGCCTTGCCCTTCTTGATATAAAAGCCGTGGCTGCCATCCGGGTTCTTGACCGTCGCCAGGACCTGGTTGCCGGTCTGTTTAGCCCAGGCGAACAGGTCGTCCTGGGTTCCCGGGCAGTCGGAAACGAGAAGCAGGGTCTGGCCTTCGGCCAGATCATCGAAAAGGCGCTTGGCGCCAACCAGCGGCGCGGGGCAGCTGAGTCCCTTGAGATCCAGGACGATGTCTGCCTTGTTGGGGGTATCTGTGCTCATGTTGTTTTCCTTGTTTCGAGTCGAGAGTAGAGAGTCGAGAGCCTGAGTTTGCGCGCCTTCGGCGCGCACAAACAACCCTCGACTCTCGACCCTCGACCGTTTTCTTCTTAGTACCCGCCCTTGCCCTTGGGCTGGGGCAGACCGCCGATCTTGCAGCCTTGCTTGGCGGCGCCACCCAGCGGGAAGAGATCGAACAGCAGCTTGCTGTCGGCTTCCGGCATGTCGCCCTCTTCCTGCAAGCCCTTGATCAGGTTGCGCATATTCGGGGTATGGCCCTCTTCCTTGAACTTTTCCCGCAGGTAATTGATGATCTTCCAGTGGGCATCGGTCAGTTCCAGACCTTCCGCGGCTGCGATGACCTGAGCCACCTCGTCGCGATAATCGGGCTCCAGCAGATAGCCGTCATCGTTGGTTTCCAGTTCCACGCCGTCTACGACATATCCCATTTGTCTTCCTCCTTGTTAAGTGAATAAGCTGAGTCAATAATTTCAGTCGAGCCCGGTAATGGCCCGGTGCTGTACCAGTACGCCGCATCCCAGACGGCGTTCATTTCCCAGTCCGATCTGCTGCAGAAACCTCGATTTTTCCCGCGGCACGCTATGCAGAGCCAGCGCAAAGCCGGTGATACGCCGGCCACCCGCCAGCATGGTTCGGGAGCGGCCGCAAATGAGACGGGCCGGTATGCCGAGCCCGGCCAGTTCGGACTCGATGTCCCGGCAGAATAAATCCTCGGCCTCGCTGCCAGTCGTGACGAAATCCGCATAAAGGGTCGAAGTCGCGGCGAGTTGCCAGACCTTGCATTCTCCAACCTTGAGGGTGAATCCTGCCACATCCAGCAGCTTGCCCGCCAGTGCTTCCGCCGCCTCCGCGCGTTCCGAGGGCACCCTGAGAGTCAGTCGGACCCGCTTGGGCAGAAGCACCACGCCATAGTTCGTGTCCACGGCCTTGAGGGAATGGATGCCGGCTTGCGGCTCGTCCTCCATCCAGGGTAGAACTTGCGCCACTGCCTTCCAGAGTGCGGAGCGGTAGTCGGCGGGCAACTGGGTCCCTTCCAGGGCGAACGCGATGTCCACCGCCTCCGCCGCCGAAGCTTCGAGGGCGTCGCTCATTCCTGTGCCTTGGCGGCCTGCCGCCCGTTTTCCCGAGCCAGAGCGGTCTCGGCCCATTCCTGCATGGCCTTGCCCCAGGTCGCCGCACTGACGGGGTCCACGTCGAAAATGGTGAACCGCTTGCCTTCACGAATACGCACGCGGAGCATGTTCATGCCGCCCGCCTCGAAATCCGTTTCCGACAGTTCGATTTCCTGCCGGCCCAGCGGCAGGGTGAAGCGGGTGGCAAGTGGCATCGAGGCGGGTGTCTTGTCCATGGGTTGGGGGGAGTCAGGTTCCGTTATGATTATGAGTATGCACCAAAGGTTACCAAGAACCCATCGAAAATGGTAATCTTAGACGCTGCGAGTCCGCCATCCGAACGACATCAGGCAGATATTCCGGGATTGTTGCGGTGCGCAAAAATATTCTTGCAGTGCAATAAGTTAGCAGCGCAGCGAGGCTATATTGAGCAGGCTCAAGGGCGCTTCGGTCTATTCCCGAGGCGGAGGATTTCATACCTACCCAACAGGGTAGGTGGCCGCCCCCCATCCGAGAGGTTAAATTATACCTCCCGGAGGGATGGCATCTGGGGGCTTACGCCCGTACGATGCGGCCCAGGCTGAATTTGGGGGCCACCCCGCAAACGATAAGTGCCAACGCATCGGCACGAACAGGAGACAACGCATGGCAAAGCAACTTCACCCCACCCCGATGCTGGATGCGCTGGAAAGCGGTCCCTGGCCCAGTTTTGTTACGGGTCTGAAGCGTCTCGCCGCAGACAAGGACATCGCGGTCGACCTTCTGGGTCAACTGGAAACCTCTTACATGACCCGCAAGGGCTACTGGAAGGGCGGTACCGTTGGCGTGTTCGGTTATGGCGGCGGCGTGATTCCCCGTTTCACCGAACTGAAGGGGGCTGACGAGCAGCCGATCTTCAAGGACGCGGCCGAGTTCCACACCATCCGTATCATGCCGCCCGCCGGCATGCACTACGACACCGACACCCTGCGCAAGTTCGCGGACATCTGGGAACGTCATGGCTCCGGCCTGATCGCCTTCCACGGCCAGTCCGGCGACATCATGTTCCAGGGTTGCACCACCGAGGCTGTACAGCCGGCCTGGGATGAAATCAATGAAATGGGCTTCGACATGGGTGGCGCCGGCCCGGCCGTGCGTACCGCCATGTCCTGCGTGGGCGCCGCCCGCTGCGAGCAGTCCTGCTACGACGAGGCCAAGGTGCACCGTGCCGTCACCAATGCCTTCACCGACGACCTGCATCGTCCTTCCCTGCCGTACAAGTTCAAGTTCAAGTTCTCGGGTTGCCCGAACGACTGCATGAACTCCATCCAGCGCGCCGACATGGCCGTCATCGGCACTTGGCGCGACAACATCCGTACCGACGAAGCCCTGGTTCGCGCCTACTTCGCCAAGCACGGCATGACCGATCTGGTGAACGACGTTGTGGCCCGTTGCCCGAGCAAGGCCATTCAGGTCAAGGAAGCCGACAAGGTCAAGACCGGCGCCACCATCTCCTCCGTCAAGGTGAATGACACTCACGCCCTGGAGATCGAGAACCGCGACTGCGTTCGCTGCATGCAGTGCATCAACGTCATCACCGGTGGCCTGGCTCCCGGCAAGGACAAGGGCGCCACGATTCTGGTGGGTGGCAAGCGCACCCTGAAGATCGGTGACCTGATGGGTACCGTGGTGGTGCCGTTCATCAAGCTGGATACCGACGAAGGCGTGGAATCCCTGGTCGAACTGACCCAGAGCATGATTGACTTCTTCGCCGAGAACGCCCTGGAGCACGAGCGTACCGGTGAGATGATCGAGCGTATCGGCCTGGTGAACTACCTGGAAGGCCTGGGTCTCGAAATTGATCCCGCCATGGTGTCCGCGCCGCGCACCAACCCCTACGTTCGCATGGACGGTTGGGACGAAGAAGTCGCCAAGATCAACGCAAAAAAGTCCGCCTAAAGGCTAAGAGGAGATAATCGGAATGGCTCAACCGCAAATGCGCAAGCCGATCGAGAGCGGGATACCGGAGAACACCAAGTTCCTCCATCCGCTGCTCGCCAAGAACTACGGCAACTGGAAGTACCATGACAGGCCCAGGCCCGGTGTCCTGCATCACGTCGCCCACGGTGGTGACGAGGTGTGGACGGTACGCGCCGGCACCCAGCGTCAGATGGATGTCTATACCATCCGGAAGCTGTGCGACATCGCCGACCAGTACGCCGAAGGCCGTGTCCGTTTCACCATCCGCTCCAATATCGAGTTCATGGTGTCGACCGCCGCCAAGGTGGATCCCCTGATCGCGAAGCTGGAGGCCGAAGGCTTCCCGGTGGGCGGCACGGGCAACTCCGTGACCATGATCTCCCATACCCAGGGCTGGCTGCACTGCGACATCCCGGGTACGGACGCCTCCGGCGTCGTGAAGTCCCTGATGGACGAACTCTACGACGAGTTCAGGCGCGAAGAGATGCCCAACCGGGTGCACCTGTCCACCTCCTGCTGCGAAATCAATTGCGGCGGCCAGGCTGACATCGCCATCATCATCCAGCACACCAAGCCGCCCAAGATCAACCATGATCAAGTGGCCAACGTCTGCGAGCGTCCTTCCGTCGTGGCGCGTTGCCCGGTGGCGGCCATTCGTCCGGCCCTGGTGAACGGCAAGCCGTCCCTGGAAGTGGATGAAGCCAAGTGCATCTGCTGCGGCGCCTGCTTCCCGCCCTGCCCGCCCATGCAGATCAACGATCCGGAAAACTCCAAGCTGGCGATCTGGGTCGGTGGCAAGAACTCCAACGCCCGTGGCAAGCCCACCTTCATGAAGATGGTGGCTGCCGGCCTGCCCAACAACCCGAACCGCTGGCCGGAAGTTGCCGCCGTGGTGAAGAAGATCCTGAACGTCTACAAGGAAGATGGTCGTCCTTGGGAACGTCTCTCCGACTGGGTGGAGCGTATCGGCTGGCCCCGTTTCTTCGAGAAGTGCGATCTGCCCTTCACCAAGTACCTCATTGACGACTGGCGTGGTGCTCGGGTGAATCTGAACGCCTCCACCCACATCCGCTTCTGATAGGGTTCCTCCATGAAGTTTGGTATTTTGATCAACGAAGGGCCGTACCAGCACCAGGCGAGCGATTCGGCTTACCTGTTTTGCAAGGCGGCCCTGGAGAAGGGGCACGAGATTTCCCGTGTCTTCTTCTATAACGACGGCGTGAATAACTCGACCAAGCTGACCGAGCCGCCGCAGGACGATCGCAACATCGTCCAGCGCTGGAGCAAGATGGGCGAAGAGCACGGTGTGGACTTGGTAGTGTGCGTGGCCGCGGCTCTGCGTCGCGGCATCCGGGACGAAAACCTCGCCCCGGGCTTCCGCATCTCCGGTCTTGGCCAGCTGGTCGAGGTTGGCATCCAGGCTGATCGCCTGGTGGTCTTTGGGGATTGAGGGAGGGATCATGAGCGAAGAAGGTGGAATCAAGAAGTTCATGTTCGTCAACCGCAAGGCCCCCTATGGCACGGTCTACGCCCTGGAGTCGCTGGAAGTGGTGCTGATTACCGCGGCCTTCGATCAGGACGTGTCGCTGGCCTTCCTGGACGACGGCGTGTATCAGTTGAAGAAGGGTCAGCAGACCAAGGGTATCGAGACCAAGAATTTCTCGCCGACGTTCCGTGCTCTGGACGGCTACGACATCGAGAAGCTCTACGTCGAGCGGGAGGCGATGGAAGAGCGTGGCCTTACCGAAGCCGACCTGCTGGTGGACGTGATTGTGCTCAGCCGCGTGGAAATGGGCGAGCTGATGGAACAGCAGGACGTGGTTCTGAGCTGCTGATAGGGGATCAAGGATGCTTCATATCATCAACAAGGCGCCGCAAGAGCGGAATTCCCTCGACTCCTGTCTGCGTGTCGCGCGTACCGGTACCATTCTCCTCATCGAGGATGGCGTGTACGCCGCTACCCGCGGCAACGCGGCCGAAGGCAAGATCAAGGACGCCATGACGCGCTTCAAGGTCTGTGTCCTCGGGCCGGATCTGGATGCCCGCGGTATGGGCGACAGGCTTATCGAGGGTGTACAATCCGTCGGTTACGATGGATTCGTGGATCTGGTCGCTTCCGAGCCGAACTGCCAGTCCTGGGTTTGAGTAATGCGGTACCCAGGCGATAGTCGCGTGGGTGCAAACGGTTAAATTTTAGTCAATCAAACAAGATTCAACGAGGAGACATCATGCCTATCATTGAAGTTGCCGGCAAGTCCTACGAAACCGACGAAGAAGGTTATCTGGTCAATCTGAACGAGTGGAACGAAGAGGTCGCGGGCTATCTGGCCCAGTCCGAAAACGTCGTCATGACCGATCAGCACTGGGAAGTCATCAACTTCCTGCGCGAATACTACGACGAGTTCCAGATCGCTCCCGCCGTGCGCGTCCTGACCAAGGCCATCGGCAAGAAGTTGGGCGCCGAGAAGGGCAACAGCCAGTACCTGTACGAGCTGTTCCCCTACGGCCCGGCCAAGCAGGCTTGCAAGATCGGCGGCCTGCCGAAGCCCACGGGCTGCATCTGATCTTTTCAGACTGCAACGCAGGGCGCCTCTCGGGGTGTCCTGTTTCGAACACCGGAAGGATATGCGGGAGGCGACGCCGAGAAGCGTAGCGTCCTGACCGCGCGCATGTTCGCATGCGCGTGCCCCCGGTGTGGCATCGCTCACCCTTTGGAAGAGCCTGCGCCATGACAGCCAGCTATCTGTTCGCCGGGGTATTTTACGTCGCTACCTTGCTGCTTGTAGTGGGCTTGGCGGCGAAAATCGCGCAATTTGCGCGCACGCCGGCTCCACTGAAGATACCGACCACGCCTGCGCCCGTCACCACGGGCGGCATGGTTTTTCGTATGTTCCGAGAGGTGGCTCTGTTCGAGAGCCTGTTCAAGTCCAATCTCTGGATCTGGGCGTTCGGTTACATGTTCCACCTCGGACTTGCGCTGGTGACCCTGCGTCATCTGCGCTACTTCGTCCAGCCAGTGCCGGAAATTCTGGCCATGGTGCAGTATCTGGGCATCTATGGCGGGCTGGCGATGGTCGCGGGCCTCGGCGGACTCCTCGCTCGCCGTATTCTGGTCGAACGCATTCGCTACATCTCCACGCCTTCGGACTACCTGTGGCTCGTCCTTTTGCTGGGCATAGGCTGCTCGGGCCTCTTGATGAAGTTCGTCGCCCATACCGATATCGTATCGGTGAAGGTGTTCTTCCAGGGCTGGATGCGCCTCAATATTCAGCAGCTGCCGGGTGACCCGGTGCTCCTCGCCCATCTGGCAGGGGTCGCGATGCTGATGATCCTGTTCCCGTTCAGCAAGTTGCTGCACGCGCCGGGAGTGTTCTTCTCACCCACCCGCAACCAGGTCGACAACCCGCGGGAGGTGCGACACCTCGCGCCTTGGGCGGCGAAGATGGAGGCTAAGAACTGATATGGCCGCTGCTAGCTTTGAAACACCCGCGTTCCGCGAGTACCCCTCCGTTCCGGCGCTGAAGCCGGATGCGATGGCACATCTCCAGCCCTACGTGGCCAACGAGAAGATCCAGGAGGCTCTGGGTCTGCCGGGCAAGTTGGTGGATGACTGGCACGACGTGGCCATCGCCCGCATGGGCGACCTGCTGGGCAAGTATCGTGGCCTGCGCGTCTTCATGGACTCCTGCGTGCATTGCGGGGCCTGTACCGACAAGTGCCATTACTTCATCGGTTCGGCGGACCCGAAGAACATGCCCGTGGCGCGTCAGGAGCTGTTCCGCAGCGTCTATCGCCGCTACTTCACCCTGCCGGGCAAGCTCTTCCCCAAGCTGGTGGGGGCGCGCGACCTGACCAAGGACGTGCTGGACGAGTGGTTCTCCTATTTTTGGCAGTGTTCCGAGTGTCGCCGCTGCTCCGTGTTCTGCCCCTACGGCATTGACACGGCCGAAGTCACCATGGCCGCCCGTGCCGTGCTGGATACGGTGGGCTACGGCCAGAAGTACTCGAACGAAATCCTGGGCAAGGTCACCAAGATCGGCAACAACCTGGGCCTGCCCGGCCCGGCGCTACTGGATACCCTGGAGGGTCTGGAAGAAGACGTGAAGGCGGATACCGGTGTGGATGTGAAGTTCCCGCTGGACGTGAAGGGGGCGGAAATCCTGCTCGTTACGCCTTCCGCGGACTTCTTCGCCGAGCCGCACATCGAAAGCCTGATCGGCTACGGCAAGGTGTTCCACGCCGCGGGCGCCAGCTGGACGCTTTCTTCCCATGCCTCGGAAGCCGGCAATTTCGGCCTTTTCACCGGGGACTACGCCCTGATGAAGAAGATCGCCACGCGCATCCGGGACGCGGCCCTCGAATTGGGCGTGAAGCGCATCATCGTCGGCGAATGCGGCCATGCCTGGCGCGTGACCTATTCCTTCTGGAACACCCTGGTGGGCCTGGGTGCCGGCGGTACCGACCCGTACGCCATCGAGTTCCAGAAGCAGTTGGATCCGCGCTATCCGCAGCCCATGCATATCTGCGAATACACCTGGGATCTGATCGAGCGGGGCGTGCTCAAGTTCGACAAGTCCTTGAACGATCACCGGACGATCACCTTCCACGACTCCTGCAATGTCGCGCGGGGTTCGCGCATGGGCGACCGGGCGGGAGGACAGTTCGATATCCCCCGCAACATCATCAAGGCGGTGGCTAACAACTACGTGGATATGGAAGCCGGCACCATCCGCGAGAAGACTTTCTGCTGCGGTGGCGGCGGCGGTGTGCTCACCGACGACCTCCTCGAACTGCGCGTGAAGGGGGCTTTGCCTCGGATGGAGGCGCTCAAGCAGGTGGCGGATAGCAGGAACGTCAATTTCATGGCGACCATCTGTGCCATCTGCAAGGCGCAATTCACCAAGGTATTGCCGTATTACGGTTTCAAGATGGGCGTCGTCGGCGGCGTTCATCAACTCGTCAGTACGGCCATCAGGCTGGAAGGCCAAGAATAACTAGCAGCACCGATCCGATTATTAGAATTACTGGAGACAAGCGATGTCCGCCACCACCGAAGTTCAAAACGAAAAATTCAACTTCCGCCGCTACAAGGAAGGCGATACCAAGCTGCGCAACCGCGACAAGATTTTCCAGGCGAGCTGGTCGTACAAGTGCCCGACCTATGTGCAGTCCACGCCCCCCTGCCAGGGCAGCTGCCCGGCTGGCGAGGACATCCGCAGCTACCTGAACATCATGCGCGGCGTCGAGAAGCCCCCGGTCGGTGCCGATGGCAAGCCCGTAATGAGCATGCAGGAATACGCCTGGCGCCGTCTCACCCAGGCCAATCCCTTCCCGGCCGTGATGGGCCGTGTCTGCCCGGCGCCCTGCGAGACCGGCTGTAACCGGAACGAACTGGAAGACCACGTGGGCATCAATTCCGTGGAGCACTTCCTGGGCGAATACGCCATCAAGAACAACCTGAAGTTCGTGGCGCCCGAGACCAAGACCGGCAAGAAGGTCGCGATCATCGGCGGCGGCCCCGCCGGCCTGTCCTGCGCCTATCAGCTGGCGCTCAAGGGCCACAGCGTCACGATCTTCGACGAGCATGAATTCCTCGGCGGCATGATGCGCTATGGCATTCCCGGCTTCCGTACGCCGCGGGACGTGCTGGACGCCGAAATCCAGCGCATCCTGGATCTGGGCGTCGAGGCCAAGCTGAACACCCGCATCGGCACCGACATCACCATGGAGCAGATCCGCAAGGACTTTGATGCCGTGTTCCTGGGCCTGGGCGCCCAGGCCGGCCGTGCCCTGCCGATCGAAGGCGACATCAGCGCCCCCAACGTGGTGACGGCGACCTCCTTCCTGAAGGCCTTCAACGACGGCCGCCTGAAGCATGTGGGCAAGCGCGTCGTGGTGGTCGGCGGTGGCGACACCTCCATTGACGTGGCGACGGTTGCCCGCCGCCTGGGGCACATCGAGCACGCCAAGCCCACCGACATGGAAGAGGCCATCGCCGGGCGCATGGCTCAGGACGTGGCCGACATCTCCCAGCGCGATGGCGCCGAGGTCACCCTGACCTCCGTCTTCCCGGTGGACAAGATGATGGCGAGCAAGCACGAGGTGGAACAGGCCCAGGCCGAATCCATCGAGATCATGGGCGGCTGGATGCCCGTGGGTGTGGTCAAGGGCGCCGACGGCCGTGCCACGGCGCTGCGGGTCTGCCAGTGTGAAGCCAAGATGATTGGCGGCCGCCTGGACATCAAGAAGCTGGAAGGCACCGAGAAGGATCTGCCCGCCGACCTGATCGTGTCCGCCGTGGGCCAGGCGGTCGACTTCTCCGGCCTGGAGGAGTTCAACAACGGCAAGAACGGTGTTTCCGCCGACAAGAACTACCAGGTTCAGGGCAAGGAAGGCGTGTTCGCCGGCGGCGACATTCTGCGTCCCCACCTGCTGACCACCGCCATCGGTCATGGCGCCATCGCGGCCGACGGCATCGAGCGTTTCATGGCCGGCGAAGCCCTGGACAAGCGGCCGAAGATTGACGTCCATACCTTCGATCTGAAGCGCAAGATGCTGGAGAAGGGCCTCAAGTTCACCGACGCCCAAGGCTCCATCCATGGCACCAACACCAGCAACGTCGGCATCCACAACTACGAGAACCGTTCCGAGCGTTACGTCATCACGCACAAGGAGCTGTTCCTCGGGCACTTCACCTACGTGAAGCGCAACAAGCGCGCCATCATCACGCTCAACAAGGAACAGGCCCTGGGCAACTTCCAGGAGCGCCTGGAGCCCCTGAGCGAGGCGGAGGCCATCGCCGAAGCCAAGCGTTGCATGAGCTGCGGCCTGTGCTTCGAGTGCGACAACTGCGTGGTGTATTGCCCGCAGACCGCGGTGAAGAAGGTGCCCAAGAAGGAAGCCACCACCGGTCGTTACGTCATGACCGACTACGGCCGTTGCATTGGTTGCCACATCTGCCACGACGTTTGCCCGACTGGTTACATCCAGATGGGTCTGGGCGAGTAAAGTTTGAGTCGAGAGTAGAGAGTGGAGAGTCGGGAGTGAATTCGGCGCGCCTTCGGCGCCTACTCTTGGCTCCCCTGCTCTTACCTGCTCTGGACTCTCGACTCTCGACTAACACGAGGAGCGAGGCGTGAGAATCAGAACATTATTCGGGACGGTGCTGCTTGGCGCGGTGGCGCTCTTCGCCTCCGCCGCCTGGTCCGGGGAGGGTAGCGGCATACCCAAGCCGGACATCGTCATCAGCAATCCGGGCAAGTGCGTCGCTGACGTGGATACCATGCGCCGCACGCACATGGACATGTTGAAGCATCAGCGGGATCTGACCATGCGCCAGGGCATACGCGGCGCCAAGGTCAGCCTGAACGCCTGCATTGATTGCCACGCGAGCAAATCGAACGGCTCGGTCCTGGGCTCCGACCAGAACTTCTGTCAGACCTGCCACGCCTACGCGGCCGTCAAGCTGGATTGCTTCGAATGCCACCAGGCCAAGGCTTCCCACCCGATCGGCGCAGCGGCACCGGCCGAAGCGGTGGCTTCCAAGGAAGGTGCGCGATGAGCGACAAGACACCGAATCAATCCCGCCGGGCATTTGTCGCCACCGCGGGTGCAGCCGCCGCCGGCGTGATGATTGCGCCGGGTGTGCACCTGATCGAGGTGGCTTCCGCCCGTCCCGCCGGCGAGGCCGCATCCAGGACGGTGCGCTGGGGCATGCTCGTGGATGTCACGAAGTGCCAGGAAGGCTGCACCGCCTGCGTTTCCGCCTGCAACAAGGAAAATGCGCTGGAGACGGCGCTGCCCCAGAACCAGGCGCCGCAATGGATCCGCAAGGTGGATTTGAAGGACAAGAGCACGGGTCGCGCCCTGTCCCTGCCCATGATGTGCCAGCACTGCGAGAAGCCGCCCTGCGTGGATGTGTGCCCGACGGGCGCCTCCTTCAAGCGCGCCGACGGCATCGTGCTGGTGGATCGGCATATCTGCATCGGCTGCCGCTACTGCATGATGGCCTGCCCCTACAAGGCCCGCTCCTTCGTGCATGAGACGCTGGAGAACCAGAATCCCGAGGTTCCCCGGGGCAAGGGCTGCGTCGAGGCCTGCACGATGTGCGTGCACCGGGTGGACAAGGGCCAGCAACCCGCCTGCGTCCAGGCTTGCGGCGCCGAGGGGCACGCGGCCATCCTCTTTGGCGATCTGAACGATGGCGCGAGCGAGATCGCAAAGCGCATCCGCAGCGTTGCCACGAGCCAGGTCAGGGCCGATCTGCAATTGAACCCCGGCGTGCGTTACCAGGGAATATAAGCCATGCGTGATACGTTCCAGAGAATCGAGGAGCGCTCTTTCTATGCGCTCGTGGTGTTCGGCCTGCTGTTGGTCATGGTCGGACTCGGCGCCGTCTATTACATGGAAGAGCACGGCCATGCCGTGACCGGCATGAACAACCAGGTGGTGTGGGGCATGCCCCACGTGTTCGCCATCTTCCTGATCACGGCCGCGTCCGGCGTCCTGAACGTGGCCTCCATCGGCTCCGTTTTTGGGAAGCCCGTGTACAAGGCGCGCGCTCCGCTATCCGGTCTGCTGTCCCTGACCATGCTGGCCGGCGGCCTCATGGTCCTGATGCTGGACCTGGGGCGCCCGGATCGGGTCATCATCGCCGCGACGCATTACAACCTGACGTCCGTCTTCGCCTGGAATGCGATTCTGTACCCGGGCCTGTTCGGCATCGTCGGCGTGTACATCTGGACCATGATGGACCACAGCATGAAGGCCTATTCCAAGATTGCCGGCTTCTCGGCCTTCATCTGGCGTTTCATCCTGACCACCGGTACCGGTTCCATCTTCGGTTTCCTGGTGGCCCGTCAGGCCTACCAGTCCGCCGTGCTGGCGCCCATGTTCATCGTCATGTCCTTCGCCTGGGGTCTGGCGGTGTTCCTGCTCGTTCAATCCAGCATGTATCTCTGGAACGGCGTGGCCCTGCCGCCCCCGATTCAGCGACGCATGACGCGGCTCCTGGGCATCTTCATCGCCGGCGCCCTGTACTTCGTGCTGGTCTATCACATGACCAACCTGTACTTCTCCCGCCAGGAAGCCTTCGAACACTTCATCCTGCTGGATGGCGGCATCTTCCCCATCCTGTTCTGGGGCGGATTCGTGCTCCTGGGCAGCATCCTGCCCCTGGCCCTGTTGCTGCATCCGGAACTGGGTGGTCGACGCGCCACCATTCTGGCATCGCTGCTCGTGATCTTCGGCGCCCTGTGCCACCTCTACGTGTTCATCATCGGCGGCGAGGTCTATCCGCTGGACATCTTCCCGGGCTTCAGCGCCGCCAGTACCTTCGGCGACGGTGTCGTGGGACAGTATGCGCCCAGCCTGCCGGAGTTCCTGCTCGGGATCGGCGGCCTCGCACTGGCCTTCGTGGCGACGGTTATCGGCGTACGCATCCTGCGCTTCATGCCCCAGGACGACTTCACCATCCTGACCGGCGGCAAGAACGTACACTGATTCGTCGGAAATCCCAGTCGGCGCGGGCATCTGCCCGCGTCGGCGTTTTTGCCGCCCTGAAAGCCCCTGCTCTCCAGGCGGTCATTTCCCACTCACCAAATTTCGCCCGTCATCATGCAGGAACACCCGTTTGCCCCCATCATCCGCGCCCTGGGAAAAGGAAAGCAGGGTTCGCGTAATCTGACCCAGGAGGAGGCGCGACGCGCCATGGGCATGATCCTGGCCGGCGAGGTGCACCCCATGCAGCTCGGCGCCTTCCTCATGCTGCTGCGGGTGAAGGAAGAAAGCGCGGAGGAAGTCGCCGGCTTCGTCCAGGCGGTCCGGGATACGCTGGTTCTGCCGCAGACCCTGCCCAAGGTCAGGCTGGACTGGTCGGCCTACGCCGGCAAGCGCCGCCAACTCCACTGGTTCGTGCTGTCGGCGCTTCTCCTGGCGGAGAACGGCATTCCGGTGTTCATGCATGGCACCACCGGCTACGTTCCCGATCGCCTGTTCGTGCCGGAAATCCTCAAGGCCCTGGGCATTCCCGAGGCCGCGTCGCTCTCGGACGCCGCCGCCCAACTGGCCACCGGCAATTTCGCCTTCGTTTCCCTGGGCAACATCAGCCCGGTGATGCACGAGATCATGCTCTATCGGCCGATTCTCGGACTGCGCTCGCCGGTGCACACCATTGCCCGCATGCTCAATCCCCTGGGCGCGGAGGCCGTGATCGAGGGCATCTTCCACCCGGGCTACAGCGACATTCACCAGGGCGCGGGCGTGCTCCTGGGCACCCGGCGCGCCGCGGTGCTGAAGGGCGAGGGCGGCGAGCCGGAGCGCAACCCGGACATGGCCTGCCTGGTGAAGTCGGTGGTGGACGGCGTTGTTTCCGAGACGGAGTGGCCGCCCATGTTCGCCGTTCGCCATGTCAAGGACGAAACCATGGACCCGGCCCGTCTTGCCGCCGTCTGGCGCGGCCAGGCCTCGGACGAATACGGCGAGGCGGCGCTGATCGGCACGGCGGCGATTGCGCTCCTGACCCTGGGCGAGGCCACCACGCAGGAAGAAGCCGAAGCCATGGCCCGCGGCTTCTGGCAGAAGCACCTCGCGGCCGTCAAGGCCTGATAAGGTTCGGCTCCGGAATTTCCGGAGCCTCCAGCCAGATGCCCCGCATCCTCATCTCAGCCGCCCACAAGTCCTCCGGAAAGACGACCGTCAGCGTCGGACTGTGCGCCGCCCTGGCCGCACGGGGCCTGGCGGTCCAGCCCTTCAAGAAGGGGCCGGACTACATAGACCCCATGTGGCTCGGCCAGGCCGCGGGGCGCCCCTGTTTCAACCTGGATCCCTACCTCATGGGCTGGGACGAGATCCGCCGCCTTTTCCGGCGCGGCTCCCGGGGCGCGGACATCAGCATCGTCGAGGGCAACAAGGGGCTCTACGACGGCCTTGCCCTGGACGGCAGCAACAGCAATGCGGCGCTGGCCTCCGCCCTGGATCTGCCGGTGGTGCTGGTGCTGGACGCGCGGGGCATGACCCGGGGCATCGCGCCCCTCATCCTCGGCTATCAGGCCTTCGATCCCGGCATTCGCATCGCCGGCGTCATCCTCAACAACCTGGGGGGCAAGCGGCACGAGGCCAAGCTGCGCGCCGTCATCGAGCATTACACCGATGTGGAAGTGCTGGGCGCCATCCAGAACAACCCGGACCTGTCGGTGGTCGAGCGCCACCTGGGCCTGATCCCGAGCAACGAGGCGGAGGATGCCGCCGGGCGGGTCGCCAGCATAGGCCGGCTGGTGGCCGACCAGGTGGACCTGGACCGCTTCATGGAGGTGGCGCGCAGCGCCGCGCCCTACGCGCCCGAGCCGGCCTGCGTCGCGGCGGCCTCGGCCCCCCAGGGCCAGCCGGTGCGCATTGCCGTCGCCCGGGACCGAGCCTTCGGCTTCTATTACGCGGACGACCTTCTGGGCCTGGAAGCCGCGGGCGCCGTTCTCGTGCCCTTCGATGCCCTGAAGGATGCCCATCTGCCGCCGTGCGACGGCCTGTTCATCGGCGGCGGCTTCCCCGAATCCTTCGCGGCGCAACTGGCCGCCAACACGAGCCTGCGGGAGGAAATCCGCGACGCCCTGGCCGCCGGATTGCCGGCCTACGCCGAATGCGGCGGCCTCATGTATCTGGCCCGGTCATTGAACGTGGATGGAACCCTTTACCCCATGGTGGGCGCGGTGCCGGGCGACGTGGTAATGCACCGGAAACCCGTGGGCCGGGGTTACGTGCACCTGGCCCAGACCGGGGACTCGCCCTGGGCGCCCTGCGATTGCGCCAGCCGCATGGTTCGTGCCCACGAATTCCACTATTCAAGTATTGAAAATCTTCCTTCCGACCTGAAATACGCCTGGCGCGTCGAGCGGGGCCATGGCGTGGATGGAAGGCGGGACGGCATCGTGGTGAATAACCTGCTGGCGTCCTATTGCCACCTGCGCATGGCCGGCGGCTGCGGTTGGACAGACCGCTTCGCCTCGTTCGTGCGTGCCCACAGAGACCGTCGCGTTCCGGCTACCCCGGCCATCTGAGCGACAAATATAAAGGAGAATCAAATGATCACCATTACCCCGATGGCCGCCGAACAGATTCGTGCGGCGCTCGCCGAGTCGGAAGAAGAGGGCTTGAATCTGCGCATCGCCGCCCGACAGACGCCGGATGGCGGCATCGAGTACGGCATGGGCCTGGACGAGGTTCGGGAAAACGACATGAACTTCAACTGCGAGGGTGTCGAGGTGCTGCTCGGACCCTCCAGCCGCGAACTGCTGGCGGGCGTGATCCTGGACTTTGTCGAATACCAGCCGGGCGACTTCCGCTTCATCTTCGTGCCGCCGTCCTCCTGCTCCACCGGCGCGGCCAGCGGTGGCTGCGGCAGCGGTGGCTGTGGCGGTTGCGGCGGCGGGCGCTGAACCGTGGGGCAAGCCATGGACCTGAGCCCGATCATCGCGGCCCTCCAGACCCCGCCCGCGAACACGGGCAAGGGAGAGGTTTACCTGGTGGGCACCGGTCCCGGAGATCCGGAACTCCTCACCCTGCGTGCGCTGCGCCTCATGCAGCAGGCGGACGTGGTGCTCTTCGACAACCTGGTTTCCGAAGAAATCCTGGCCTTGTTGCCCGCCCACGCCGAGCGTATCTACGTCGGCAAGGAACGGGACAAGCACACCATGCGCCAGGAGTCCATCAACCAGCTCATGGTGGACCTGGCCAAGCAGGGGCGGCGCGTGCTGCGCCTGAAGGGCGGCGACCCCTTCGTCTTCGGTCGCGGCGGCGAGGAAATCGAGACCCTGTCGGAAAACGCGGTGGACTTCCAGGTGGTGCCCGGCATCACCGCCGCCATCGGCGTCTCCGCCTATTCCGGCATCCCGCTCACCCACCGGGACTATGCCCAGGCCTGCATCTTCGTCACCGGCCACCTGAAGGACGGCACCATGAATCTGGACTGGGCCGGCCTCGCCCGTCCGCGCCAGACCGTGGTGGTGTACATGGGCCTCATGGGCCTGCCGGTGCTGTGCCAGAAACTCATGGAGCACGGCCTGCCCGGCACGACCCCCATGGCGGTGGTGCAGCAGGGGACGACCCCGTCCCAGCGCGTGGTGACCGCGACCCTGGAGACCATGCCGGCCGCGGTGCTGGAGGCCGGCCTCAAGGCGCCGACCCTCATCATCGTCGGCGAGGTGGTGAGCCTGAGGGAAAAGCTCAACTGGTTCGGCAAGAGGACTGCCTAGAAGAGCCGGGTACTCGCCCCCGACCGCTCTCACCGCACTTCGGTGTGGGGCTCCTGGAGCATTTCCGCAATGACGGTCCGCAGCCGTCGGCACCAGGTGGCGGTGACGGCCGCGAGCCCGGCGTAGAACACGGTGGCGCCCCCGTGCACCACCCGCTGGGCGAAGTCCGGCAGCCAGCGCAGCAGGTGTTCGTCCAGGTGGCGCGCGAGATGGTGCCAGTCCTCGTCCGTGTAGGCTTTCTTGAGCAGGTGGGCGATGAATTCCAGTTGCAGGGCCAGGTGGTCGTCCGGCCGGTGCCGCCGGTCCGGATTCACGAGACCGTGTTCCCGGTAGGTCTGCCCCAGATCGAACATGCGCCCCTGAAACGCCAGGTGATCGTCGTCCAGCCACACGGATTCGCAAGGGGACGCTCCGCAGGCTCCGGTCAGGTAGATGGCGGCAAAGTCCGCGGCCAGGTCGTCCAGTTCCGCCGCCCCCATGGTTTCCGGCAAGGCCTCCAGCGCCAGGCGGGCCAGGCGCCAGGCCCCTTTGCCCGCCCCTTCCTCGGGCAGGAGGCCCAGATTGTCCGGGAAGCCGACGTCCCGCAGGACCGCGACGGACTTTGCATCCAGTTCCCGATCGTGCAGGATGGCCAGGGTCAGGGCATCCTCGGCGATGGCCGCCGCCATTTCCCGGCTGCGGTTCATGAGCCCTCTCCGGGCACTCGACCCTTGGCGTGGGGCACGAAGACGATGGACGGGTTGGTCAGTTCCGGGTTTGCCATGTTGATGACCTGTCGTACGGGCTGGTCGCCGGGGCCGAGGGCCGGGGTCTTCAGGGTTCCGGCACGGAGCTCCGCGATGGGGCCCATGTCCAGCACCCGCATCAGGCAGGCCATGACGCAGTAGGGCTTCCTGCCGGCCTCGATCTCGTCCACGCAGAAGTTGCACTTCTTGATGATCTTCGCCAGGGGATCCCACTGGGGTGCGCCGTAGGGGCAGGCGGCCTCGCAGCGGCGGCAGCCTATGCACAGGCTGGAATCAATATCCACGATGCCGTCCTTTTCCCGCTTCCAGATGGCGCCGGTGGGACAGGTGGGCAGACAGGCGGGTTCCGCGCAATGGTTGCAGCTCATGTTCACCTTGTAGGCGTACACCTCCGGGTAGCGGCCACCCTCGATGCCCATGACGCGGCGCAGGCGCGGGCCGGCGGGCAGGCCGTTCTTGTCCTTGCAGGCGATCTCGCAACTGCGGCAGCCGATGCAATCCACGTTGTGGTGGATGAAGCCCAACTGGCTCACCGGCTTCACCGGCTCGGCGGACTGGGCGATCTTGCGCCGCAGGGCCGCCTTCACCGCTTCCTTGTCGAGAGGCCGGGTCATGTCACCGGTCCCGCCGGAAGACGTGGGAACGGGCGGTGGACGTGATGTCCCAGCCCGGACGGTGGTTCAGTTCGGTCTTCCTCACGTTGCACAGCACCGTGTTGTAGGCGAGGGCACCGGCGGGTGAAGGTTCGTCCTTGGTCAGGAAGTCCGGGTTGCCGGCCCGGTCCACGCCGTGTTCGTCCCGGTCCATCCAGGCGCCTTCGAACAATACCGCCACGCCCGGCATGCAGCGTTCGGTGACGTAGGCCGGCACCACCACCCGGCCCCGGTCGTTCCACACCTCCACCATGTCCCCGGTCCGGATGCCCAGTCGTTCCGCATCCCGGGCGGCGAGGGTGACTTCCTGCTGGTAGGTCTCCCGGAGCCAGGGAATGTTGTGGAAGATGGAGTGGGTGCGCCAGCGCGGGTGGGGGCTGATCAGGTGGAAGGGGAAGTCCCGCGCCTTTTCATGGTTCAGCGACTCGAAGGGTTCCAGCCACTTGGGGATGGCGGGAATGGGGTAGCCGTACTGGGTTCGGCGCCAGTCCGTCACCTGGGCCAGGGTGGTGGAGAAGATCTCGATCTTGCCCGAGGGGGTCTCGAAGGGCTTGCCACCCTCGATCTGCTCCCGAAAGGCCACGTGGGGGCGATCGAAGACGAACTTGTAGACGCCCCGTCTCTTGAATTCTTCCCAGTCCATGGCCACGCCCTGATTCTGCCGCACCTTCTGCCACCAGGCCGCCAGGTAGGCCTCATCCACCGGGTCCGGGTTTTCAAAATAGCCGCGGTCGGCCCGGGGGTTGTAGCGTTTGCCGAAGTCCTTGAGCGCCGGGTCGAGCTTCTCCAGGCGATAGGCCAGCTCGGTGAATACCTGAAAATCGGTCCGGGATTCCCCCATGGGGGCGATGACCTTGGGGCGGTGGATGTAGTAGTGGCCCTTGTGCCAGGGCAGGGCCACGTCGTGGCGTTCGAAGTGGGTGGCGATGGGCAGCAGCACGTCGGCCCACTGGCCGGAGGGCGTGATGGTGGCATCCGCACAGACCACCAGTTCCAGCTTCCTGATGGCCTCGATTTCCTTGTTGATGTTGGTGAGCTGGTTGAACCAGTCCGAGCCGTGCCACCAGATGCCCCGGATGTCGGGGATGGTGCCGTCCTGGTCGTCGTTCCTGGGCCAGCAGCCTATCTCCTCGCGCTTCACGTTCGGGTAGTGGAGGACGCAATGGGCCCAGCGGTCGGACTTGATGGAGGCCCACCAGAGGTTGGCGTTCTCGTCATGGGGATAGGCGACGGTTTCCGCTCGCCAGCCCTTGCCCACCCCTTCCGCCGAGCCACCCAGCACGCCGATGTTGCCGGTCATGGCCTGGAGCGCCGCCGCCATGCGGCTGTATTGCTCGCCGTGGCTGGCGCGGCCCGGCGCCCAGCTGGCCTTGAGCGCCGCCGGCCGGGTGGTGGCGTACATCTCGGCCAGCTTCCCGATGTCGGACGCCGGCACGCCGCAGATCTTTTCGGCCCATTCCGGGGTCTTGGGCGTGGCGTCATACCGGCCGAGGATGTAGTCCCGGAAATTCTCCCGTCCCCTGGCCCAGTCCGGCATGCTGCCCTCGTCCATGCCCTGGCAGAAGCGCTGGATGAAACCCTGATCCTGCAACTCGTGGCTGAAGATGTGATGGGCCATGCCGGCCAGCATGGCGGCGTCGGTGTTCGGCCGGATGGGTATCCACCAGGCGTCGTAGCTGGCGGCGGAATCCGTGAATTGCGGGTCTACCACCACGAACTTGCAGCCCCGCTGTTTGGCCAGGCGCATGTAGTGGACGGTGTTGCCGCCGTGGAAGGTGTAGGCCGGGTTCCAGCCCCACAGGATGATCAGCTTGGAATGGGCGAAGGCGTCGTCCTCGTTGCCATCCTCCAGGGTGCCGAAGGTGGTGAGGCTGGAGAAGGCGGTGCCCTGGTAGCTGGGCACGGACCAGGAGTTGGTGCGGCAGCCGAACATGCCCAGGAAGCGGGCCAGGAGGCCCTCGATCTGGTCCGACTTGTGCAGCACGCCGAAGGAGGCGCCGGCATAGGCCTGGTCCAGCATGGCGGTGGGACCGTACTTCCGCTTCAGATCCACCATCTTCCCGGCGATGAAATCCAGGGCCTCGTCCCAGCTCACGCGCTTGAACTTGCCCTCGCCCCGTTCGCCCACCCGCAGCATGGGGTAGAGCAGGCGCTCCGGCGAATAGAGCCGGGTGCGATAGGAGCGTCCCCTGAGACAGGCGCGCAACTGGGGCACCTGTTCGGTGTCCAGTCCGAACTCACCGCCTTCCTGGTAACGGCCGTCGTCCGAGGACAGGCGCACGATCACGTCGCCCTTCTTGTGGGCCACCAGCATGTGCCGGGAGCCGCAGTTGTGGTCGCAACTGGTGACCACGGTGCTGAGCTGGTCGTCCCGGTCGTAAGGCTCGCAGGCGAAGGCGTGGGCTTCGTGGGGGGCGAGATCCAGGAGCGGCGTGAGTCCTCCCGTGATGCCCGCCGCGCCCACCGCCTTCAGGAAACTGCGCCGGTTCGGATTCAGGATGCTCATCCCGGGAACCTCGGATCATGCGGATGAATCTGGAAAAGCATTTTGAACCGCCGAGGCGCAGAGGCACGGAGGAAAAGCGGGTGGCTGAAATTTTTTTCACTCGTAGCGGGAAAACCGAAGTTTCCCCGACGAGTGGTTTTCTCCGCGCCTCTGCGCCTCTGCGGTGAAGCAAATGCCTTTTCCGGGCTCATTTTTTTTCGGACGGCTCAGGGAGGCGGAAACGGGCTTCGGATTCCGTGGGCCGCCCGCTGGCCCAGGCGGGTGTTTTCTCGGGCATGCCCGGCCAGGCATGGCGGGGGTAGGGGTAGTTGAGGCGATACCAGGCCCGGCCGCCGTGGCAACCGAAGCAGAGATCCCCTTTGCCTTTCGCCGCCGCTTCGATGGCGTCGGGCTTCAGGTAGGAAACCTGGTGCCGTCGGGTACGGATGGTGGCGTGGCAGCCGAGGCAGTCATCGTTGAACTTCCGCTTCGATTCAGGCCAGGCAGCGGGCAATCCCATGACCGGCCAGTTCATCTGGCCGTGGCACTTGAGACAGATGGTTTCCGGGTTCACCCCCTTTCTCAGAGTGAACGCGGCATCGCCCTGGGCCGGCCCCGTGGCGGAAGTGCCGGGCGCCTGGTCCCGCGGGTCGTGGCCCTGGTGGCAGGTGTTGCAGGAAAGCCGCATGAGCTGCCGCGCCAAGGACGTGACCAGGTGGCGGCGATGGAAAGTATCCTGTTCGCCCTGGTAAGTGGACAGTTGCTGGTACCAGGCGCGGGCCGTCCGGGAATCCCGGCCCGACGGCGACCGGGCGCGTACCCGGTCTTCCAGCACTTCCCCGTGGCAGGCCAGGCAATCCGCGTCCCGGGCCGTTTCGATCGCCGGCTTGAAATGGAGGGGGCTGTATACCAGGCGCAGGTAGTCGGGCGTCCCGGCGGGGCCGGCGACGGGCAGGCTCCTGCCGAGCCAGAAGCCCAGGAGCCCGGCGACGACCAGGAGGATGAGGAAGGCTCGGCCCATGTCAGGCGCTGACACTTCCTCCCGGATGGGGCATGGACTGCCAGGGCCGGTCGGCCATCTGTCTGGCACAGGCCGGACAGAGTTCCCGATCCAGGTGCGCCGCCATGTGGGCGTGGGCCGGGGCCGTCAGGCGGGCCTTCACGAATGCCCGATGGGCGGGAGTCCGGGTCAGGCTGCCGCAGCGGGCGCAGGCCAGCAATGGCTGTTCACGCACCACCGTGCCGGTGATGATCGTGCGCCGTACGCCGTCCCCGTCCCCGTCCTCGATGCGGATGGCGCCGGTCGGGCACACCTGGGCGCAGGCGCCGCAGCCGATGCAGAGGCCCGAAGGCCGGCTGAAATCGAAGTAGGCCAGTCGGCCGGCCGTGGTGTCGGCCATGCGCAGGGCTTCCACGCCCATCTCGCTGCACGCGAGCTGGCACAGTCCGCAGCCGATGCAGACATCGCAACGCAGGCAGCGGCCGGCCTCGTCCCGGGCCATGGCATCCGTGAGTCCCTGCTCGATCTTGACGTAGCTGCCCAGGCGTTCCTCCACGTCCTTCTCGGGCATTTCGGCGCGCGGCAGGTGGCTGCGTTTCGGCGCCGCCACTTGTAGGGGGATGACCTCGGCGCGCATCACGGGCTTGCCGGCCTCCGCCGCCATGGGCACGCCACGCAGCCAGGCGTCCATGGAGAAGGCGGCGATCTTGCCGGAACGGATGGCCTCCACGGCCGTGCGCGGGCCGTGGGCCACGTCGCCCCCGGCGAAGACGCCCGGCTCCTTCGTCATGAGCGAGCGGCGGTCGGTGACGATGAAGCCGCGGGTCACCTCCAACTGGCTGCCTTCGATGCTGGTCAGGTCCGTGCCCTGGCCCACCGCCAGGATCACCTGGTCGCCCGGGAGCGCAAGCCGCCGCCCGGCGTCGAACTTCGGGTTGAAGCGCCCGGTGTCGTCGAAGACCCGGTCGCAGTGCTGGAAGAGGGTCTGGCCGTCCTCCTCGATGCTCATCGGACCCCAGCCCGGGTGCAGGATCACCCCCTCTGCCACGGCGGTCTCGATCTCGTGGGGGCTCGCGGGCATTTCCCGGCGTTTTTCCAGGCAGACCATGTCCACCCTCTTCGCGCCCTGGCGCATGGCGGTGAGCGCCACGTCAATGGCGACGTTGCCGCCGCCGATGACGACGACCCGGGGGCCGACCCGCAGGTCTTCGCCGCTCCTGACGGTGCGCAGGAAATCAATGCCGCCCAGGACGAAGGGCTGGTGTACGCCCTCGATCGGGATGAAGCGGGACATCTGGGTGCCCAGGCCGAGGAACACGGCGTCAAACCTGGCCCGGAATTCGTCCAGGCTGCCCACCTTGGCGCCGGTCTGGATGGAGATGCCCAAGGCGGTGATCTGCTCCAGTTCCTTGTCCAGCAGTTCCGGCGGCAGGCGATAGGCGGGGATGCCGTAGCGCAGCATGCCGCCGGCCTCGTCCTGGGCCTCGAAGATGTTCACCTCGTGGCCCAGGATGCGCAGGTAATAGGCGGCCGAGAGGCCGGCGGGGCCGGAACCGACGATGCCGACGCGCTTGCCGGAGGCCGGCGCCATCTCTGGCTTCGGGTAGCCGCCTGCGGCCAGGCAATGCTCCGCCGCCTTGGCCTTCATCGGCCGGATGAACACCGCCCCGTCGTTGCCGTTGCGCACGCAGGCCGACTCGCAAGGAGCGGGGCAGACCAGGCCGCAGGTCAGCGGCAGGGGGTTGTCGCGGGTGATGACCTGGATCGCCTTCGAGTAGTCGCCGTGGCCGATGTGGGCCATGAAGCTCGGAATGTCTATGTTGGCCGGGCAGGTGCTGTGGCAGGGCGCGGCGCGCCGCACGAGGCACAGGCCCTCGGTGCAGGATTCGCGCCGGACGTGGCTCTGCCATTGGTCGCGGAAATAGCGCAGCGAACTGCCCAGGGGCCAGGCCGCGGCCAGACCCTGGGTGGCGAGTTCGAGCGCCAGTTCATCCAGTTCGGGGAGGTGCCGGGCCTGTCCCCGTCCCACCGTGATTTCGGCCACCAGCCGGGCGCTGCGCGCCAGCAGGGCGCGTACCGGAGCCGGTTCGTCCCCGGACAACTGCCAGTAGCGGTAGAGGGCGCGGCGCGTCTGCTCCACGAGACAGACGCCCTCGGCCACCACCATCAGGCTGGACGGCGAGGGAGCGATGCCCGCGCTGGCAAGTGCCAGGGGCTGGCAGGACAGGTCGGCCTCGGACAGGGGCAGAAAGCCGCCCATGCCGCCATCGAAGACGAGTACGGCGTCGCGCCCCTCGACCTCGACGCCGCCGCCCCAGTCGTAGATCAGGCGCCTGAGCTTGTTGTTGCGGGACAACTCGATCAGGCCTCGCTGTTTGAGGCCCCGTTGCAGCGTCAGCAGTACCCGGTCGTTCTCCTGTCCTTGTCCCGCGAACAGCCGTGCCACGCGGCACCATGTCTCGGGGGTGTGCATCAGGCGCGTGCCGTTGGCCGACTGCCCCTCGCCCCAGCAGCTGGGCAGGCTGTCACGGTGCAATGCCACCTGTAGCCGCCGTCCGGCCGAGAAGCCGCGGGCGCGAATCACGTCCAGGACATTCAGCAGCCCGGCCTCGTGCCCGGCCAATTCCGGGGGGAGCCGCAGCTCCACCTTGTCCGTGCCGCGCAGGCCGGCGGCGATCAACAGGCCTTCGGCCAGGAGCCAGGGAGCAGCGTCAAGCAGCGAGGCGTTGGCGCGGGCGCGCGGGTCGGGGCCGGCCGCATCCACCACCAGTACCGAGGCGCCGTGGCCGCGCAGGAACTGGCGCCAGGCGTGGTACAGGGGCTCGCCGGCAAAGCCGCATTCGGCCAACCCGCCATCCTGCAAGACTTGCAGGCGCTGCAAGGGATTCATGGCCTGGGCGCGGGACAGGCCCGGCAGCGCGCCGGCGAGGGTCGGCGCCGGCGGGACGGCCCCGGCCAGGGCCGCGGCCCCGGCGTCCAGCCACGCCGGCAGCATCTGGAGTTCGCTCATGTTCGCTCCCCTAGACCGTGGGCAGGCCGAGGGATTCGGCGATGATTGTCCGGGCATAACGCTCCCGGCGCGGGTCCGGAGCCTCGTTGGCAACGCCGAAGGACAGGCAGCCGGTCACACACTTGGTGACGCAGGCCGGCTCCAAGCCGATGTCGAGCCGGTCCTTGCAGAAGTCGCACTTCACCACCTTGCGCGTGGCCGGATCCCACTGGGGTGTGCCCCAGGGACAGGCGCCGATGCAGCTCTTGCAGCCGACACAGAGACTGGCCTCGACGAAGACGATGCCGTCCTTCTCGCGGCGCTGCATGGCCCCCGTGGGGCAGGCCTTGGCGCACCAGGCTTCCTCGCACTGGAAGCAGGGCATGAAGACGAAGCGGATGCGCGGTCGGCCTTCCACGGCCACGGGGCCGACGGTGATGATCTTGCACGGGGCGGGGCCGGGCCCCAGGTTCTTGTTGGTCTTGCAGTGCACTTCACAGGCCTGGCAGCCGATGCAGTTGGCCTCGTCGTGGCGCAGGATGTACTTGCTCATTTTGCGACTCCCCGCTGGGCCTTGCGCCGAACCTGGACGACGGTCTCGGTCATGGCATTGCCACCGCCCGCCGGATCGAATTCATAAAGCTTGCCCTGTTGCAGGCTCTGGTCGGCTACCCCGAGGCCACAGGCGCGGGTGGCCAGGGGGACCGTCGCGCCATAGCCGTGCAGCATGAACACCGCATCCGGATGTATCCACGGGGTGACCCTGGCCCGCAGATAGGCGCTGTAGGGGCGGCGGCCCGTGCCCTCCCCGAAGCAGCCGTCCGTGCCGATTTCCACTTCATCGCCGTCCGAAATGCCCAGCGGCCTGGCCCGCAGAGGGTGTATCCAGAGCAGTTGTTCGGGTGCGATTTCGTTGAGGATGGGATTGTTGAGCGACTGGCCGTGGGTGAGTACCGCGGGGCGGCCGAACAGGAGATGGAAGCGGTCACCGCTGGGCGCCGCGTGCGGCTGGAAGGGGGCGAGGCTGGGCAGGCCCGCCTTCTTCAGCACTTCGCTCTCGATCTCGATCTTGCCCGACGGGGTCTTGAACTTCAGTTGCTCGCGGGGCGTGATGGCCGGGGTGGCCGCCAGGCTGACGATGCCCTTTTCCCGCATCTGGGCCACGGTGACGCCCGTGCCCTCCAGCTGGAAGTCCCACAGTTCCTCGATGGTTTCGAAATCCAGCGCCTCCTCCAGACCCACGCGGCGCAGGATTTCCCGGAAGATCCACCAGGCCGGACGGGAGTCGAAGCGCGGCGCCAAGGCCTGGTCGCGCATGCCGAAGTTCGGGCGCGGGCCGTTGTTCTGGGCCAGGATGTTGGCCCGCTCCAGGTAGGAGGACTCCGGCAGGATGACGTCGGCAAACCAGGCGGTTTCCGAGTAGCGCACGTCAATCGAGACCAGGAGCTTCAGCTTGTCCAGCGCACGTTTGGTAGCCTCCGGGTCGGGCATGCTGGTGAGGGGGTCGTGGCGGTAGGTGAAGTAGGCGCCGACGCCGTAGGGCTGCGCCGATTCCATGGCGGCGAAAAGCTGGTGCAGGATGCCGGAGGCGGGATCCCACTGGGGATGGGTGGTGCCGGCCCCGTCTACTCGGGGCTCCTTGGCCTTGGGCATGCGGCTGACCAGTTTCCGGAGGCTCTTCCTGCCCACGTCCTCGGGGGACTTGGCCAGCACGATGCCGCCCTTGACCTCCACCGAGCCCATGAGCGCGTTGAGGATCAAGGCGGTGCGGCTGACGTAGAAGGACTGCTTGTGGCGGGCCGTCATCCAGCCCGGGTGGAAGATCACGTGGGGTGCGTCCCCGGCGATTTCGGTCACGAAGGCGCGAATCTCGGCCGCAGGGATGCCGGTGTGTTCCTCCTGCCACTCGGGGGAGGTGTCCTTCACCGCCTCGCGCAGGGCATCCATGCCGGAGACGAAGCGCGCCACGAATTCCTTGTCGTAGACCTCCTGTTTCAGCACCTCGTGGATGATGGCCAGGTTCAGGGCGTAGTCGCTGTTGGGGCGCGTCTGCCAGTAACGGGTGGCCTTGCAGGCGGTGATGCTGGCCCGGGGGTCAATGTAGGTGCAGCGCATGCCGCGCGCCATGGCGGCCATGAAGGCCTTGGACTCCTTGACCTGAAGCGACTCGACGATGTTGCGGCCGTAGAGCACCACGTGCCGGGCGTTCTTGAGATCGAAGGTCACGGCGGTGCGGCCGACACCGTAGAGGGAGCGGGTCGCGTTGTGGGCGTTGCGGCCGCAGGATGCGTCGTGATCGAAGTAGTTGGGCGAACCCAGCGCCTGGACGAAGGCCTGGGTGAGGTCGGTGAAGGCCCCGCCGCGATCCGACAGGGCGATGCCGCGCGGCCCCATCTCCTCCACCACCTCCCGCAGCTTCTCCGCGATGTAGTCCAGGGCCTCGTCCCAGGATGCCCGACGCCACTTGCCGGCGCCTCGCGCGGCGGTGCGTATCAGCGGTGTTTGCGGCCGCTCGTCGTCGTACTCCAGGGGGATGCCGCCGGCTCCCCGCGCGCACAGGCTCGCGCCGATGGCTGGGTCAAAGCTGTTGCCCTGCAGCCAGGTCACGCGGCCGTCCTCGACGGTGACCTCGATCGGGCAGCGGGTGGCGCACATGCCGCACATGCTGAAAACCGTGTGCCGGCCGGGGGCCTCGACGCTGCGCACATTGGGAGCCTTGCCTGAATTCATCGTTGCATCCTCAAGATTGCCGGCGAGCCTGGCGCCCGCGTTGGCCTTGCATGATTTCCGGCCTCAGAACATGCCGAGCAGGGATAGCCCGAGCAAAGTGAGCCCGATGCAGGCGACGCGCTTTACCCAGAGCGGGTCGAGTTTCTTGGCGATCTTGGGCCCGATCCAGCCCGCCAGCAGGGCCGCGGGGAACATTACCAGAAACAGGTCCAGGTCAAAATTACCCAAAGAGTAGTGTTTTAAGGTACTCATCATGGTGCTGAAGAAGATGGCCAGCAGGGAACTGCCGACCACGATGTACATGGGCAGGCCCAGCACCACGGCCATGAGCGGCACCATGAAGGGGCCGCCGCCGAAGCCGAACATGGACGATAACACGGCGATGAGGAAGGCGCCGATGCAGCCTACGACCACGTTGACCTTGAACTCGTGGCCCCAGAAATGGACGTGCATATACATGTGGATACTCCTGATGTGGGTTCGAACTCAAACCTTGGCCAGTACGCCGGCGTCCTTGTTGCGGGCAGCGGCCTCGGCGCGCTTCTGGAACTCCTTGAGGATGGCCTGTTCCTTCTTGTTCTTGGCGATGTAGCCCGGCGTGGTCTGCCAGAACATCAAGGCCGCCAGGAAGAACAGGATCCAGCCGAAGACGAACTTGAAGTCGTCCAGCGTGATCATCTGGGTCAGGATCGGACCGATGAAGGCGCCGGCCAGGGTCGCCAGGCCCATGGCGATGCCCACCTTCCAGCTGATGAACTTGATGCGGGAATAGTTGGCCACGCCGCTGGCCTGGGAGAACAGCACCGTGGGCGTGACGGTTCCGGCCACCACGTTGTGGGGCAGGGGGAAGAACATGAGCAGGATCGGGTTGATGATGAAGCCTCCGCCCGCGCCCATCAGGACGCCGAAAGTGGCCAGCGCCAGGGTGATCAGGAAGGGATAGACGATGTTCAGGCTGGTGCCTGCGTTGCTCATGTAGCGCATGGGAAAGGCGATCCGGTTTTCCATCGTGACCGGCAGGCTCTGGGCGTTCTTGTCGGTCGCCGCCGTGATGAAATACTTGCCGGGAGGCGCCCCGTCCGGGATTTTTACCTGAGCCGTGAAGCTTCCGTCCTCCTTCAGGTCAATGTTCGCCACCAGCAGCTTTTCGATGCTGCGAAAGCGCGCCTTGACGATCTGCATGGAGCGCCTTGCCCGGTCCTTGCCATCCAGCGCCGGTAGTGGGTCGCCCCGGGAGCCGCTCATGGTCGCGGACATGGAGGCCTGGTATCCGTCTATGCCGCGGGTGGCCGGCTCGCGATAGGCCAGTTCCCCGCCCGTATCCTTCAGGGCGGCCAAATAGGACCAGCCCTTGCCTTCCTTCTTGTACTTGTCAATGACCGGCTGGGTGAAGCTGGGCAGATGGATGCGGTAGAAGGCCGGGATATCCTTGGCCAGGTAGAGCTTGTAGGGAATCTTGCCTTCCTTGTCCGGCTTGTTGTCGAAATAGGATCCGCTCACCCGGTTCTCGTTGAAGACCTCCAGGAACACCGGCATGCCCGGCGCGGCCTTGCCGGTGACGGTGACGGTGCCGCCGTTGTCCAGGACGTTCTTGTCTATGGAGATGCTGGGTGCGCGCGCCAGGGCGGACCGGGCATCCTCGGCGGCCGTTGTGGCGTCCGCCGCGTGCAACAGGGGGACGTGGGCCAGCAGAAAGGCGGCCGTGGCCGCGAGCAACAGGTGTTTGCGTGACATGGAAAATTCCCTCCTGGTCTGAATCGCCCGCTCAAATGGCGGCCTTTTGCGTCGCACAACAGACTACGACCGGGCGTATCGCATTGGAATTGGGGAATTGGAGTAGGGGACTACGCAGAAATACGTACTGAGGCATAATCGGGCGATTCCGACGCCGGAATGTCCCCTCAAGATTGCTTTGGTCCATGCACTCCCGTCGCCTGCTGACTGCCTTCCCGGTTCTGCTATCCCTGCTGCTCCTGTGGGCGGCCGGCGCCCTGGCGGCCGAGGCAGGCCCGACCCGTATCGGCGTGCTGGCCTACCGCGGGCCCGAGGAGGCGGTGGCCAGTTGGGGCGAGCTGCCCGCGCGGCTTGCCAGGGCCGTCCCGGGGCATCGCTTCGAAATGCGCCTGTTGGCCGGACCGGAATTGCGCGAGGCGGTGCGGCGAGGCGAACTGGAGTTCGTGCTCACCAACAGCAGCCAGTACGTCTCCCTCGCGGCCGAGTTCGGCGTCAAGCGCATCGCCACGGTGATGTTGCCCGAGGCCCTGTCGTCGGAGCAGGCCATCGGTTCCACGGTGCTGACCCTGGCCAACCGCGAGGATGTGACCCAACTGGCGGATCTGCGCGGCAAGCGCATCGCCGCCGTCGCGTCCGATGCCTTCGGCGGCTACCTGGCCGCGGCCAGGGAATTCCTCGGGGCGGGTGTGGACCTGGAGGCCGGGGATGCCCGGCTCGTGTTTGTCGGATTTCCCATGCTCCAGGCCGTGGAGGCCCTGCGCGCGGGGGAGGCGGATGCCGCCATCGTGCGCACCTGCCTGCTGGAGCAACTGGCGGCCAAGGGCATGCTGCGCCCCGCCGACTTCAAGGTGGTTTCCCAGCGCCGGCCGTTCGGTTTCCCCTGCGCGACCTCGACGCCCCTCTATCCCGACTGGCCGCTGGCCGTGACCCGCGACGTGGACCGTCAACTGGAAAAGGCGGTGGCCATGGCCCTCCTGTCCCTGCCCCCTTCGCCGTCGGGCCTGTCGTGGGACGTTCCCGCCGACTACCAGTCCGTGAATGAGCTCTATCGCGACCTGATGATCGGCCCCTACGCCGATCTGCGCACCACGACTTTCCGCGGTGTGCTGAAGGTCTATCGCCCTTATCTCCTCGCGGCGCTGCTCCTGCTCGTCGGCGGCCTCGTTCATGTCGTCCGGGTCGAGACGCTGGTCAAGCGGCGCACGGCCGAATTACGCCGCGCCCAGGCCCGGGCCCGTGAGCTGCAAAGGGAAGCCGAGCACATGGCGCGCCTTTCGATCCTGGGGGAAATGTCGGGCACCCTGGCCCATGAACTCAACCAGCCACTGACCACCATCGCCACCTATGCCCAGGGTCTGGAACGGTATTGCGCTTCCGGCCAGACGGACATGGCCGTCATTGCCGAGGCCAATCGGGAAATCGTGGCCCAGACCGCGCGCGCCGATCAGGTCATCCGCCGCGTGCGCGCCTTCGCCAGGAAACGTACGGCGGCGCGCGAGGCGCGAGCCATTGCCGATACGGTCAGGGAAGCGATTGGCCTCCTGACCACCCTGCTGCCCGATCTGCCCAAGGTGCTCCTGGATGATCGCCTGCCTCCGGGCGCCATGGTGGAGGCCGATCATCTCCAGTTGCAGCAGGTATTGCTGAACCTGATGAGGAACGCCGCCGACGCCATGCGCGAGCTGCCCGCCGACGCGAGGGCGATCAGCGTCGTTCTGGAGCGGGTGGATGGCGATACGGTCGTCGCCGTCACCGACCGTGGGCCACCCGTGTCGCCGGAAACGCTGGCGCGCCTGTTCGAGCCCTTCTTCAGCACCAAGCCCGACGGCCTCGGCCTGGGACTCGCCATCTGCAAGAGTATCATCGAGGCCCATGGCGGCCGGCTGCGGGTGGAGCCGCGCGATCCGCCCCCCGGCCTGGCCTTCCGTTTCAACCTGCCGGATTCCCGCAGCGATGGATAAGTCCCTCACCCCTCTATTGCATGTCGTCGACGACGATGCCGCGCTACGGCGCGCCCTCATCTTCCTGCTGGAGTCATCCGGATGGCAGGTCGCTGCCTACGATTCGGCGGAGGCCTTCCTGGAGGGGCGGCGGGAGCCGACGCGGCCCGGCTGCCTGGTACTCGACATCCGCATGCCCCTGATGAGCGGCCTGGAACTCCAGCGGATACTCAACGACCGGGGTGTCTGTTTGCCGGTGATCTTCCTCACCGGCCACGCGGATGTCTCGATGGTCGTGCAGGCCATGAAGCTGGGCGCCTGCGACTTCATCGAGAAGCCGTTCAAGGATCAGACCCTGCTGGATGCCATCTGCCAGGCGGTGCGGCGCGACCTCGCGCAGAGGGACGAGAACGATGCGCGGCGGGTGCTGTGCGAGCGCATCAACAAGCTGTCCCCCCGCGAACTGGACGTGGCGCGCCTGGTGGCGGAGGGCTTGCCCAACAAGATCATCGGACTGAGGCTCGATATCAGCGAGAGGACGGTGCAGGTGCATCGGCAGCACCTGATGGAGAAACTCGACATCCACTCGGCGGCGGAACTGGCCCAGATGATGCTGCGGGCCTGCCAGGGGGGCGCGTAGGCACACCGCGGCCCGGCGGGTTCAGGCCGTTTTTTTCAGCCACTTGTGCAGGACGGCGGCCATCTGCTGCATGTTGATCGGTTTGGTCATGAAGTCGTCCATGCCCGCCGCCAGGCAACGCCGCTTGTCCTCCTCGAAGGCGCCCGCGGTCACCGCCACGATGGGCAGCCTGGGCCTGCCCCGAGCGGCCGCCGCCCCTTCGCCGGTCTTCTCCCAGGCCCGGATTCGTTCCGTGGCCTCGAAGCCGTCCATGATGGGCATCTGGCAGTCCATCAGAACCAAGTCGGGCGAGGCGCCGGAGGTGATTACATCCACCGCTTCCTGGCCGTTCTCCACGCTCGCCACTTCCAGTTCGAGCTTCTTCAAGAGGGCCTCGATCACCTTCCGGTTGACCAGGTTGTCCTCCACCAGGAGGACGCGACCGGACAGGCTCCCGGCGGGCACGGCGGCGGCGGGCCTGGCTCCGGGCGCACGACTCTCCTCGCCTTCGCCCACGACCTCGGCCCGGACGCGGAACCAGAAGCGCGAGCCCTCGCCGACTTTACTGTCTACGCCCACCTCGCCGCCCATGAGTTGGGCCAGGCTCTTGACGATGGACAGCCCCAGGCCCGTGCCGCCGAACTGGCGTGTGTTCGAGCCGTCCACCTGGGAAAAGGGCAGGAAGAGCGCGGCCCGCTTGTCTTCCGGGATGCCGATGCCGCTGTCGCTGACCGAAAACTCCAGCATGCAGGCGCCATCGTCCGAACTCAGTTCGGACGCCTCCAGCCTGATGTGCCCGTGGGCGGTGAACTTCACGGCATTGCTCACCAGGTTGGACAGCATCTGGCGCAGGCGGGTCGGGTCGCCCCAGTAACGTCGGGCCGCCGGCCCCTCCCACGCGGATTCCAGGCTCACGTCCTTGGCACGCGCCAGTTCGGCAAACAGGGCTTCGGCTTCCGCGATGATTCTCGCCGGATCGAAGGCGCCGCGGGATAACTCGATCTTGCCGGCCTCCACCTTGGAAAGGTCCAGGATGTCGTTCAGCAGGGTCAAAAGTGTCTGTCCCGAGTTCATGATGGTCCGGGCGTATTCCAGCCGTACCGGCTCACGCAGTTCGGGCATCAGAAGCAGTTGGGCCATGCCCAGGATGCCGTTCATGGGCGTCCTGATCTCGTGGGACATGGTGGCGAGAAACTGGCTCTTGGCCTGGGAGGCGGCTTCCGCGTCGCGCCGGGCCTCGTCCAGTTGCCCCACCATTCGGCGCATGCGCTGGGCGAGGCGGATGGAGTTGTCCAGCGCATCGTGGAAATAGCGTGCGCTCCTCAGGAGGGCGAACAGGAACAGGGTTGCCACCAGGGCCAGCATCCAGTCCCTGGGGCCGTGGGCATCCAGGGCGGCGGTCAGGATGATGGAAAGCATCACCGGTATGGTGTAGGCGCGGAAGGCCTGGGGCACGGACGACAATATGGACACCGCCCCGCCCACCATGCCGGCCATGACCAGGGCGGCGAAGATCCGGGTCGAGAGGGGGTCGGCGAGCATCAGGCCGGCACCTCCGGCGCCCCACACCAGGCCGGCCACCAGGGCGCCGATCAGGGCACGCTTGCGCCAGTAGGGCGCGGATTCCGGACCGGGATGGGCGGACAGGAATCGCTGGGCCAGACGCACCCGGGCGATGGCCACCCCCAGCGTGGCCAGCCACCAGGCGACGGCCCATGCCGGCGGCGAGAATCCGGCGAGGATGAACAGCAGCACGCTGCCGTTGATGACCGTGACCACCTGCGCCATGAAGGCGTTGCGGAACAGCAGGCGGGTTTTTTCCAGGTCAACTTCCGCTTCCGGGTCTCCGGCGCATGCCGGCAGGGGGTCCAAGGCCTGTGTCCGGGGGCTCATCGTCGCTTGGGTCAAAGGTTGGCACGTATCCAGTTCCGCCACTGCGCCTGCAGGGCGGGGGTGACGGCACTGATGGCGGAGCGCTTCCACAGATCGTCGGCATCGAAGTCGTCATGGGTCAGGGTGCATAGGGCTCCGCCCGCCTCCTCCAGGATCAGGCGCCCTGCGGCGTAGTCCCAGAGCTTCTGGCCGCCGTGCAGGTGTACGTCGAGCCGGCCGGCCGCCACGTAGCACCACTCCAGGGCGCTTGAGCCGAAGTTGCGCTGGGAATAGTAGGGCGGGTGGGTCGCGAGCTTGTCGCTCAGAGGCTTGGCGATGCGCTTGAAATCCACCCCGGCTACGCAGTCCCCAAGGGCGGCAGGGGGCGTGCGCAAGGGCAGGGGGGTGCCGTTGAGCCAGGCGCCCCGGCCCCGTTCCGCATAGAAGGCCTCGTCGGTGGCCGGGTTGTACACCACGCCCTTCTCGCTCTTGCCCCCCTCCATGTAGGCCACGGAAACGGCGAAGAAGGGGATGCCGTTGGCGAAATTGGTCGTGCCGTCTATGGGGTCCACGCACCAGAGCCCGTCCTGGCCCTGGCGCCAGAGTTCGTGCTGTTCCTCGCCGGTCATTTCCTCGCCCAGAACCGGCTTGTCGTTCAATTCCTTGAGGCGCTCGATGAGGGCGCATTGGGCGGCCAGGTCCACTTCCGTGAGAAAGCTGCCGTCTGCCTTGCGGCTGCGTACCGCGCTCAGGTAGCGGGACATGATGACCCGCTGGGCGACATCCTTGACCGCGATCAGCGCCCGCTCCCAGTCGCGGGAGGCGCCGTCGAACTGGGACTGGGGCAGGGTGCCGCCGTTGGCCGGATTCATCGCGCTCAGGATTCCTTCCACTTGATGGAGCAGCCCATGCTGGGAATCTGCTCCCGGGGGCCAAGGCCGGTGCGAGCCACCTGGGCCATGGCCTCGAACAGGTCTCGCCGCGTGTCTTCCGGGGCGGTCTCCTTCTTGGAGGCGTCCAGCCGGCCCCGGTACTGAAGTTCCAGGTCCCGGTTGAAGCCGAAGAAGTCCGGGGTGCATACCGCGCCATAGGCCCGGGCCACTTCCTGCGTCTCGTCCATGACATAGGGGAAGGGGAAATCCTTGTCCCGGGCCACCCTTAGCATGGAATCGAAGGAGTCCTCGGGGTAATCGCCGGGGTCATTGGGCATGATGGCGATGCAAGCGACCCCCAGGGCCTTCAACTCGCGCGCATCGCGCACGATGCGATCCAGAACGGCCTTGACGTAGGGACAGTGGTTGCAGATGAACATGACCAGGAGCCCGTTCGGCCCGCATGCCGACTCCAGCTTGTAGCGGCGGCCATCCACGCCGGGCAGATCAAAGTCGGGCGCCTTCCAGCCGAAATCGCAGATGGGGGTTTCCATACGAACCATGGGTGCCTCTCAGAAATGAATTGCGAGCCTATAATCCTCAAATTCGCGTTCGATGATAGCACGATGGCCCCGCGCTTTTTCTGCCCCATGCCGCTCCTTGCCCACAGCACGGTGGACCTGCCGTCGACGGTGGCGCATCATGCGGAACGGGTCTTGCGCCTCGCCCCCGGCGATGCCCTGACCCTGTTCAACGGCGAGGGCGGCGAGTTCCCCGCCCGCTTGC
Organism: Rhodocyclaceae bacterium; assembly: GCA_028714035.1. Taxonomy (GTDB): domain Bacteria; phylum Pseudomonadota; class Gammaproteobacteria; order Burkholderiales; family Rhodocyclaceae; genus JAQTNA01. The sequence continues at coordinate 194,608 of JAQTNA010000001.1, forward strand.
TTGCCCTGGGCAAGGCGCCCAGGGCGGAACTGGGAGAATACATCCCGGATGACCGGGAGTCCCCGCTCCCGATCACCCTGGTGCAGTCCCTGGCCAGCGGCGACAAGATGGACTGGGTGCTGCAAAAGGCGGTGGAACTGGGTGCCTTTGCCATTGTCCCGGTGGCCAGTCAGCGCAGCGTGGTGAAGCTTTCCGGCGATCGGGCGCAGAAGCGGGTGGAGCACTGGCAGAAAATCGTTGCTTCCGCCTGCGAACAGTGCGGCCGCAACCGCCTGCCGGACGTGGCGGATCTGAGGCGCCTCGCGTCGCACATGGCCCAGGCGCCCGAGCCGGGCACCCTGCGCCTGATCCTGGCACCCGGCGCGGCATTGCGGCCCGCGGATTTGCCGCGGCCGGCCGCGGTGGAGTTGCTGGTGGGGCCGGAAGGCGGCTTCACCGAGGATGAGGTTCTGGCGGCGGGTGTCGCCGGTTACCGGGCGCTGCGCCTCGGCCCGCGCATCCTGCGCACCGAGACCGCGGGTCTGGCTGCCCTGACCGCCTTGCAAGTGCTGTGGGGTGATATGTCTTAGAACCAGTCGAGAGTGGAGAGTGGAGAGTCGAGTGCACAAGTTTCCGCGCCTCCGGCGCGCATGAATTGCTCCCCACTACCCACTTCCCACTCTCCACTCACCGAAGGGGGCAAACATGTTCGAATCCGCGGAACTGGGCCACAAGATTTCCAAGGCCGATTACGACAAGGAAGTGCCCGATCTGCGGGCCGACCTGCTGGATGCCCAGTACGACATGGGCATGGCCCGGAAATTCCCGGTCATCATCCTGGTGGATGGGGTGGAGGGCGCCGGCAAGAGCGAGGTGGTGAACCTGCTCAACGCCTGGATGGACCCGCGCCACATCCTGACCCACGGCTTCGATCGTCCGTCCGACGAGCAGCGGGAGCGGCCCCTCATGTGGCGCTACTGGCAGGCCCTGCCGCCCAAGGGCAAGACTGCCATCCTGTTCCACAACTGGTACGCCGCGCCGCTGGAGAGCGGCCTTTCCGGCAAGTTCAAGGCGGCCCGGATGGAACAGCGTCTGGCCGAGATCAACCGTTTCGAGCGCATGCTGGCCGAGGAAGGCGCCCTGCTGCTGAAGTTCTGGTTCCACCTGTCCAAGGACGTGCAGAGGAAGCGCCTCAAGACCCTGGAGAAGACGCCGCTCACCCGCTGGCGCGTGCCGCCCGAGGCCTGGCGCCAGCACGAGAACTACGAGGTGTTCCTCCAGGCGGCGGAACGGGTTCTGCGCCGCACCAGCACGGCCCACGCGCCCTGGATCGTGATAGACGGCAGCGACGACCGTTTCCGGGCCGTGAGTGCCGGGCGCATCCTGCTGGGTGCCATGAGGAAGCGCCTGGAGCTGGCTTCGAAAGGCTTCCAGCCCCGCTCCGCCTCGGCGCCCCTGCCGCCGGTGGTGGACAACCGGGACGTGCTGAACGCCCTGGATCTCTCGCAGAAACTGCCCAAGAAGAAGTACGCCGAGGAACTGGAGACCTGGCAGGGCCGGCTGAACCAGTTGAGCCGGGACGCGCGTTTCCGGCAGCGTGGCCTGGTGCTGGTGTTCGAGGGGGTGGATGCCGCCGGCAAGGGCAGCACCATCCGGCGCCTGACCGGCGCCCTGGATGCCCGGCAATACCGGGTGGTGCCCATCGCCGCGCCCACCGAGGAAGAGAAGGTCCAGCCCTATCTCTGGCGCTTCTGGCGCCATCTGCCGCGCCTGGGCGGCATCACCATTTTCGATCGCTCCTGGTACGGACGGGTGCTGGTGGAAAGGGTGGAAGGTTTCTGCGTCGAAGCGGAGTGGATGCGCGCCTACAGCGAAATCAACGATTTCGAGGACCAGATGAGCACCCACGGCATCATCGTCGCCAAGTTCTGGATGCACATCAGCCAGGAGGAGCAGTTGCGCCGCTTCAAGGAGCGGGAGGACACCCGCTTCAAGCGCTTCAAGATCACGCCGGAGGACTGGCGCAACCGGGAACGCTGGCCCGAGTACGAGCGGGCGGTGTGCGACATGGTGGACCGCACCAGCACCGATCGCGCCCCCTGGACCCTGGTGGAGGCCGAAGACAAGTTCTTCGCCCGGGTCAAGGTGTTGAAGTCCCTGTGCCAGCGGCTGGAACAGGCGATGGACTGAAAACCAAACAAACCTCACCGCAGAGGCGCGAAGGCGCAAAGGGCCGCAAAGGAAGTCCCCTACCGGCCCTTGTTTTGCCGTTGTCGGGCCGGAGACGGCCATTTGCCGTCATCGCCAGGGTCAAAAAGCCACGCCAATGAATGTCGGCTCCATCACCAGAAGCTTCCATTCGGGGACGAGCGTCGGCCGCAGCTCCGCGGCCATTCCGGGCATTCCCGTATTAGTTGGTCCCTGGCTTACAGCTTGCTGGATTTGATCAGAGTGGAATGACGCTGCACACGTTGACATGTCCCAATACGGGACTAGAATCGCGCCATGCACATCGTCGCCGTTAAATTCCTGCGAGATTTCTGGGAGCAACACCCGGATGCGGAACCCGCCCTCAAGTCATGGGTGGATGAAGCCAAGAAGGCAAAATGGGCACTACCAGTAGGGATCAAGGAGCAATACAGGAGCGCCAGCATCCTCAAGAATCGTCGGGTAGTGTTCAACATCAAGGGTAACGACTACCGTCTGGTGGTGTCTGTTGCCTACCACTACCAAGCGGTTTACGTAAAGTTCATCGGCACGCACAAAGAATACGACGCGATTGACGCCGAAACCGTCGAAATGGAGGTTTGACTATGGAAATTCGACCGATTCGCACCGAAGAGGACTACAAGGCTGCTCTCCGTCAGGTTTCTGCGTATTTCGACAATGAGCCAATTCCGGGTAGCCCGGATGGCGACCGCTTTGATGTGTTGATCACACTTACCGAAGCCTACGAGGCCAAGCACTACCCAATTGACCTGCCCGATCCGGTGGAAGCCATCAAGTTCCGCATGGAGCAGGCGGGCCTTACCCCGAAGGATCTGGTGCCCGTCATCGGCAAACTGAATCGTGTTTACGAGGTATTGAACCGAAAGCGCCCACTGACCCTCAACATGATCTGGAAACTCCATCAGAAGTTGGGCATTCCGGCAGAGAGCCTGATCAAGCCTCCGAAGCTGCCGCTGGCAGCCTGACTAACTTTTTCCTCGGTTTCACTATGCGGGTTGTCTCTGATTTCGGAAATTGAGCGGCGGCCAAAGGGCGGGGGGCATCGTCCGAAGGGCTATGAACCGGGCTTTCACTCGCTCAGCTTGACCCCTATCGTTCCGGCCGATGCGCAGGCGGCGACGGAACCTTGGCAAGTGGCGGCTCAACCCCACATGACAGACAGCCATCACGGCGAGCACCAGATGGCTCTTTTGGGTCGTTCCCCTTTAGTTCCTGGCTTTTCTTTGCGGCCCTTCGCGCCTTTGGGGTGAGGTTTTTGCCCTGCCGACACCGTGAAAGTCGCGTCAGCGACTCACGACGCTCCCCTCGCCCGCTCCGGGAGAGGGGCGGGGGGGTGAGGGAGACCGTCATGGCTTTCATGCACCGGGGTGGCCCCTAAAGCCATGACGGTCAGTCTCTCTTGCCCACGTCCAGCCCCAGGGCCTTGAGCTTCCTGTAGAGGTGGGTGCGCTCCAGGCCGGCCTTTTCCGCCAGGCGCGCCATGTTGCCGTCTAGACGCAGGTGGTGCTCGAAATAGAGGCGCTCGAAGGCCTCCCGGGCCTCCCGCAGAGGCAGGTCCAGGGGCAGGACGCTGCCCGCGGCGTCTGCCCCGGTGTCCGCCGGCCGGATTTCGGGCGCCAGGAGCCGCCGCACATCCTCCTCGCCGATCTCCTCTTCCAGGGCGGACAGGGCCAGGGAACGCACCGTTCCCTGCAATTCCCCGTAGCCGCCGGGCCAATCCCGGTTGCGCAGGGCATTCATGGCCGCGGTGGTCAGGCGCCGTTCGGGCACCTGCTCGGTGGCCACCAGTTGCGCCAGGATCTGGCCCGAGATTTCCGGCACGTCGTCCCGCAAATCCGCCAGCGTGGGGAGGAGCAGCCAGGCCTGGTGCAGTCGGGCCAGCAGGTTCTCGTCCCAGCCCAGGGCCGCCAGTTCCTCCTGGCTGTGGCTGGTGGCGACCAACAGGTGCTGGCCGTATTTCTCCAGCCCGGCCAGGGCGAAGGCCAGGTTTTTCTGTTGCGTGCGGGAAAGCTGGGCCAGTTCCGGCACGAACAGCACGCCATCCCGGGTGGTCTCCAGCACCTTCGCCTCCAGCATGCCGGTCTGCTCGGCAAGATCGAGCAGACCCTTGCCGGCGGGGCGCAGGCTGTGGGCGCACAGGTCGGCCAGGCCGCTCCCGGCGGGGCGGGACTTGAGCAGGATGACGCGGCTGCCCGCCGCCATTTGTTCCAGGCGCTTCCTGAGATCCCGCAGCAGGGCGGAACGGGCGAAGGCGGCCAGGGTCAGCTCGCCGCCGAGCTGGGCCGGGGCCTGGGCCAGGGCGCGCTTCACCGCCGACAGGAGCTTCTGCAGGGAGATGGGCTTTTCCAGGAAGTCCTGGGCGCCGATGCGGGTCGCCTCCACCGCCGTGTCTATGGTGCCGTGGCCGGACATCATCACCACCGGCATGGTGAGCTGGCCGCCGGCCGCCCATTCCTTGAGCAGGGTCACGCCGTCGGTGTCGGGCATCCAGATGTCCAGCAGCACCAGGTCGGGGCGGGCGCTGTGGCGCTCGTGGCGCGCCGCCGCTGCATTCGCGGCCAGCACCACGTCGTGCCCTTCGTCCAGCAGGATCTCGGAGAGCAATTCCCGTATGCCGACTTCGTCATCCACTACCAGTATGCGTGCCATGCGTCAGTTATCAGTTGTCAGTTGTCAGTTGTCAGTTGCCAGTTGCCAGTTGCCAGTTGCCAGTTGCCAGAGATTCAGGGCGCGCATTGCGTGCCGAAATTTTCCGCTCACCGCTTACCGCTCGCCGGAAGTTGCAAGGGGCAGGTCCACCCGGACTTCCGCTCCCCGGGGCTCCCGATTGTCCAGGCTGATGTGGCCGTGGTGTTCGTCTACGATCTTCTTGACGATGGCCAGGCCCAGGCCCGTCCCCTTGGCCTTGGTGGTGACGTAGGGCTCGAAGGCCCGGCCGAGTATCTCCCGGGGGAAACCCGTGCCGTTGTCCGCCACCACCAGCAGGGCACGTCCGCCCTCCGCCCGGGAGGACAGGCTGATGCGGGGCTGCTCCGTTCCGGCCAGGGCGTCCTCAGCATTCTGCAGGAGATTGTGGATCAGCTGCCGCAGCTGGCCCGCGTCGCCCGCCACCGGCGGCAGTTCCGCCGCCAAGTCCAGGGTGATGTGGGCCTGGGCCGCCTCGTATAGGCCCAGCACGTCCCGCACCACCTGGTTGAGGGACAGGGGCGAGAGCTGGGGCGCGGGCAGGCGGGCGTAGTCGCGGAAGGCGTTGACCATGTCCCGCATGGCCTCCACCTGGCTGACGATGGTGGCGGTGGAGCGGACGAGCATGGCACGGTCGGCGTTGTCCAGCTTCTCCGCCAGCTTGTGTTCCAGGCGTTCGGCGGAAAGCTGGATGGGGGTGAGCGGGTTCTTGATCTCGTGGGCCAGCCGTCGCGCCACCTCGCCCCAGGCCGCGGAGCGCTGGGCGGCGATGAGCTGGGTGATGTCGTCGAATACCACCACGTAGCCGCCACCCGGTCCGGGCAGGCGCGAGCCCCGCACCAGCAGCACCTGCGGCAGGGCACCCTGCAATTCCAGCTCCTGGTGCCATTCCGCCGACCCGTCCTGGAAACCCCCGACGATGGCTTCCACCAGCGGTGCAAAGCGCGGCCATTCTTCCAGGGGACAATCCCGCAGATCCTCCAGGCTGTCCTTCAACACGGACTTGGCCCCCAGGTTGCAGGCGCGCAGGTGGAAACTGCCATCGAAGGCCAGCACCCCGGCCGAGAGGTTGGCGAGCACGCTTTCCAGGAAGGCGCGGGCCGTTTCCGTTTCCGCCCGGCTTTTTTCCGCCACGCCGCGGGCATCCTCCAGTTGTCGGGTCATCTTGCTGAAGGACTGGGTCAGCGTGCCCAGTTCATCGCTGCCGGCCAGGGCCTGGCGCGGGCTGAAGTCCCCCTGGGCCACGGCGCGGGTGCCTTCGGCCAGGATGGACAGCGGTGCGGACAGGCGCCGGGACAGGACGAAGGCTGCCGCCATGGCCGCCAGCAGGGCCAGGAGCAGGGTCAGGGTGAGGGTCAGGGTGTAGATGCGCTTGATGCCCTGGCGCGCCAGGGACAACTCCTGGTAGTCGCGATAGACGGACTGCACGCTCTCGGCGCTCTTGGCGATGGCGGCCGGCACCGGCTGTACCAGTTGCAGCACCCGGTCCTCCGCCGCCAGGGACATCCCGCCGCTCACGGGGAACAGCACCCGCACCAGGAGGCCGGTGGCCGCCTCGCCCTCCACCGCCCGATAGCCCTGGCTCTGGCGACCCTGGCGCAGCAGGCCGGGCGGGGGCATGTTCGGCAGCAGGATCCTGTCGGCGGAGCTGTTGGCCAGGATGCGGCCGGACAGGGAGAACACCGTGGCATTGGCGATTCCGGCCTGCTCCCGCAGTCGGTCCAGCATGCGGGGCAGGCTGCTCTCGCTGGCGTAGCCCAGATCCAGCGCCATGGCGCGCCCCTTGGCGGACAGGTCGGTCTGGAGGTAATCCAGGGCGTTCCTGCCCAGTTCCAGGCCGCCGTCCAGGGCCGCGTCCACCCGGACATCGAACCAGGAATCTATGCTCTTCACGGCGAACTGCATGGACACCCCGTACACCAGGGCGCCCGGCAGCACCGCCATGAGGGCGAACATCAAGAGCAGCCGATAGGTGAGGCGCGAGCCGAACACCCGGGCGCGCACCTCGCGCCAGAGCTTCCTGAGTTCGTAGACCACCACGCCGAACAGCACGACCGCCGCCGCGGCGTTCATGGCCAGGAGCAGGGGGTAGTAGTGGGCGAACAGGGCCGTGTTGGCACTGGCGGTGGCCAGCAGGAAGACCAGGATGGCGCCCAGAGCCGCCGCCACGGCGACCAGATACCTCATTTGGCCTCCGGCTGAGGCACGACGCCGGCTTGCGGCACGGTCACGGTCCAGCGCCGCCAATCCACACCCAGGTTCCATTCCCGGCTGGCGATGGCGGTGATCTGGAGCGGTTTGGGCAGTTGCGCCCAGTCCAGGCGCAGACGCACGGCGGCCTGGTAATTCTCGCCGGGCTTGAGCTGGCCCCGGTCCGCCACGTGCCATGAACGCACGCGGGACAGTATTCCCAAGGCCTCGGGCAGAGTGGCGAAACTCTGGTACAGGGAACCGCTGTAGAGGCGGTACTGGCGCGTCAGGGCATGGTAGGTGAGCCGGTAGATGCGGGACTTCTCCACCTCCACCTCGTTCAGCCAGTACCAGCGCGGCCGGACCAGTTCGAACTCCAGCACGAAGTGCATGGGCACGCCGTGATTGACGATATCCTCCAGGCGCGTGGAGAGTTCCAGGGTGAAGTCGGCGTCCACCAGGACGGCATCCTCCGAGAACGCCAGGCTGGCGCGTTGGGGCTCGATCTCCGCCGCTTGAGCCTGGCCGAGACTCAGGCCCAGCCAGAGCCCGAGCAGGGCGGCCGCCAGCCAGGCGAACAGGCTGTTAGGGCGCTTTCTGCAGAAGGGCATAGAAGAAACCGTCATGGTCCTGATCGGGCAACAGTTGCACGGCCGGTTCGCCCTCTATGGACAGGCGCCGGCAGTCCGGGTGCCTGCGGGCGAAGGCGGCGACCTGAAGTTCATTCTCCTGCGAGAACACCGAGCAGGTCGCGTACAGCATTTTGCCATCCGGGGCCAGGGTCTGCCAAAGGGCATCGAGGATGGCCGCCTGGGTGGCCGCGAAGCCGGCAATGTCCGCCTCGCGCCGCAGCCATTTGATGTCCGGGTGGCGCCTTGCCACTCCGGAGGCGGAACAGGGCACGTCCGCGAGAATGCGCTGGAAGGGCCGGCCGTCCCACCAGGCGCCGAGATCCCGGCAATCACCGGCCAGGGTCCGGGCGGAAAGTCCCAGGCGGGACAGGTTTTCTCCAACCCGCACCAGTCGCCGTGGGTCCGCGTCCAGGGCCGTCAGGTCCAGGTCGCCCCTCTCCAGGAGGTGGGCGGTCTTGCCGCCGGGGGCGGAACAGGCGTCCAGCACCCGCATGCCGTCTGCCACGTCCAGGAATTCCGCGGCCCTTTGCGCGCCCGCATCCTGCACCGAGGCCAGGCCATCGGCAAAGCCCGGCAGGCGCTCGACCGGTACCGGCCTCTCCAGCACCAGGGCACCTCCGGCCAGGAGGCGCACCGGTACGCCCGCTTGCGTCAGGCGGGCGAGGTAGTCTTCCGGGGAGATGCGCCGCCGATTGGCCCGAAGCGCCATGGGCGGATGGCCGTTGCCGGCCTCCAGGACGCCCTGCCAGGCGTCGGGAAGCTGTTTTCTGAGTCGGGCGATCCACCAGAGCGGGTGTTGCCAGCGGGCTTCGCCGTACTGGATCACCTCGGCCTGCAAGGCTTCGCGCTGGCGCATGAAGTTTCTCAGCACGCCGTTGGCCAGGCCGCGAAATGCACCGTGCTTCACCGTGCCCGCGGCCTCCACCGCCTGGTCCACCGTGGTGTGGCCCTCCTCGGGCCGGGTTTCCAGCCGGTACAGGGCGCACAGGAGTATCGCCCGTAGGAGAGGGTCGGCAAGCGGCTTGGACAACAGCCGCCCGAGAAAGAAGTCGCCGCGCCCGTAGCGCCGGAGTGCGCCGTAGGCCAGATCCTGCACCGCGCCGCGGTTCGCCGGGGCCAGGTCCGGCCTGCTCTGCCAGGTCCGGGCCAGCGCCTCGGTCAGGTTGCTCCCGCCCAGGACTTCCGCCACCGCCTGCCCGGCGAGGAGCAGGGAAGCGGCCAGGGAGTCGTTCGGCAGGGCGGGCGGCGGCGGGCGGCGAGAGGAAGACAAGTCGGCAGACGGTCAGTTTTACGTCGCCCGGATTTTACGCTGTATCGGGGAAAATGCCGCGAGAAACGCCGAGACGTCCAGCACCCGTATTCGACTGCCATGGCGCCCCGCTTTCATTGCCCACGTCCGGCAAGGCGCATCCCCTGGCGCTCGCCACCTTGCCGATGGTTCAGGCTGCCGGCCAGCCCGGATGATCGAAGTAGGTGCCGTAATTGCGCAGGGCCTGCTTGAGCGCGAGGAGGCCGGTCTTCTGCACTTCGGGTTTGGCGCCCCGCATCAGCACCAGGGCGTGCTCCATGTCGGCGATGATTTCATGCAGGGCCTTGTCCGCCTTGGGATCCAGTTTGCAGGCCTTCACCATGGCTGCAATCTGCGCCTCGACCTTGCCGGCCGCGTCCTTGTAGGCCGCGCTCGGGGCCTCTTTCGACAGGGAGTTCGCCAGCGCGGAAATGCCCTCCATGTTCTTGCGCAGGGCCTCGTCCGTGGCAAATTTCTTGAACGGCGCCGACTTCGCGGCCGCGCCGGCCTGGGGCGCATGCTGATGGCTGGCGGAATCGGCCCGGGCGGAGCCGGCTCCCAGCGTGAGACCCAGGATCAGGGCCGGGACCAGGTGGAGTTGTTTGATTTCGTACATGTTTGCTTGCCCTCGCGGAGATTCAGGTGCGCCCATGGTCGCCCATGCCGCTTAAGCGCTCCTTAACCCCGGACAAGAAATCTCACGGGGCGCGGGAGGAAGAACACACCTTTTCGGCGCGCATCGGTAGAACGCATACCCTGGCCTGCCCTCAGGCCTTCGACAGCAGCCGGAGCGACTGGCGGATGCCGTCGGAGACCGAGATGCCGGGGGGCAGTTGCCGCAGGGCGGCGGCGGCTTCCTTGTCGTTGTAGCCCAGGGCCAGGAGAGCGTGCAGGATGTCGCTGCCGCCGTCCGGCACGGCGACGCTGGAGAGGGCGCCGGACTGGGGCAGCTTGTCCCGCAATTCCAGGAGCAGGCGCTCGGCCGTCTTCTTGCCTATGCCGGGAATCTTGGTCAGCCGTCCCGCCTCCTGCATGGCCACGGCCTGGGCCAGGTCCGAGACGGACAGGCCGGACAGCACGGACAGGGCGGTGCGGGCGCCGACGCCGGAAATCTTCAGCAGTTGCCGGAAGGCGACGCGCTCGCCGTCGTTCAGGAAGCCGTAGAGGAAATGCCCGTCCTCCCGGATGGCCAGGTGGGTGTGGAGGCTCACCCTCTCCCCGGTCGCGGGCAGGTTGTAGAAGGTGCTCATGGGCACGTCCACTTCGTAGCCCACGCCCTGCACGTCCAGCACGATCTGGGGCGGGTTCTTCTCCAGCAGGACGCCGGTGAGTCTGCCTATCATCGGTCGCCTTTCCTTACCATGCCCAGTTCCCGCCCGAACCGGCTTTGGCAAACACCAGGACGGCGGCCAGGACGGCGCCATGCAGGTTGGCGGCCAGGATGGTGAGCTTGATGGCCGGCTCCAGTTCCCCGGGTTCGGCGGCATGGGCCATGAGGATGCGAGCCGCCTTGAGGCTGAACATCAGGGTCAGGGCGGCGACCGCGGCCACCGGCGGCAGGGCGTGGCGCCCCACCTGCAGGATCAGCCAGAGGTGGGCGATCACCGCGATGAGGGGGTAGCCCCAGCGTGCGCCCAGGGGCGTAAGAAGCACGACCACCGTGCGCTTGCCCGCCGCGCCGTCCGCCGTGCAGTCCGGGAACTGGTTGATGTAGAGCACGTTGGCCACCAGGAGGGCATAGCCCAGGCCGGCCGCCAGCGGGGTGAAGGAAAATTCGCCCCTCTGCACGAAGTCCGCGCCCAGCACGATGAGCAGGAACCCGGCCGCCACGGCGAATTCGCCCACGCCCCGGCTCATGAGTTTCAAGGGCGGCGCGGAGTAGGCCCAGCCCACGAGCAGGCCGGCCAGGCCGATGAGCATGAGGCCGGGTGCGGAATTGAGGGACAGCCACAATCCGGCGGGAATGACCGATACCAGCAGCGCGTAGCCGAAGCGGCCGGTGGCCGAGAGGGTAAGCACCCCGTTCTGGATGAAACGGCTGCCGCCGGTGAAGGGAAACACGCGTTCCTGGTTGAGGGCGTCCGTGCCGTTCTGGCCGTCGTAATAGTCGTTGATGACGTTCACCCCGGCGTGGGCCACCATGGCGAAGAGCACGGTCAGGGTGGCCTTCAGCGGGTCCAGAATGATTCCGCCCGCCTTCGCCGCCGCCAGTCCGAGCAGGCAGCCCATCAGGGTCACGCTGAGGAAAGCCGGGCGCGTCGCCAGGAAATAGCGCAGGAAGGGGCTGGGCAGGGCGGCGAGCGTCGGTTCGGCGGGCGGCATGGTTTCCGGGAAGGGCTGGGTGCCGGGAGAGGTTAACGGCGAATGAGCCGGAAAGCAATGGGAGGGATGGGGCGGAGCCTAGGTTTTGGGCTTCAGGTGCAGATGGCCGTGACCCAGGCCGCGTGGCACATAGCCGTGGCTGTGCCGATCCTCGCGGGCTTCGACGGCGATGAGGTTGAGCATGCCGTGGCGCACGCCGGTCTCCGCCATGAGGGATTCGGCGTAGGCGCGCACCGCCGCCGTGGGGCCGCGCAGCATGGCGCTTTCCAGGCAGTGCTCGTGGTCCAGGTGGGTGTGCAGGGTGGCCAGCGCCAGGTCGTGGTGCCGGTGGCCCAGTGCCGTCAGGCGCTCCGCCAGATCCCGCTGGTGGTGATTGAACACGTAGGACAGGTTGGCCACGCAGTCCGGGCTGGATTCGTCGGCCTGCCGGGATCGTTCCAGGAAGGCCCGGATCAAATCGCGCAGGGCCTCCGATCGGTTGCCATAACCCTTCTCCGCGATGACACGATCGAAGTCCCGGGCCAGGTCTGCGTCGAGAGAGATGGTGAGGCGTTCCATGATTCGTGTCCTCGGGATCGCGTCAGGTTTCCCCCCCGTCGGCCGGGGAGAACCGGTCGCCGGGGGCGAGCGGGAAGCCGCGCAGGAAATCGGCTGCGGCGAGGCGCTTGCCGCCCGGCTTCTGCAAGCGCGTGAGCAGCAGGGCGCCACGGCCGCAGGCCACGAGGATGCCGTCGGCGTCCACTGCCAGCACGCTGCCCGGCTGTCCTTCTCCGGCTGCGGGACGGGCGCCCCATATCTTGATCGTGTTCGCGCCCAGGCGGGCGGACGCTCCGGGGAAGGGGTCGAAGGCGCGCACCTTCCGGCCCAGTTCCCGGGCGTCCAGGCGCCAGTCCAGTTCCGCTTCTGCCTTGCCGATCTTGGCGGCGTAGGTGGCGCCCTCCGCCGGCTGCGGCGTGGCGGCAAGGCTGCCCGCTTCCAGGCGGGCGAGTGCCAGCACGATCTGCTCCCCCCCCAGTACGGCCAGCTTGTCGTGCAGGCTGCCGGTGGTGTCCGATTCGAGAATGGGTAGCCGGGCTTCCAGCAGCATGGGGCCGGTATCCAGGCCGGCATCCATCTGCATGATGGTGATGCCGGTTTCGGCGTCACCGGCCTCGATGGCCCGGTGTATGGGCGCGGCACCCCGCCAGCGGGGCAGCAGCGAGGCATGGATGTTCAGGCAGCCCAGGCGCGGCACGTCCAGCACGGCCTGGGGCAGGATGAGTCCGTAGGCGGCTACCACCAGCACGTCGGGCGCGCAGTCCACCAGGGGTTGGCGCGCTTCCTCCGTGCGCAGCTTTTCCGGTTGGTGCACGGGAGTGCCGTGCTTCTGCGCGAGCTGTTTCACGGGGCTGGCCTGGAGCACCATGCCGCGCCCCGCGGGCCGGTCCGGCTGGGTCAGCACCAGGGGTACCACATGCCCGGCCGCGAGGATGGCTTCCAGGGCGATGGCGGCGAATCCGGGGGTTCCGGCAAAGGCGATGCGCATGAGTGTAGTAAGCGGTAAGCGGTAAGCGGTGAGTGGTGTGCGAGCGATGCGCGAAAATGGGTTGTCCGCGTACCGCTGACCGTCTTTCAGGCCGTAATTCTTGACTGTTTGGCGAGCTTGGCCTTGATGCGCTCCTGCTTCAGGCGCGACAGGTACTGCACGAAGACCTTGCCCACGAGGTGGTCCATCTCGTGCTGCACGCACACCGCGAGGAGTCCATGGGCCTCCAGTTCGAAGCTCTCACCCTTGATATCCAGGGCACGCACCTTGACATGTTCGGCCCGGGTCACCTTGTCGTAGATGCCGGGCACCGAGAGGCAGCCCTCCTCGCACACCTGCTCGCCGTCCTTTTCAAGGATTTCCGGGTTGATGAAGGTGAGGAGCTCCGACTTGTCGTCGCTCACGTCAATGACGATCAGGCGCAGGTGCTGATCCACCTGGGTCGCAGCGAGGCCGACGCCCGGAGCGGCGTACATGGTTTCCGCCATGTCCTTGGCCAGCTTGCGAATGCGGTCGTCTACTTTCAGTACCGGGGCCGCGACCTTGAACAGGCGCGCATCGGGGTAACGGAGGATGTTCAGGAGAGCCATAAAAAGTCTTGCAAAGATAAGGGATTACATGCAGAATTTAACGCAGTTTGCACGATTTTGCCAAACGGTCTGCCAACCAAGGCGCCGGTTGCCACCCGACTGCCCCATGAGCTCGCCGTTCATGCCGGCGCCATCGGCAGCGGATCCTGGCCCGTGCCACCGAACGGGCATGAATTTGAGAGACGCGTCGCAATATGAAAGCCATGCCCGTTTTCCCTCACCCCCAACCCCTCTCCCGCAAGCGAGCGAGGGGAGCGTCGAGAGTCGCTGCGCGACTTTCATAGTACCGTACCCGATCAGGGAGGCCTCCATGCCAGCCCGCATTGCCCATATTATAACCGCGCTCATCTTCTTCTTTTCGGCCGCCTGGGCTTCTGCCCAGGCGCCCGCCTCGTCCCCCGCGCTGGCGGAAAACGCACCGGATCACTACACGGTGACGGCCGGCGACACGCTCTGGGGCATCGCCGGCAAGTTCCTCAAGGAACCGTGGCGCTGGCACGAGATATGGCGCAGCAACCGCAACGACATCAGCAATCCCCATCGCATCTATCCCGGCCAGATCCTGGTGCTGGACAAGAGTGGTGCGGTGCCGGTGCTCAAACTGGCCCAGGCCCTGTCGCAGGGCGGGTCGGAGGTCAAGCTCGAACCGGGCGTGCACGAGGAAAATAGCGCCAAGCCCATTCCCTCCATTTCGCCCCGGGCCATCGCGCCCTTCCTCTCCGAGCCGCGCATCGTCGAGCCGGAGTCCGTGGCCGAGGCACCCCGCATCATCGGCACCCAGGAAAACCGCCTCTACCTGGGCGTCGGCAACCTGGCCTATGTGGCGGGCATCAAGACCGAGGATCAGTTCTGGCAGGTCTTCCGCGCCGCAGCACCGATCATGGACCCGGAAAACGGCGAGGTGCTGGGCCATGAGGCGTTCTACCTCGGCAGCCTTCAGATGGATCGGCCCGGCGACCCCGCCACCCTGCGCGTTACCAGCGCCAAGCGGGAAATAGGTGAGGGCGATCTTCTGATGCCTGCCGCGCGGCTGGATATCCCGTCCTATGTCCCCCATGCCCCGGACAAGGCCATCGAGGGCCGCGTGGCCGCGATCTACGAAGGCGTGGGCGAGACCGGCCGCAACAGCATCGTCACGCTGAACCGGGGCAAGGCCCAGGGCCTGGAAGTGGGCCACGTCCTGGCCATCTACCGTGACGGCCGTCTGGCGGCCTACAAGGGGGCAAGCGGCACCGACAGGGCGAAGGAATATCAGCTGCCTGCGGAGCGCTTCGGACTGTTGTTCGTGTTCCGCGTCTTCGAGCGCATCTCCTACGCGCTCATCATGGATACCTCGCGCCCGGTCGGGGTGGGTGATCTGGTCCGCACGCCTTGAACCGGCAGCGCCGACTCACCCCATGAACTCGATCCTCGCCGAACAGGAACTGTCCGCCTGGCTGCGCCTGACGCTCACTCCGGGCGTGGGCGGCGAAAGCCAGCGGGCCTTGTTGGCGAATTTCGGCCTGCCGGCCCAGATCTTCACGGCCGGCCGCGCGGCCCTGGCCCGAGTACTGACGGGAAAACAGGCCGATGCCCTCTTGGCTGACGAGACCGGGGAGGCCGTGGCCGCGGCTCTCGCCTGGGCGGCCGAACCGGGCAACCATGTACTCACCCTGGCCGACCCCGGGTATCCGCAGAAATTGCTGGAAATCCCCGATCCGCCCACGCTGCTCTACGTCAAGGGCCGTTGCGAATTGCTGAACCGGCCCGCCCTGGCCGTGGTCGGCAGCCGCAATGCCACGGCCCAGGGCCTGGTGAACGCCGAGGCTTTTGCCGCGACGCTTTCCGCCGGGGGCATGACCATCGTCAGCGGGCTGGCCCTGGGTATTGACGCCGCAGCCCATCGCGGCGGGCTCAAGGGCTCGGGCGGCACCATCGCCGTCGTCGGCACCGGGGCGGATCGCACCTACCCGGCAGGCAATCGGGAACTCGCCCGTGCCATCGCCGAGCGGGGCGCCATCGTCAGCGATTTTCCCCTGGGCACGCCGGCCATCGCCGGCAATTTTCCCCGGCGCAACCGGCTCATCTCCGGGCTCTCCCGCGGCGTATTGGTGGTGGAAGCGGCGGAAAGAAGCGGCTCCCTCATCACCGCCCGTCTGGCCGGAGAGCAGGGCCGGGACGTGTTCGCCATTCCCGGCTCCATCCATTCCCCCCTGTCCAAGGGCTGTCATCGCCTCATCAAGCAGGGGGCGAAACTGGTGGATGATGCGCGGGATATCCTGGAGGAACTGACCCCGGGCTCTCCCCGGGCCTCCGCCGTCATGCCGGCCGCCGAAGGCGACGCCGCCCGCATGCTCGATGCCCTGGGCTTTGATCCCTGCGATCTGGATACCCTGGTCCAGCGCAGCGGCCTTTCGCCCCAGGCGCTTTCATCTTTCTTGCTGCAACTGGAACTGGACGGTCAGGTGGCGATGCTGCCCGGCGGTCGCTACCAGAGGGTGTCCGCGAGGTAATGCCATGTTCGAAATCTTCGTCTATCTCTTCGAGAATTACTTTTACGCCGATGCCTGCCCCGAGCCGGAACGCCTGGCCCGAAAGCTCAGTGCCGCCGGCTTCGAGGACGAAGACATCACGGATGCCCTGGAATGGCTTTCGGGTCTGAGGGACATCTCGGCACCCTGCACGAGCGAGCCGTCCGCCACCGCCACCCGTTTCTACTGTGCAGAGGAAGAAGCCCGTCTCTCCCGGGACTGCCGCGGCTTCCTGGTCCTGCTGGAAAACGCCGGGGCGGTGAATCCCCTGACCCGGGAGATGATCATCGAGCGGGCCATGGCCCTGCCTGATCTGAAGATCACCCTGGCGCGCTTCAAGGTCATCGCGCTCATGGTCCTCTGGAGCCAGGATGAACCCCTGAACGGCCTCATCCTGGAGGAACTGCTCAACAGCGAAGAGGAAGAGGGCTGGCGGCACTGAGCAGGGGCTGGGGATCAGGGGGCCGGAGTGGGTCAGCCGAGGCGATCCAGCGGGCTCACCACCCCGCGCCCGCCACGGTTCAGGACATGCGTGTAGATCATGGTGGTGGAAACGTCCGCATGGCCAAGAAGCTCCTGAACCGTCCGAATATCGTACCCGGACTCAAGCAAATGCGTTGCGAATGAATGCCTTAGGGTATGCGTCGTGGCAGGTTTGGCGATGCCGGCCTGGTTCATTGCTGACTTGATGGCTCTTTGCAATGCCTGTTCGTGGGTATGGTGGCGACGCAGGATGCCGCTACGAGGATCGGTGGAGAGCGTGGCGGAAGGAAACACCCAAAACCAGGCCCAGGTTGTCGCCGCGTTCATATACTTGCGCGCCAGCGCGTCAGGCATTTCCACCCCAGGTTGGTTAGCCGCGCGGTCTGCGTCGTACAGAAGACGTACTCGGTGAATATGATCCCGTAGCGGCCCCTCCAGGGACGCGGGCAACATGGTTACCCTATCCTTGTCGCCCTTGCCGCTGCGCACCAAAATTTCGTGACGGTCAAAATCCACATCCTTCACCCGCAGACGCACACATTCCATCAGGCGCATTCCCGTTCCGTAGAGAAGCCGTGCCATCAGGGCATGGCGCCCTTCGAGAGCCGCCATCAGGCGCTCCACTTCCTGTCGGCTGAGTACCACCGGCAGATGCCGGGAAGGCTTGGCTCGAACAACGTCGTCGAGCCACGGTAAATCTACTTGCAAGACTTCCTTGTAGAGGAATAGCAACGCGGAAAGCGCTTGATTTTGCGTCCCGGATGAAACCTGCCGATCCGTCGCCAGGTAGCTCAGAAACGCTTCCACCTCTGCGGCCCCCATGTCCTTGGGATGGTGCTTGCCATGAAAGTAAATGTAGCGTTTAATCCACCCGACGTAAGTTTGCTCGGTTCGCAGGCTCAGGTGCTTCACCCGCATGTGCGCTCGAACCTCGTCCAGTAGCCGCGGCTTCGCCGCGTTAACTTCGGAAGGCGCCGTACTAACCATGGAAACCTCCATGAAATCATGGTCGTATAAAGGTGCCGCGGAAATTATTATGGCATACTTCGCCGACTATTAAGGCGTTTTCGCCGTCGACATTACGTTAGGGCTCTCAATTCCGGGAATATCAATGGCCGAAAGCGAAAATAATTCATCGTCGTCCTTCCGTTGGTGGGAGTTCTACGCGGTTCGCTATGGGATGGGAACTGTTGTTGGTGCGGTTGTTTTTTTCTTTTTATGCTTCACTAATCCTGCGTTAAAGCCACTTTTATTTGGTGCGGATACTTGGAAGATTGATGGCACCCGACTCGCTCTATTCGGTGCATATGGTTTGGCTTTTTGCTACATCTCAAGCGCACCGGTGTTGGTGTTCCACGCAGGGCGATTCTTGCTCCAGACGAAGTTTGATATTCA
Organism: Rhodocyclaceae bacterium; assembly: GCA_028714035.1. Taxonomy (GTDB): domain Bacteria; phylum Pseudomonadota; class Gammaproteobacteria; order Burkholderiales; family Rhodocyclaceae; genus JAQTNA01. The sequence continues at coordinate 212,436 of JAQTNA010000001.1, forward strand.
CACCACATTATTCCGACTGATAATGGGACTTTCTCTCCCTGTACTGCTCGCGATGATCGCAGCAGACCATTCAGGTGCCATGGATATAGGCGCCAGGCTCTTCTATGCGGCCGCCGCATTTGTATTTGCACTTATCGTCTGGTTGCAACTCATCGTCGTCGCCCTCGCGCTTTGGAAAAGCGTGGAGCTATACGATTTCTATGTGCGCCTCGATGATAAACGCCTAAATGCAAAGGGCGAAATAGTCGAGTCCTATCGTCACCTGAGAGAGCATGGAAATTCCTTCTTTATTGTCTTTCTGGAAATTGTGTTCGCACTTGTCTTGTTTGCCGCTGGTAATTACGAATTTGTCGTTACCGGGAAGGAAATGCCAAAGGCTACATACGTCGTGCCCTATGTCATCATTCTTTTGGTCTGGACATTTCCCGCTGTTCTGGTTTGGTTTATCGGCACTGTCATCGAAAGGCGCTTTTGTGACTCTACGCCCTAACATGTCGCTCAACCGGAGCGCGCGAAATGCCGGTTTGCTTCGTGGTTGCCGGCTCGCGCGCGCCCGGTTAGCTTTACGTTAGAGCTCAAATGACAACGCCAACTTTCACCGGACCGTCCGGACTCGCAGAGTTCTCCGAAAAGTGCGCAACCGAGTTGTTTAAAACCGTGCAACATCAGTTCACATTTCCAGTTGGTTGCACCTTGCAAAACTGGCCTGTCGAGGACATCAAGCGCGCAAACCAAGAACTGCTCAAGTCGCTTCGGCACTCAGGAAATGTTTATGCCTTGTTTGTTCGGGCGCCAACTGAAGGCGCGGATTGGGTGGCTGTATATGTTGGTGAGCGTAAGAGCATCGGGCTTCGCGAACGCATCACACAGCACTTAATCGACAAGAACGAACGAACGGGATCAATGCTTGAGGCTGTCAAGACAGCCGTGGCTTCCGGCTCAAGCATCGGGCTTTCGTTCATCAAAGTTCAACCCGAGTCTCTTCGCCTGTACGCCGAAGAAACAATCATCGCTAAACACAAGAGCACTCTACCTTGGAACACTCACGGTTGAGCTCTAACCCGGCAGTCGAGCGGACCTGCGCAAAAAGCCGCGCAGGCGCCTCAACTCCACGTTAGGCGGCCCATTGGGAGGAAGCCGCAACGATTAGAAAATTCCTCCCACCATTCAACAAGGAGATCGAAAATGAAATTGAAGCTCGTCGCCGCGCTTTTTTCAGCTTTGACGCTGTCCGCCGCAGTAATAGCCTCCGACAATTCGGCTACCGAAGAAAAAACCGGGGCAACTATGTCTACTCAAGAAACCATTCAAGATGGTAGGTATCCTATATTAATAGCGGCAGATAATAATTGTCAAATTGCGTCGTTACGACACTGCAGTAATGTTTGCAATGGCGAATATGGAATGCTGTGCTTCCCCGGAACAGTTTGCAATCCTGACACTCATAGATGCGAGAAAACAAGTCCATAATTTTTGCGTAATGGGCGATTCAAAGGAGGTGCGCGAATTGCCGGTATATTTCGTAGTTGGCGGATCGCGTGCGCTCCACTCAGGAAAAACCCATCGGCAAGACCTATGATGCGTAGAAAATTGATAAGAGATGCTAACGATTTTGAACAAGGGGAGATAAATGTGATTCATCTAATCAGACTGATCGTAATGCCGATTTTGTTTCTATTGCCTTTGACCGCCAATTCCGCGTGTGGTATGTGGATTCCGTGCTGCCCTGACGGGACACCTAGAATGGGTGATCTTTGCACAAAGTGCCAAATGGAGAAGAACTGCGGCAAACCTGGGGCAACGAACCAACTACAAAGCGCTGGTAATTGCGTTGTACCGGTAGACATTAATGCCAGTGATGTATGGGTATACAGGAATAATTGCCAGAGAAACGTTCAAATAAAATTCACCAGACGGTGTATGGCTTCAGACCCATCAACCGTCGGCAAAGTTCGGTCAGTATTTATCACATTTGGATCTGGAGAAACAAGACGAATAAACACAAAGAATGAGTTCGGTGGGTTTTGCTCGGTCCTTGCAGGCAATACCAATTCAGACTTTATAGAGGCGCAGTACTTTCAGTAAAGCGTATCCCATCATATTATTCACCGGTAGTGGGCGGTGCAACAAGGGCCAATGTGTCAGGCTGGACTTAATCGCCCAACAATGCGCTCGGCCGGACGCCCGGCCGGGAACGCTTGGCCGTTGCCAGCCGTGCTGACTCGTGGGCTTCGGCCTGCGCCGTGCGGGCCGCGCGCCGGCCAGCTTTACGTTGGGCACATCAAAACATCGTACATGGCATTGACAACATGTAGCCGCGTGGCTACATTTCAGGCATGATAGAAGTTCGCAAAACCGAACTTTTCGCCAAATGGCTTGACGACCTGCGCGACATGCTTGCTCGGGCGCGCATCCA
>JAQTNA010000002.1 GCA_028714035.1 Rhodocyclaceae bacterium
TACAATCACCACTGGCGCCTTGAAAAACTGGGTTTCATGTCACCCCGTGAAGCCCGTCAGGCTTATGCCATGCGACAGGCCGCCTGAGTCGCAAAACCGTGTCCAGACAATCCGAGCCGGTACACTGCCAAGAATATTGGCTTACGCTGCGCCAACCCGCGCTACGCATTCGCTGTCCAGCCCCAGGGGTTGAGGACGGCGACGCCGGTGGGATTGAAGTCGCTCACGTTGCGGGTGACGACGGTCATGCCGTGGACCAGGGCCGTGGCGGCGATGAGCGCATCGTGGACCGGGCGCGGGTCCGGCACGTGAAGCGCGGCGCTACGTAGGGCAACGGTGGTGTCCACGGCCAGGATGCGGCCCGCGAACGCCGGCAAGACATGGGCTTCCAACCAGGTTCGCAGAAAGGCGCCCTGGGAGGGGTCGCGGCGTTCCGCCAGCAACACCCCGGTCTCCAACTCCTGGATCGTGATGACCGAAAGGTACAGATCGCCGGCATCCACGCTATCCGCCCAGGCGGCCACCTGCGAGTCCGCCTTGCCCAGCCTGATCTTGCGCAACTCGGACACCACATTGGTATCGAGCAGATAACTCATGAGAAATCCGCCGCTAGTGCCAGGTCACGCCGTGCCGGAATTTCCAGTTCGATGTCTGCGCCGTCGGGCATGGCCAAGAGGTCGGCGATCTTGGCGGGCCCGCCGGTCAGCTTCTTGTAGTCCTCAAAGCTCAGAAGTACATGCGCCGGCCGGCCCCGATCCGTAATGAACACGGGACCAAAGTTCGCCGCTTTCTTCGCCTTGCTGGCGTCCTGGTTGAACTGGCGGCTGGAAAGGGTCGTGATGGTCATGCTGCCCTCCTCGATGCATGGGAATGTAGGCACGTTACCACATTCTCAAGCTCGTCGGTAGTGATGTTGCTACAAATGGCGGCGGATTCCATTATCGGCTTACGCCCCGCGCGTCTATCTTGCCGGTCACGGCGGCGGAAATCAGGGCCGTGCGGCGCTCCTTCAACAACTCGATGGCGCGGGTGGCTTCCTGGGTCAGGGCGTCGAGCTTGGCGGTTTCGGCGGAGAGGAAGTCCAGAACTGACTGCTGCTCAGCGTCGGGTGGGAGAACCAGAGGCAATTCCATGATATTCGTGGACGAGATGGATGCCAAGTTGGTGCTCTGCTTCGAGCGCGTCATGAAGTAGAACTGGGCGTAGCCGGAGCCGGTGACGGTATTTAGCCATTCCGCGCCAACCTTGCTTGGCCTTACCGCGAAGACGTGATTTTGATGAATGCAATCCTCAATCTCGCCACGCCAGATATGCCCGCGCCCCAGTTTGTCGAAGTCTCCGCCTTCGTTCATCAATACGTCGCCAGGCCGAAGCCGATAGCGGGCCAAGTCTTCAGCCGGGATTTCAATGTGGGCTATATCGTCAAGTGCCAGGTAGCCATCCTGCACATTGGCGACCCGTAAATATGGCACTTGAATCGTCGTTCTGCCGGTATTGTCCTTGCCCTTGGCTATTCCAGTCTGAACTTCAGCAACAAACTTGAGGCGAGTAATGTTCCAATGTTCCGGCACCTCCCCCAGCCACTCCACCCCCGAGTCCTTCATGGGTGCATCCGGGTTCAGGCCCTTGGTGACGGCGTGGGAGATGGTGGCCTGACGCTTTTCGGCCACCAGCCCCAGCAGCCTTTCCTGCTCCGCAATCAACTCGTCAATCTTCCCGGTTTCACGGTCGAGGAAGGCGATGATGGCGGCGAGTTCATCCGGTACTTTTGGCAAGGCAACTCGCGTCTTTTCCACTTGGGTTGACGACAAATGCTTCACAGTCGTGGCGTAGGTCACGTCGTTGATTATCTTAAGCGTCATTGGAAGCGCGTATTCAAGAATACGGGTTATCTCGGGCGTATCTCCACGGATACAACACATCCGCTGATTCAGAAGTGCTCGTCCCTTTCCCCTCCAGCGGCCAACATTGAAATCACCGTCCATGCCAATCAGAACGTCACTTGAAGTGATGGCGGCCGATTCGACAAACTCCCCTTTGAAGTAGGCTTCGGGTTGAGCCTGATTGAGGTCTCGAATGCGAATTAACGGGAATCCTTCAGCCGGGTCAAATAACCTCGCGTCGAAGGGATACCCGTTCAGGATGGCGGCAATGCTATTGACAGGAACCACTCGCCAATGTTCCGGCACCTCACCCAACCAGGGCACGCCCGAATCCTTGTACTTCGGATAGCGCGGCAGGGTCATGGCCTGGCGCCTCCCGTAGCCGGCGTAGCCCGGAGAAGCGTAGCGCGTCCGGGACCGGCGTCATGGCGGGCACGGCTTCCCGGACGCGGCCTGGCGGCCTTCTCCGGGCTACGGCATCCTCGCCGACATAGCGGACGGGACGTCGACGTGGGCATTTGCGTGGGCACGCCACGCTTTGCCCACCCTACACATTTCGGATAGCGCGGTAGAGTCATGGTCCGGCACTTCCCTTTGGGTGGGCGCCCAGCCTCAAGGCAACTCATCTCCGGCCAGAGGAGCGGCCTCCGGGCTGGCGGCCAGCCAGGTATCGAAGGCGGCCAGGTCGCCCTTGGCCTGCCGTTCCCGAAAATAGGCCTCGGTCTTCAGAGCAGACACCTTCTCGGCAATGGCGGTGACAAAAAACTGGTTCATGGAAACGTGTTCCTCCTCGGCCACCAGGCGGGCATAGTCAAACAGGGATTCAGGAACACGCAGCGCATAGTTGGCCATCAGATTCTCTCCTCTTGCAGATTCCGCAGAAACTCGCCGGGTGTTGCGACCGGCAACCGGAAGTGACTGGCCGCCGCAAAGTCGCGGACATTCAAGGTCACCAATAATTCAGCCCGGCCATTCAATGCCGTTTCCAGCACCATTTCATCGGCCGGGTCGCGTAGCTGCGGCCGCCACAGGTAGTGCAGATGCACGGGCTCGACGCATAGGGACAGGGCATCGAGGAAGGCATCCGTCATGGTCAGGGTGCGCCCACCGGGTGCCAGGTGTTCCGGCCTTTTGAGGACCGCCTCATATTCGAGCATCAAAGGAACCGAAACCAGCGCCTTGAATTGCAGGTTCCTCAAGGCTTGCAGCAGGGCGAAGGAAGCGCCGAGCTGGCTGCGGGAAGCCGCCACCAAAACATTGGTATCCAGAACGACGCGCAATATAGCCATATCGCCCATGATATGAGTTTCGCAATGGAAGTCAAGCCATGCCTATTGCCGCGGAGCGATTCAAACTGATGTGGAACTTGTGGAGAGAGAACGTAGGTCAGGTTTCGACAGAAACCTGACACACCCTGGTCACGCCTCGTCCGGTAACGCCAGCCCGCGATCCGTGAATTTCTGGAGATGCTGATCCAGCGTATGGGATGGCTTGTCGAAATGGGTCATCGCCAAGTTCCAGACGTAAAAAACCCGCCAAAGTGTGCTTCCAGGAGAGGCATGGCGGGTGTATTGGGGCGAATTATAAACATCCCGCTCGCGTTGTCAAAGGCATTTGCGTGGCTGAGGACACTGAAGCCGGGCTCAGGCAATTGGCTCATTTCGATAGCCCCCAGAAATGAGAAACCCGCCTGGTGCGCTTCAACGATAGGCGTGGCGGGTGTTGTTGAACGGAATTGTATGCCGGAGCGATTTCTCTGTCCAGAACCGCCGCTCTCATCCGCCCCTCGCCCCAACCCTCTCCCCGCGAGTGGGGCGAGGGGGTTTCACTGGAGGTCTGTCGGTTCATTCCGCCAGCCCTTCCAGCATGGCCATGACGCGGGCGGTGACGGCTTTCAGGTCTTCGTCTATTTCGTGCAGACTCCTGGGCGGCTCGAAGACGTAGAAGTGGCGGTTGAAGGGGATTTCGTAGCCCACCTTGCTCTTGTCCTTGTCTATCCAGGCATCCGGGGCGTGGGGCAGCACTTCCCGCTTGAAATAAGCCTGGATGTCTTCCGTCAGGGGCACGTTCTCCGTGTCGCGCTTGGCACTGTCCGCCTGGGGCTTGCCTTTCTGGGCACCCTTGACGCCCAGCACCAGCTTGCCGGCCTCGTCCCTGAGCGGACGCTCCACGGTGAGGGTGGTGTAACCGAATTCCTTGTTCTCGAACACGCGGGAGACGGGCGCACGCTTTACCTTGCCGCCCTCGGGCGCCTGGGGCGCGGGTTCGCCCAGTTCCACCACCCGGCGCGCCACTTCCCTGCCCTGGGCGTCCAGCACCGTGGCCAGGTCCGCTTCCACGAAATCGCCGAACAGACGGGTGAGGGTGGCAATGTGTTCCTCGGACAATTCCTTGCGCTTGCTGCCCAGGCTCTTCCTCATCTTCTGCCAGAAGGAGGAGGCGTCTATCAGTTGCACCCAGCCCCGGCGTTCCTGGGGCTTCCGATTGGAGAGTATCCAGACGTAGGTGGAAATCCCGGTGTTGTAGAACATGTCCGTGGGCAGGCCGATGATGGCTTCCACCAGGTCGTTCTCCAGCACGTAACGGCGGATTTCACTCTCGCCGCTGCCGGCGCCCCCGGTGAAGAGGGGCGAGCCGTTCAGCACGATGCCGATGCGGCTGCCGCCGTCCACGGCGGGGCGCATCTTGGAAATCAGGTGCAGGAGAAACAGCAGGGAGCCATCCGACACCCGGGGCAGGCCAGGACCGAAGCGACCATCGAAACCCTTTTCCGTCGCCTCCTTCCGCACTTCCTTCTCCACCTTCTTCCATTCCACGCCGAAGGGGGGGTTCGACAACATGTAATCGAATTTCCTGCCCCGGTGGCCATCGTCGGAGAGGGTGTTGCCCACCACGATGTTGCCCACGTCCTGGCCCTTGATGAGCATGTCCGCCTTGCAGATGGCGTAGGACTCGTCATTCAATTCCTGGCCGTACAGGGTGAGCCGGGCCTGGGGGTTGTGTTCCAGCAGGTGTTCCCCGGCCACGGACAACATGCCGCCGGTGCCGGCCGTGGGGTCATAGAGGGTACGCACCACGGCGGCGCCGGAAGTGAGCACGTCGTCGTCCTCGATGAACAAGAGATTCACCATGAGCCGGATGACTTCCCGCGGCGTGAAGTGTTCCCCGGCGGTCTCGTTGGAGATTTCCGCGAACTTCCGTATCAGTTCCTCGAACACCAGGCCCATTTGATTGTTGTCCACGGTGGCCGGGTGCAAATCAATGTTGGCGAACTTCTCGGTCACCAGATAAAGCAGGCCCGCCTTGGCCAGGCGCTCCACCTGGGTATGGAAGTCGAAGCGCTCGAAGATGTCCCGCGCCGCCGGCGAAAAGCCCTGGATGTAGGCGTAGAGGTTCTGCCGGATGTGGTCCTGGTCCCCCAGGAGCTTCCCCAGGTCCAGGGGCGAAGTGTTGTAGAACGACTGCCCGGACTTCCTCAGCAGGAAGGGGTCGGGGTTGAGGCCGGCCTGGGTCTTGGCCTCGAACTCGGTGAGCACGGCAGCCTTGGTGCCTTCCAGCACGCAATCCAGGCGCCGCAGCACCGTGAAGGGCAGGATGACCTTGCCGTAGTCCGATTGCTTGTAGTCGCCGCGCAGCAGGTCCGCGACCGACCAGATGAAGGAAGAGAGAGCTTGGTGGTTCATGGGTCCAGATGGCATGGGCAAGGCCACGGGCTGCGGCGGCCAAAGCTGGCATCATACCGCCATGGGCAGGGAGACAGGCGATGGCGTGGCGTGGCGTGGCGTGGAGCATTCGGGAGCACCTGCGTTCGGAGCGTGTGCCAAAATTGTCCGGCTGAAATGAACAAGGGGTTAGCCCTCAAGCTAACCCCTTGTTTTGTTTGGTGGGCCTCCTCGGAGTCGAACCGAGCACCAACGGATTATGAGTCCGCTGCTCTAACCAGGCATGAGCTAGAGGCCCTTGTTCGGGGGTTGCGGCAGCCCGGATACCGCGTTGTCGGGCCTTGCCGTACAGGCGTACTGTCCGCGGCCCTCCGCCTTGTCTCCGTGCTGCCGCAACCCCCGAACACCTCCCGTCACGACACGCCGCGGCGAGAGGCAAAAACTCTTAAGTCTCCGTATCCAAAAAGCTCCTGAGCTTGTCGGAACGGGAAGGATGACGAAGTTTTCTGAGCGCCTTGGCTTCTATCTGCCGGATGCGCTCCCGCGTCACGTCGAACTGCTTGCCCACTTCTTCCAGGGTGTGGTCGGTGTTCATCTCGATACCGAAACGCATCCGCAGAACCTTGGCTTCCCTGGGCGTCAGGCTGTCCAGGATTTCCTTGGTCACGTCCCTGAGACTGGCGTAGATGGCCGCGTCATTGGGAGCCAGGGTGGTGGAATCCTCGATGAAATCGCCCAGGTGGGAGTCGTCATCGTCGCCGATGGGCGTCTCCATGGAGATGGGCTCCTTGGAAATTTTCAGGATCTTCCTGATCTTCTCCTCGGGCATCTCCATCTTCACCGCCAGGGTGGCCGGATCCGGCTCCTGGCCGGTCTCCTGGAGGATCTGACGGCTGATGCGATTCATCTTGTTGATGGTCTCGATCATGTGCACCGGGATGCGGATGGTGCGCGCCTGATCCGCGATGGAGCGGGTGATGGCCTGGCGTATCCACCAGGTGGCGTAGGTCGAGAACTTGTAGCCGCGGCGGTATTCGAACTTGTCCACCGCCTTCATGAGACCAATGTTGCCTTCCTGGATCAGGTCCAGGAATTGCAGGCCGCGGTTGGTGTACTTCTTGGCGATGGAGATCACCAGGCGCAGGTTGGCCTCGGTCATTTCCCGCTTGGCGCGGCGCGCCTTGGCCTCGCCGGTGGACATCTGCTTGTTGATGTCCTTGAGCTCCCGCAAGGGGATGCCGATGCGACCCTGGAGGTCGAGCAGCTTTTGCTGTTCCTCGATGATCGCGGGCGCCGCGCGCATGAGCTGGGCCGAGTAGGCCTTGCCGGAGGTGATCTCCTGCTTCAGCCAATCCATGTTGGTCTCGTTGCCCGGAAAGACCTTGATGAAGTGAGGTCGGGGCATGGCGCTCTTCCTGACGCACAGGTCCTGGATCTTCCTCTCGTGGCCGCGCACATCCTCCACCGCGTTCCTCACCGTGTCGCACAGGCGCTCGATGATGCGAGCCGTGAAGCGGATGTTGAGCAGTTCGTCGCTGATCTGCTGCTGCACCAGACGGAAGACGGCACTGTCAGAGCCGTGCTTGGAAAGGGCCGCGTACATTTTCTCGGACAGCCCCGCGATGATCTCGAAGCGCTCCAGGGCATCGGCCTTGAGCTGGACCATGGAAGCGGACACGGCGGCGCCCTCGCCGCCCTCCTCGTCTTCGTCGCCTTCCTCTTCGGCGGCCATCTCCTCCTCGACCATCTCCTCCGCCGGCTCGTCCACGGCATTGGGGTCAATCAGGCCATCCACCAGTTCGTCCACACGCATCTCGTCCTTGGCCACCTTGTCCGCCAGGTCCAGCATCTCGGCGATGGTGGTGGGACAGGCGGAAATGGCCTGGATCATGTGCTTCAGACCGTCCTCGATGCGCTTGGCGATCTCGATCTCGCCCTCGCGGGTGAGAAGCTCCACGGAACCCATCTCGCGCATGTACATGCGCACCGGGTCGGTGGTGCGGCCGAATTCGGAATCCACCGAAGACAGGGCCTGCTCGGCCTCTTCCACCGCATCCTCGTCCTCGACCACCGGCGCCACTGCCTCGTTCATGAGCAGGGTTTCGCTGTCCGGCGCCTCGTCGTAGACGGAGATGCCCATGTCGTTGAAGGTCGAGATGATGGACTCGATCTGCTCCGCATCCACCATGTCATCCGGCAGATGGTCGTTCACCTCGGCGTAGGTGAGGAAGCCGCGCTCCTTGCCCAGGGCAATGAGGTTCTTCAGGCGGGTGCGGCGGGCATCCAGATCCGCCGGAGCGACGGTTGCGGACTCTTCGGCCGGCAACAACAGCTTGTCCTTCTCCTTGCCCTTGCCTGCTTTTGCCTTCGGCGCGTCCTTCTTGGCGTCTTTTGCTTTTTCCCTGGCCATGATGTCCCTCGGAATTCTGTTTACCGCTAAATGGGGCCTCGCGCCGACGCGCCGTACCCTGCGGAAAAACCCGCGATTATACTACAGGCGACCTGGCTTCACAGGGCTTTTAAGCCCATGTTTCTGCGCCAGAAGTTCGGCCAGCCGGTGCTTCTCCGCCCCATCCAGGCCCGAACTGCGTGCCTTGGCATTCAGAACCTCGATCTCCTGCCGGATCTGATCGAAGCGCAGGCTATCCACGAGATCGTTGAACTCCGCCTCCAGCACACCCTCATCCGGGTGTTCGGCAGCGAGCTCCGACGAGAGTTCGTCAATCAAGCCGTGAAAGGGCGAACCCCGGAAATGCTCCAGCACCAGGCCCAGCCCACCCGTGGGCAATTCGCCATGGTCCACGGCGTCCGCGAGGGCCTTCAGAGCCTCCCCTTCAAGCCCGCCGGCCTGGATGACTTCCACCGGCAAGCGCGCAGACCAGGCGGGTTTGTTCAGCACGACGGCCAGCAACCTGCGCACCTTGGGCGGCGGCGACCGGCGCGCCCCGCCCCTCACCGCCTGGGCCGGCGGACGCGCAGCCGAGGCCAGGGGCTTGAGCCCGCACAATTGCTCCACTTCCCGCGCTTCCATCCGGGCGGCCCCCGCCAGGGAACGGGTCAGCTGTAGCCGCAGCATGGGCGCCTGCAAGCGGGATATGAGGGGCTTGGCGTCGAAAATCAAGCGGGACCGTCCCTCTCCCGTACTCAGATCCACCCGTGACTTCAGTTCCTGAAGCAGGAAGTCCGTGAGCGGCAGAGCCTTCGCCGCCTGCTCGGCATAGGCGTCCGGCCCGAATGCCCGCACGAAACTGTCAGGATCGTGCTCCGGCGGCAGAAAAAGAAAGGCCGCGCTCTTGCCATCCGGCAATTGCTCCAGGCTCGCCTCCAGGGCGCGCCAGGCCGCCTTGCGCCCGGCGGCATCGCCATCGAAGCAGAACACCACCCGCTCCGCCAGTCGAAGCAGCTTGTGCACGTGGTTGGGCGTCGTCGCGGTCCCCAGGGTGGCCACCGCATTGCCCACGCCGAACTGCGCCAGGGCCACGACATCCATGTAGCCCTCCACCACGATCACCGTCCCCTCGGAACGGATGGTGCGCTGCGCCTGGGGCAGGCCGTAAAGCTCCCGCCCCTTCTCGAAGAGCGGCGTTTCCGGCGAGTTGAGGTATTTCGGCTCGCCCTTGTCCAATATCCGGCCACCGAAGCCCACCACGTTGCCCTTGCCATCCAGAATGGGAAACATGATGCGGTCGCGGAAGCGATCGTAACGGCGGCCCGAGTCGTTCTCGATCACCAGCCCCGCTTCCAGCAATTCCGGGACATCGTACCGAGGGAAGACCTGCTTCAGGGAGGACCAGTCGTCGGGGGCATAACCGATGCCGAAACGGGCCGCCACCTCGCCGGTGAGACCTCGCCCCTTGAGATATTCGATGGCCCTCGGGCTCTGCTTGAGCTGCTCCCGGTAGAACCGGGCCGCCCGGGCCATGACCTCCACCAGGGACGCCGATTTCTCCTGGCGCGCCGGGTCCGGCGCGCTGCGCTCCTCCGGTACGGCCAGCCCCAGCTTGGCGGCCAGATCCCGGATCGCGTCCGGGTAGGAAAGGCCCGCATACTCCATGAGAAAGCCGATGGCGCTGCCATGGGCGCCGCAGCCAAAGCAGTGGTAAAACTGCTTGGTGGGGCTGACGGTGAAGGAAGGGCTCTTCTCGTTGTGGAACGGGCAGCAGGCCTGGTAATTGGCCCCGGCCTTCTTCAGCGGCACATAGCGCTCCACCACGTCGACGATGTCGGCGCGAGCCAGCAGATCCTGGATGAAGGACTGGGGAATCATTGTGTTTGTAGGTCGGCCTTCAGGCCGACATGTCGGGCTAAAGCCCGACCCACATCTAGTGCGTCAACGTAGCCTTGACCATCCCCGACACCTGCCCCATGTCCGCTCGGCCGGCGAGTTTCGCCTTGACCGCGGCCATGACCTTGCCCATGTCGGCCGGCCCCTTGGCACCTGTCTCGGCCACGACGGCGGCGATCACCGCCCCGACCTCCTCCGTGGAGAGCGCCTGGGGCATGTAGGCGGACAGCACGCCGATTTCAAACCGCTCCTGCTCCGCCAGGTCCGGGCGATTGCCGGCCTCGTACTGGGCCACGGAATCCCGGCGCTGCTTGAGCGCCTTTTCCACCACGGCCACCACGGCCGCGTCGTCCATGACGATGCGCTCGTCCACTTCCTTCTGCTTGATCGCGGCGAGCAGCAGGCGGATGGCCGAGAGGCGCGGCGCATCCTTGGCGCGCATGGCGGACTTCATGTCTTCGGCAATCTGATCCTTGAGCAGCAAGACGACACCCCTTTCCGATGGACGACAAGCGAAAAAAGCCCCGCCATATCCATGGCAGAGGCTTCGTTCAGCGGGTTTTGCGCCAGGCACCGAGGCGCAAGAACGCCTTAGTACATCTTGGGCGGCAGTTGCTGGCTGCGGATCCGCTTGTGATGGCGCTTCACGGCGGCGGCCAGCTTGCGCTTGCGCTCGGAGGTGGGCTTCTCGTAGAACTCGCGCGCGCGCAGTTCGGTAAGAATGCCAGTCTTCTCAATGGTGCGCTTGAAGCGGCGGATCGCTACCTCGAACGGCTCGTTTTCCTTGACGCGGACTCCCGGCATTGCAGTTCCTTGATTTTCAAATTGGTGAAAGGGCGGAATTCTACAGTTCCCGCCATGACAATTCAAGGAGAACTTGACCCGGGGGTCGGAAACGTTCTCCTCGAACCGAGTTACGCTGAAGCGCCGTCCCCTTCCGAAGCGGGGGTTTCGGCAATGACCGCTGCTTCCAGGCCCTCGACAGGCGCCTCTTCCGCTTCCGCGATCGGACGATCGAAGGCCAGATCCACGCCCAGCGCCTGCTGCTTCCTGGCGCGGTGGTAGGCCAGGCCCGTACCGGCCGGGATGAGGCGGCCGACGATGACGTTCTCCTTGAGGCCGCGCAGTTCGTCCCGCTTGCCCATGATGGCGGCTTCGGTAAGAACCCTTGTGGTCTCCTGGAAGGAGGCGGCGGAAATGAAGGAGTCGGTGGACAGGGACGCCTTGGTGATACCCAGCAGCACGAACTCGTAGCTGGCGGGCGTCTTGCCCTGGAGTTCCATCTTGTCGTTCTCGTCCAGCACCTCCGCGCGCTCCACCTGCTCCTCGCGGATGAAGTGGGTATCGCCCGGATCGGAGATGACCACGCGCCGCAGCATCTGGCGCACGATGACTTCGATGTGCTTGTCGTTGATCTTCACGCCCTGCAGGCGATACACGTCCTGCACTTCGTCAATGATGTAACGGGCCAGGGCCTCCACGCCCAGGAGGCGCAGGATGTCGTGCGGGTCGGCCGGACCGTCCACGATCACCTCGCCCCGGTTCACCACCTGGCCGTCGTGGGCCATGACGTGTTTGTCCTTGGGGATGAGGTATTCGTGCGGCGTGCCGTCCGGCTCGGTGATCACCAGGCGCTGCTTGCCCTTGGTATCCTTGCCGAAGGAGACCGTGCCCGTGACTTCCGCCAGCATGCCGGCATCCTTGGGCGCGCGGGCTTCGAACAGTTCGGCCACGCGCGGCAGACCGCCGGTAATGTCGCGGGTCTTGGAGGACTCCTGCGGGATGCGGGCCAGAATGTCGCCCACGGCCACTTCCTGACCATCCTTCACCGTGATGAGCGAGCCCACCTGGAAGGTGATGATGACGGCGTGATCGGAACCGGCCAGCATGATCTCCTTGCCTTCCGCGTCGAGCAGCCTGACCTGGGGGCGCAGGCCCTTGGCGGAGGCGCCGACCTTGCGCTTGGGATCAATGACCACCAGGGTGGAGAGACCGGTCACTTCGTCAATCTGTTTGGCGACCGTGGCGCCTTCTTCCACGTGCTCGAAGCGCACGAAGCCGGCGTACTCCGTGACGATGGGACGGGTATGCGGATCCCAGGTCGCCAGCGTGACACCAGCCTTGATCGCCTGACCGTCGTTCACCGTCATGGTGGCGCCGTAGGGCACCTTGTGGTGTTCCCGCTCCCGGCCGTGGTCGTCGGTGATGAAGACTTCGGCGGAACGGGCGATGACCACCTTCTCGTTCCTGGGATTGGTGACGTAGCGCATGTTCTGGGAGAAGCGCACGACGCCGCTGGACTTGGCCTCGATGCTGGAAGCCAGGGCCGCCCGGGAGGCCGCGCCGCCCACGTGGAACGTCCGCATGGTCAGCTGGGTGCCCGGTTCGCCGATGGACTGGGCGGCAATCACGCCCACCGCCTCGCCGGCATTCACCAGGTAGCCGCGGCCCAGGTCGCGGCCGTAGCACTTGGCGCACAGGCCATAGCGGGTCTCGCAGGACAGCGGGGTGCGCACGCGCACTTCGTCAATGCCCATGGCCTCGATGGTGTCCACCGAGTTCTCGTCCAGCAGGTGGCCCACTTCGTACAGGGTCTCCTGGGTATCGGGATTGACCACATCCGCTGCCGCAACGCGGCCCAGGATACGGTCGCGCAGGGGTTCCACCACCTCGCCGCCTTCCACCAGGGCCTTCATGAGGAAGCCGGAAGAAGTGCCGCAATCGTCCTCGATCACCACCAGATCCTGGGTCACGTCCACCAGACGACGGGTCAGGTAACCGGAGTTCGCGGTCTTCAGCGCCGTGTCCGCCAGGCCCTTACGAGCGCCGTGGGTGGAGATGAAGTACTGCAAAACGTTCAGGCCTTCGCGGAAGTTCGAGGTAATGGGCGTCTCGATGATGGACCCGTCGGGCTTGGCCATCAGGCCACGCATGCCCGCCAACTGGCGAATCTGGGACGCGGAGCCCCGGGCGCCGGAGTCGGCCATCATGTAGATGGAGTTGAACGACTCCTGATTGGCTTCCTTGCCATTCCGATCGGTCACCTTCTGCACGCCGAGCTGGTCCATCATGGCCTTGGCCACCTGGTCACCGCAACGGCCCCAGATATCCACCACCTTGTTGTAACGCTCGCCCACGGTCACGAGACCGGAGGTGTATTGGCTCTCGATTTCCTTCACTTCCTGCTCGGCGGCGGCGATGAGATCGTGCTTCTGCGTCGGCACCAGCATGTCGTCCACGCAGATGGAGATGCCGGCGCGGGTCGCCAGCTTGAAACCGGCCTGCATCAACTTGTCGGCGAAGATCACCGTCTCCTTCAGGCCGCAGCGGCGGAAGGAGGAGTTGATGAGTTTGGAGATCTCCTTCTTCTTCAGCGCCTTGTTGATGTGGCTGAAGGACAGGCCCGGCGGCAGGATCTCGGACAGCAGGGCGCGGCCGGCGGTGGTCTCGTAGCGCTTGATGACCTCCGTGTGCTCGCCATCCGGGCCCACTTCGATCTCGCGAATACGGGCGGTGACCTTGGCATGCAGGTCCACCTGGCGGCTGTCTACGGCACGCTTCACCTCGTTGATGTCGGTGAAGAAGATGCCCTCGCCCTGGGCGGCGATGCGCTCACGGGTGGCGTAATAGAGACCCAGCACGATGTCCTGGGACGGCACGATGATCGGCTCGCCGTTGGCGGGCGACAGCACGTTGTTGGAGGCCAGCATCAGTGTGCGGGCTTCCATCTGCGCTTCCAGGGACAGCGGTACGTGCACGGCCATCTGGTCGCCGTCGAAGTCGGCGTTGAAGGCCACGCAGACCAGCGGGTGCAGCTGGATGGCCTTGCCTTCGATCAGCGTCGGCTCAAAGGCCTGGATACCCAGGCGGTGCAGGGTCGGGGCGCGGTTGAGCATGACCGGATGTTCCCGGATCACCTCTTCCAGGATGTCCCAAACCTCCGGCACTTCCTGCTCCACCAGTTTCTTGGCGGCCTTGATGGTCGTGGCCAGGCCTTGCAGTTCCAGCTTGTTGAAGATGAAGGGCTTGAACAGTTCCAGCGCCATCTTCTTGGGCAGGCCGCACTGGTGCAGCTTCAACTGCGGGCCCACCACGATGACGGAACGGCCGGAATAGTCCACCCGCTTGCCCAGCAGATTCTGACGGAAGCGACCGCCCTTGCCCTTGATCATGTCGGCCAGGGACTTCAGCGGCCTCTTGTTGGCGCCGGTCATGGCCTTGCCGCGGCGACCGTTGTCCAGCAGCGAGTCGACGGCTTCCTGCAGCATGCGCTTTTCGTTGCGCACGATGATGTCCGGTGCCTTCAGTTCCAGGAGGCGCTTCAGGCGGTTGTTGCGGTTGATGACCCGGCGATAGAGGTCGTTCAGGTCGGAGGTCGCGAAGCGGCCACCGTCCAGGGGCACCAGGGGACGCAGGTCGGGCGGCAGTACCGGCAGCACTTCCAGGATCATCCACTCGGGCTTGATGCCGGAATGCTGGAAGGCCTCCAGCACCTTCAGGCGCTTGGCGATCTTCTTGATCTTGGCCTCGGAGCCGGTGGTTTCCAGCTCGGAGCGCAGGATTTCCACCTCCCGGTGGATGTCCAGGGTGCGCAGCAGTTCGCGGATACCCTCGGCGCCCATGACGGCGGTAAAGTCGTCGCCATGCTCTTCCACCTTGGCCAGGTAGTCGTCTTCGGTCAGCAACTGGGCGCGATTCAGGGGCGTGAGGCCCGGGTCCACCACGACGAAACCTTCAAAGTACAGCACGCGCTCGATGTCGCGCAGGGTCATGTCCAGCACCATGCCCAGGCGGGAGGGCAGGGACTTGAGGAACCAGATGTGGGCCACGGGCGAAGCCAGCTCGATGTGGCCCATGCGCTCCCGGCGTACCTTGGACAGGGTCACTTCGACGCCGCACTTCTCGCAGATGACGCCGCGATGCTTGAGCCGCTTGTACTTGCCGCACAGGCACTCGTAGTCCTTCACCGGGCCGAAGATCTTGGCGCAGAACAGGCCATCGCGCTCCGGCTTGAAGGTGCGGTAATTGATGGTTTCCGGCTTCTTCACCTCGCCATAGGACCAGGAGCGAATCTTCTCCGGGCTTGCCAGGCTGATGGTGATGGCGTCGAATTCCTCTTCCTGCGTCATTTGCTTGAAGAGATCGAGCAGTGCTTTCATGGGTTTTTCTCCTGTAGGTCGGGCTTAAGCCCGACATGTCGGCCCGAGGGCCGACCTACCAATTTCAGCGGCGTTCCAGGTCAATATCAATGGCCAGCGAACGAATTTCCTTCACCAGCACGTTGAAGGACTCGGGCATGCCGGCGTCAATCTTGTGTTCGCCCTTGACGATGTTTTCGTAGACCTTGGTCCGGCCATTCACGTCGTCCGACTTGACGGTGAGCATCTCCTGCAGAACGTAGGAGGCACCATAGGCTTCCAGTGCCCACACTTCCATCTCACCGAAACGCTGACCGCCGAACTGCGCCTTGCCACCCAGGGGTTGCTGCGTCACCAGGCTGTACGGACCGGTGGAGCGGGCGTGCATCTTGTCGTCCACCAGGTGGTGCAGCTTCAGCACGTGCATGTAGCCCACGGTCACCTGACGCTCAAACTGCTCGCCGGTGCGTCCGTCGCACAGATTCACCTGACCGGAACGGGGCAGGCCCGCCAGATCCAGCATCTCCTTGATCTCGCCCTCGTGCGCCCCGTCGAACACCGGGGTGGCGAACGGCACGCCGGCGCAGAGGTTCTTCGCCAGTTCCAGCACTTCGCCGTCGGACAGGCCTTGTATGCCTTCCTGCTGGCCGCTGGAGTTGTAGATCTTGTCCAGGAAGCCGCGGACCTCGCTGGCGTTCGCCTGAGCGCGCAGCATGAGATCAATCTTCTTGCCCAGGCCCTTGGCGGCCCAGCCCAGGTGGGTTTCCAGGATCTGACCGATGTTCATCCGCGAGGGCACGCCCAGGGGATTCAACACGATGTCCATGGGCGTGCCGTCGGCCATGTAAGGCATGTCTTCCACCGGAACGATCTTGGACACCACGCCCTTGTTGCCGTGGCGGCCGGCCATCTTGTCGCCGGGTTGCAGACGGCGCTTGACCGCCAGGTACACCTTGACCATCTTCTGCACGCCCGGGGGCAGCTCGTCGCCCTGGGTCAGCTTCTTCTTCTTCAGTTCGAAAGCGGCATCGAAGTCGGCACGGGTCTTTTCCAGGCTTTCCCGCAGGTTTTCCAACTGTTGCGCCACTTCCTCGTCCGCCATGCGGATGTCGAACCAGTGGTGGGGATCAATGCCCGACAGGTATTCCTTGTTGATGGCCGTGCCCTTGGCCAGACGCTTGGGACCACCGTTGGCGACCTTGCCGGTGAGCAGACGCTCCATCCGGGAGAAGGCGTCCCGCTCCACGATGCGCATCTGGTCGGCCAGATCCTGACGATACCGCTTCAGCTCGTCGTCAATGATCTGCTGGGCGCGCTTGTCGCGCTCGATGCCTTCCCGGGTGAACACCTGCACGTCAATGACGGTGCCGGCCATGCCGGAAGGCACGCGCAGGCTGGTGTCCTTCACGTCGGAAGCCTTCTCGCCGAAAATGGCGCGCAGGAGCTTTTCTTCCGGCGTCAGCTGGGTCTCGCCCTTGGGCGTGACCTTGCCCACCAGCACGTCGGCGGCTTCCACCTCGGCGCCGATATACACGATGCCGGATTCGTCCAGACGGCCCAGTTGCGCCTCGCCCAGGGAGGCGATGTCGCGGGTGATTTCCTCGGCGCCCAGCTTGGTGTCGCGGGCCACCACCGTCAGTTCCTCGACGTGGATGGAGGTGAAGCGGTCATCCGCCACCACCCGCTCGGAGATCAGGATCGAGTCCTCGAAGTTGTAGCCGTTCCAGGGCATGAAGGCCACCAGCATGTTCTGGCCCAGGGCCAGTTCGCCCATGTCGGTGGAGGCGCCATCGGCGATCACGTCCCCCTTGGCCAGGATGTCACCCACCTTGACGATGGGACGCTGGTTGATGTTGGTGTTCTGGTTGGAACGGGTGTACTTGGTCAGGTTGTAGATATCCACGCCGACCCGGCCAGCCACGGCTTCCGCGTCATGCACCCGCACCACCACCCGGTTCGCATCCACGTAATCCACCACGCCACCACGCAGCGCCTGCACCGCGGTACCGGAGTCCACCGCCACGGTACGCTCGATGCCGGTGCCCACCACGGCCTTCTCGGCGCGCAGACAGGGAACGGCCTGGCGCTGCATGTTGGCGCCCATCAAGGCCCGGTTCGCGTCGTCGTGTTCCAGGAAGGGAATGAGGGAGGCCGCCACGGACACGATCTGGCCCGGGGCCACGTCCATGTACTGCACTTCGCTCGGCGCTTTCAGTTCGAATTCGCCCTTGTGCCGACAGGACACCAGCTCGTCAATCAGCTTGCCGTTGCCATCCAGTTCGGCGTTCGCCTGAGCCACGATGAAGTTGCCTTCCTCGATGGCGGACAGGAAATCAATCTGGTCGGTCACCGCGCCGCTATCCACCTTGCGGTAGGGCGTTTCCAGGAAACCGTACTCGTTGGTTCGTGCGAACAGGGCCAGGGAGTTGATCAGGCCGATGTTCGGACCTTCCGGCGTCTCGATCGGGCAGACGCGGCCGTAGTGCGTCGGATGCACGTCGCGCACCTCGAAGCCGGCGCGCTCCCGGGTCAGACCGCCCGGTCCAAGAGCCGAAACCCGGCGCTTGTGGGTGATTTCCGACAGCGGGTTGGTCTGGTCCATGAACTGGGACAACTGGCTGGAGCCGAAGAATTCCTTGATGGCGGCGCTGATCGGCTTGGCATTGATCAGGTCGTGGGGCATCAGGTTGTCGGACTCCGCCTGGTTCAGGCGTTCCTTGACGGCGCGCTCGACGCGCACCAGGCCGGCGCGGAACTGGTTCTCGGCCAGTTCGCCCACGGAACGCACCCGGCGATTGCCCAGGTGATCAATGTCGTCAATCTCGCCGCGACCATTCCGGAGTTCCACCAGGATGCGGATGACGTTGACGATATCGTCGTTGGACAGCGTGCCGGCACCGGTCAACTCGGCGCGACCGACGCGGCGGTTGAACTTCATGCGGCCCACGGCGGAAAGGTCGTAACGCTCTTCCGAGTAGAACAGGCCGTTGAACAGCATCTCCACCGCTTCCTCGGTGGGCGGCTCGCCGGGGCGCATCATGCGATAGATGGCGACGCGGGCAGCGGTCTGATCGGCGGTTTCGTCGGAACGCAGGGTCGTGGAGATGAAGGCACCCCGATCCAGGTCATTCACATACAGGGTCTTGAGGGTCGTGACGCCGGCCGCGCGCAGCTTGGCCAGCAGGTCTTCCGTGATTTCATCATTGGCCAGGGCCAGCACTTCGCCGGTTTCACCGTCAATGATGTTCTGGCCGATCACGCGCCCGAGGATGAAGTCATCCGGCACGCCGATCACGGAGATGCCCGCGTTCTGCAGGTCGCGGATGTGCTTCGCGGTGATGCGCTTGTCCTTGGTGACGATCACCTTGCCGCCGCCGTCGGTGATGTCGAAGCGGGCCACCTCGCCGCGCAGACGCTCCGGCACCAGATGGAAGCCGACGCTTTCCTTGGAGAGATCGAAGTCATCGAACTCGAAGAAAGTCTCCAGGATCTGCTCATGGTTCATGCCGATGGACTTTAGCAGGATGGTGACCGGCATCTTGCGCCGACGGTCCACCCGGAAGTACAGCAGATCCTTGGGGTCGAACTCGAAGTCCAGCCAGGAGCCGCGGTAGGGGATGATACGGGCGGAGAACAGCAGCTTGCCGGAACTGTGGGTCTTGCCACGGTCATGCTCGAAGAACACGCCGGGGGAACGGTGCAACTGGGAAACGATGACCCGTTCCGTGCCGTTGATGACGAAGGAGCCATTCACGGTCATGAGCGGAATCTCGCCCATGTACACTTCCTGCTCCTTCACTTCCTTGATCGTCTCCTTGGACGCTTCCTTGTCCAGGATGACCAGGCGCACCCGGGCACGCAGGGGCGAGGCGAAGGTCAGGCCGCGCTGCTGGCATTCCTTGACGTCGAAGGCCGGCTCGCCCAGCATGTAGCTGACGAACTCCAGACGGGCATTGCCCGAATGGCTGACGATGGGAAAGATGGAGCGGAAAGCGGCCTGCAAACCCTGCTCGGCGCGATCGGGTGGCGGCACGAATTCCTGCAGGAAGTCCTTGAAGGACTCAAGCTGGGTGGCCAGAAGGTAGGGAACTTCAAGGACGCGCGCACGCTTGGCGAAACTCTTGCGGATGCGCTTCTTCTCGGTGTAGGAGTACGTCATGACATCTCCGGTTGAGGAGTCGGAAGACAGAAGACAGGATTCCACCCTTCCTGAGCCCCGCCTGAATCCAGGCGCGGACGGGTGAAACGCTCTTTTCCAGCCTCCGGGTAACACAAGACCCGAAACTTCTCCGGGCGGACAGCAACATGCCCCAGACTTCATCGGGCAGCAACTCACGGCCCGAAACTACAAAGCACAAACGGGCCGGTGGCTTTCGCCACCGACCCCCTTGCGGGACGAGGACTTACTTGACCTCGGCCTTGGCGCCGGCTTCCACCAGTTGCTTCATGATGGCTTCGGCGTCGGCCTTGGCGATAGCTTCCTTGACAGGCTTCGGAGCGCCGTCCACCAGATCCTTGGCTTCCTTCAGGCCCAGGCCGGTGATGGCACGCACCACCTTGATGGTGTTGACCTTGTTGTCGCCGGCAGCCAGCAGGATGACGTCGAACTCGGTCTTCTCTTCCACGACGGCGGCGGGGCCGGCGGCGGGGCCGGCAGCAGCCATGGAGGCGGCGGAAACGCCGAACTTCTCTTCGAATGCCTTGACCAGCTCATTCAGTTCCATGACCGTCAGATTACCGACGGCTTCCAGGATGTCTTCTTTGGTGATAGCCATTTAATAACTCCAGATTCAGATCAGATCGTTGCAGATAGCGAAAAGCGCATCAGGCAGCAGCGGTTTCTTCCGCGGCAGCTTCCGGGGCCGGACCGCCACGCTTCTCGGCCAGAGCAGCCAGGGCGCGGGCGAAAGCGGAGACGGGAGCCTGGAACATGCCGAGCAGTTGAGACAGCAGAACTTCGCGGCTCGGGATCGAGGCCAGAGCCTGGACACCCGCCTTGTCGAGCACCTTGCCAGCAAAACAGCCCGCCTTGATAACGATCTTGTCGTTGGTCTTGGCGAACTCGCTCACAACCTTGGCTGCCGCCACGGCGTCGGTAGAGACGCTGTAAAGCAGAGGGCCAACCATCTGGTCGGCCAGAGGCGCGAACGGCGTCCCGGCGGCGGCGCGGCGTACCAGCGTGTTCTTGACCACACGCAGATAAACACCACCGTCACGCGCCTGAGCACGCAGCTTGGTAAGTGCGGCGACATTGATGCCGCGGTATTCGGCCACGACGACGGTCTGGGCTTTCGCCAGCTGTTCCGCCACCTCGGCCACTACGGCTTTCTTGTCATCGAGATTTAGACCCACGGGTCTTTCCTCCATTCAAGTCAACACACGACCCGCGAAATTGCGGAGTCGCACCCACGGCGACCTGGATCAGGAGTGTGGCCGTTGCCGGCCTGAATCCTTTCCCTGGGACACCGTCTGCGTTGGGTTCAGGGATCAGAGGTCAGGAATCAGGGATCAGAAAACCCCTTAAACCAAACCTCACTCCTTCAATTAAGCGCCGGTTGGAACTCAAACATCTGATGCCTGATTCCTGATACCTGACGCCCCTACGGTCTTTGACGACCTGCCGCGCCCGCCGGGTCGCCCCGACCGGCGCGACAGCCCAAAGTCATTACAGCGTGGATTGATCCACGCGCACACCACCACCCATCGTGCTGGACACGGCGATCTTGCGCAGGTAGACACCCTTGCTTGCCGCCGGCTTGGCCTTGTTCAGCGCCTCGATCAGAGCCTTCAGGTTCTGCTCCAGGGACTCCACGGCGAAAGACGCGCGACCGATGGTACAGGCCACGATGCCGCCCTTGTCGGTGCGGTACTGAACCTGGCCGGCCTTGGCGTTCTTCACGGCATTGGCCACGTCCATGGTCACCGTGCCCACCTTGGGGTTCGGCATCAGGCCGCGGGGGCCGAGAATCTGACCCAGCTGGCCGACCACGCGCATGGAATCGGGGGTGGCGATACAGACATCAAAATTCAACTCGCCGGCCTTGATCTGGGCAGCCAGATCATCGAAGCCGACGATGTCGGCGCCGGCGGCCTTGGCGGCCTCGGCCTTGTCGCCCTGGGCGAACACGGCGACGCGGACGGTCTTGCCGGTACCGGCGGGCAGCACCACGGAGCCGCGCACCACCTGGTCGGATTTCCGGGGGTCCACACCCAGGTTCACGGCCACGTCCACGGACTCGTCGAACTTGGCGGTGGCGGTATCCTTCACCAGGGCCAGCGCCTCGGCGGCCGGGTAGGCCTTGGTGCGATCAATCTTGGTGCGCAGGGCCACTACGCGCTTGGAAATCTTAGCCATTTACAGGCCCTCCACGGTGATGCCCATGCTGCGGGCGCTGCCGGCGATGGTACGGACGGCGGCGTCCATATCCGCGGCGGTCAGATCCTTCATCTTGGCCTTGGCGATATCCTCCACCTGGGCGCGGGTCAGCGAGCCCACCTTGTCGGTATGGGGCTTGGCGCTGCCGGACTTGATGCCCGCCGCCTTCTTGATCAGGATGGACGCGGGCGGCGTCTTCATGATGAAGGTGAAGCTCTTGTCCGCGAAGGCGGTGATCACCACGGGGATGGGCAGGCCGACTTCCACGCCCTGCGTCGCCGCGTTGAATTCCTTGCAGAAGGCCATGATGTTCAGGCCGCGCTGACCCAGGGCCGGGCCGATGGGCGGGCTGGGATTGGCTTTACCCGCCGGCACTTGCAGCTTGATAAAGCCGATGATTTTCTTTGCCATTTCAAACTCCTGTCATGGGTACATGCGAGACTGGCCGTCTCTCCCCTTTGAAAACGGGAAACCGCCCGGAGGGCAAACCCTCCGGGCGCATCCCTCCGTGCTCAGGCCTTCTCGACCTGCGCGAATTCCAGTTCCACGGGGGTCGCCCGACCAAAGATGGTCACCGACACACGCAGCTTGTTCTTTTCGTAATTCACGTCTTCCACGTAGCCGTGGAAATCCGTGAAGGGACCATCCTTGACCCGAACCATCTCGCCCGGCTCGAACAGCACCTTGGGCCGAGGCTTGTCCACGCCTTCCTGCATCTGTTGCAGGATTTTTTCCACTTCCTTGGGGGAGATGGGCGTGGGCTTGGTGGCCGTGCCGCCGACGAACCCGGTGACGCGAGGCGTGTTCTTCACCAGGTGCCAGCTCTCGTCGTTCATGTCCATTTCCACCAGCACGTAGCCGGGGAAGAACTTGCGCTCGGAAGTATGCTTCTGGCCGGCCTTCATCTCGACCACTTCCTCCACGGGGACCAGGATCTGGCCGAACATGTCCTGCATGCCGGCGCGAATGATGCGCTCCTGCATGGCACGCATCACCGACTTCTCGAAGCCGGAATAGGCGTGCACCACATACCAACGTTTCGTCATATCTTCTTCCAGCCCAGGACCAGGTCGTAAAGCGCCCATTCCAGACTCTTGTCGGTAATCCAGAGGAACAGGGCCATGATCACGACGAACGCGAAAATGATGCCTGTGGTCTGCACGGTTTCCTTGCGCGTGGGCCAGGCAACCTTTTTGGTTTCCGTCCAGGCGTCCTTGCCGAAGGCAAAAAAGCGCTGCCCCGACTCGGTTTGCCAAGCCACCGCTGCGCCGGCACCGAGACCCGCCAGGACCGACAGCACGCCAAAAATGGCGGGGCTGCCGGAGAGCAGGTAAAAGCCAGCCACGCCGGCGATCACCAGGGCGACAGCCAGCGCGAACTTGATATTGTCGGCCATGAAGAAAGTGCGTCCGAACCAGAGTATGTGGCAGGCCAAGAGGGAATCGAACCCCCAACCTTCGGTTTTGGAGACCGACGCTCTGCCAGTTGAGCTATTGGCCTGTTGTTGTCAGTTATCAGTTATCAGTTATCAGTTGCCAGCTTTTCATGCGCGCCGTAGGCGCGGATGCTTCACTGACAACTGCCAACTGTCACCTGACAACTGCTTATTCGATCACCTTCGCGACCACGCCGGCGCCGACGGTACGGCCGCCTTCGCGAATGGCGAAGCGCAGACCTTCTTCCATGGCGATCGGGGCGATCAGCTTGACGACGATGGACACGTTGTCGCCCGGCATCACCATCTCCGTGCCTTCCGGCAGGGCGATGGAACCGGTCACGTCCGTCGTCCGGAAATAGAACTGGGGACGATAGCCGTTGAAGAACGGGGTGTGACGACCGCCTTCGTCCTTGGACAGGACATACACCTCGGCCGTGAAGTGGGTGTGCGGCGTGATCGAACCGGGCTTGGCCAGAACCTGGCCCCGCTCCACGTCCTCGCGCTTCGTGCCGCGCAGCAGCACGCCCACGTTGTCGCCGGCCTGACCCTGGTCCAGCAACTTGCGGAACATTTCCACGCCGGTACAGGTGGTCTTCACCGTGGGCTTGATACCGACGATTTCGATTTCTTCGCCCACCTTGACGATGCCGCGCTCGATACGGCCGGTCACCACCGTGCCGCGACCGGAGATGGAGAACACGTCTTCCACCGGCATCAGGAACGCGCCATCCACGGCACGCTCGGGCGTCGGGATGTAGCTGTCCAGCGCTTCGGCCAGCTTCAGGATCGAGCCTTCGCCCATCGGACCCTTGTCACCGTCCAGCGCCATGCGGGCGGAACCGGTGATGATGGGCACGTCGTCGCCCGGGAAGTCGTACTTGGAAAGCAGCTCGCGCACTTCCATTTCCACCAGTTCCAGCAGCTCGGCGTCGTCCACCAGGTCAGCCTTGTTCAGGTAGACGATGATGTAGGGCACGCCCACCTGACGGGACAGCAGGATGTGCTCGCGCGTCTGGGGCATGGGGCCGTCAGCGGCGGAACAGACCAGGATCGCGCCGTCCATCTGCGCGGCACCCGTGATCATGTTCTTCACGTAGTCGGCGTGGCCCGGGCAATCCACGTGGGCGTAGTGACGGTTGGCCGTCTCGTACTCGACGTGGGCGGTATTGATGGTGATGCCGCGCGCCTTTTCTTCCGGCGCCGCGTCAATCTGGTCGTAGGCCTTGGCCTCGCCACCAAACTTCGCGCACAGCACCGACGTGATCGCCGCCGTCAGCGTCGTCTTGCCATGGTCCACGTGACCAATCGTACCCACGTTTACGTGCGGTTTCGTCCGCTCGAATTTTGCCTTTGCCATGTCGGTACCTGCCCCAATAAAGTCAATCGGAAAAAACCGGCACACGCTATCCGGAATGCACTAAAACACACCAGAAACGCATACCGGCGACCCGGAAAATCTGGTGCCCATGGCGTGGATTGAACACGCGGCCTCTCCCTTACCAAGGGAGTGCTCTACCACTGAGCTACATGGGCAATTCTTACTGCAACGCTGGTGGAGCGGGTGAAGGGAATCGAACCCTCGTCATAAGCTTGGAAGGCTTCTGCTCTACCATTGAGCTACACCCGCGTCGCCTGCCACTTCAGCCACTCCGTCCAGACCGCAAACAAGCGCGGCCCAACCGGCGTACTACGCATATGGTGGAGGGGGAAGGATTCGAACCTTCGAAGGCAGAGCCGTCAGATTTACAGTCTGATCCCTTTGACCGCTCGGGAACCCCTCCAACAGAGCCGCCTATTATCGGGGTGTCAGAAAATAAAGTCAAAGGTTTTTTGAACCTTTTTATAACAAACTCAGGCAAGACCTTGCCACGCGCAAGGGGCCTCCCCCAGAAATCTCGCGCGCGGGGCTCAAGACGCCCCGACCACCGTAGCCCCCCCTGAGGTGGCGCCTCAATCCCTACGGCGCTCGTCGGCGAGAGCCAGCTTCCTGGCCTCCAAAGGACCTAATCGGCCCTGCTCAACCAGTGCCCGCCCAAGACAATATCGGCGATTGCTGCGCCACCGCCTCGCCACCAACTTAAGTCGCACGGTACGCTTGGATCGAATCTCGAAATAGGAACCCAAGTAACTCCACAGCCAAGTACCTCTGCGCCGATTAACGCGTCTAGGTTGTCTCGCGCCAAACGCGGGCTAGCAACGGCACATGCATACCGAACGCCCCCCGCTTCTGATGGAGTATCAAATTCAATCAGTACGGAATTCGTCGTCATATCGACGGCACGGATGCAGCCTTGAGTGGGCGCGTCTACAAAGTCATTCGCCCGAATCGTTACGGAGCGACCAATCAGAGAATTAGCGGTGGACATCAGTCAACTCCAATAACCCGTACGGGAACATTCCCGGTAGCGGTTCTCTCCATACCGCCTCCGGGCATGTTGAACTTCGGATTAACCTTAGAGGGAGTCGAAAACGCCCCATTTGATACTTCTAGTGTTGCGCGCACTTCCGGTGTTCGTTCCAAAGCCAGGCGTTGGCGAGCGCGAACCGGATCGGAATTTGCAGCGTCGGTAACGTAATGCGTCCCTTCGCGGCCACCTCGTAGCAATCCAGTCTGCTGGGTGGCTTCGAGTTCCGCCTTCGACATCCACCGGTGAACGGTTACGCTTTCCTTTACCCCCTCGACCGCCCTTCCAGCATCCACGGCCCCGTCAGCGAGCCTGGCAGCCTCAACTGCGTGTTCCGCCACTCTGGCCGCCTTGAGGGCTTCGCCCACACCCACCACGGGGCTGACCACGCCGACGGCACTGAGGGCCACGTTCAGCGCCGCTTCGCCCCGCCCGGAGCCGGAATATACCGCCATCCCGAGTTTGCCCAGGTCGTAGGCCAGGAACACCACGTCTATCGGGCTGTGACCGTCCGGGTCGACGTACTTGTACGGGTTGTTGTTGCCGTAGGCGTAGCGGTTGAAGCCGTGGGGATCGGCCGGGTTGGCCGCCGCCGGGTCCACGCCCATGAAGCGGCCCGTCACCGGATCATAGTAGCGCGCCCCCATGTAATAGAGGCCCGTGTTCGGGTCAAAGGGTCTCCCGGCAAACCACAAGTTGTTGGGCACCGTGCTGATCGCAGGAAGAGCAATTCTCGCGCCCGCGGTGGAAACGCCGGTGCTCGGAACCGGAGTCTGCGGGACGATCTTAAGGTTCGAAAGAACGGCCTGGTTATTCAGCCGCTCCCCGTAGGGCCGGTAGTTTTCCTTCCACACCACGTTCCCGGCAGCGTCCGTCGCCAACAGGGGCGTTCCAGAGATGTCGTTGTGGAAATAGGTGATGGTTGGCAATGAAGCCGACGTTGGTGCCGTTCCGGCAAAGGCGCCTGAAACCAGCAGCAGCCCGCAAATCAACACGCCGATGCGCGCCGCGACCTCGCCCAAATGTTTTCTCATGGCCTTCCCCTGTCGGTATGGATGCCGGTCATTGTGTCGAGACCCGTTGCGCGATGCGCTTGCCGCCGAGGTAGATGTATTCCACCAGACGGTTCCCCTGGGCCGGAGCGAATTCCGCCAACAGATTGCCGTTGGAGCCGTATACTTCATAGGTTTTCACCCCGGCCTTGGTCACGGCCACCCGCCGATTCATCCCGTCGTAGGCATAATCTATCCGGTAACTGGCAGTCGAGCAGTTCACGCAACGGAGATTGGGCACACCATCGTAGGTGTAAGTGCTGCTCCAGCCGTAGGTGACATTGCCGTAGGCATCGTAACCGAACGAGGTGGCGCGGTTGCCCGATACGCTCGCCAGCCGGTTCATGCCGTCGTAGCTGTAGAAAAGGGTTCCATAGGATCCGAGCGACTGGCTCAGAATGTTACCGGTACTACTGTAGGAGACTATGCCCGAACCCCATGGACCGCTTATATTGGAAAGACGCCCGATGTTGTCGTAAAACAGCGCCCGGTTGTAGCTGCTGTCGGTACCATCGCTGATGGCAGTCAGGTTTCCAGCCCCGTCATAGGTGTAGGTACTGGCGAGGTAGACGGCGCTTCCCTTGAATGTGTTGAACGACGCTGGCCACAGACGGATATTCTGGTCATATAAACTCAGCGTGCCGTTGGCGTAATTGATTTGCTGGATCTGGCCAGACGGCCAGTAGAGGACACTGTTCACATAGCCGGATACCTGCGTCGGCCTTCCCAGCGTATCCGGCACATAGCTCACGGTGCGTCCCGAACGCGGATAGGTGATCGAGGACAATTGGTCATTGCCGTTGTAGCCGTAGCCCACAGCAAGCGTCAGTCCATCAATGGCCAGAGCCTCGCTCATCAGGTTGTCGTTACCGTCATAGGCATAGGAACGGGTGGCAACCGAGGAAGACACCTGCTTCAGCTTGCCGGTGCGGCTGTAGGTATGTGTCACGGCCGGAGTGCTGCCTGGGTACGTGGCCTTGACCAACCGGTTCTGCCCGTCATAGACATAGGACGTGGTCCCGGATGTGCCCACGGTACGGGAAATCATGTTTCCGGCGGCGTCCCTCCCGTAAGAGGTCTGCCCGGTTTCCGGGTTGGTCTCCGATACCAGGCGATAGCTCGCGTCGTATATGTAGCCGCGGGTTAGCCCGCCCTGGGTGACGGAGGTCACCATGTCCTTGGCGTTGCGCGACAGGGTAATGCTGGCGGTCGGCTCCGGGGCCGCAACACTCATGACGAACTGCTGCGTCGGGTCGCCATAGGAACGGTATGTTTGAACCGTCGTCTTGCCGCGCTCGTCCGTGACGGTAACGGTACCAAGGCCATACGAGATGGCGCGGTAAGAGTTATCGGGGTGGGTGGCGCGGGTGACGCGATCCAGGATGTCGTATTGGTAGCTGGTGCCAGTACCGCGGCTCGGGTCGGATTCGAAAGTCTTGCGGCCCAGCGCGTCATAACTGTAGCTCTTGGTAATCCCCCCCAGAGAAATGCTTGCCGGGTTGCCGAATCCGTCGTATGAGGTGCTTTCCGACAATCCGCCCCGGCTGGCTGTCTTTGAATTCATCCCATAGGCGATGGAAACGCCGTTGCCCACGGGATAGCCGATGGCAATGACCCGGTTCAAGCCGTCATAGCGGTAGGAAGTCGCCCATCCTTCCCCGTTGGTTTCGGACGTTACATTACCTGAGTCACTGACCACGCGGGCAATCGTCACACCTTCGGGCTGGGATTCGGCTTGGGGCATACCGCGCCGATAGTTGGCGTAGCCATGTATCAGGCCGCGCGGGAAAACGGCTGATATGATATTGCCCTGGGTATCGTAGGCGTAACTTGTGGTGACGTTATCCTGCGAGATGGACGTCAGATTACCGTTGCCGTCAAAGCTCCGCGAGATGTTTCCTCCTGAAAAACTCTCGTTTTGCGCCTGTTTGACGATCCACTTTGAGACGTTGGTGTAGTAGGTCAGGCTGGTGGCTCGGTTCCCGCCATTCGGGCCGGATTCCGAGACCAGGCCAGGATTTCCGAAGCCGTCAAAGTTGGAGTAGGTCGTCAGATAGGTGGCACCATCGCGGACTATCTTTTTCTGCGTGAGCACCGGGGCGTTCGTTTCCCCGACATCCACCTTCGTGACGAAGGCACCGGGACGGAAATAGGTCTCACTGGAGAGTTTCTGCTTCGTCCAGGTGTAGGTTTCCGTTTGCGCGTTGCCTATCTGTTTCGACACCAACAGGCCGACCATCCAGACTGAGCCGCCGGAAATCGAGTAGTTGGGTCCGATGTGCTGATAGACCGTGGTGCCAGCCGGGGAGTAAACCGTCGTCGTGTCATAAACACCGTAGTTCCCAGGCGTGTAGCTGAAGGACCAGGAGCCGCCCGTGCTCAACGACTTGCCAGCCACAACGGTAGAGTGGCCCTGTTGAACATCAAAAGTGGCAAACCCGTAGGAGTAGCTGATCGCCCCACCCTGCGGATAGGTGGCCTGCCTCATCAAATAGCTTCCCGCCAACATGCCAAGGTTGCCAAGATAGCTGTAGCCCCAGGAGGTGCCATCCGGCCGCTGCACGCTGGAAAGGAAATATCGTCCGGCCACCCCAACGGGGGTGTAGTTATATTGGTAAGTTTGTCCTTCCGGGCCTTGAATCCTGCTGATGCGCCGGTTCGGGGTGCCGCCATCATAGTAGTAAAAGAATAGGACGCGGCCGTCACTGGTCACTACACTGGTGATTTCCGGGCTTGCCCCAGGGGCGTAGAACACCGTCGCGTAGTTCCCGTTTCTGTCGGTGATCTTGGTCGTGTACCATGCGTACACCGGCGCGGTGGCCGTCCCGACATTCACTGCCTGCGTCATGTCGTAACGGGTACCATCCGGTGAATACACTGCGAGCCCCGCCCCGTTGCTGATACAGTCCGCTTTCCATCGCTGGTTGGTTACCATAAGCGGGGACGAACTGCCGGGAAAGGTTAGCAGATCACGGCTTCCGTCAGGCATCTCCAGGGTCGGATTGTCAGCCACGGACAGGGAGTTCTGATTCAGGCAGATGTAGCCGTCTTTTGACTTGAGCACTCTGCCGAAATGCACCGTCCACCCCAGGCCAGCCAAGGTGCTCTGGTATGACGGGTTGTTGTCGGGAATAGCCGCGCTGTTGTAGGATCGAATGACCTTCAGATCAAACCCGCCATTGCCGGGGACATGCAGGTCGACATAATGATGCTGCAAGGAGCCGGAGAACGGGTCAATGTATTCGTTGAAGCTCTGGTTGACGTAGCTTCGGTTGGGATACCGACCTGGATCGCGGTAGAAATCCGGGATGACCTCCGCAGCGCTCACCGGCGTTGCGACGGCGGCCAGGATGGAACCGATGCAATAGAACAAAAGACATATCTTGGCATTCAAGGGGCATTCTCCCTCGGGTCGTGATCCATCCCGACAAATCGCAACATATAGCATACCTGGCATGGCTCTCGACACAAGCGGGTAACTATATACTATTCATGCTGCGATATGCAATTTACCTTTTCACTTCTATCTTCCCGGCTCCTCTCTCCTGCCCCATTTCTCGAAACCTGCTCCGCGCATTGCGCCGACGGAGCGCGGCTGGTAGCTTTGATGCCTTTTACGGTCCCGGAGGTAAACCTTGCCCACACTGAAAGCTCTCGGCGCCCAGGTCCTGGGCTGGCTGGTCGTGGCCGGACTGCTTGTCAGCGGTGACCTGCCCGACCAGGCCCCGCTCGGCCTGGCCCTGATTCAGGGAGGCTTCGCAGCCGCCACCGGGCTGGCACTGAAAAGCGATCGCTGGTGGATTCCGATTCACCTGTCGTTCTCGCCCTTGCTGGTACTGGCCGGCAGCCTGCGCCTGGACCCCGGCTGGTTTCTCGGCGCCTTTCTGCTACTGGCGCTCATCTACTGGAGCAGTTTCCGCACCCAGGTACCGCTTTACCTGTCCAACCGGATCACCGCCGAAGCCTTGCTGGCCCTTCTTCCGCCCGACCAAAGCCGGACCGTTCTGGATCTGGGCTGTGGCACCGGGAGCCTGCTTGCCCGGTTGGCCCGGGAAAGGCCGGACAGCCGTTTTGAGGGTGTGGAGACAGCCCCCCTGCCCTGGCTCGCCGCTTTTCTCACGACACGCACGCTCGCCAATTGCCGAGTCATGCGCAAGGACTTCTGGCACCACTCGCTGGAGGATTACGACCTGGTTTACGCATTCCTGTCGCCGGTACCCATGTCCCGCCTGTGGTCCAAGGCCTGCGCCGAGATGCGCCCCGGCAGCCTGCTCGTCAGCAACAGCTTTCCCATATCGGAGGTAACGCCGGAGAGCATCCTTGCCGTACCGGACAAACGGCAGACGCGGCTTTACCTCTACCGCATCCCGGGCGGGCATGGCGGTGAGGCCGCCCGATGAAGCGAGCGCCACGCGCCCCCTCACCCCTAGCCCCTCTCCCGCACACGGGCGAGGGGAACTTCGAGCGGCTCCCGCCGGCTGTAAAGCCGGAGGGGAGCGTCGTGAGTCGCCACGCGACTTTCATGGTAGGCCTTGCGCTGGAATAACCCGCCATATGGCCGCTTTTTTTCGCTTTCCCCAGGACAGATAACGGGGACAATGGCGGCCCGGGCAAGAAGCATCAAAGGAGACGGAACGTGGCGGAGATCATCTGCATCATCGGCAACAAGGGCGGCACAGGGAAGACGACGCTTTCCCACATGCTGTGCCAGGGCATGGGCCTCCTGGGCAGCCGCTCCGTCTGCGTACTGACCGACACCCACCGGGATCCCCTGATTCCGGAGGGGCGCCGTTACCTCACCGCCGACGCGCGCAGCCCCGAGGCCTTGCGCAAGGTGGCGGAAAAGCTTTCCACCCTCGCGGCATGGAAGGGGGTGATTGACGGCGGCGGCAACCGGGCGGAAATGGACAAAAAGCTCTACGGCCTCGCGAACCTGGTACTGCTGCCGTTCCGCGATTCCCATGAGGACATGCGCACCGTGATCCGGGACCTGGAAACCTTCCCCAACGCCTGGGCACTGCCTTCCCAGTGGCCCACCAACCCCTGGCAGCAGGAGGCCGCCGACAAGGCCCTGATGCAGGTGCTTTCCGGCTACGAGCAGCGTATCCTGGAACCGGTGTTCGCGCTTTCATCCACCAAACTGCTGCTGCAGAAGCAGATCCCGTCCCAGTTGCCCACCCCCCTGTCCAACGCCTGCCGGCGTCTGGCCCATCAGGTCATGGGGCTATTGCGCATCCCCCACGAAGCGCCGACAGACGAATAGGCGACGGAAGGCGGAAATCCCATGAATCGCATCGAAAGATTTACTTACGAACTCACTCTCGAGGTTCGCCGTGTCCGCCAGTTACTGTCCGAAGCCATCCGTGACTCTGCATTCTGGGGCGGACTTGCCCTGGTCGTTCTTTTCATCGGCATCGCGGCCTTCCTCATAAAGCAGGCCATCCGCTACGACAGTCTCATCGCCCTGTTCTCGCGCGGCCTCTATCTCTGCAGCAATCTTTCCGACGGCCAGGCGGCGTTCATGATTATTGCCGGGCCGATATTCTTTCTCCTCGCCCTGCTGGCCGTGGGCGAATGGATCAACTGGTCCACCAGTCGCCATCGCCGACCGATGGCGAAAGTCATCAAGAAACGCCATGCCTTCTTCTACGCCGGCGCGTCCGTGGCGGTCGCCATCGGCATCGGCATCTTTATGGAGATATGGTGCTAGCAGGGTACTGAGTAGCCCGCCACGCCGGCGGCTTGCTTCAGAGCGGCATGGTGGACTTGGTCACCATGAGCAAGGCCTGGGTCCGGTTGGATACGTTGAGCGCCTTGAGGATGGCTGTCACATGAACCTTGACCGTACCCTCGGTGAGCCCGAGCGACTCGGCGATGTCCCGGTTGGACTTGCCCTTGGTCAGCAGATCGAGTACCCGGCACTGGGCAGCGGTCAGGCCAAAATCCTGATACGGGTGGGAATGGCGCGGGCGCGCCTCCTCCGCCGTATGGGCTTCGCCGCCGGAGCCATTGCCCGAACCGTCTCCCAACAGCACCTGGGACACGGTCTCCACCAGGTCGGCGGCGGGCCGGGCCTTGCAGACGAAACCGGCGGCACCGCCGGCCTTTGCCCGCCCGACGATCTCGGGGCCATCCAGTGCGGACACGACCACCACGCGCACCCCCGGGTAGCGCTTGCGCAACACTCCCAGGAACGAGAGGCCGCTGATACCGGGGAGCATGAGGTCCAGCAGGACCAGATCGAATTCTCCGTGGCTGGCGAACATCTGGAGGGCCGACTCCGCGTCGGCCGCCTCCATGACGGAGGAAACCCCCGGGACACGCAGCAGAGCCTGGGCCAGGCCCTCGCGGACAAGGGCGTGATCGTCCACCACCAGCAATCTACTCACGAACTTCCCCTTCTCACTTCAGGCTCTTCGCATGATACGGAATTACCCCTCGCTTGCGAAGCCTCACGGGCTTTCAGCGCCCGGAACATTCGTTTCTTGGGCGGCAAGCCATCCGCTACAATGCGCTATCGCAATTGGTTTCACCCTGCCCCGCCCCCGGTAGGGCTCACCGCATGAAAATACTCCTGGTCGACGACCACCCCCTGATCCGCGAAGCCATGCGCCACGTTCTCGCAGAACTGGCCGACGAGGTGGATCTTCTGGGGGCCGGGGATGCCATCAGCGCCTTGGCTCTGCTGGATCAGCACCCGGACCTGGATCTGGTCCTGCTGGATCTTTCCCTGCCCGGCCCGAGCGGCATGGCCGCCCTGGACATGATACGGGAACATCATCCGGCCATGCCGGTGGTCGTGCTGTCCGCCTCGGACGACACGGCCACGGTGCTGAATACCCTGGATCGGGGCGCCATGGGTTTCATTCCCAAGTGCTCGACCAACCAGGTGATCACCAACGCCATCCGGCTGGTGCTTTCAGGCGGCGTCTATGTGCCGCCCCAGGCGGTTGCCGGCGGCATGACCAACACGGCCCCGCGGCCGCAAGCCACCAGTCTCGCCGATCTGACCCTGACGGAGCGCCAAACCGAGGTGCTGGCCTTGATGGTCCAGGGCTTGCCCAACAAGATGATCTGCCGGCAGATGAACCTGGCGGAGGGCACGGTCAAGATCCATGTCACGGCCATCCTCAAGGCCCTGAACGTCTCGAACCGCACCCAGGCCGTGATTACCGCCGGCCGCCTGGGGTTCAAGCTACCTGCGCGTTAGGCCGTTGGCGAACCTAACGCTCATGATCTACCGCTCGCCCCCGCCCATGAAAGTCCTTGTAAATCAACCCCTCGCCCCCCCGCCCCTCTCCCTCAAGGGGCGAAGGGAGCATCGTGAGTCGCTGGCGCGACTTTCACGGTAAAAACCGTTTGAACCGCAGAGAGCAGAGGCGCGGGGTAAACCTCGCGTTCAAGAAATCCTCGCCCTTGCCGGGTAGCTGAAACAGCAAGCCGGCTTAACGCCTGGCTTATGGCCTCGGCTCCCGGCACCCCCGCAGTTCATACTGAAGTTCCCTGGTTCAACCCGCCAGTTTCTTCCTGAGCAGATCGTTCACCTGCTGCGGGTTGGCCTTGCCCTTGGTCGCCTTCATGCACTGGCCCACCAGGGAATTGAAGGCCTTTTCCTTGCCGGAGCGGAATTCCTCCACCGACTTCTGGTTGGCGCAGAGCACCTCGTCAATGATCTTCTCGATGGCGCCGGTGTCGGTGATCTGTTTCAGCCCCTGGGCCTCGATCACGGCGTCGGCGCTTTGGCCTTCGCCGTTCCACAGGGCCTCGAACACCTTCTTGCCGATGGCGTTGGAAATGGTGCTGTCGCCGATGCGCGCCACCAGGCCGGCCAATTGCGCCGCGCCGACCGGGGACTCGGCGATGTCCTTGCCGTCCCGGTTCAGGCGCGCGGACAGGTCGCCCATGATCCAGTTGGCGCAGAGCTTGGCGTTGGCCTTGCCCGCGGCCGCCGCCGCGGCCTCGAAATAGCGGGCCATCTCCAGGGAAGAGGTGAGCGTGCTGGCGTCGTAGGCGGACAGGGCGTACTCCTCCTGGAAGCGGCTCCTCATGGCCTGGGGCAGTTCGGGCATGTCGCCCTTCACGGCCTCGATCCAGTCGGCGGAAATCACCAGCGGCAGCAAGTCCGGATCGGGGAAATAGCGGTAGTCGTGGGCGTCTTCCTTGGAACGCATGGAGCGAGTCTCCTTGCGATCCGGGTCGTAGAGGCGGGTTTCCTGCACCACCTTGCCGCCGTCCTCGATCAGTTCGATCTGGCGCCGCACTTCATAGTTGATGGCCTCCTCCAGGAAGCGGAAGGAGTTGAGATTCTTGATCTCCGCCCGGGTGCCGAATTCCGCCTGCCCCTTGGGCCGCACGGACACGTTGGCGTCGCAGCGGAAACTACCCTCCTGCATGTTGCCGTCGCAGATATCAATCCAGCGCACCAGGCTGTGCAAGGCCTTGGCGTAGGCCACCGCCTCGGCGGCGGAACGCATCTCCGGCTCGGTGACGATTTCCAGGAGAGGCGTGCCGGCCCGGTTCAGGTCAATGCCGGACTTGCCATGAAAATCCTCGTGCAGGGACTTGCCCGCGTCCTCCTCCAGGTGCGCGCGGGTGAGGTTCACCGTCTTCTCATAGGCTGCCTCCCCCTGGCCGACCTGGATGGTGACGCTGCCGCCCACCACCACCGGCAGCTCAAACTGGCTGATCTGGTAGCCCTTGGGCAGGTCCGGGTAGAAATAATTCTTGCGCGCGAACACCGAGCGGGGCGCCACCGTGGCGCCTACCGCCAGGCCGAAGCGTATGGCCCGGGCCACCGCGCCCTTGTTCATGACCGGCAGCACGCCGGGCAGGGCGATATCCACCGCGCAGGCCTGCACGTTCGGCTCGGCGCCAAAGGCCGTGGCCGCACCGGAAAAGATTTTCGAGACGGTATTCAGTTGGGCGTGAGTCTCCAGCCCGATGACGACTTCCCATTGCATGTTCTAGTTCCTGTGAGGGGTGAGGAGTAAGGAGTAAGCGGTGACTACACTACCTCGCCGTATCCCTTGGGACTCTGCAAGAGTCTCAGTTGTTCATCTTCGTGGCCATTGCGCTTGGCTACGCCATGGAAGGAATTTACTTCCACGTCTTCGTTGCCCCATTGATCCCAACCCGGCCGCCGGAATCTTGCGAAAAGTTCAAGGTATGGGCCGGGAGAACAGGACTCCACCAAGTCGTAGAATTCGTCGGGCTTTCTCGAATGTTCTCTCTTTCGGGTGGATAGCAAATTGACCTGGGTTCTGCCCGGCTGGAGAGTCCGCATACTGCCCCTGACACCAAACAAGATCAGTTCGGTGACGTTGCGGAAATAAAAGCCGACGCCCCGTCCATCGGGACCGCCATCCTTACGCACCTTGTACCAGACCAAGTTGGATTTATAGGTAAATCCCCAGGCCTCCATGACCTTCAAACCTTCCTGCAAAAGGGCGTTGGGAACCCAGAGATAGAGGTGCGACTTTGCCGCGGCCAGCTTTGGAACCGGCAATTCAATGATTTCCTTGAGTTCCATGGTCGGGTAGCGCAGCAAGCGTTTGTGTTCCGGTGCCATCTTCCCGGTCCGGTTCTGAAACTGCCACGGTGGATCGGCAAGGATAGTGGAGTAGGGGCCACAGGCCTTGGCAACCAAGTCCTCGGCGGGATTTGGCAGGGCGATGTTTATGATTTTTCCCAAGATGGGCTCCCCTCAATATCAGACGACAACAACACTGCTCGGGATGCCGATCAGTAGCAAAGGGCAAGGATTCCCGACGCCCCGATGTACTCGATCCTCAAGCTTGCGCCAGTGGGTGGTGGCTTCGCCGAACTTGTCGGAAACGAAGGCGTGAGCCCATCCGTCTTCGAATGAGCCCTTGGCCTTGGTTGCGCGCTCGATCAAGTCTTTCTGGCGAGCGGTCGGCGTGTAGTACCGGGACAATTGTTCGATACTGGCGACTCCATTCTTACGCGCAAACGCAGCAATGAGGGAACGCATTTCATCATGAAGGGTCACGCCGCGAGTAATGATCGCGCCGACCGATATGGCCCCTTCCGCGTGAAGCCGTTTGTAGTTTTCCAAGTCCCGATCAAAGAAGGGATCCTTGTTGTTCCACTCTATTTCGAGGGCGAAGGTAAAATCTCCGAAGCTTTTTACATGGTCAATTTCATGGGAAATGGACTCCTTCTCCACTCCATCCACGATCTTCTTGATCTCGAAATTGTGCTTCTTCCAGCCATACGTGTCCGTCAAACCACGGCGAAGCCTCTGGGTCAGTTCGCCCTCGCCGCCTCCGCCATAGACCAGTTCCTCCACCGGAATCTGAATGTCCATCAGGACGGCCTCGATTTCCGCGAAGGCGGTACTCATGTCGTGCCTTAAAATGGCCTCGGCATGATGCAGGGCCAGAACGTCAAAACCCTTTTCTCTGATTTTTTCGAACATCATGGCCTGAACCTATAGATATTGAGCGGACGGACGCGACGTATTACACCGCCGGCATGCGCAGGTGCCAATCGGTGACTTGCTGATACTGGTGGGCCACGTTGAGCATCCTCGCCTCGTCGAAATAGTTGCCGATGAGCTGCAATCCCACGGGCATGTTTCCCGCGCCGAAGCCGCAGGGCAGGGACATGCCGGGCAGGCCAGCCAGGTTGGTGGAGATGGTGTAGATGTCGGACAGGTACATCTGCACCGGGTCGGCGCTCTTGGCGCCGAAGGCGAAGGCGACCGACGGGCTGGTGGGGCTCATGATCACGTCGCAGACCTGGAAGGCCGCCTCGAAGTCCTGGGCGATGAGACGCCTGAGGCGCTGGGCTTGCAGGTAGTAGGCGTCATAGTAGCCGTGGGACAGGACGTAGGCACCGATAAGGATGCGCCGCTTCACCTCGGAGCCGAAGCCCTGGGCACGGCTCTTCTGGTACATGTCCTTCAGGTCGCCGTATTCCGGCGCCCGGTAGCCGTAGCGCACGCCATCGAAGCGGGACAGGTTGCTTGACGCCTCCGCCGGCGCCAGCACGTAGTAGGCGGGCACGGACAGGCGGGAATTGGGCAGGGACACTTCCACCGTGACGGCGCCAAGTTTCCGGTATTGCGCGAGGGCCTCTTCCACGGCGGCGCGCACGTCTGCGTCCATGCCTTCACCGAAGAACTCCTTCGGCAGCCCGATCTTCAGGCCCGCCAGGGGCGCGTCCAGACTCCGACTGTAGTCCTCCGCCGGGCGCTCCAGGCTGGTGGAGTCCCGGGCATCGAAACCGGCCATGGCGGACAACAACAGGGCGCAGTCTTCGGCCGACTTGGCCATGGGTCCGCCCTGATCCAGGGAGGAGGCGAAGGCGATCATGCCGTAGCGGGAAACCACGCCGTAGGTGGGTTTCAGGCCCGTGAGCCCGCACAGGGCCGCGGGCTGGCGGATGGAGCCGCCGGTATCGGTGCCGGTGGCGGCCGGCGCCATGCGGGCGGCAATGCAGGCGGCGGCGCCGCCGCTCGATCCGCCGGGCACCCGGCCGATATCCCAGGGATTCTTCACCGGACCGTAGTAGCTGGTCTCGTTGCTCGAACCCATGGCGAACTCGTCCATGTTGGTCTTGCCCAGGGTCACCGTGCCCGCCGCCTTGAAGCGGGCGATGACATGGGCGTCATAGGGGCTGACGAAGTTCGAGAGCATCTTCGAGCCGCAGGTGGTGAGCCAGCCCTCGGCGCAGAAGATGTCCTTGTGCGCCACCGGAATGCCGGTGAGCGGCCCCGCGTTGCCGGCGGCGATGCGCGCGTCCGCCACCCGGGCCTCGCCCAGGGATTTTTCCCTATCCACGGTAATGAAGGCGTTGATCGCCGGGTTCAGGGCCTCGATGCGGTCGAGGAAGAGGCCGGTCAATTCAACCGAGGAGATTTTTTTCACCGCCAGCGCGGCGGAGAGTTGCTTGAGAGATGAGTTCAGCATTTTATTCAATGACCTTGGGCACCAGATAGAGCCCGGCTTCGACTTCAGGCGCCACGGCCTGGAAGGCCGCGCGACGGTTCTCTTCGGTCGCTGCGTCTTCCCGCAGGCGCAGCGCCAGATCCTGGGCGTGGGACATGGGCTCCACCCCCTTCGTATCTACCGCCTGCATCTCTTCGATCAGTTCGAAGATATGGTTGAGCTGGCCGCGGGTAGCCTCCGCTTCAAGGGGGGAAATCTCGATGCGCGCCAGGAGGGCGATGCGCTGCACCTGTTCCAGGGAAAGGGACATGGGGGAGTTCCGAAAGTTTATCCAACAAAGTGTTATCCTGAATCCCTCGTGGCGCTCGCAGCCTGCGTGCCGCGCCCAAAGCAGTTTTCAGGATTTATAGGGTATCATAACGCCCCAATTTTCCACATGCTGCCGCCGTCCCGAAGGGATCCGGCAGGTCGCCTTCCCCTGGCGCTTTCCACGGCGTTTTTGAAGGCGCTTTTGACAAGTTTCCCACAGGCTCCCCGACATGTTTGGTATTTTCCGTTCCTATTTCTCCAACGACCTGGCCATTGACCTGGGCACAGCCAACACCCTCATCTATTCCCGGGGCAAGGGCATCGTGCTGGACGAACCCTCCGTGGTGGCCATCCGCACGGAAGGCGGACCCAACTCCAAGAAGACCATCCAGGCCGTGGGCAAGGAAGCCAAGGCCATGCTGGGCAAGACGCCGGGCAGCATCACCGCCATTCGCCCCATGAAGGACGGCGTGATCGCCGACTTCACCGTCACCGAGCAGATGTTGAAGCAGTTCATCAAGCGCGTGCACGAGACCCACCTCTTCTCCCCCAGCCCGCGCATCATCATCTGCGTGCCCTGCGGCTCCACCCAGGTGGAACGCCGCGCCATTCGCGAGTCGGCCCTGGGCGCAGGCGCCAGCCAGGTGTACCTGATCGAGGAACCCATGGCGGCGGCCATCGGTGCCGGGCTGCCGGTTTCCGACGCCACCGGCTCGATGGTGGTGGATATCGGCGGCGGCACGACCGAGGTGGGCGTGATCTCCCTGGGCGGCATGGTCTATGCCGGCTCCGTGCGGGTCGGCGGCGACAAGTTTGATGAAGCCATCATCAATTACATCCGCCGCAACTACGGCATGCTGATCGGCGAATCCACCTCGGAAGCCATCAAGAAGCGGATCGGCTCCGCCTTCCCCGGCTCCGAGGTGAAGGAAATGGAAGTGAAGGGCCGCAACCTGGCCGAGGGCATTCCGCGCAGTTTCACCATCTCCTCCAATGAAATCCTGGAGGCGCTCACCGACCCCCTGAACCAGATCGTCTCCGCCGTGAAGATCGCCCTGGAGCAGACCCCGCCGGAACTGGGCGCGGACATCGCCGAGCACGGCATGGTGCTGACCGGCGGCGGTGCCCTGCTGCGCGACCTGGACCGGCTGCTCATGGAAGAGACCGGCCTGCCCGTGGTGGTGGCGGACGACCCCCTCACCTGCGTCGTGCGCGGTTCCGGCATGGCCCTGGAAAAGATGGACAAGCTGGGCAGCATCTTTGCCAGTGAGTGAGCACCAGAGGCTAGGGGCTAGCAAACTAGAGGGGCTAGGGAAGATATCCGCGCGCTTCGCGCGCGCTAACCAAACCCTAGTCTCTCTGACTTCCTAGCCTCCAGCCCCTAGCCAGACCGATGTCCTCCTCCAGCCACCAGACGCCTCCCTTTTTCAAGCGGGGGCCGGCACCATTGGTACGGCTGGTGTTCTTCGTCGCCCTGTCCCTGTCCCTGCTGTTCGTGGACCTGCGCTTCCGCTACCTGGAAGTGCTGCGCCAGGCCATCGCCGTCATGACCTATCCCTTGCAGCGCATGGCCTATGGGCCGGTCGCCGCGGCCAGCAGCCTGGGGGACTACTTCACCAGCATCGGGACGTTGCGCGGGGAAAACACCCGGCTTCAGCGCCGCGAGATAGAGGCGACCACCGTCAGCTTGCGCCAGGAGCAACTGGACCGGGAAAACCAGCAACTGCGCCTGCTGCTCGACATGAAGCAGCGCCAGCCGGTGAAGGGGGTGGTGGCCGAGATCCAGTACAACGTGCGCGATCCCTTCAGCCACAAGGTCATCATCAACAAGGGCAGCCAGCAGGACATCCTCCTCGGCGAGGCGGTCGTGGATGAGCAAGGGGTGATCGGCCAGGTGACACGGGTCTATCCCTTCCAGTCGGAAGTCACCCTCATCAGCAACAAGGATCAGGGCGTGCCGGTGCGTATCGTCAGGAATGGCCTGCGCTCCGTGGTCTTCGGCAGCGGCGACGGGCAACTGGAACTGCGCTTCATGGCCACCAACGCCGACGTGAAGGAAGGGGACATACTGGAGACCTCCGGCCTGGACGGCATCTATGTGCCGGGCCTGCCCGTGGCCAAGGTCAGCTCCGTGCGCCGGGACGTCGCCTACTCCTTCGCCCGCATCTTGTGCACGCCCCTGGGCGGGGTGGATAGAAACGATCTGGTCCTGGTGCTGAGTCCCCGCGAACAGTTGCCGCCCCCGGCCGTGGATGCGGAAAAGGTAGACAAGCCGGGCAAGGGCAGGAGGGCAAGAAAATGACCTGTTTGAACCGCAGAGGCGCAGAGGCGCGGAGGAATGTTTTGCCGGTAAGCGGTAAGCGGATAGCGTCTCCCACCGATGCTTCTGATTCCCGCTCACGGCTGACCGCTTACTGTCTCATCGGGTTTTCTCTGCGCCTCTGCGCCTCTGCGCTTAGTGCTGCTTCCCGGATTTGAGCGAACATGCAACCGACCCATACTTCAAGCCGCATCCTGCTGCCGGTCAAGCCCTGGTTCATCGTCGTCAGCCTGCTGTTCTCCCTGACCATCAACCTCGCCCCCCTGGGCAAGGTTCCGGGCGTGCCGGACTGGGTTGCCCTGGCCATCGTCTTCTGGTGCGTGCGCGAACCGCACCGGGTGGGCATGGCCTCCGCCTTCCTGCTGGGTCTGGTGACGGACGTGGCCAACGCCAGCCTCATGGGCGAACACGCCCTCGCCTATGTCCTGGCCGCCTACGGCGCCTCGACCCTCTCCCGGCGCATCCTGTGGTTTCCCTTCCTGCAGCAGTCCATGCACCTCTTCCCCCTGTTCCTGGGCATGCATGTCACCATCGTGCTGGTGCGCCTCGTGGCCGGCGCCGGCTTTCCGGGGTGGGCCTATTTCCTGTCCAGCCTGAGCGAAGTGCTGCTCTGGCCGCCCATCACCTACCTCCTCCTCCTGCCCCAATACCAGCCGGTGGACAAGGACAAGAACAGGCCGATTT
This sequence comes from Rhodocyclaceae bacterium, assembly GCA_028714035.1. GTDB lineage: Bacteria > Pseudomonadota > Gammaproteobacteria > Burkholderiales > Rhodocyclaceae > JAQTNA01. The sequence goes on from JAQTNA010000002.1 coordinate 41,465, forward strand.
GAAGACGAGGGGCTAGAGGCTAGCAAGAGTGAGGGGCTAGTCAAAGTTTGCGCGCGCGAAGCGCGCGGATAATAACCCCCAGCCCCCAGCCCCTAGCCCCTGACCAATGCACTTCCACCAACCCGAAGATCAGATATTCCGCTTCCGACGCCGCCTGGCCGTGGCGGTCGGCTTCGTGGTCGTCTGCTTCTCCGTGCTCTTCGCCCGCTTCTTCTGGCTACAGGTGGTGCAGCAGAGCTATTACCAGACCCGGGCCGAGGAAAACCGCATCGCCCTCCTGCCCATCGTCCCCAACCGCGGACTGATCGTGGACCGGAACGGCGAGGTGCTGTCGAACAACTACTCCGCCTACACCCTGGAGATCACGCCGAGCAAGGTGCCGAACCTGGAAGCCACCATTGACGAACTGGCCAAGGAGGTGAGCATCGAGGCGAAGGACCGGAAGCGCTTCAAGCGCCTCATGGAAGAGAACAAGAACTTCGATTCCCTGGCCATCCGGAACCGCCTCTCGGACGAGGAAGTGGCCCGCTTCATCGCCCGGCGCTACCGGTTCCCAGGCGTGGAAATCAAGGCGCGCCTGTTCCGGAACTACCCCCAGGGCGCCCTGGCCTCCCACCTCGTCGGCTACATCAGCCGCATCAACGACCGCGACCAGGAGAAGATCGAGGACGACGACCAGGAAGACAACTACGAAGGCACGGAATACTTCGGCAAGACCGGGCTGGAGCAGAAATACGAATACGCGCTGCACGGCGAGACCGGATTCGAACAGGTGGAGGTGGATTCGGGCGGCCGGGCGGTGCGGGCACTGTCCCGCATTCCGCCGGTGCCCGGCGCCAACCTGCACCTGACGGTGGACCTGAAACTCCAGGAGATCGCGGAGAAGGCCTTCGGCGACAACAAGGGGGCCCTGGTGGCCATCGAGCCGTCCACCGGCGGCATCCTGGCCCTGGTATCCATGCCCGGCTTCGATCCCAGCCTGTTCGTGGATGGCATTGACCCCCAGAACTGGCGCGACCTGAACGAATCGCCGGACCGGCCCATGGTGAACCGGGCCATCAACGGCGCCTACCCCCCCGGTTCCACCTTCAAGCCGTACATGGCACTCGCCGCCCTGGAACTGGGCAAGCGCAGTCCGAGCCAGACCATCTCCGACCCGGGCTTCTTCGATTTCGGCGGCCACAAGTTCCGGGACGACAAGCCCGGCGGCCACGGCACGGTGGACATGTACAAGTCCATCGTCGTCTCCTGCGACACCTATTACTACCGTCTGGCCAACGACCTGGGCATCGAAAACATCGCCGGCTTCATGGCGCCCTTCGGCTTCGGCAGCCCCACCGGGGTGGACATCGAGGGCGAAGGCCGGGGCATCCTGCCCTCCGCCGAGTGGAAGATGAAGCGTTTCAAGCAGAAATGGTATCCGGGCGAGACGGTGAGCATAGGCATCGGCCAGGGCTACAACGCCTACACCCCCATCCAGATCGCCCAGGCGGTGGCGACCCTGGCCAACAACGGCGTCATGTTCCGGCCGCATATCGTCAATTACATCGAGAACAGCAAGACCGGCGCCCGCACCTACATGGAACCCAAGCCCGTGCGCACCATCGCGCTGAAGCCGGAGAACCTGGAGTTCATCAAGCACGCCATGGAGGGCGTGAACCAGGAGGGCGGCACCGGCGGCCAGGTATTCAAGGGGGCCGGCTACACCTCCGCCGGCAAGACCGGCACCGCCCAGGTCATCGGCATCAAGGCGAACGAGAAATACTCCGCCGCCCACACCGCCAAGGAACACCGGGACCACGGCCTGTTCATCGCCTTCGCCCCGGTGGACAAGCCGCGTATCGCCGTGGCGGCCCTGGTGGAGAACGGCGGCTTCGGCGCCCAGTCCGCCGCGCCCATCGTGCGCCAGGTTCTCGATTACTACCTTCTGGGCAAGGTGCCCGGTGCCCCTGCCGTCCTGCCCGCGAAGCCCGCCGCCCCGGCTCCCGGCGACGACGACCAGGAGAGCGATTGACATGAGGTCTTCAGGATGATCCGCCGCATCTGGCTGCGCTTTACCGACGGACTGGACGGTCCGCTCATGGCCATCCTGGGCATGCTCATGGCCTGCGGCCTGGCCGCCGTCTATAGCGCCAGCACCGAGCATTTTTTCTCCCAGCTGGCAAACCTGACGGTGGCCTTCACCATCATGTGGCTCATGGCCCAGGTGCCGCCCCAGAAGCTACAGAACTATGCCCTGCCGGTCTATCTGCTGGGCCTGGCCCTCCTGCTGGCGGTGGCCCTGTTCGGAGATGTCTCGAAGGGCGCCCGGCGCTGGCTGCACGTCGGCCCGACACGCATCCAGCCCTCCGAGATGATGAAGATCGCCATGCCGCTCATGCTCGCCTGGTATTTCGCGCAACGGGAAACTGCCATCCGGTACCGGGACTTCCTGGTGGCCGCCGTTCTGCTCCTGGTGCCCGTGGCCCTCATCGCCAAGCAGCCCGATCTGGGCACGGCCATCCTGGTGGTGGCGGCGGGCTTCTACGTCATTTTCCTGGCGGGCCTGCCCTGGAAAGTCATGGCCGTCCTGGCGGCCGGCGCGGGCGCCGCCGCCCCCTTCGCCTGGAACATGATGCACGGTTACCAGAAGCGGCGCATCCTGACCCTGCTCGACCCCACCTCCGACCCCCTGGGCGCCGGCTATCACATCATCCAGTCCACCATCGCCGTCGGCTCAGGCGGCTTCCTGGGCAAGGGCTGGCTGCACGGCACCCAGACCCACCTGGAATTCATCCCGGAGCGGCACACGGACTTCATCTTCGCCGTGTTCTCCGAGGAATTCGGCCTCATCGGCAACACTCTCCTGCTCGTGCTGTACACCGCCCTCATCGCCCGCGGCCTGATGATCGCCAGCAAGGCCGCCACCTTCTTCGGCCGCATGCTGGCGGGCGCCGTCACCCTGATCTTCTTCACCTACGCCTTCGTGAACATGGGCATGGTGACCGGCATCCTGCCCGTGGTGGGCGTGCCCCTGCCCTTCATCAGCTACGGCGGCACCGCGCTCGTCACGCTCTTCCTGGGCGTCGGCATCCTGATGAGCATCCATCGGAACCGGATGCTGGTGCAGAAATAGGCGTGAGCTTGTTCGCACCAGACAGGACAGGGGATGGGCCGGAGGTACGGCATCGGCGAAGTGTCGGATATTTTTACACAGCCCGACAGGAAACCACGCCATTTTCCGGTCAAGCCATTAACAATCATCAACTTCAGGAGCCTAGCACGACCATTGCTTTATATTGCAAACCCTCAATAAACCGAAGGAAAAGCGCCATGAAGGCCCCCGTATACTCGCTGATGTTTGGCCTAAGCCTGGCCTGCTTGGCCCCGGCAACCCAGGCCAACCTGCTCACCAACGGCGGCTTTGACATACCTGGCACCGGCCTCACCGCACCGAACTTCGCCACCAGCATGTCGGGCATCAATGCCCCGACCAACGCGGCCGCCAACGGCTGGTTTTCCTACAACAATGTCACAACCACCACCAGTACCGAACTGCTGACCAGCACCGACCCGGCGGGTAGTGGCTACATGATCCACGTCACCACCGGCGGGCAGCAGTCCGGCATCAGAAGTCTATTCCCCACGGTTGCCAGTGCCGCCCTCTCGGTGGATGTGTTCGTGATCAGCGGCCAGGCCTGGCGTGGCAAGCCCCGGAGAACCAATCGTGTTTGATCTGCGCGCAGCACTTCCACCCCTGCTGGCCCTCGTCGCCGGCCTGTACTCCGCGGGGGCCAACGCCAACTTGGTACAGAATGGCAGCTTCGAGGCGCCGACCATCTCCGGAAACTACGCGGCAGGCATTCCCCCCGGCTGGTCCAGCCTGGGCAACGGCAGTAGTACGGACGTGCTCGCCGCAGGCTATTCCGGCGGAAGCGCCTCAGACGGCAGCCAGTATCTGGATCTAATCGGAAACAATCAGGGCGTTTTTCCCTCGGGCCTTAGCCAGAACGTCCACCTCATCGCGGGCCGGAGCTACCGCCTAGCCTTCGATTACACGGGGGGCCGTTATAGCGACGGCTCAAAGACCTCGGGTGCGGTGCTTGAGTACACCCTGGGCAACCTGTCGACAGGTGCCTTCAACGTAGACGATCTGAACAACTTCCCGGACTTCGGCCCAAAGACGGCTTGGCAACATTTTTCGGCAGATATCTCGGTCGCGGTCAGCGGTGATTACGCCCTGACCTTCCAGACTCCCTCCGGCGCCTGGGGTAGCCCCTACCTGGACCGGGTCAGCATGGAAGCTCTGCCGGAACCCGCTTCCTGGCTTCTCCTGGGCCTCGGCACCCTGGTGAGCCTCGTCACCCGCAAGCCACGAGCGAGAATACGCTCCTGAGCCACCAGGGGCGGTGGGAACATCACTTCCCCGTCGTCGGCGCCTTCTTCAGCAATCCCCCCAGCAGCTTGTTCAGGCCGCGGCCTTCCTCCGGGTTTGGCGGTCCGGAAGCCTTGCCGAAGCGATCCGGCACCCCGGCCTGCTTCATGCGGCCATTGATCTTCAATCCTCGGTTCTTTTCCAGGTCGGTGCGTTTCATGGGGAGTACTGAATAAGGTTATTCGCTTGAGGCGGGAGTGTAACCCGCTTGGCAGGGTCGCCAGAAGTCACGTGGACCGAATACCAGTCCGAGCCGAATCGCGGTAGGCGAGAAAACCCTGCCCTTCCTCCAGTATCTTCGCCTTCAGCGCCTCGTTGCCCAGGGTGTCCCAGTGCAGGCAATCCACCTTGAACACCAGGGGCAGGGCGTCAATCTCGTTCCACAGGCGGGTAAAACTGTCGGCATCCATGTCCGGGGCGAGGACGGCCAGGTCAATATCGGAGCCGTCCCGATAATTTCCCTTGGCCCGAGAACCGAAGATCAACACCTGCCGAATGGCGGGATAGCGGGCGAAGACCCGTGAGAGGCCTTCCCGCACCGCACCGGAAAGGCCGAAGTCAGGCATCGTCGCGCCAGGCGGCTGCCGACTCAGCCAATTGCCGGAACAGAACCAACCCCACGCCCGTAACGTAGGCATACACCTCGTCGGCAAGCTTCTCATCATAGGTATGACTAGTGAGGTTGCGCATCTTCTGCGCCTCGCTCCAGCCGTTACCGTCCCGGATCAAGCCCATGGCCAGGGCTTCCCGAAACACGTCCCTGGGATTTAAGGCCTCCACCCCGACTTGCTGCAAGCGCAGCCTCAGCGCCTTCCAGGCCAATTCCCAGGAAAACTCGAAACGCTGGATCACCGAATCCCGGATGAAACTGGAAAACGGCTGCGCGCAAGCCTCCCCGAGCCGCTCCACGGCCTGGATCAAATCCGCTTTCCTTTGTTCGAGTCTGGCACTATCCATTCTTTTCCTCCTGTCGCGCAACACGTTGCCAGAACTTCAGCAAGGGGAGAGAGACGCCACCCTCGGCGAAGGGGCAGAAAAATACTTGGCACAGTAGTGGAAAGGATGGCGATCAGAAAACCGTCCGAGATTATCCATGACCGTGACGATGCGGCATACCTCAGTACCCCCGTTCTTCTCCCCACGCAGTCCGCGGCCAACCATCTGCATGTAACGTACCGGGCTTTGCACCTGCCGGGCAATCAGAACCATATCGGTTTTGGGCGCGTCAAAGCCAGTGGTCAGCACGTTGTAATTGCAGAGAACACGAATTTCCTGTCGCTTGAAGCGGTCCAGGAAATAGCGACGTGCCGAGGAGGGGGTGTCGCCACTAATGGCGGCTGCGGGAATTCGTTCCAGATTAAGCCTCATCGCCATTTCTTCAGCATGGCTGACTGAATTCGCAAAGAGCAGGATGCTGCGCTCTGGACTGCTCTTGATGGTTTCAACCAACAGGCGGTTCCTGTCCTCGTTGGTTGCCAGAAACTCATTGATCGCATTGAGCAGGTTTTCGAGTTGCGTACCGTCTGCTTCGTGCTCAGTCTCGATACGCTCGGCCAGTTCAGCGATCAACACCGTCGGCGACTTCAGGGGAATGTACTCGGCATTAGCCAAGATGCCCTGCTTTGTCAAACGCCTGTGCAAATCTTCCTGCTCAGACGGAAGCCAAGTTCGGTCGAATCGCCTTGCGAGCCTGATACTTTCTTCCCCGTCGTTACCAGCCCGGAAAGGCGTGGCACTCAGTCCGAATATCGGCGGCTCGTCTTTCGCTTGGCTACCGGGGCGTGGGGCTTCTGCATCCAGCCACCTGAGAATACCCGTATAACTCTTCGTGATGGCGTGGTGGCACTCATCCACGACGACCAAACCGGGATTACTCAGCCACTCCAAGCCCTCCTGGCCGATTCGGCTATTCAGCGTCTGGATGGATGCCACGAGAACAGTCGGGTCGTTGTTGCCAGAGGAAGACGGGTTCCTGTGTCCTCCCCAAAAACGGATGACGCGCAAGTCAGTTCGCTCGCAGCCTCGATTCATCCACACTTGCCTGAACGCCTGCACCGCCTGTTCGCAGAGTTCATCGGTCTGCGCCACCCACAGTACCGTCCGTTTGTCGCTCTCGGGCTTCAGCACGATATCTACGGCCGCCTGCACCGTTACGCGCGTTTTGCCTCCTCCCGTGGGCAAACTGACCACCGCACGTCGCCTCCCTTTACCGCTCGCGATAAGCTTGCGCAGTTCCTTGACGACTTCCTCCTGATAGTCATGCAGGTCGGGTAAGTGAATTGGTCCACTGATAATTTCCTCCGCCTCACGCTTGGACTCGGGCGCGGAGGCAAACTCCTCGGGAAAGCCGATGGCTGCCACGAAAGCGCGAGCCTCATCACCACCCCAACGTACTGGAGGCTGTAAGCCTTCATTTTCCAACACCTGCCGGAGTTCTTGCAGCACGATAGGCCCCAGCATCGCCAGGCAAAGGCGCGCCAGTTCAATGGGTGCGCAATGCTGAGGGACGTTTCTTCTAGCAGCTTCACCCAAGGCATCCAGCAAGGGTTCTGGTCGTCCTCCTACGGCCTCAAGCAGACGCTCCGGCAATCCTGCGCCAGCTTTTACTCGCGCCCGATTGGTGTCCACCTGGGCATCGGCAATTTTCTTCTGCGCGTGCTGAAAAGAACACGACAACCAGCCAGCCGCCGCAACTTCATCGAGAATAGCGGTGAGCCTATCTACCCGAGATAAACATTCCAAGCGCTCTGGGTCAAGTCGGAGTACACCTTCCCATTGAATGCAGGAAATAGTCTGTTTTTCGTCCGCGATCACCAAGTGGAGGCCGCTCACGGACTGGCACAAGGCCGTCCGCCTCGCCTCGTCGGTCAATACTTCGGATAACTCAGGAACGGCGGTTTCAAGCAACGCGGACGCCGCGAGGATTTCATCCCATTCCGCCCGGTACTGTTCGTCCAGATTGCAGGCGCCCTTTTCGAGCCAGAGCTTTCTGGTTTCGGCATCCAGAGTGACCGCGAGCAAGCCGTGTCCACGGGCACGTCCCGCCAGACTGGATGATCCCGTAACGTAAACCTGAACCAAAGAAATGTTGTCGCCGCTACTCGGCAACGCGGCGGGAACCTCACCGTCCTTGGCTGCCGATGTCCAAAGGATCTCAAGACTATCGTCCGTAATGGCTTCCGGAGTAGCCAGATGATCGAAAAGCGCCCGCCAAAGATTCTTGATCTGTTGGTCAGTCGGTTTGGGTAAGGCTGGCGCTCCGACAAGGTTATCCAACTGTTCGAGTTTGGGTACGATGGCGTCCCATCCCTGAACTTTGGCAAGTGCCGGCGTATTCCGGCGTGCCAGTACCGTCTCCAGTGGGATGGCGTGCCGACCGATGGCGAGCGTGCCGTAACGGCGGATGAACCAGCGCACAGGATGGGCGACTTGAGTGGGCTGGTAGTATTTACCTTGTGTCGTGTGCCCGAAATCCACCATTGCTTCCAAACTGGCGAAATCAGATAGAAACCGCATCGTTAGTCTGGTGTTGGCCAACCCTTTCAACTGGGCGAGCAGCATCCAGCCGTTGGGCATAGCCATGGACAGCGGACGAAGGTAGTGGGATTGAGGATTTCTGTTAGCGTCGAGTTGACCTCGGTAATCGCCTTCCACTCCCTTTAGCCAGGAATTCAACAAGTTCTGACTATCGCCAATAGCCGCTTCATAACTGGTTGAGCCCGGAGTCCCGCAGGGGTTGTCGCGGACGTTGAGGGACTTGAGAAGAGCCCCATCATTTGCATGGGTATCTTCATCAACCAGAATCCCCCTATTGCTTTCCTCTGGGGAGTCCACAGACACGATGGCACCGGGCATCAGCACTTCGTCATACAAAACCCAGGCTCCATCACGCCGCCTAACCCGCAGTTCGTTTCGGTGATCGTCAACGAAATTCTTGCGCAGATTATCTGGCGAAAGGCGCAAAGTGTCCCAAAAGTGGCGCCATGCCCGATCATTGCTTCGCGGATCAACATACTGCTCGCGGCGATTCGCCTGGTTCAGCGCCTCGTTCAACAGCCCGAGCCAGCCCTCGTCATCCAGACGTTTCACCTTGAGGATTTCGGTCAGAATGCGGCATGTTTCAGGATCGTCCACCAGCGCCCGTGATACCGCTTCACGGCCGGGGATGGAGATGCCGGCGGGTGCGATGACGAGTTCGCCGGGAGTGCTTAGTTGTCCGCTGTCCGACGGGATGATGGCGAGAGATTGCCGATCCTGACCCCATTGCCATTGATCCCTTTTCCCTGCATAACCTTCAGCGACTCTTAGCACATTCTTTGCGGTGGCCAGATCACCCGAGGCGATACTATTGAACCACTCGGCAGCCCCCGCCCGTTTCAGGCTGAAAGATGTGCCTTCGGTCCGTATCCTCTGGATTTTTTCGAGTGTGCTTTCCGAACTTGAACGCTGAGCAAGGTGCCGAGCAAACTCATCCAACCTGGATGGGCGCTGACCGCCAAGGCAAGATGAATGCACCCATCGCTCTTTGGCTTCCGGTTGAGCCAAATCGCACCACTGCTCGTTCAAGGCCTGATCGTCGAGGGGTGGGCGGCTCAATGCGTAACCCCGACGCAATACCCCCAGAGCATCGGGAACGACTGAAGCAGTCCGGACTTGATCCCAAATCGCGCTAATCAACGGTGCAGCAGGTTCGTCAAGGCGATCCAACTGTCGTGGGAACGCATCAAGTGGACGGCCAGGGTCGGCTTCCGTGGCCAGACCGGGCAGTGTTTCGGCGACCAGCTCGGCCGCCTTCTTCATCAGCGCGGTGTTCCAGTCACCAGGAATCAGGGCGTTGCGATCACTATTGAGTTTCCACGGTGCATTGAGGATACCCGCCAAACGGGTGGGCGTATTCGTTGGGAAGAAGGCCCAGAATCTACCCGCTTCTTCCCGCGATACATCCAGGGGCATGGCCCAGGCAAGGGGAACGACCTCGCGGGCATGGAGGTGAGTCGCATCGGCCTTGGCGGAGAGATCAGTGATGTGGACCTCCAAGTTTTCCACGACTCGCCACCGAGAGTTGGCGTCGCCATCGTGGAGTATGATTTCCTGTCCATCAGGTTCGCGCCGAAGGTATCGCTTGGCACCATCGCCAGCATCCAGGTCCAGCGCAACCGCCACCGGCAGAAAAAGTAGGAATTGGGAGGGGAAGTTCTGAATTTCCTCTCGCAGATGGGGCTGGATGTCGGCGTTGACTATTTCGGCCCGAACAATCGTGGTGGCCCATGGAAAACCGGCGAGCGTGTCATCGCCAGACTCGGCTTCTTCCCGGTTCAAGGTCCATGCCAGGCGCAGTCCTGGAACAACCAAACTTTCGTCAAGCCCGAATTCCTTGCGTATCTCGTTCCGGCAAGCTTGCGGATCAAACCTCAACGAACCGCTGGTGCTGAAAATATCCACTTTTCCGCCGAGGCGGAGCAGGGACTTGAAGCCCAGGCCGAAACGACCGATCTGATTGCCGCGTTTGGGAGATGAGTGGGATTGCAGAAGCGCCTCGACGCCATCCTGAGTAAGCGGGGCGCCAGTATTGGCCACGTAAAGATAGCGCTCGTACAGTACTACTTCGATCCGCGCTTTCTGCTGGAAACCCTCAGTCTGCTCACTAGCTTCCAGAATGGCGTCGGCACCGTTCTGCACCAACTCCAGAACTTGACGGTAGCCGTACCCCCCTGCCAGAACCGTTTCCTCAATACCCGCGTGTTCCCGAATATCGCCGGGCTCATTCCGGTAAGCCGCCAACCGATTCAGGCGCTTTTGCTCAATGAAGGAGGGGAGATCGGTCATACGACTGCCTCGGCCACGAGCTTGCGCGCCCAGACCAGGATCGCGGCCGTGATCGCCTCGGCGTCTTCCCTCGTCATGAGGGGAATGATCTGATCGTCGTAGCGGAACTCGACCGCGAAGGGGCTCAGGCGGCGCAGGTCATTAATGTCGCGGGGAGGAATGATTCCCGAGTTGGTGAGCAGCTTGAACAGGGCTTCCAGGTCGTGGGTGTACCGAAAATAAACCTGTCGGGCGGTCAATACGGCTTTCAGCGCCTTTTCCACCGACTGCTGGGCGTGAAAGCAGGTCGGCGCGAGCTTTGCGTCCGGATGCGCACGAAGGATGGAAAAAGTCTCGTAGTCGCGCTCGGCGAGCCGAATGAGGCGATCCGCCTCCTCAATGAAGGGCGTCATGAAGCACCTGCCCTTCCATTCGGGCCTCGAAGAGCACGGTTCCGGGCACCTGGCTGCGGCGCTCGAATTCGACCAACGGGTAGACCAGGAGGTCCACCCCGGTGCCCAGGAAACCGACCGCCTCCCGCAGGCGCATGTACTCCGCCGCCTTATCGCCCATTTCCTTCTCGATGACCATGAAATCCAGATCCGACCCTTCGTCCGCGTCACCGCGGCCGTAGGAACCGAACAGGATGATCCGGGACGGCGAACTGGCCGCCGCCGCGAGGCGGTCGGCCGCAGCCTGGATGGTTTGCATGTCGAGCATAACGAGACTCCCGAGAGGATAGCTATTATGGCGGGCTTCTTCGGCTTTGCCGAAACACCGCTAGCGGCTGATCGGCTTGTAGCGGATGCGGCGGGGCTTGGCGCCTTCCTCGCCCAGGCGCTTCCTCTTGTCTTCCTCGTACTCCTGGTAGTTGCCGGCGAAGAAGCTCCATTGGGATTCGCCTTCGGCCGCCAGGATGTGGGTACAGATGCGGTCCAGGAACCAGCGGTCGTGGGAGATGACCATGACACAGCCGGCGAATTCCAGGAGGGCGTCTTCCAGGGCGCGCAGGGTCTCCACGTCCAAGTCGTTACTCGGCTCATCCAGGAGCAGCACGTTGCCGCCGGAAATCAAGGTCTTGGCCAGGTGCAGGCGCCCCCGCTCGCCGCCGGAGAGGTTGCCCACCATCTTGCCCTGGTCGCCCCCCTTGAAGTTGAAGCGGCCGAGATAGGCCCGGCTGGGCATCTCGAACTTGCCCACGGTGAGGATGTCGGCGCCGCCGGAGACCGCCTCGAACACGGTCTTCCCGTCCTCCAGGCCTTCCCGGGACTGATCCACCGAGGCTATCCGGACAGTGCTGCCCTGGATGATCTCGCCGGAATCCGGCTGCTCCCGACCCATGATCATGCGGAACAGGGTGGACTTGCCGGCGCCGTTGGGGCCGATGATGCCGACGATGGCGCCGGGCGGGATGGTGAAGTTCACGTTGTCCATGAGCAGGCGGTCGCCGAAGGCCTTGGACACGCCCTTGAACTCGATCACCTGGTCCCCCAGGCGCTCGCCCATGGGGATGAAGATTTCCTGGGTTTCGTTGCGCTTCTGGTATTCGACGCTGGACATCTCGTTGAAGCGGGCCAGGCGGGCCTTGGACTTGGCCTGGCGCGCCTTGGGGTTCTGGCGCGCCCACTCCAGTTCCTGCTTCATGGCCTTCATGTGGGCGTCAATCTGCTTGTTTTCCGTCTCCAGGCGGGCTTCCTTCTGCTCCAGCCAGGACGAGTAATTGCCCTTCCAGGGGATGCCGTGGCCCCGGTCCAGTTCCAGGATCCATTCCGCGGCGTTGTCCAGGAAGTAGCGATCGTGGGTCACGGCCACCACGGTGCCGGGGAAGCGCAGGAGGAACTGTTCCAGCCATTCCACGGATTCCGCATCCAGGTGGTTGGTGGGCTCGTCCAGGAGCAGCATGTCGGGCTTGGACAGGAGTAGCTTGCACAGGGCCACGCGCCGCTTCTCGCCGCCGGAGAGCTTGCCGATGGCCGCATCCCAGGCCGGCAGGCGCAGTGCGTCGGCGGCGATCTCCATCTGGCTTTCCAGGTCGCCGCCCGAGGTGGCGAGGATGGCCTCCAGCCGGGCCTGCTCCTCCGCCAGGGCATCGAAATCCGCATCCGGTTCGGCGTAGGCGGCATAGACCGCGTCCAGCCGGGTCTGCGCCTCGGCGATCTCGCCCAGGGCCGACTCCACCTCCTGGCGCACGGTTTTCGAAGCATCCAGTTGCGGCTCCTGGGCCAGGTAGCCGATGTTCAGCTTGGGCTGCCACTGCACCTCGCCGTCATACTCCTTGTCCACCCCGGCCATGATCCTGAGTACGGTGGACTTGCCGGAGCCGTTCAGGCCCAAAAGGCCGATCTTGGCGCCGGGAAAGAAGGAGAGGGAGATGTCCTTGATGATCTGCCGCTTGGGCGGCACGATCTTGCTCACGCGGAGCATGCTCATTACGTATTGGGCCATGGCTTCAATGAAGTGTTCAGGAAAGGGGCGAAGCTTACCAAAACCTCACGGCAAAAGCCTGCCCCGTACTCGATACGGGGGCGCGAAGAACGGGAAGCCTGCCCTGGGCAAGACCGAAGAAGGCAGCAAAGACACAAGTTCGCGGGGCGGCGTCAAGCACTCAGGTCGGTGCGTTCGAAGAGATCGTCCAGGCTCAAGGCAGTTTTCACCGGGCCGCACTGGATATTGACCACCTCGTCTTCCCCCAGGGTCTCTTCCAGCCAGCCTTCGGCATCCCGGCTGAAGAGGCGGGCATGGCGGCGGTCGCTGGCAACGAGCAGGTAATAGGAGAGGGAAGGGATGTCCCGGTAGTGCAGCCATTTCTCCCGCTCATCAATCCCGGCCGTGCCCGGCGACAAGACCTCGGCGATGAGGCAAGGCGCCTCCCGGTAGAGAGGGTTTCCTTCTTCCTCGCAGGTGAGCATCACGTCCGGGTAGTAAAAAACCCGGTACTGGGCAATGCGAAGTTTCATGTCGGAGATAAAGGCGTCGCAAGGCGTGCCGCGTATCGCCGAATGCAGCCGGGCGAACAGGTTACCGGCAATCTTGTTGTGCCGCGCACTGGCTCCGGCCATGAGATAGGTCTCGCCGTTCACGTATTCGCTCTTCTGCGCCGCTTCAGCTTCCAGGACCAGGTAATCGTCCTCGGTCAGCCGGGTCTTGCGTAGGGCGTTGGCCATGTCCCGTGCTCCCCTTCTTCGGTTCCTCGCATTGTACCGGTGATTCCTCGCAGTACCGTTGCCACATGAATTACAAATCCGCCGCGGCCTCTGCGCGGGGCTTTGAAGTTCAGAGAAAAACCTCCAGCAAATCGTTCAGAAAGCGCCTACCCAGGTCCGTGGGCGCGATGCGATCCACACCCACTGCCAGGAGCCCCCGGTTTTCCGCTTCCGCCAGTTCGCGCCGCACCGTCTCCAGGGACAAGCCGGTGCGTTCAAGAAACAGGGTGGGCGCGAAGCCCCCGGTGAGGCGCAGGGCGTTCATGAGGAACTCGAAGGGCAGTTCCTTGGCCGCCACCTGCCGCCGCTCCTGCACCGGATTGCCCGCCGCCGCGGCCGCCATATAGGCCTGGGGCTGCCTGGCCCGGGTCTCGCGCACGATGGAAAAGGCGTCGGAAATCTTGCCGTGCGCCCCCGCGCCTATGCCCAGGTAATCACCGAAATGCCAGTAGTTGAGGTTGTGCCGACATTCCTTGCCTGGCCGGGCGAAGGCCGATGTCTCGTAGTGAGTAAAACCCGCCGCGGCGAGGGTCTCCTCCACCATGTCCTGCATATCCGCCGCCAGGTCCGCGTCCGGCAGGGGGGGCGGCGTGACGGCGAAGCGGGTGTTGGGCTCCAGGGTCAGGTGGTAGGCGGAGAGATGAGGCGTGCCGAAGGCGATGGCCGTCTCCAGGTCGCGCCGGGCACCGTCCAGGGTCTGCCGTGGCAGGGCGTACATGAGGTCCAGATTGAGATTATCGAAGTGCTGCTGCGCCGCCTCGATCGCCCGGCGCGCCTCGGAGCCGTCGTGGATGCGGCCCAGGGCCTTGAGCTTCTCGTCGTCGAAGCTCTGGATACCCAGAGAAAGCCGATTGACGCCCGCATCCCGATAGCCCTTGAAGCGATCCAACTCCACCGTGCCCGGGTTGGCCTCCAGGGTGATTTCGGCATCCGCTTGCAGATTCAAGCGGGCACGGATGGCGGCGAGCAGCCCATCCACCGTCTCGGGGGCCATCAGGCTGGGGGTGCCGCCACCGATGAAGATGGTGGACACCCGTCGCCCCCAGATCCGGGGCAGGGCCTGTTCCAGGTCGGCGATCAGGGCCGAAAGATAGTCCGCCTCCGGCAGCCCACCCTTCGCCTCATGGGAATTGAAGTCGCAATAGGGGCACTTCCTCACGCACCAGGGGAAGTGGATGTAGAGGGAGAGCGGCGGCGGGCTGGCCAGGCCCGAAGGCACGGCGGGCTTGCCCGCGGGCAGGATGGGGATGATGGGGCGGGGCATGGACCTGGAAAAGCAGATTGAACCGCAGAGGCGCGGAGGCGCAGAGGAAAGGCGACGGCTACTTCACTCGCGCAGGCTGGACGCTTTGCCTCCAATCCAGGGTTTTTCGGCGTCTCGGTGTCTCAAGCCGCCTGTTTCATCGGTGCCAGAAGACCCCGCTTACTGACGGACAAAACCTCGATGCCCACCATATGCCCGTTGGCATCGTAGTCCGCGATGATGCCCGGCTCGATTTCCCGAGTTACGGCAATCTCGGCGTCAGCAATTTCAAAATAAGCGGCGTCAGCTACCGGGTCGAATTCGAGCTTCATAGGTCGTGCACCTCATCGTCAAAGTAGACCGTCACCACCGAGACCGGCTCCGTCGTTTCGTTATAGATTACTCGTAGCACCCGGAAACCCCGATCCGGGATGGGCAGGAGCGCGTGCATCAGGCTCGGATCGTCGTCATCGCACGCCATCCGTGCCGGACGAGCCAATGCGGCGGCAACCCATTCCGGCCGGACCTTGCGCCGAATGCAACGTTTCTTCGCATGTTCGGTCAGGACAAAATCCATGGCAGCCAGTCTAGCCGACCCGAGGCCGTTGTTACAAGGCTCCGATCTTTTCCATCAACAATTTGAAGGCGACGGCGCGGTGGCTCATGGTGTTCTTCACCTCGGCCGGCAGTTCGCCCGCCGACATGCCCTGCTCGGGCAGCCAGAACAGGGGGTCGTAGCCGAAGCCACCGCTGCCCCGGTATTCCTTCAGGATCTCGCCGTGCCACTCGCCCTCGGCGATGATGGGCTGGGGGTCGTCCGCGTGGCGCACCAGGACCAGCACCGCCACGTAGTGGGCGCGCCGGTCGGTCTCATCCTTCAGCTTCTCCAGCAGATATTCGTTGTTCCTCTCGTCCGACTTGGGGTTGTCGCCGCCGAAACGGGCGGAGAACACGCCGGGCGCCCCGCCCAGGGCCGACACACAGAGACCGGAATCGTCGGACAGGGCCGGGAGACCCGTGAGGCGGGAGGCGTGGCGCGCCTTGGCCAGGGCGTTCTCGACGAAGGTGAAGTGCGGTTCCTCCGCCTCCGGCACATCGAATTCGGACTGGGAATGCACCTGGATGTCCAGGGGCGCGAACAGGGCCTTGAATTCCCGCAGTTTGCCGGGATTGTTGCTGGCGAGGACGATGGTCTTGGTCATGACGGGGAGTGGAAAGTGGGAAGTGGGGAATGGGATTGACGCAAGGCGACCGCGGCCAGGATGCTGCGTTTCTCATCGGGACTGGCCCCGCTCCAGCGGGCGATCTCGTCCAGGGTGCGCAGGCAACCGGCGCACAGGCCGCCTTCCATGCGGCAGATGTTGATGCAGGGCGAAGCCGTGCTCACAACTCGCTTCTCTTGGTCAGCCACTTGGTCACCGGCTCGGCCTCATATTCCGTCATGGCCGCCAGCAGGGTCGGGGAATCGGTGGCGGTGAGGGCCATGGCCCGGTTCTGGGGGCGCAGGAAGCCCTCTTCCACGGCCCGATCATACATCGCCAGCAGGGGGTCGAAGAAACCGGCCACGTTCAACAGGCCCACGGGCTTGGTATGAAATCCCAGTTGCGCCCAGGTCAGGACCTCGCACAGTTCCTCGAAGGTGCCGAAACCGCCGGGCAGGGCGATGAAACCGTCCGACAATGCCGCCATGCGCGCCTTCCTGGTGTGCATGGAGTCCACCACTTCCATGCGCGTAAGGTTGGCGTGGTCCACCGCCCGGCCACCCACCTCCAGGCCCACCAGGGCCTCGGGGATGACACCGATGACCGAGCCGCCCGCGCCAAGACAGGCGTCCGCCAGAACGCCCATGAGGCCGACGTTGCCGCCCCCATAGACGATCTCCACGCCCCGCTCGGCGAGATGGCGCCCCAGAAATTCGGCCGCCTCCCGGTAGGCCGGCCTGCGCCCCTCGCTGGAGCCGCAAAATACACAGATTCGTTTCATTTCTCAGTGGAGAGTCGAGAGTCGAGAGTCGAGAGCGAAGCCCCGCCACGCTTCGCCAGCATCACGAACAGGCCCACGGCCAGGAGGCCGGCGAAGCAGAGAAGCGCCCACTCGGGAATGCCCAGCCCCAGGAAGCGCCACAGCACCTTGCTGCAATCGCCCGTTCCCTTGAAGATCATGGGCAGGGCGTCGCCCAGGGGAAAGCCGTTCACCATGTATTCCAGGTCCGGGCCACACTCCAGGACCACGGGGGGAAAATGCTGTATCCACGATTGGCGCGCCGCGACGCTGCCACCCCCCAGGGCGGTCAGGGCCAGCAAGGCGCCATACACCCGACTGCCCCAGCCGACGGGACCGTGCAGCGCCCCCACGAGGCCGATCAATCCCGCCACGACGAAGGCGTAGCGCTGGATGATGCACATGGGACAGGGCTCCAGGTTCTCCACGTACTGCAGGACCAGGCCGAAGGCGATCAATCCGGCGCAACCCAGAAACACCAGGAGCAGCAGCAGACGGGGTTTTAGGAATCGGGTCATCATTCTTGCCGAAATCGGGAAAGCCGGAATGATACGCCAGCCTGATAGTCGAGAGTGAAGAGCTCGTAGGTCGGGCTTCAGCCCGACAAGGCGATTGAAGAAGGCCATGTCGGGCTGAAGCCCGACCTACAACTCTCGCCCCTCGGCTCTCGACTTGCCTAGGGCATGTCCGGATCGCCCACTTGCGGACCGCCGCGGGGGGAGATGGTGCCTAGCCGCGCCTTCAGGGACTGGGGCTTTTTTTCGAACAGGGCGGCGTAGTAGACCGCGTTGCTCATGACCTTCTTCACGTAATCCCGCGTCTCGGCGAAGGGGATGGTCTCCACGTAGATCGCCCCCTCCAGGGGACGGTCGTCGCGCCACTGCCGCGCCCGCCCGGGACCGGCGTTGTAGGCGGCCGAGGCCAGCACCGGGTGATTGTCCAGGCTTGCCAGGACCATCTTCATGTAGTTGGTGCCGAGCAACACATTGGTATCCATGTTCCCCATGTCGTCGGTGCGGAACTTCTTCATGCCCAGCTTCTTCGCCACCCACTTCGCGGTGGACGGCATGACCTGCATCAGGCCCCGGGCGCCGACGCCGGAACGGGCCGCGGTAACGAAACGGCTTTCCTGGCGCATGAGGCCATAGATCCAGCTCTCGTCCAGGCGCAGATCCTTGGCGGCGGGCTCCACCCGGTCCCGGTAAGGCGCCAGGTAGCGCATGCCGAAATCGTGCTCGCCCTTGGTCCGGTCCGCGGCGCTGATGGCGCGGTCAAAGAGTCCCTCGCGCTTGGCCACGGCCGCGGCGGCCAGGAGGAAGCGGTCGCCGGCACGGCGCAGGGCCCAGGACCACTCCCGCGCCCCCTCGGTGCGCTGGTCCAGGCGGTAGAAGGCGAGCGCCCGGCGTATGCCCGGCTGATCCGCCGCCGCGGCAATCTCCGCGTCGTTCGGGTAGATGGCGGCCGGCACGTCAATCAGGTGCCCCAGTTCCTCGTCGGAGAGGTTGCCGTAGAAATTCGGCTGTCCCGCCAGCTTGCCGAACTGCTTCTCGGCTTCCAGCTTCTTGCCCTGGGCCTTGTCCGCCCGTCCCAGCCAATAAACCCACTCCGGGCGGGAAGCCTGTTCCAGAGGCATCGCCTCCACCGTTGCCCGCACCAGCTTCCAGTCACCGGCGCGCAGGCCGGCCCGCGCCTTCCAGGCCCGCTGTTCGTCCGTGAGGGGCGACTCTTCCGCCGCCTTGTACCAGGCCACGGCCTCGGGCAGGTGGTGCAGCGCCCCCTGCCAGGCCAGCTGGCCGTAGACATAGCCCCTTTCCGCGGGAGAAAAACGGTCGCGCAGGGACTCCCAGCGCAGCGCCGCCTTCTGCGGATCGGAGTGAGCCCAGCGGGCGACTGCGATCATGGCCAGTTCACGGCCGCTGCGCCGGGTGGCGAAGGTGGGCTTCAGGTGGCCGAGGAAGCGCTCGGGTGACTCCGCGACTTCCCCCAAGGCCTTGTCGCCCGGTGCATCATTCAGGTAATTGGCGGCTTCCCGCGCCGGGTCCACTTTCCGGGATTCCATCACCCGACGGATGCGCACCCAGACTTCGTCGCTGCCGAGGCGATGGCTGAGCACCAGGGCATCCATCACCGGCCGGCAGGTCTCGGGAAGCTCGCCACCCGCCAGCCAGAGGCGCAGGGCCTCGTCCGCGACGGCATCATCCCCCTTGGCCAGCCGCCCCTGAAGGCTTATACAAGTGGCCTCCGCATCGGGTTGTTCCAGGGCCGCGTATTCCCGTGCCACGCCATCCCAGTCCTTGCGCTTGCCCAGTTGCTTTACCCAGTCCAGGCGCAATCTCTCGGCCGCCAGCGAGTCGGGCCAGCGTTCCTTGAAGGCGAGGATATCGGCGGCAGAGATTTGGTCCAGACGCAGGCGCAGGCCCCAATACTCCACGTAGGGCTCCAGTTCGTGGCCCTTGACCGACTCCCGGAGCGCCAGGAGGGATTTTTCGTCGCCCTTGCGGAAGGCCTCCCGCGCCGCCAGCACCTGGGCATCTCCGGGCGCGGCGAACCCCTGCGGCGAAAACCAGGCCAGCGCCAACAGGGGAAGGAGTATGCGGGCGCACAGCCAGCGCCTCATGGGATATAGTCGGAACACGCGATTCGTGGAGAAAGTCGCATGGCGACTCACTGCGCGCCCCTCGCCCCTTGCGGGAGAGGGGTTGGGGGTGAGGGGTTGGACCGCCATGACATTCAATTGCGGGGGTAAGCGCAGCTATTCATGCTTCGGTTAGAGTAACACGATGATTGACTGGAAAACGGTGAAATGTCTCAAGAGTTGACCTCGTTTCGGGATGACTTGCGCAAGGGGCTGATTTCCCGAAGAGAAGCCATGCCGCGGGAAGTTCACGCCACGGCTTCCTGCGCCCTGGACGGCCACTTGAGCGCCCTGCTCGCCCGGCTCTCGCCCCGCTGCCTGGGATTCTGCTGGCCTTACCGGGGTGAATTCGATGCCCGGCCACTGATGACCCGCCTGGTGGCCGCGGGCACCCGCGCCGCCTTGCCGGTGGTCACCGGCACCGCCGCACCCATGATCTTTCGCGAATGGACGCCGGAGACACCCATGGTGGAAGCGCACTACGGTATTCCCATCCCGGCAGCCGGACCCCATGTGGTGCCGGACCTGATCCTCATGCCGGTGAACGGCTTCGATGCCGCGGGCTACCGCCTGGGTTACGGCGGCGGCTACTTCGATCGCACCCTGGAGAGCCTCATCCCGCGGCCGGTGGCGGTGGGCGTGGGCTTCGAGCTGGCCAGGGTAGCCAGCATCCGTCCCCAGCCCTTCGATGAACGGCTGAATTATCTCGTCACCGAGGCCGGCGCCTTCGCGGTGACGGATCAGGGGCTAAGGCCCATCGCCTTCAAGGCAGACGAAGCCCGGGGCGGCTGACTCCCACCGTGCCTACATCCTTTCCGCGACTATCCGGCCGATCTCCTCATCGGTCAGAACCACCGGATTGGTCTTCATGCTCGACCCCCGGGCATTGGCGACGATGCGCGGGATGTCGGCGGCCGTGACGCCGTAGGCGGACAGTCCGGGCAGACACAGCACCTCCTGCCAGCGGGTGAGTTCGTCCAGGAGGTACTGTCTGGCGTCCTGGCCGTTCAGGCCTTTCTGCATGGCGAAGCGCCTGCCGATTTCCGCGTACTTGGGCAGGGCAGGACTGCCGCCCTGGCGCTCGGTGAGGGCCTCGATGTTGATGCGGGTGGCGGTGGCCACCAGGGTGCCGCAGGCCACGCCGTGGGGGATGGGGAAGAAGGCCCCGAGCGGCGCCGCCAGGCCATGCACCGAACCCAGCCCGGTCTGGGCCAGACAGATGCCGGAGAGCAGCGAAGCATAGGCCATGCGCTCCCTCCCCTCGTTGGCCGGCTCACCCCCTTCATGCCAGGCCAGCAGGCCGTCCTTCACCGCCATGATGCCGGAACGGGCCAGGGCATCGGTCATGGGGTTGGCTCGGGTGGAGACGAAGGATTCCAGGAGTTGGGTGAAGGCATCCATGCCGTCGGCGGCGATCAATTCGGGCGGACAGGTGGCGAGCAGGTCCGGGTCCACCACCGCCCACTCCGCCATCAGCTTGTCGTCCCGGAAGGACTTCTTGAAGCCATCCGGCCCCTGGACGGAGAGCACCGCGTTCTTGGTGGCTTCAGAACCCGTGCCGGCCGTGGTGGGCACGGCGATGAAGGGCGTGGCCGGCCCCCGGTAAGGCAATTCCGGCCCCACGCCCTCCAGGTGGTGATCCATGACGGAATTCCCCGGTTTCAGGAGGCCGGCGATGGCCTTGGCCGCATCCAGGGCGCTGCCGCCGCCGATGCCCAGCACCGCATCGAATCCCCCGTCCTTGAGGCTCGCCACCGCCTCGTCCACGAATCGGGGCGAAGGCTCGCCGGACACCGGCAGCACTTCCCAACTGAAGCCGCCGCCCTGAAGACGGGAAAGAAGGGCTCTGCCCGCCTCGGACTCGGTGAAGGACTTCCTGCCCGTGATCAGGAGCAGGCGCTTGCCGTAGCTTCCGGCAATGTCCGGCAATCTGATCAAGCTTCCGCAGCCGAACTCGATCCTGGGCAGCCGGGCGATGGAAAAGGGGGGGATGAAGGGGGTGTCCATGATCGTTTGAACCTTGCTTTAGGTCGGGATTTATCCCGACAAGAACATGCATGAAGACCGATGTCGGGATAAATCCCGACCTACAGAGTCATTCCGGCAGCAGGCCGAGCCAGGGTTCGCCGCGACGGGGCTCCGCCATCATCCCGGCCACCGCGTCGCGCCAGGCGGCGTAATGGGCGGTCTGCTTGTGGGCCGCCGCGTCCTCGGCCGAGGCGTAGCACTCGTACAGGATGAAGCGGGTCGGGTCGTCCGGCGCCTGCAAGACATCGAAGCGCCGATTGCCCGCTTCCCGGGTGGAGGCCTCATGGTTGGCGCGCGTAGCCTGGATGAAGCCGGGAACCGACTCCGGCTTGACACGGACATGGACCAGGGTGACATGCATGGCGAGACTCCGGCGTGAAAGAACCTGGATTTTACGGCAGGCCGATTGATGCTTTCATCCCTTTCGTGCTATCAACACCGCCATGGCCACCTACTCCCTGATCTGCCACCCGGCTTCCCCCTGCACGGCCGTGAGCGCCCTGGAAGTTTCCGTCCACGCGGGGGCGGGAGGCCGCCTGACCCTCGCCTATCGGCTCAGCGGAGACATGGCCGGGCTGCTCCTGCCGGAGCCGGCGCCCCCCGGCCCGGCCGACGGGCTCTGGCGGCACACCTGTTTCGAGGCCTTCGTCGCGGTCAGCGGCGCGCCCGCCTATCGGGAATTCAATTTTTCGCCCTCAGGTCAGTGGGCCGCCTACGGTTTTTCCGACACCCGGCAAAGGGAGGAATCGTTCGTGCCGTCGGCGGCCCCGGATATCGCCCTGCGCCGCTTTCCCGACCGGCTGGAACTGGATGCGACACTCCCGCCTGAACTGCTGCCCGGGAGGACGACGCTACAGTTAGGCCTGAGCGCCGTGATCGAGGCGGCAGGCGGCTCCCTTTCCTATTGGGCACTGGCGCACCCCGCCGAAAAACCGGACTTCCACCTGCGGGCCGGCTTCACGGCAAGACTGCCCCTCGGGCCTGAAATTCATCGGGCGAATGAATTCGCCCCTACATCACCGTAAGAATCAACATGCCTGCCCCTATTCGCTTCGGCCTGGATCGCCTGATCCAGCAACCTGACCTGCGCCGCCCCCTTCAGGGCCGGCGCGTGGCCCTGCTGGCCCATCCCGCCTCCGTCACGCTTGATCTGACCCATGCCCTGGATGCGCTTTCGGCGTGTGCCGACCTGAAACTCACGGCCGCCTTCGGCCCCCAGCACGGCCTGCGCGGCGACAAGCAGGACAACATGATGGAATCCCCGGATTTCCTGGATCCGCGCCACGGCATTCCGGTGTTCAGCCTCTACGGCGAGGTGCGCCGGCCGACGGCGGCCATGATGGACACGTTCGACGTACTGCTGGTGGATCTCCAGGACCTGGGCTGCCGCATCTACACCTTCATCACCACCCTGCGCTACGTGCTGGAGGCCGCCGCCATCCATGGCAAGGCGGTGTGGGTGCTGGACCGCCCCAACCCCGCCGGACGGCCGGTGGAAGGATTGACGCTCAGGCCCGATTGGGAAAGTTTCGTCGGCGCCGGCCCCATGCCCATGCGCCACGGCCTGACCCTGGGGGAACTGGGCCACTGGTTCATCGCCACGTTGAAATTGGACGTGGACTACCGGGTGATCGCCATGGACGGCTGGCGGCCGGCGGAAGGCCCGGGCTACGGCTGGCCGCTCGGTGAGCGCACCTGGATCAATCCCAGCCCCAACGCACCCAATCTGTCCATGGCCCGGGCCTACGCCGGCACGGTGATGCTGGAAGGCACCACCTTGTCGGAGGGCCGGGGCACCACGCGGCCGCTGGAACTCTTCGGTGCGCCCGACCTGGATGCTCACGCGCTCCTGAAGGAGATGCGGGCTCTGGCGCCGGAGTGGCTGGCCGGCTGTATGTTAAGGGAATGCTGGTTCGAGCCCACCTTCCACAAGCACGCGGGCAAACTCTGCAATGGCATCCAGATTCACGTCGAGGACGGCAGCTACCGGCATGACGAGTTCCAGCCCTGGCGCGTCATGGCCCTGGCCTTCAAGGCCATCCGCCGTCTCCAACCCGACTACCCCCTGTGGCGCGACTTCCCTTACGAATACGAACATGAGCGCCTGGCGATTGATTTAATCGTCGGCTCGCCCCTGCTCAGGGAATGGGTGGACGACCCCGCCGCCACGCCTTCCGACCTGGACGCCCTCACCCAGCCCGACGAGAAAGCCTGGCTGGAAGAACGGGTTAAGTACCTGCTGTACTGACGAAAGTCAAAACCTCACCGAAAAATGACTTACGCGGCGCGGAGTTCTTCGCGCAGGACTTCGCGGAGTTTGGCGACGGTGAGGGGTTCGACGTCCTGGCCGCTGGCGGATGCCACGGTGGCGCGCAGCGCCGCATTGATCATGGTCTGGTAGCCGGTGCCCCGGGCTTCGGCCCTGGCACGGAAATACTCCAGAATGTCGTCGTCCAGCATGATGGTGATACGGGTCTTGCCCGGAGAGGGAATGACCGCCCCGCGCTTGCCCTGGCTGAAATCATATTGGTCACGCATGATAATGCTCCGTTTCGCCACGACTGGCTTTGCGCGCGGAGATGAGGCGAACCTTCTCTTCGCGCTGGGTATATACGACCGCCAGGACACGGCCCAGAGTATCCATCCCCAGGGTGACAAACCGTTGCTCCCCCTCGGCATCCGGGTCTTCGATGGCCACGGCGCGGGGATCGCGCAAGGCTTGCCCGCGTGGGCAAAGCTGACGCGGTGTTTCCTCAGATTGGCCTGAGCCTTGACCGGATCGAACTCCATGTCCATGGGGCAACCATACACATCGTATGCATATAATCAAGAGACCGGCAGGAGACAGAGGCTCCCTCATGCTCAGGGTTCCTTCGCGGCCCTTCGCGCCTTCGCGTCTTTGCGGTGAGGTGTTGACGTTCCGACCTGCTTTATACTTGAGAAAATCACAAGGGTATTGACAACACCCCGCCAATGCCGTTAGATTGCGGATTCCCCCGACTTAATCCAGATCAATTCAGAAGGAGAAAAAATATGGCCGTACTCGTTGGCAAGAAAGCCCCTGACTTCACCGCCGCCGCCGTCCTGGGCGATAACAGCATCGTCGGTGACTTCAATTTCGCAGCAGCCACCGCCGGCAAGCCCGCGGTGCTGTTCTTCTACCCCCTGGACTTCACCTTCGTCTGCCCGTCCGAGCTGATCGCCTTCGATCACCGCCTGGACGAGTTCAAGAAGCGCGGCGTGGAAGTGATCGGCGTCTCCATTGACTCCCAATTCACCCACCTGGCCTGGAAGAACACGCCGGTGAACAACGGCGGCATCGGCCAGGTCCGCTACACCCTGGTGGCCGACGTGAAGCACGAAATCTGCAAGGCCTACGACGTGGAACTGGAAGGCGCCGGCGTCGCCCTGCGCGGTTCCTTCCTGATTGACAAGACCGGCACCGTGATGCACCAGGTGGTCAACATGCTGCCCCTGGGCCGCGACATTGACGAAATGCTGCGCATGGTGGACGCCCTGCAATTCTTCGAGGAACACGGCGAAGTCTGCCCGGCCGGCTGGAACAAGGGCAAGCCCGGCATGAAGGCTTCCACCGCCGGTGTGGCCGAATACCTGGCCCAGAACGCCGAGAAGCTGTAAGCCTGCCATCCGGCCGCCCGGCCGGATTCGCGAAAAGCCCCTCCCGCCGCCAGGCCGGAGGGGATTTTTCATCCCGGTCAAGCTACCAGGACAGGATGGCCTGCTGCCGCTGGGGGCCGATGCCGGCCTTTTCCATGGCCCGCCGCACTTCCTGGCGATCCACCGGCGCCCTGGTATAGAAGCGTTTGATGAATCGAGAGGCACCCTCGCTCACCTCCGTATCGAGCGCCCGTACGCTCCACTGAAGCCGGCCTCGCTCGATCTTGTTCCGGTTTTCCTGGATCGCTCGGAGATATTCCGCGCGCTGTTCGGGGTCGTGAATCTGGTTCGGGTCCACTCCGGGCATATAGCCAGGCGCGCCTGCTTTCTTTGGTGGAGCAACCCGCAGCAGGGGCATATCGTCGGGATCAAAACTGGGATCTTTCGCGGCATCCACACGGGCGAGAATCACCATCCAGGTCACGAGGGTCTGCAAGCGCACCTCCTGCCGCTCCCCGTGCCCTTCCACCGCCAGGAGGTCCACGCCTTCCAGCTTCTCTCCGGCCTGCTGCAACAGGGCCAGATCCGGGCTCGTATCGTATTTCACCACCGCCGCCCGTGCGGCCTGAATCAGTTCCAACATCTTGCCTCCCCGTTCACCCTTCGCCAGCGCGCCGGGCATGCAGCCAAATATAAAGGCCAGGGCCAGGACGACTCCGGCCACACGCTTCCATCCCATAGACCCTCCTCATGCCGCCGCTGTGGCGTCTCCCACCTGGGCATGGGCGACGGCACCCGCCTTGCTCGCCGTCAGCCCGCCCGTGGCGTCGCAATGAACCCGCTGGTGTACCGTGGTCAAGGTATGCCAGGCACCCGCCGCCCCGACGCGCCATTGCCATGGGATGGCGAAATGCTCCCTGCCCGTCTGCGGCGCAACCCAGGGAGCGCACGGAGTCGGGCAACAGCCGGAGTAGACATGATCGTTGGCATCCATCTTCGTCCCTTTCCCGGAAACCACCTGGGTCGTCGCGCCGAGGCCGTTCGGGTTCGGGCCATGCCCGTGTCCATTCTGGCAGGCATAGACCCCATCCGCCGTACAAGCAATTTCGAGCTCCAGGAATTGCACGCGATAGAAATTCACGTCGTCCGGAGCGAGAAATATGTTGGTCAACATGCCGACATTGGCATAGGTCTGGTTGTGCTCCACCTGATGCGGATGGAGGCGGGTCATATGCACACTGCCCGGGGCAACGATGGTGAAGGCAATAGTGGCGCTACAGCCGCCGCCGGTGGCCGTCAGGGTAGTCGTTCCGGCGGCGTTCGGCGCAGTAAAGGTGATCGTGGCGCCGCTGGCGCTGGACAGGTTGCCGTCTCCAGCCTTGGTCCAGGTGGCCGCTCCCAGCGAATAGGTCACACGCACCCGCTCCCCCACGCCCAGTCGGGTGCGCGCCCGGTTTGGCGGCTGGGTCATGACGGTCTGGGAAGTGATCGTGGCGCCGGCACAGGGGCAAGGCATGACGGCCCCACCCTCTCCGGAACCGTCGGGACTGGGTTCGGTGGCCATTATGTTGTCGCCTCCCTGATTTCCCTGGCCCAGGCCAGCGCAAAGGCTTTCGCCCGGTTCAGCAGATTCTCCACACCACCGCCATGCAGCCCGTCCCCGATCCAGGGATAAAGGGGATCAGACGCGGCTCCATGCCCGAAGCGGAACATGAGCGACAAATACAGGGCCGCCGCGGCCGGAGCCTCCCCGCCCAAGGCCAGGGTTTCCGATTGCGCCTGGCGCACGAGCACATCCAGTGCTTCCGGCCCCAGGTAGGCCATGCGTTCCGGATGCAACTGCTCGATCAGGGAAGGCGCGAAGCGGCGCAGGTCTTGCCCGCTGGTCTCCAGGGTCTGCCTGTCCAGTTGGCCGAAGCGCTCCAGCGCCGCGGCGCCCCCATCCCCGCGCAGGGTGCGGCCGAAATACAGGCTCGTGTGCCAGCGCAACAGTTGCACCCGCTCGAAGGCGGAAACTCCCTCCATGTTCAGGAGGAAGGGGCGAAGCCAAAGATACTGGGGATCGGTGTCAAAACCACAGCCGAACGCCAGCATCAGGTCCAGGTAGAAGTCCACGGCCTGGCTCAGGCCATACCCCCGCGTCCGGGCCAGCGCCAACCGGGCCACGGCCTCCAGGCCCGCCGGCGTCGCCGACCGCGCCAGCACGGGATGAGACGCCTGGAGACGGGGCACGGCAGACCGGACGAAACCGTCATCCATGGACTGATTCAGGCGCTCCATCTGACTGCTGCTGATGGCAAACATGGCGTCCCCACAAAAATGAGGTGTTCAGACGATCGTCCTGCAGACCCCGGCTTGCGCTGGGTCGAGGAACGCATCTTTGCGCCCCGGAATGGGATACTACGCGCCCAATGGCTTGTTGCACAACCGCCGCGAAAATGGCCTCCGTTTCAGCCTCGCTACGCTTGCCGGACGGGAAACCTTGTTGCCCGACCACTCACAGGTCTGCCGGACTGGAGTAGAATTTCGCCCTTCCCCGTTTCCGTCCCGGATGATGCAATTCTGCGGCTTCACCCTCAAGAACAACCTGTTCGTGGCGCCCATGGCGGGGGTCACGGATCGGCCTTTCCGTCAGCTTTGCAAGAAGCTGGGCGCGGGCCTGGCCGTGTCCGAGATGGTGACATCCAACTCGCTCCTCTACGGCAGCGCCAAGACGCGGCGCCGGGCCGACCACGCAGGCGAGGTGGAGCCGGTTTCCGTGCAGATCGCGGGCGCCGACCCGAGCATGATGGCCCGCGCCGCCCGGCACAACGTGGATAACGGCGCCCAGATCATAGACATCAACATGGGCTGCCCGGCGAAGAAGGTGTGCAACGTCATGGCCGGCTCGGCGCTGATGCAGGACGAGGCCCTGGTGGCGCGCATTCTGGAAGCGGTGGTCTCCGCCGTGCCGGATACGCCGGTGACGCTGAAATTCCGCACCGGCTGGAACCAGGAGAACAGGAACGCCGCAGCCATCGCCCGCATCGCCGAGGAATCGGGCGTGCGCGCCATCGCCATCCACGGCAGGACGCGGGCCTGCCAGTATCGAGGCGAAGCCGAGTACGACACCATCGCCGAGGTAAAGACCCGGGTCTCCATCCCGCTCATCGCCAACGGTGACATCACCAGCCCGGAAAAGGCCCGGTTCGTGCTGGCGCACACGGGCGCGGACGGCGTCATGATCGGCCGCGCGGCCCAGGGACGCCCCTGGATATTCCGCGAAATCGAGCATTACCTGAAAACCGGCGAACTGCTGCCGCCGCCCCTCGTGACGGAGATTC
The DNA here is from genome assembly GCA_028714035.1 of Rhodocyclaceae bacterium. Classification (GTDB taxonomy): domain Bacteria; phylum Pseudomonadota; class Gammaproteobacteria; order Burkholderiales; family Rhodocyclaceae; genus JAQTNA01. Next base: position 69,735 of record JAQTNA010000002.1, read on the forward strand.
ATGCCATCCTGCTGAGCCACCTGGCAGACCTCTACGCCTTCTACGGCGAAGAGACCGGCGTGCGCGTGGCCCGGAAACATATCTCCTGGTACACCAAGGGACTCGCGGGTTCCGCCGTGTTCCGGCACCGCATGAACACGCTGCCCACCGTGGCGGAACAACTCGCCGCCACGGACGACTTTTTCGCCCGTCAGGCCGAGCGGAGCGAACGCCTCTATTACCTGGACGATACTCTGGAGGAACTGGCGGCATGAATGCTGAACCGAGCATCGCCGAATGCGTCGCACGGAATCTGGAACGCTATTTCCGCGACCTGGAGGGAGAAAAGCCCTCCGCCGTGTACGACATGGTACTGGCCCAGATGGAGAAGCCCATGCTGCAAGTGGTCATGACCCAGGCCAAGGGCAACCAGACCGCCGCCGCCGACATCCTGGGCATCAACCGCAACACCCTGCGACGGATGCTGACGCAATACGAATTGTTGTAAGAAAGGTTTTTGAACCGCAGAGACGCGGAGACGCAGAGGGAAAACGATGAGTCAAAGCGACTTTCGGCCTTATCCGACGGGCAAGGCCCGTTATTCCCTCAATACCAAGTTTTCTCAGCGTCTCTGCGCCTCTGCGGTTATTTATTAGGTGAAAACATGAAAATCACTCAAGCTCTGATCAGCGTTTCCGACAAGACCGGCATCGTGGATTTCGCCCGCGCCCTCTCGGCCCGCGGCGTCACCATCCTGTCCACCGGCGGTTCCGCCAAACTGCTGCGGGATTCCGGCGTGCCGGTGACCGAAGTGGGCGACTACACCGGCTTTCCCGAGATGCTGGACGGCCGGGTAAAGACCCTGCATCCGAAGGTGCACGCCGGCATCCTGGCCCGGCGCGACCTGCCCGAGCACATGGCGACCCTGGCATCATCCAACATCCCCACCATTGATCTGGTGGTAGTGAATCTCTATCCCTTCCAGGCCACCATTGCCAAGGCCGGCTGCACCCTGGAAGACGCCATCGAAAACATTGACATCGGCGGCCCGACCATGGTGCGCGCCGCGGCCAAGAACCACGGCGGCTGCGCCATCGTCACCGATGCCGCGGACTACGCGCCCATCCTGGCCGAGATCGAGGCCAGCGGCGGCATCAGCGACAAGACCCGCTTCGATCTGGCCCGGAAGGCCTTCACCCACACCGCCCGTTACGATTCCGCCATCTCCAACTACCTGACGGCCCTGGCGGACGACGGCACCAAGATGGACTTCCCGGCCCGCTTCCAGGTCGCCTTCGACAAGGTGGAAGACCTGCGCTACGGCGAGAACCCGCACCAGAAGGCCGCCTTCTACCGCGAACCCATCGCCGTGCCCGGCACCATCTCCGCCTACCACCAACTCCAGGGCAAGGAGCTGTCCTACAACAACATCGCCGACGCCGACGCCGCCTGGGAATGCGTGAAAGCCTTCGATCCGGCCCATGGCATCGCCTGCGTCATCGTCAAGCACGCCAACCCCTGCGGCGTGGCCCTGGGTGCCACCGCCGAGGAAGCCTACAAGAAGGCCTTCTCCACCGATCCGACCTCCGCTTTCGGCGGCATCATCGCCTTCAACGTGGCCATTGACGGCCCCACGGCCCAGGCCGTATCCGGCCAATTCGCCGAAGTCATCATCGCCCCGGAAGTGAATGCCGAGGCCCGTGCCGTGTTCGGCGCCAAGCAGAACCTGCGGGTGCTGGAAGTGCCTTTCGGCAAGACCTCCGGCGGCAACCTGGAGTACAAGCGCGTGGGCGGCGGCCTGCTGGTTCAAACCACCGACTTCGCCCCGATCACCGCGGCCGACCTGAAGGTGGTCACCAAGCGGGCGCCCTCCGAGCGGGAACTGTCCGATCTGCTCTTCGCCTGGCGCGTGGCCAAGTACGTCAAGTCCAATGCCATCGTCTACTGCAAGGACGGGGTGACCGTGGGCGTGGGCGCAGGGCAGATGAGCCGGGTGGACTCTGCCCGCATCGCCGCCATCAAGGCCGAGAACGCCGGCCTCACGGTGGCCGGTTCGGTGGTGGCATCCGACGCTTTCTTCCCCTTCCGCGATGGCCTGGACGTGCTGGCCAAGGCCGGCGCCACCGCCGTCATCCAGCCCGGTGGCTCGGTGCGTGACGCCGAGGTGATCGGCGCCGCCGACGAACAGGGTATCGCCATGGTCTTCACCGGGTTCAGGCATTTCAGGCACTAGGAGCGCGCCGCATGCGAACAGTTGAGTTTCCCGACGCACTGCGCGTTCTGACAGGAACGCTCCTGGCACTGGCCCTGGTGCCGGCCCAGGCCGATGGGTTTGCCGCTTCCATCGGCTCGGCCTATGACCGGGCCAGCGCCAAGCTGGGGCAGATATGGGACAAGGGCGGCAACGAGTTCTACCTACCGGTCAACACCTTCCATCTCCGCTCGGCCTACGACGCGGACAAGATCCGGACTTTCAACGAGAATCCGAAAGGCCTGGGCCTGGGCAAGAGCCTCTACGATCCGGACGGCGACTACCATGGCCTCTACGTCATGGCCTTCGGCGACTCCCATTACAAGCCGGAATACATGCTCGGCTACGCCTACAAGACCTTCTGGCCGGCCAGGGGCGACCTGAAGGTGGGCCTGGGCTACACGGTCTTCCTCACCGCGCGCACCGACTACGCCCATTACGCGCCCATCCCCGGCATCCTGCCCATGGTGTCGGTGGAGTACAAAAAATTCTCCGTCGACAGCACCTATGTACCCGGTGGTCACGGCTACGGCAACGTGTTCTTCACCAGCCTCAAGTTTCCTTTCTAAGCGACTTTCACGGTAAACGCCGGCGCCCGGCTGCCCTCATTCCAGACTGCACAACATGAAACTACTCGTCATCGGTTCCGGCGGTCGTGAACACGCCATGGCCTGGCGCCTGGCCAAGAGCCCGCGCATCCAGAAGGTCTTCGTCGCACCGGGCAACGCCGGCACGGCCCATGAAGATGGCCTGACCAACGTGCCCATCACGTCCATCCCCGAACTGGTGGAGTTCGCGAAGAAGGAGCATGTGGCCCTGACCGTGGTCGGCCCGGAAGCGCCTCTCGCCGCGGGCGTGGTGGACGCCTTCCGCGCCGGGGGCCTGAAAATCTTCGGCCCGACCCAGGCCGCGGCCCAACTGGAGGCCTCCAAGGATTTCGCCAAGCAGTTCCTCGCTCGCCACAACATCCCCACGGCCAGGTACCAGACCTTCTCCGACGCGGGCGCCGCCCACGCCTACGTGGATGCGGAAGGCGCGCCCATCGTCATCAAGGCCGACGGACTGGCGGCCGGCAAGGGCGTGGTGGTGGCCATGAGTCTTGACGAGGCCCATGCCGCCATTGACATGATGTTGGTCGGCAACAAGATGGGCGATGCGGGCGCGCGCGTGGTCATCGAGGAATTCATGGAAGGCGAGGAGGCCAGCTTCATCGTCATGGCCGACGGCCGGCACGCCCTGGCCTTGGCCACCAGCCAGGACCACAAGCGGCTCCTGGACGGCGACCATGGCCCGAACACGGGCGGCATGGGCGCCTATTCTCCCGCGCCGGTGGTCACGCCCCAGGTGCACGCCAAGGCCATGCACCAGATCATCCTGCCGACGTTGGCGGGCATGGCCGCGGAGGGCGTGCATTACACCGGTTTCCTCTACGCCGGCCTGATGATAGATGCGGCCGGCAATCCCCGCGTGGTGGAATTCAACTGCCGCCTGGGCGACCCGGAAACCCAGCCCATCATGATGCGCCTGAAGACCGACCTGGTGGACCTGGTGGAGGCCGCGATCGAAGGCCGACTGGACAAGGTTGATGCCGAATGGGACCGACGCGTGGCCCTGGGCGTGGTCATGGCCGCCCACAACTACCCGGAAACGCCCAGGAAGGGCGACGCCATCACCGGCCTGCCCAAACGTCTGGAGGATGCCCATGTCTTCCACGCCGGGACCACGGAGGAAAACGGCCAGGTGCACACGGCCGGCGGCCGGGTACTGTGCGTCACGGCCCTGGGCGACAACGTGAAGATGGCCCAGAAGCGCGCGTACGACATCTGCGACGGCATCGAATTCGACGGCATGCAGTTCCGCCGCGACATCGGCCATCGGGCGGTGAAGCGGTGAGCGGTGAGCGGTGAAACGGCGACGTTCGGTTGTATAATCCAGTGACCACTCTTGGTGACCACTGGAGACTACCGTGCAAATCGCAGCTTCCGAATTCAAGGCAAGGTGCCTCGGCCTGATGGACGAGGTGTCCCGAACAGGAGAAGCCCTGGTCATCACCAAGCACGGCCAGCCGGTCGCCCGCTTGCTTCCGGCACAAACCGATGAGCCGCCGCTTCTAGGGCGGCTTCGGGGTTCGGTACGCATTGCCGGCGACATTGAGGCGCCCTTGGGCGAGGCCTGGAGCGCTGATGCCTGAATCGCCGCTCCTTCTCGATACCCACGCCTGGCTCTGGCTCATGGCCGGAGAGGCACAGCGTTTCAAGCCCGAAGTTCTGGTACGGATCGAGGCGGCCGGGAAACGCCGGTCCTTATGCGTCGCCGCCATTTCCGTTTGGGAAGTCGCCATGCTCGAAGCCAAGGGGCGCATCGTTCTCGGCATGCCTTGTGATACTTGGGTGGAGCAGGCGCTCTCCGGTTCCGGCATTGCCCTGATCCCCTTGTCGCCGCGCATCGCCGTGGATAGCACACGCCTCCCCGGCAATTTCCATGGCGACCCCGCCGACCGAATGATCGTATCCAGCGCCCGCGTCAGTCAGGCCACGCTGCTGACCAATGACGGCAAGATTCTCGGCTACGCGAGCCTTGGCCACGTCCGCGCGGAAGCGCTCTGAACCGTAGGCGAAAAATAAAAAGGCCAAAATAGATGGACACCCAACAACTGAAAGACTATTTCACCGGCCTACAGGCGCGCATCGTCGCGGCCATGGAGAATTTCGACGGCCAGGCGTTCAAGCTTGACGCCTGGGACCGGCCGGGCGGGGGCGGCGGAATCACGCGGGTGATCGAGGAAGGCAAGTTCTTCGAGCGCGGCGGGGTGAATTTCTCCCACGTCTTCGGCAAGAATCTGCCGCCTTCCGCCACGGCCGCCCGGCCGGAGCTGGCCGGGCGCGGCTTCGAGGCCATGGGCGTATCCCTGGTGCTGCACCCCCGGAACCCCTACTGCCCCACCACCCATATGAACGTGCGCTGCTTCATGGCCACGAAGGCGGGCGAGGAGCCGGTGTGGTGGTTCGGCGGCGGCATGGACCTGACCCCGTATTATGGATTTGACGAAGACGCCAAACATTTCCACGCCGTGTGCCGCGACGCCATCGCGCCCTACGGCGAGGCTCTGCACCCCCGCTTCAAGGAAGGCTGCGACCGCTACTTCTTCCTGAAGCACCGGAACGAACCGCGGGGTATCGGCGGCATCTTCTACGACGATTTTTCCGAACTGGGTTTCGAGAAATCCTTTGCCATGACCCGTGACGTGGGCGACGCCTTCCTGCGAGCCTACCTGCCCATTCTCGAGAAGCGTCGGGACATGGCCTACGGGGAACGGGAGAGGGACTTCCAGGCCTATCGGCGCGGTCGCTACGTGGAATTCAACCTGGTCCAGGACCGGGGCACCCACTTCGGCCTGCAATCCGGCGGGCGCACCGAATCCATCCTCATGTCCCTGCCGCCGGTGGTGAAGTGGCGCTACGACTGGCACCCGGAGCCCGGCAGCCCCGAGGAGAAGCTGTACAAGGAGTTCCTGGTGCCGAAGGACTGGGTGTAAGTACGGATAGTAGGGAGTGGGGAGTGGGGAGTGGGTAGTAGGGAAGTTTGCGCGCCTTCGGCGCGGTTTTTCCCACTCCCCACTCCCCACTCCCCACCATTAGAACTCCGCCGCCTCCCGGTAATGCTTGTTGGCGGATTCGGACCGGCCCAGGATGTCGTAGAGGCGGGCGAGTTCCAGGTGGGCGGCACGGCCCGGTTCCACGGCCAGGGCGGCTTCCAGATAGCTTTCCGCCTTGCCCCAGAGTTGTTGCTCCCGGCACAGACGCCCCAGGGTCATGAGCAGTTGGGCATCCTCCGTGTGGCTCTTGAGCCACTTCTCCGCCTTGGCGGTCCGGGCGCGCAGGTCGCCGCCCTTGATCTCGCCGTACAGGCGCGCCAGGAGGGGCTCCCACTCGGCTTCCAGCGCTTCCTCGATGACCTGCCGGGCCGACAACAATGAGGCCTCGTCCCCGGCATCGAGCAGGGCGCGGGCCGCCAGGGCGGCCATCTTGGCGTCCCGGCGTTCCGCCGCGGGCAGGTCATCGAAATATCGGGCCAGACCCAGGGGATCGTGCTCCATGCCACGCATCAGTTCCTGGTTGGCACGGGCCTTGAGCGCCGCGGCATGTTCCGAGCCGATGACCTTGTGCTTTTCCAGGTGCCGCGCCAGGCGCAGCACCTCCTGCCACTGGCCGGCACCCTGGCGCACCTTCAGGGCCAGGCGCAAGGCCGCGATATGGCGCTGACCGCCCCGATCCAGGGTTTCCAGGCTCTCCAGGGCGGCGGTGAAATCCCGCGAGCGACAGTACAAATCCGCCTGGGTCATGAGCCGTGCCGAACGCACCTGGGCGTCGTGCCGGGCAGCCCGGGCCAGCCAGGACTGAAAGCGCGCCTCGTCGTTCATGGCATGGGCCGCGCGGGCCGCCACCAGGGCCGAGAGACCCGGCGCCTCGCCGGTCGCGGCCGCGATCTCGGCGCTCTTGATGGCCTGGCCATAACGCCCCTCGAACAGGCTGGACAGGGCCTCGCGCAGGGAGCGCTGGCCCTTCTCCTTCTTCTTCCGTTCGCGAAAGGCCCGCACCTGCCCCGGCATGCGCAGGGTATTCACCACCAGTCTGAGCAGGAGGTAGAGGATGGCGAAGGCCGCGAGCCAGAGCACCACGAGGAGATTGAGCGACACCTCCACCCGCCAGGGCGGCAGGACGAACAGGACGTAGCCATCGTTGTAGCGGGCGGCGAGCGACAGCCCCACCGCCAGGGAAAAGAGACCGATCAGCCAGAACAGGGCGCGCATGGTGTGTTAGTCGAGAGTCGAGAGTCGAGAGTCGAGAGAGGTGCTGCATGAACTCGACCGTTTGCGCCGAAATGCCCTGGCCGTGGAGGAGTCACAGAAGGCGATCCGTCCCAGAACAAACTCTCGACTCTCGACTCTCGACTCTCGACTCATCATGATTTCCCCTTCTCGCCGGCCGCCTTCAGGGTGCGCAGGGCGGCGAGGCTTTCGTTGAGCGTGGGCGGTTCGCTGCTGATGTCCGCCTCACCCAGCTGCTTCAGCGCGGACAAGGCGGCCACGGCGGACGGGGATCGGGTATCGAAATAGCGCTCTATCCACAGCCTGGCCTGCCGGGTATCGTCCCGGAAACTCTTGCCGTCCCGCTGCAAAAGCGACAGCCGGGCATTCACCAGGCGCAGCTTGAGGTTCTCCCTCAGGAAGAAGGCGTGGTCGGGGGCGAGCAGCCCCGGATCGGGGCGATCCAGCCGCTCCACCCGCACCAGTTGCTTCAGTTCCCCCCAGAGTTCCCGGCCCAGTTCCGCCCAGAAGCCCTGCCCAAGCTTGGCCTTTTCCGACTTGGACTCGCTGCGCGGTTCGGCGGCGAAGGCGAGCGGCATGTCATCCACGCCGGTGATGACGCTCTCCAACCTCAGGGCCATGCCCGGCACGTCGGCGATGGGCAGGGCCTTCAAACGCTGCATGTCCCGCGCCACGGCCTTGCGCAAGACCAGCAGTTGGGGCCGATTGGCGCCCGAGAGCCGCGCATCGGCGTTCTGCAGGGCGGCCAGGGCGGCCTGGACATTGCCCGCCAGTTGCAGTTGCTGGGCGGCGATATTTACGGTCTGTTCCACCTCCGAGACCAGGCGGTCATCCCGGCTGCGGGCCATTTCCTGGTACATGGCATCCAGCGCCATCTGCTGGCTCTGGGATTCGGCCAGCTTCGCCTCCAGCCCACCCACCTTGGATTGCAGGGATTGCAGGGATTCCTGGCCCTGCTTCGCCAGGGTCCTGGCCTCCTGGGCCACCGTATCCCCCTGGGACAGCCGGCTGGCCAGCACCGCCTCCAGGCCGGAGAGCCGGGAACGGGTTTCCAGCCATTGCCAGGCCAGCAAGGCCAGCGCCAGGACGGCAATCACCAGCACCGGCTGGCGCAGAAAGGCCGGCATGGGATGCCCGTGTGCGGCGGGCGCGGTATCCGTCGGCTTGCCCGACGTCTCGGCCCGGTCTTGTTCGGCGGAAGGTTTCGCCACTTCGGTATTCATGCGCCTGCGCTCGCTTCCATGCGTTCGGTATCAAAAAATTCGTTCAGCCCGGCCATCAGGCCGTCGTCGCCCGGGCCGGTCGGGATGACGCGCAGCAGCCCCAGGCGCTGCGCCTCCTCGGCGATGCGCCGATGCGGCACGAAGACCGGCGTTTGCGCCAGGTACGCCCGCCCGGCCTCGTCCAGCATGGCCCAGAGATTCCGCAGGCCCTCGCTGGAACTGAGGGTCACGGCATCCAGTTCGCCCTTGCCCCAGAGTTCCATGAGCGGTTTGGCATCCAGTTCGGGCCGGCTGCGCCGGTAACACGTCACATACTCCACAGTTGCCCCACGCGCCTGCAGGGTATCGCCCAGGAGTTCCCGTCCGGCGTCGCCGCGAAACACGATCACCTTCTTGCCGGCCACCACCTGGAAGGGCGGCAGGGCCAGGAGCGCCTCGGAATCGAAGCGTTCCTGGGGCGAGACGATCTCCCGGATGCCGAAACGGGCCACGGCCCGCTCGGAGGACTTGCCCATGACCGCCACCGGAAGCCCCTCCGGCCAGGACCGATGGGGCAGGATCAGGGAGAGCGCCTTCTCGATGGCGTTGGCGCTCACGAACACAGCGAAATCGTAGTCCTCCAGACGCTCCGCCGCCGCCAGGACCGGAGCCGTGTCTTCCACGTCGCTGATGGCGAGTACCGGGAAACGCACGGGCAGCCCGCCCTCTTCCGCGATGCTCCGGGCGAGGGCATCCGCCTGCGCCTCGGGGCGAGTGACCACCACATGCCGGCCGGCCAGGGTATGCGCAGTATGAGTCGCCATGCTCATCCCAAAACCCCGTGATCGAACCGCAGAGACGCAGAGGCGCAGAGAAAACCTGGGCTCAAGGCGGGCAATTTCTTCACCACGCGACGGGGAAATACAGAGGTTGAAAGTCTTTCCTCTGCGTCTCTGCGCCTCTGCGGTGAATGGGCTGCCATTTCCGGGCTCATGGAAATTAGCGGGGCGGCTGATTGACCGGAATGAGGCTGCCCAGTTCCGCCAGGATTTCCTCCGCGCCCTGCCGGCGCAAGTCCTCGGCCAGTTGCCGGCCCAGGGCGTCCGCCTCGGCGGCCGGGCCGCGCAATTCGGCATGAGCGAAGCGGGTGCCATCCGGGGTGGCGACGAAGCCGCGCAGCCAGATCTGACCGTTTTCGTTGATGGCGTAGGCGCCCAGGGGAACCTCGCAGGAACCTGCCAGGGCGCGGGACACGGCGCGCTCGGCCAGCACACAGGCGGCGTCCGCCTCGTGATGCAGCGGCGCCACCCAGGCCGCCACTTCCGGCCGGTCGGCCAGGCATTCGATGCCCAGGGCGCCCTGGCCGGCGGCCGGCAGGGACTGCTCGGCGGGCAACACGGAGCGGATGCGCTGGCCCAGGCCCAGCCGGGTCAGGCCGGCGGCCGCCAGGATGATGGCATCGAACTCACCGGCATCCAGCTTCCTGAGGCGCGTGCCCAGGTTGCCGCGCAGGGGCGACACCGCCAGGTAGGGAAAGCGGGCATGGAGCTGGGCCTCGCGGCGCAGGCTGGAGGTACCGACCACGGCGCCGGGTGGCATGTCGGCCAGGCAGTCGAACTTGTTGGAAACGAAGGCATCCAGCGGCACTTCCCGCTCGGAAATGGTGGCCAGGATGAATTCCGGCTCCATGGTCATGGGCACGTCCTTCATGGAGTGCACCGCGATGTCGGCGCGCCGTTCCAGCAGGGCTGCTTCCAACTCCTTCACAAAGAGTCCCTTGCCACCCACCTTGGACAGCGGCCGATCCAGGATCTGGTCGCCGCGGGTGGTCATGCCGAGGATTTCGACGGAACACTGCGGATATAATGCCCGGAGTCGCGCCTGCACATGTTCCGCCTGCCACATGGCGAGCGGGCTTTCGCGGGAGGCGATGACGATGCGTTTGGGGGCTTCTTGAACGGTCACGGTCGGAGTCTTTTCGGCTAGGTCAGGAGCGGCGGGCGCCGACCCATGCCGGAACGCCCTCAAGGCCCGCCATTCTAACATGGCCTTAGCCCCGCCCTGCCCCGCCCGCGTGACGCTCTCGACTCTCCACTCTCGACTCTCCCCTCCGGAAAATGTCCAAGTCCCATCCCTCCGAAACCCCGGCTACCACCTTCCTGCGCCAACATCAGGTGGCCTTCTCCAGCCACGTCTATAACTACGAGGAACACGGCGGCACGGCGGTCTCGTCCCGGGAACTGAATGTGAATGAGCACGCGGTGGTCAAGACCCTGGTCATGGAGGATGAGGCCGGCAAGCCTCTGATCGTGCTCATGCACGGCGACAGGAAGGTCTCCACCAAGGAACTGGCGCGCCAGGCCGGCATGAAGAAGGTGGTCCCGTGCAAGCCGGAAGTGGCGCAGCGCCACACGGGTTACCAGGTGGGCGGCACCTCACCCTTCGGCACGAAGAAGAAGCTGCCGGTGTTCATGGAAAAGACCATCCTGGACCTTCCCCTCATCTACATCAACGGCGGCCGCCGCGGCTTCCTGGTGGGCATCCACCCCCACGACCTCCAGCGCGTCCTGCAACCCACCCCGGTGAGCGTGGCGCTGGAAGATTGAACGTCGATTTAAAACGCAGAGGCGCCGAGAAAAGCACGGAATCTATAGCAGGTTACGATAGCAAACCTTATCAACAGATGATACAGTAACACATGTCTGACGCCTCCGGTATCGGCACTCTCCTCGACTTGCACGACCAGATCATTGATCAGGGTGGAGGCTACTGGGTCAAGATCGAGGCATGGCGGGTAGTGGCGAACGAAGAGATTCCCCATGGGATTCGCTATTCACTGACTCTGCACGAACCCTACGGCAGGCGCATTCTCGGCTATGACAATGCCCACGCCGTCAAGCCGCCGAAGAAGTTCAAATATGCGGGCCGGCGCCTGACCTACGACCACAGGCATCGGCATGGCAGCGATCAGGGCGTCCCTTACGAATTTCAGGACGCACACCAATTGCTGGCCGATTTCTTTGCCGAGGTGGACCGGGTGTTACAGGAGAGAAGACAACAATGAAAGCCATCGTTATCGGCATCATGCCGCAAGAGCGCATTCGGGCGCGGGTCTTGTCCATTGCCCGGGGCGAGTACAAACCCAAGCCATCGGAACCCAAAATCTGGTTTACCTCAATGCGTTCCCTGGCCGAGGTCTTGAGCGACGAGAACCGGGCGCTCCTGAAAGTCATCCAGGAGGCCAAGCCCCCATCCATCTCTTCGCTGGCCGAGATGACCGGGCGCAAGCCCGGCAACCTGTCACGTACCCTGAAAACCATGTCGAATTACGGCTTCGTCGAGATGAAGCGCGAAAAAAACCACATGCGCCCCGTGGCCAAGGCCACCGAATTCAGGATCGTGGCGTAAGAGGCCGGCTGAAGGCGGCTCCACAGTCCCGGAGCGGGCTTGCCCACGATGGAGCGACGGCCCGCCCCGGATGCCGGATCGCGGGCAAGGGACGTAGGGTGCAATAAGCAACGCGCATTGCACCGTCCCACCCCCACCTCACGACATCGGCGACCGTCACCAACAGACTATCCGGTTCATGTGGGTCGGCCTTCAGGCCGACAAGACCATGCGTAGGCGCCCATGTCGGGCTGAAGCCCGACCCGCAGACTAATCCCTCTTCCGCTCTATCCTCACGCCCACGCGGCGGGTGTTCTTCATCATGCCGATCTTGGCCACCGACAGGCGCACGGAGGGGGCGCCGAAGTCGTGCAGGATCAGGTTGGCCACGAATTCCGCCAGGGTCTCCAGGAGATTGAAGTGCTGCTCGGCGAATTCCTTCTCCAGGCGCGCCACCACCTCCGCGTAATCAATCGTGGCGCCGATGTCGTCCTGGCCGAAGGCGCCCGGCGGCAACTCTATCTCCAGGTTCAGTTCCAGCCCCTGGGGCGCGACCTGTTCGCGGGGGTAGATGCCCACGCGGGCGTCCAGGCGGAGATCCTCGATGAAAATGGCGTCCATGGGCTGCTCTTCGATTAGAATTTGAGAAATTTTAGGCCATTTGCCATATGACCACGCTCCTTTTTACCCTCGCCGCCTACCTGCTCGGCTCCGTGCCCTTCGCCGTCGTGTCCAGCAAGCTCTTCGGGCTGGCCGACCCGCGCAGCTACGGTTCGGGCAATCCGGGCGCCACCAACGTGCTCAGGAGCGGCAACAAGGCCGCGGCCCTGGTCACCCTGCTGGGCGATGGCGCCAAGGGCTGGCTCGCGGTATGGCTGGCACGTCTGTATGGTGCCGATTTCGGCGTGGGTGAGATGGCCCTGGCCCTGGTGATCGTGGCGGTGTTCCTGGGCCACGTCTTCCCCGTGTTCCTCGGCTTCAAGGGCGGCAAGGGTGTAGCCACGGCGGCGGGCGTACTCCTGGGCATCCATCCCGTGTTCGGCCTGATGTCGCTCGCCACCTGGCTGGTGGTGGCCTTCGCCTTCCGCTATTCGTCGCTGGCCGCCATCGTCACGGCCCTGGAAGCGGGCATCATGGCCTGGATATTTCTGAACGGAGCGCCGATTGCCCCGGCGGTGGACGTGATGTGCCTGCTCCTCGTCTGGCGCCACCAGGAAAACATCGGCCGCCTCATGGCCGGCACCGAGTCGCGCATCGGCAAAAAGAAATAACTCGCGCGCCGAAGGCGCGCTAATTTTTACCCCTCACTCCTCACCTCTCACCCCTCACGGGTTTCAAGCCCCCACCGCGGCCGAACCGAGAAGGCGTGACCGGCATCCGTCTCGGGCGCCAGTCCGGCCCTCAGCCGCAGCATCGCGGCGAAGGCGATCATGGCGCCGTTGTCGGTGCATAGCTCCAGTTCCGGATAGAACACCCGGCCATCCACTTTCCTGACAGCCTCATCCAGCTTCTGGCGCAGGCGCCGGTTGGCGCCCACGCCGCCGGCCACCACCAGGCGTTTCATGCGGCACTGTTTCAGGGCGGCGACTGCCTTGGCGGCAAGCACCTCCACCACGGCCTCCTGAAATTCCGCCGCCAGGTCCGCCTGATCCGTTGCCGCTACCTTGCCGTCCCTGACCAGGGTCAGCACGGCGGTCTTCAAGCCGCTGAAGCTGAAATCCAGGTCGCCGCTCCGGAGCATGGGGCGGGGCAGTTTGTAGCGGCCGGGCTTGCCCTGGTCCGCCAGCTTGGAGAGGACCGGACCACCGGGATAAGGCAGGCCCAGGAGTTTGGCCGTCTTGTCGAAGGCCTCGCCGGCGGCGTCATCCACCGTCTCCCCCAGGAGTTCATACTGGCCGACCCCGGTCACGCGCATGAGCTGGGTATGGCCGCCGGACACCAGTAGCGCCACGAAGGGAAAGCGCGGTGCATCCTTGGCCAGAAGGGGCGAGAGCAGGTGGCCTTCAAGATGGTGTATGGGCAGGGCCGGCACATCCAGGGCGAAGGCCAGGGATTCGGCGAAGCCCGCCCCCACCAGCAATGCGCCCGCCAGGCCCGGCCCCGCCGTGTAGGCCACGGCCCCCAGGTCGGACAGCTCCCGCCCGGCCTCCAGCAGGACCTTGCGCGTCAGCGGCAGCACCCGCCGCAGGTGGTCCCGGGAGGCCAGTTCCGGCACCACGCCGCCGTATTCCTCGTGCAGGCTGATCTGGGAGTGCAGGGCATGGGCCAGGAGCCCCGCCTCGCTGTCACACAGGGCGACCCCCGTTTCATCGCAGGAACTTTCGATACCGAGGACAAGCATGGGCAGAGGCGGGAAGGTCCGGAAGCCGGCATTTTACCGTCTGCCGCGCTGGTTCCGGAAAACTGTGGTGCCTGCGTCGGCAAAGCGGCGCCAAAACCTCACATGGGTTAACAGCTTGCACCGCTAAGCGATTGTTTTCCATCGGTCAACACCAGAAAAAAACTGTAGCTTTTTTTTCCGAAATGGCTAGAATGACGCAACCAAACTTCTCACTCACACAGTCTGCCCATGTTCGCTACGATGAATCAGGAGCATTACCGGGAACTTGGCGTTCCCCGGCAGGCTTCCCATGATGAGATCAAGGCAGCCTTCCGGCGCATGGCCATGCATTGGCACCCGGATCGGAACAAGGCCGGCAACGCCGAGGAAGTCTTCAAGCGCATCAAGAGCGCCTACGAAGTTCTGTCCGACTCGGAGCGGCGCCGCGCCTACGACGCGGAGAGCCAGCCGAGCCGCACCCCGCACAGCCATTCCTCCCGCCAAGCCCAGTACCAATCCCAGTACCACTACGGCCAGACCCCGCCGCGCCCGGAGCACCAGGACTGGACCTCGCGCGATCCCTGGGCCGATGCCGAATACCAACCCCCGCCGGCCCGCAAGCCGGAGCCGATGCGGAAGAAGGGGCGGGAACTGCGCCGCATCATCGAGATTCCCCTGGAAATCGCCGCCATGGGCGGCACCCACGTGGTGGCCATGTACATGGGACACGTGTGCCATACCTGCGAGGGCGAGGGCGACGTGCCGGCCTCTACTTGTCTTTCCTGCTTCGGCGGCGGCAGGATACGCCAGCCCTTCGGCCACTGGCATGCCTGCCCCGATTGCAAGGGAACGGGCAAGAGTCACAAACTCTGCCCGGACTGCCTGGGCACGGGTCTGGCCCAGCGCATGCGCACCCTGAAGGTAAGCATTCCGGCGGGCATCGTGGAAGGCACCGTCATCCGCCTGCGGGAAGCGGGCACGGAGAGCCGGAGTCATGGCCCCCGGGGCGACATCCTGTTCACCATCAAACTGGCCCCGCACCGCCGCTATCGCGTGGAGAGGCGCGACCTGCGCGCGGAACTGCAAGTGGATTTCGTCACGGCCTGGATCGGCGGCAAACTGCGGGTGCGCACCCTGCACGGCCGGGTGGACCTCAGCATTCCCCCTCTGCGCCAGGGCGCCAGAACCCTGCGCCTCAAGGGCCTGGGGCTCACCGACCTGCGCAGCGGTTCCCCCGGCGATCTGCTGGTGCGGGTCTCCGACGGCCGGCCCGAAGTGGCGGGCTATCTGCCCGCCCCCTGAGCCGCAAGCCGGGCCTCGCACCCGCCCCCGAATTCCCCTGGCATTCGGGCTGGTTTGCGCCAGATCAAAACCCGTCCCGGTGCCACCCCTGAGAATTGGCGCATTCCCCAGGCAGGAGTGCGGCCATGGATCTTTTTCCGGCAGGACTCGGGCATGACAGCGTAGGCGCGGAACTGGCCCGGCGGGGCGTCCCTCGCCGGGAATTCCTGAGCTTCTGCGCCTCCCTCGCCGCCCTCATGGCCCTGCCGGCCGGCAGTGAAGCGGCCGTGGCCGCCGCGGTTTCCGCCGCCCGGCGCCAGTCGGTGATCTGGCTCTCCTTCCAGGAGTGCACGGGCTGCGCCGAGTCCCTGACCCGCTCCCATTCCCCCTCGCTGGAAAACCTGCTGTTCGATCTCATCTCCCTGGACTACCAGCACACGCTCCAGGCCGCCTCGGGCGAGGCGGCCGAGGCGGCACGAATGGCGGCGATGCGGGAGAACCAGGGCAAATACCTGGTGATCGTGGACGGCTCCGTGCCCCTGGCCAATCCGGGCTATTGCACCATCGCCGGCATGTCCGTGGCGGACATCCTCCGGGAGACCGTGGCAAACGCAATGGCCGTGGTGGCCGTCGGCTCCTGCGCCGCCTACGGCGGACTGCCGGCGGCCCAGCCCAATCCCACGGGGGCCGTCCCCATCTCCAGCCTGGTGATGGACAAACCGGTGGTGAACGTCCCCGGCTGCCCGCCCATCCCGACGGTCATCACGGGCGTACTGGCTTACTTCCTCACCTTCGGCCGATTGCCGGAACTGGATGCCCAGGGGCGTCCCAAGGCCTTCTACGGTGAGACCATCCATGACCGCTGTTACCGGCGCCCCTTCTACGACCAGGGCAAGTTCGCCGAAAGCTTCGATGACGAAGGCGCGAGGAAGGGCTGGTGCCTGTTCAAGCTGGGCTGCCGCGGTCCGATCACCTACAACGCCTGCGCCACCACCAAGTGGAACGGCGGCGTCTCCTTCCCCATCCAGTCGGGTCACGGCTGCCTGGGCTGTTCCGAGGCGAAGTTCTGGGACATGGGCCCCTTCTACCAGCCCCTGTCCACCCCTACCGCCACCAGCCGCATGAACCTGGCCGGCGCGGCGGTGGCCGGGGCCGCCGCCGGCCTGGCGGTGCTGGCTGCCAACCTGGGCAAGAAATCCGCCGCCCAGGCGGCTCACGAACCCATCGGCGTCGCGGATCTGGTGAAGGACAAGGCCAAATGAGCGCCAACGAACTCCTGATCTGGGCCAGGGGCAGCGGCTTCAATCTCGCGCTCGCACTCTTGGTCGTCGGCCTTCTCCTGCGCGGCTTCGAGATATTCAGCCTGGGCAGGAAGACCGACCTGGCCCCGGCCCGTGCACGCAGCCCCGGCAGCGGCTGGAAAACCGTTTTCTCCCGCACCCTGCCGCCCCTAGGGCTGGTCGCCCGGTCCCCCACCACCTACCTCGGCGGCTACGTCTTCCACGTGTCCCTGTTCCTCGTGATCTTCTTCTACCCCCCCCACATCGCCTTCCTGCACGCCCTGACCGGCGCCACCTGGCCCGCCCTGGCCACGCCGGTGGTGGACGGCATCGCCGCCATGGGCCTGGCCGCCCTGGTGGCCCTGCTCGTGAGTCGGATCGGGAACCCGGTGAAGCGCTTCCTTTCCGGCTTTGCCGATTACCTGGCCTGGACCCTTGCCTTCCTGCCCATGCTCACCGGCTACCTGGCCTACCACCACCTGACGCCCGACTACAGCCTGACCCTGGGCCTGCACATCCTGTCGGCGGAACTGATGCTGGCGCTCCTGCCCTTCACCCGCCTGTTCCATGCCGTAAGCCTCATCGCGGCGCGCTGGTACACGGGAGAGAACTTCGGCCGCAAGGGGGTGGCAACATGAGTGCCAGCTTCGAGAAAGGCTATCGCGCCCTGATGGAGGCGCTGGACACGCCCGCCGCCGCCTTTTTTTCCAGTTGCGTGAACTGCGGCCTGTGCGCCGAGGCCTGCCTGTTCTACACGGAAACGGGCGAGGCGAAATACACCCCCATCCACAAGCTGGAACCCCTGCGCCGGGTCTGGTGGCAGGAGTACACCGTCCTGGGGCGCCTGGCCCGGATGTTCGGCCTGGCCAAACCGGTCACCGATGAGGAACTGGAGGCGTGGAGCCCCCTGGTGTACGACGCCTGCACGATGTGCGGCCGTTGCGCCATGGTCTGCCCGGTGGGGGTGGACCCGGGCTACCTGATAAGGAAGATGCGGGAAGGCATGGCCGCCGCCGGTCATGCGCCGCAGGGCATCGTCGAGGCTGCCAGCCGCTCCATCACGATGGGCAGCCCGGCCGGCGTGAAATGGGTGACCGTGGAAGCCCAGATCCGGCGCGTGGAGAAGCAATTCGGCTTCACGGTGCCGGTGGATCAGGCCGGCAGCGATTACCTGGCGCTCATGTCCTCCTGGGAAATCCTGAACTTCCCCGAGTACCTGGGCGCCGTGGGGCGCATCCTGAACGCGGCGCACGCCACCTGGACCCTGGCCAGCGAGGCTTATGAGGCCACCAACAGCGGCATCCAGATCGGCGTCTCGGACCTGGCCCGGGAACTGGTGCAACGCATCGTCACGGCGGCCGAGAAGCTGAAGGTCCGGTGCGTCATCAGCCCCGAATGCGGCCATGCCTACACCGCCCTGCGCTGGGAAGGCCCCAACCTCATCGGGCGACCCTACGGCTTCGAGGTCAGGCACATCCTGGAAGTCATGGACGCACTGAAGCGCACAGGGCGCATCCGCCTGACGGGCACCTTGCCCCAGCCCCTGAGCTACCACGACCCCTGCCAGATTTCCAGGAAGGGCGGCGTATTCGAGGCCCCGCGCCGGCTGCTCCGGGATCTGGCGCCCGAATTCCGGGAAATGGAAGACAGCGGCACCATGAACTGGTGCTGCGGTGGCGGCGGTGGCGTGTCCGCCAACGAGAGAGCCGAGCCCCTGCGCTACAAGGTCTTCCAGAAGAAACGCCGCCAGATCGAGGCCGCGGGGGTCAAGACCGTCGTCACCTCCTGCGCCAACTGCCGGGTGGTCATGGAGGAAGCCCTGGAGCATTACGGCATGGACATCGAACTGCTGGGCGTCACCGAAGTCGTGGCGGAACATCTGGCTGAGGAGGCCAAGAAATGAGTCAGCGCCTGGTCATAGACCCGGTCACCCGCATCGAGGGCCATCTGCGCATCGAGGCGCAGATGGACGGCGACCGGATTAGCGAGGCGTATTCCTCCGGCACCATGGTGCGCGGCCTGGAAATCATCCTGCAAGGGCGCGACCCGCGGGATGCCTGGGCCTTCGCCCAGCGCATCTGCGGCGTGTGCACCCTGGTGCACGGCATCGCCTCCGTGCGCGCCGTGGAGGACGCCCTCAGGTACCCGATTCCTGCCAACGCCGAACTGATCCGCAACCTGATGATCGGCGCCCAGTACGTGCACGACCACGTCATGCATTTCTACCATCTGCATGCCCTGGACTGGGTGGACGTGGTCTCGGCGCTGAAGGCCGACCCCAAGGCCACCTCCGCCCTGGCCCAATCCCTCTCCGGTTACGCCCGCTCCTCGCCCGGCTATTTCAGCGACGTGCAGAAGCGCCTCCAGACCTTCGTCGGCGGCGGACAACTGGGCATCTTCGGCAACGGCTACTGGGGCCACCCGGCCTACCGCCTGCCGCCGGAAGCCAACCTCCTGGCGGTCGCCCACTACCTGGACGCCCTGGCCTGGCAACGGGACGCGGTGGCCCTGCACACCGTCCTGGGCGGCAAGAACCCCCACCCCAATTTCGTCGTGGGCGGCGCGCCGGTCGCCATCAGCGTCTGGCCCGAGCACCCCGGACGAGGCAAGGGACCGCACTACCGCGGCGGCCAGAGCGGCACGGCCCTGGACCTGGCGGGCCTCGCCCGCATCCAGGAGGTGATCCGCTCCCTGCGCGATTTCGTGGATCAGGTCTATCTGCCGGACACCCTGGCCATCGCCGGCTTCTACAAGGACTGGTTCAAACAGGGGGAAGGACTGGGCAACTTCCTGTGCTTCGGCGACCTGCCGGGCAAGAACATCCACGACACCGCCGGATTGCTCCTGCCCCGGGGTGCCATCCTGGATCGGAACCTCGCCAAGGTGCATGAGGTCAATCTGGAGGCCGGGGGCGAGATCCAGGAGTTCGTGAACCACTCCTGGTACGCCTACGGCGGCGGCAAGGGGAAAAACGGGGGCCTGCACCCCTACGCCGGGGAGACCGCGCTGGATTACACCGGCCCGAAGCCCCCCTACCAGCAACTGCCGGTGCACGAGGCCTATTCCTGGATCAAGTCGCCGCGCTGGAAGGGCCACGCCATGGAAGTCGGCCCCCTGGCCCGTGTCCTCATGCTCTACGCCACCGGCCACAAACAGACCCGGGAACTGACCGCCTACGCCCTGAAGAAGTTGGACCTGCCCCTGGAAGCCCTGTTCTCCACCCTGGGCCGCACGGCCGCCCGCGCCCTGGAAACCAAGATCATCGCGGACGCCATGCAGGGCTGGTACGACCAGTTGTTGGCCAACATCAAGGGCGGCGACGTAGCCACCTTCAACGAGGATCTCTGGCAGCCCTCAAGCTGGCCGAAGCGGTGCAAGGGCGTGGGCTTCATGGAAGCGCCCCGGGGTGCGCTCGCCCACTGGGTGGTGATCGAGGACGAGAAGATCGCCAACTACCAGGCCGTGGTGCCCAGCACCTGGAACGCCGGCCCGCGGGATGACAAGGACCAACCCGGCGCCTACGAGGCGGCCCTCAAGGGCCACACCGTCAGCGACGCCAGGCAGCCTCTGGAAGTCCTGCGCACCCTGCACAGCTTCGACCCCTGCATCGCCTGCGCCGTGCACCTCGTGGACATGGACGGGGAAGAGCAGGGAAGCGCGCGGGTGGTTTAGGGGGGAAAGACCCGACTCGCGGCGGATTCTGCGCTCCTTGCGGACCTGCGTCCCCCTCAAACGATCCCCAGTTCTCCGGTCGCCTCGCCCGCGGGGTTGCGCTTCCGGGCTTCCTTGCTGTTGAGCTTGATCTGGAGGCGCAGATCGTTCACCGAATCCGCATTCCGCAGCGCGTCTTCGTAGCTGATCTTGCCGGCCTCGTGAAGATCGAACAGGGATTGATCGAAGGTCTGCATGCCCAACTCGCGGGAGCGCTTCATGATCTCCTTGATCTCATGGATTTCCCCCTTGAAGATCAGTTCCGAGATGAGGGGAGAATTGAGCAGGACTTCCACGGCGGGAACCCGGCCCTTCCTGTCCTTGAGCGGCAGGAGACGCTGGGAGACCATGGCCCGAAGATTCAGCGAAAGATCCATGAGCAACTGGTCGCGCCGCTCCTCGGGGAAGAAGTTGATGATCCGGTCTATCGCCTGGTTGGCGCTGTTGGCATGGAGGGTGGCCAGGCACAGGTGGCCGGTCTCGGAGAAGGCGATGGCGTAATCCATGGTCTCCCGATCCCGCACCTCGCCCATGAGGATCACGTCCGGGGCCTGGCGCAGGGTGTTCCTGAGCGCCGTGCCCCAGTCTTCCGTATCCACACCCACCTCGCGCTGGGTGATGATGCAGTTCTTGTGCTCATGCACGTACTCGATCGGATCCTCGATCGTGATGATGTGGCCGAAGCTGTGCTCGTTGCGGTAGGCCACCATGGAGGCGAGCGAGGTGGTCTTGCCGGTGCCGGTGCCACCGACGAAGATCACCAGGCCGCGCTTGGCCATGCCCACTTCCTTCAATATGGGCGGCAGGCCCAGCTCATCGAAGTTCGGGATCTCGGTATTGATGGTGCGCAGGACCACGCCCACCCGCCCCTGCTGGATGAAGGCATTGACCCGGAAACGGCCGATGCCCGGCGGGCTGATGGCGAAGTTCCCCTCCTTGGAGGCCTCGAACTCCGCGGCCTGGCGGTCGCTCATGATGGCCCGGGCCAGTTCCGCGGTATGGCTGGGAGAGAGGGCCTGATTGGACTGGGGCTCGATCTTGCCGTCCACCTTGATGGCCGGGGGAAACCCAACGGTGATGAAAAGGTCCGAGCCTTTCTTGCTGGCCATGAGGCGCAGCAAATCGTGCATGAACTTTAATGCCTGGTCCCGTTCCATCAATTCTCTCCCACATTACGGAAGTCGCAAACCCACTTCCCGCTCAACCCGCGAAACTGTCCTTGTTCATGGCCTTGAGCCGGGCTTCGTGGGCACTGATGACGTTGCGCCGCACCAGGTCCGACAGGCACTGGTCCAGGGTCTGCATGCCCACGCCCTGGCCGGTCTGGATGGCGGAATACATCTGGGCCACCTTGTTTTCCCGGATCAGGTTGCGGATGGCCGGGGTGCCGATCATGATCTCGTGGGCCGCCACCCGGCCGTGGCCGTCCTTGGTCTTCAACAGGGCCTGGGATATGACGGCGCGCAGGCTCTCGGAAAGCATGGTGCGCACCATTTCCTTCTCGGCCGCGGGAAACACGTCCACGATACGGTCTATGGTCTTGGCGGCGGAGCTGGTGTGCAGGGTGCCGAACACCAGGTGGCCGGTCTCGGCCGCGGTCAGCGCCAGGCGTATGGTTTCCAGGTCGCGCATTTCCCCCACCATCACCACGTCCGGGTCCTCCCGCAGGGCGGAGCGCAGGGCGTTGGCGAAGGAATGAGTATGCTGGCCCACCTCCCGCTGGTTGAGCAGGGCCCGCTTGCTGATATGCACGAATTCGATCGGATCCTCGATGGTGAGGATGTGGGCGTACTGGTTCTCGTTGATAAAATCAATCATCGCCCCGAGGGTGGTGGTCTTGCCCGAACCCGTGGGGCCGGTCACCAGCACCAGACCGCGCGGCTGACTGGCGATCTCCTTGAAGATGGGTGGCGTATTCAGCTCCTCCAGCGTCAGCACCTTGGTGGGAATGGTCCGGAAGACCGCGCCCGCTCCCCTGTCCTGGATGAAGGCATTGACCCGGAAGCGCGCCAGGTTCGGTACGCCGAAGGCGAAGTCGCACTCCAGGCTTTCCTCGTAGGTCTTCCTCTGCGCGTCGGTCATGATGTCGTACACCATGGCATGAACGTCGGCATGCTCCATGGCCGGCAGGTTGATCCGGCGCACGTCGCCATGGACCCGGATCATGGGCGGCAAACCCGCGGAAAGATGCAAATCGGAAGCCTTGTTCTTGACGGCAAAGGCGAGGAGTTCGGTGATGTCCATGGGGCTTTCCCGGGGGGAGTGGGGCGGCGGGGCCGATGCTATACTCGCTGCAACATGGGTTTAGGCAGGGCCTGCGCCACACCGGCGGTTTCAGGCCTGAGAGGCGCCGGGGCATTATGACAACAATTTCCGCAAACTTGCAAGCCGTGAGGGCCCGTATCGCCGAGACCCTGCGACAGGCTGAGCGCGCTCCCGGCGATGCGATCCTGCTCGCCGTGAGCAAGACCTGGCCGGCCGAGGCCCTGCGCGAGGCGGCGGCCTGCGGGCAGAAGGATTTCGGCGAGAACTATCTCCAGGAGGCCCTGACCAAGCAGCTTGCGCTCCAGGACCTGGATCTCGTCTGGCACTTCATCGGCCCCTTGCAGAGCAACAAGACGACGCCCATCGCCCAGAACTTTCAGTGGGTGCACGGCGTGGACCGGCTGAAGATCGCCCAGCGCCTTTCCGCCGCCCGGGGCGAAATGGGCCCGGGCGTGCCGCCTCTCCAGGTCTGCCTCCAGGTAAACGTGAGCGGCGAGGCCTCCAAGAGCGGCGTGGCCCCTGAAGAGGTGCCGGAACTGGCCCGCACGGTGGCGAGCCTGCCCCACCTGTCCCTGCGCGGCCTCATGGCCATTCCCGAACCGACCCCGGATCTGGCCCTGCTGCGCAGTCGGTTCGCCCTGTTGCGCGGCCTGCTCCGGGAACTGAACGCCGGCGGGCTATCCCTGGACACCCTGTCCATGGGCATGTCCGCCGACCTGGAACCCGCCCTCCTGGAAGGCGCCACCATCGTCCGAGTGGGATCGGCGATATTTGGGGAAAGACACAGTCGAGAGTCGAGAGTCGAGAGTCGAGAGCAATAGTTGCCGCGCCTGCGGCGCGCGCTTTGGACTTCCACCCCCACGTATTACACTCTCCACTCTCGACTCTTCACTCTCGACTCAACCATGAAAATTACGTTCTTGGGCGGCGGCAACATGGCCAACGCCCTCATCGGCGGCATGATCAAGCAAGGCTTCTCGGCCGCGGCGATCCAGTCCATAGAACCCTACGAGGAGGCGCGCCTGCGCCTCACGGGCAGTTTCGGCATCCGTTGCACCCCGGAAGTGGACGCCTCCGCCCTCAACTGCGAGGTGCTGGTGCTCTCCGTGAAGCCACAGCAGATGAAGGAAGCCCTGGCCCCCATGGCCGGCAAGCTGACAAACCAGCTGGTGGTCAGCATCGCCGCCGGCATTCGCCTCCCGGACATCGGCCGCTGGCTGGGCAACTATTCCCGCCTGGTACGCGCCATGCCCAACACCCCGGCCCTGATCGGCGCCGGCGTCACCGGCCTCTATGCCGCCCCCGCCGTGAGCGCCCAGGAGCGCCAGGCCGCGGAGCGCGTCCTGTCCGCCGTGGGCAGCACCCTCTGGGTGGACGACGAGGCCATGATTGACGCCGTGACCGCCATTTCCGGCAGCGGCCCGGCCTATGTCTTCCTGTTCATCGAGGCCCTGCGCGATGCAGCCCTGGAACTGGGCTTTACCCCGGCGGCGGCCGAGCGCCTCGCCCTGGACACCTTCCTCGGCTCGGCCAAACTCGCCCACCAGAGCACGGACGACGTGGCGGTCCTGCGCCAGCGGGTCACCTCCAAGGGCGGCACCACCGAGCAGGCCCTGCTCTCCCTGGAGCGGGACCAGGTGAAGGCTGCCGTCAGCCGCGCCGTCCGCGCCGCCCAGGCCCGGGGGCGGGAGCTGGGCGAAATCCTGGGCAAGGATTAGCCCATGCTGTCCCAACTCCTGCTGATGGTCCTGGATACGGTGTTCGGCTTCGTGTCGGGCATCCTGCTCCTGCGTTTCATGATGCAATGGCTGCGCCTGCCTTTCCGTAATCCCGTCGGGAATTTCGTCCTGGCCGCCAGCGATTGGCTGGTGAAGCCCGCCCGGCGAGTCATTCCCGGCCTCTGGGGCATGGACCTGGCCAGTCTCGTGCCGGCCTGGCTGCTGCAATGTCTGCTCCTGGGCCTGAAACTGGCTTTTTCCCTCCACCCGGCCTCCGCCTCTGCCCTGCCCATGCTGCTCCTGGCGGGCATGGTGGAAACCCTGCGCCTCGCCGTATACCTGGTAATCGGAGCGGTCCTGGGGGTGGTGGTTCTTTCCTGGGTCAATTCCCACTCGCCACTCTCGCCCCTGTTGAACGGCATGGCCCGGCCCTTCCTGCGGCCCTTCCAGCGCCTCATTCCGCCCGTCGGCAACGTGGACCTGTCGCCCCTGGTGTTGCTGCTGTTGTTGCAGATCCTGCTGTTCCTGCTGGATGCGCTCAAGGGGATGCTGCTGATGGCGGCCTGGACGTGAATGCCGGCCACCCCTGGCTGCGCCAGGCGGCGGACGGCAGCGTGACCCTCAGCCTGCATATCCAGCCCGGCGCCAGCCGCACCCAGTCCGCAGGCCTGCATGGCGAGGCCCTCAAGCTCCGACTGGCCGCGCCGCCCGTGGACGGCAAGGCCAACACCTGCCTCGTCGCCTTTCTTGCCGAGTTCCTGGGCTGCCCGAAATCGACCGTGGAACTGGTCTCCGGCGCCAGTTCCAGGCAAAAGCGGGTACGCATAGCGGGACTATCCGCCGCTGCCCTGGACAAGCTGAGGGCACTGGCCGGAGACTGATCCCGCGATAGCCGCAAGTCGGGTTTCAACCCGACAAGGACGTGTCGCGGCGCCCATGTCGGGCTGAAGCCCGACCTGCACCCACCCTACAGCCCGGCAATTATTTGCCGTTGAAACACGTTCCCGCGTCGCACCCCGGGATTTTCAACGAGCTTGGCAGACATGACTCAGACATCCACGTTCCGACAACAGGCCCTGGGCCGGCTCTCCGTGTGCTTGGTGGAACCTTCCGCCATGCAGAGCAAGATCATCATCGCCGAACTGGCGGCGGCGGGAGTTGCGGACGTCCGCCACGTGCAAACCGGAGCCGAGGCCCTGGAAAGTTTGCGCCGCGCGCCCGCGGAGCTGCTCATCAGCGCCCTCTACCTGCCGGACATGTCCGGCACCGACCTGGTTACCGCCATGCGCGGCGACCCCACGCTGGAGAAAACAGGCTTCATCCTGGTGTCCAGCGAAACCCGGCCCCAGGCCCTGGAGCCGGTACGCCAGTCCGGGATCTGCGCCATCCTGCCCAAGCCCTTCTCCCGGGAGCAATTGCAGCACGCCCTGGACAACAGCCTGGAACTCCTGGAAGGCGATGCGACACTGAACAGCCAGGTGGAAGCGGAACACCTGCGGGTGCTGCTGGTGGACGACAGTCCCAGCGCGCGCCGCTTCATGCGCCGTGTCCTGGAAAACCTGGGCATCACCCGCTTCGTCGAGGCGGAGAACGGCCGCGAGGCCGCCGCCATCCTGGTGGAGACCCAGGTGGACCTGGTGGTCACCGACTACAACATGCCGGAGATGGACGGCGAGGCCCTGGTGCGCCACATCCGCAGCAAGGGCTGGCAGCAGTCCGTGCCCATCCTCATGGTCACCAGCGAGCACAATGAGGCGCGGCTCGCCGCAGTGGAAAACGCCGGGGTCTCGGGCATCTGCGACAAGCCTTTCGAGCCCGAGGTGGTCAAGGCACTGCTCTGGAACATGCTGGGCAAATGATAGCGCCGTAGGTCGGGGTAGGTCGGGCTTTAGCCCGACAAGGCCATATTCAAGCGCCCATGTCGGGCTAAAGCCCGACCTACACTACAATAGGCGCCATGCGCCGCACACCTCATTCCGCACTGCCGGTTCCCTCCTCGGGCGAAAGGCACGACTGGCAGACCGTCAAGACCCTCTTCCCCTACGTCTGGGCCTTCAAGGGCCGGGTGATCTTCGCCCTCCTCTGCCTGATCCTGGCCAAGTTCACCAACGTGGCCGTGCCCATGGTCTTCAAGCAGATCATAGACGGCCTGAGCGCGGACAAGGCCATGATGGCGGTTCCGCTCGCCCTGCTGGCCGCCTACGGCATCCTGCGTTTCTCCACTTCCCTGTTTACCGAATTGCGGGAAATGCTGTTCGTCCGGGTGACCCAGCGGGCGGTGCGGGCCATCGCCCTCTCGGTGTTCCGCCACCTGCACGCCCTGTCCCTGCGCTTCCACCTGGAACGCCAGACCGGGGGCCTGACCCGGGACATCGAGCGCGGCACCCGCTCCATCGGCTCGCTCATCAGCTACACCATCTACAGCATCCTGCCGACCCTGGTGGAAATCAGCCTGGTGCTGGGCATCCTGGCCACGCGCTACGAGGCTTCCTTCACCATCATCGCCGGCTGCACCCTGGTGATCTACATCAGCTTCACCATCGTCGTCACCAACTGGCGCACCCGCATCCGGCGCGAGGCGAACGAACTGGATTCCGCGGCCAACAGCCGGGCCATAGACAGCCTGTTGAACTACGAGACGGTCAAGTACTTCAACAACGAGGACTACGAGGCGCGGCGCTACGACGGCCAGATGCACCTGTGGGAAGACGTGCAGGTAAAGAGCCAGGTCTCCCTGTCCCTCCTGAACACCGGGCAGGCGGCGGTCATCGCCACCGGGGTTTCCCTCATCATGTGGCGCGCCACCGTGGGCGTCACCGGGGGCAGCATGACGCTGGGCGACATCGTGCTGGTGAACGCCTTCATGATCCAGCTCTACATGCCGCTCAACTTCCTGGGCGTGCTCTACCGGGAGATACGCCAGTCCCTCACGGACATCGAGCGCATGTTCGGCCTCATGTCCCAGAACCGGGAGATCGCCGACGCCCCGGACGCCCTACCCCTGGCGCTCGGTTCCTGCGCCGTCGCGTTCGAACACGTGGGCTTTTCCTACGAGCCCCGGCGCCAGATCCTGTTCGACGTGGATTTTGCCATTCCCGCCGGCCACAAGGTGGCGGTGGTGGGCCACAGTGGCTCGGGCAAGTCCACCCTGGGACGGCTGCTGTTCCGCTTCTACGACGTGCAGTCCGGCGCCATCACGGTCAATGGCACGGACATCCGCCGCCTGACCCAGGCCAGCTTGCGCCGGGCCATAGGCATCGTGCCCCAGGATACCGTGCTGTTCAACGACAGCATCTTCTACAACATCCAGTACGGCCGGCCCGACGCGAGCCGGGAGGAAGTGGTGGAAGCGGCCCGCGCCGCCCAGTTGCACGACTTCATCGCCCGCCTGCCCGAGGGTTACGAGACCAAGGTCGGGGAGCGGGGGCTGAAGCTCTCCGGCGGCGAGAAGCAGCGCGTGGCCATCGCCCGGGCGCTCCTGAAGAACCCGCCCATCCTGATCTTCGACGAGGCCACCTCGGCCCTGGACTCCAAGTCGGAGAAGGCCATCCAGGCGGAGCTGGAGCGCATCGCCGTGGGCCGCACCACGCTGATCATCGCCCACCGCCTGTCCACGGTGATGAACGCGGACGAGATCCTGGTCCTGGATCAGGGCCGTATCGTCGAGCGCGGACGCCACCAGACCCTGCTGGAGGCCGGCGGCGCCTACGCCCAGATGTGGGCGCTGCAACAACAGGAAGAAGCCGAGTCCCTGGACGAGACGCCCTGAGCGATTTACCACGCATTCGCGACGCTTGCCTTGCCGGCGGGAATGTCATGTAATGCAGCCTTCACCCTCTCGGAGGCATGCTATGAAGTTCCCAAGAACCATCTGGACAGTCCTCGCCCTGGGTGCCGTCGCCCAGTCCGGCATCGCCTGGGCCGACCCGGTCACCCAGTCCGGGCAAGCCGTGCAGCAGGGCGGACTCGCCAGCGGCCATGCCAGCGGCAGTGCCGCCCACGCCATCGCCGCCTCCGGGCAGACGACCTCGGCAGCGATGGCGGTGCCCCTGGCCAGCGGCGGCGCGGTATCGGCCGCCACCGGCGGGGGCAGCACCGCCGCGGCCCAGGGCTCCGCGGCGGCCGCGGGATCGCCGTTGCCCATCGGCGACGAGGCCATCACCGCCATGCCGCCGCCGGACGAAGCCCTGAAGAACAAGCCCGGCAAAGCCCAAAACGGCATTTGAGGTCAACACATGAACTGGCTACCCCGCATCCTCCTGGCCCTCTCCCTGGCCGGCGCCCCCCTCCTCCCCGCCCAGGCGGTGGGTTTCAGCGGCAGCAGCAGCGGCGCGGGTGAAGTCATCCATTTCCAGCCGGAACAGATCATCAAGTTCGCGAAGAAGGTGGAAAAGGCCATGGCGGCCAAGGGCGCCCGCGTGGCCATCCTGGCGCGCATGGGCCGCCCCCTGGCCGAGATGCCGGAAGGCATGCACTTCACCCACGTGGCCTTCGCCGTCTATTCGGAAATCACCACCCAGGACGGCCGCAAGCTACCCGGTTACGCCATCCACAACCTGTATCAGGAAGACGGACACCCGGATGTCAGCAGCCTGGTGCAGGATTTCCCGGTGGACTTCTTCGGCGGCGTCGCCGTGCTGGAAGCCGGCATTCTCATTCCTTCCCCCGAATTACAGCAGCGCCTCCTGGCCCTGATCGGCACGCCGACATACAAGGCCCTGCACGAGCCCCACTACTCGGTCATCGCCAACCCCTACACCCTGGGGCGCCAGAACTGCACCGAGTTCGTGCTGGACGTGGTGAACGCCGCCATCTACCAGACGGACGACATCGGCAAGATCAAGAACGTGGAGAAGCAGTATTTCAAGGCGCAGAAGGTCAATGTCAGCCCCTTCAAGCTCATGCTCGGCTCCATGTTCAGCACCGAAGTGGCCATGTCCGACCATAACGGCGAAGCCTCCACCGCCACCTTCGAGACCATCTCCGCCTACCTGTCCAAGTATGACCAGGGATCGCTATCCTTCACCGTGCTGCCTGACCAGTGAGTTTGGAAACGGCAATGGATTTACCGCAGAGACCCAGAGGCGCAGAGAAAACCATGAAGGCCATAACCGGGTTTTTCCTCTGCGCCTCTGCGTCTCTGCGGTTCAAATGGTTTTTTGCGGCCCTGTTCTTCCTGGCCGCCGTTGCGGCAACGCCGGTCCAGGCCCAGGGGTTCAGCGGGGATAGCAGGCAGGGTGGGGCAACGATCAGCTTTGCCCCGGAGACGATCATCCGCTTTTCCAAGAAGGTGGAGAAGGCGCTCGCCGCCAAGGGTGCGCGGGTAGCCATCCTGGCGCGCATGGGGCGACCGCTCTCGGAACTGCCGGAGGGCATGCACTTCACCCACGCCGCCTTTGCCGTCTATTCGGAAATCACCACCCGGGACGGCCGCAAGATTCCCGGCTACGCGCTCCACAACCTCTACCAGAACGCCACCCGACCGGACACCAGTTCCCTGGTGCAGGACTACCCGGTGGATTTCTTCGCCGGAGTCGCGGTGCTGGAAGCCGGGGTCATCATTCCCTCGCCGGAATTGCAGCAGCGGCTCCTGGCGGTGATCACCTCGCCCAGCTACCAGGCCCTGCACGAGCCCCAGTATTCCGCCATCGCCAATCCCTACAACCTGGGACGGCAGAACTGCACGGAATTCGTGCTGGACGTGGTGAATGCCGCCATCTACCAGACGGACGACATCAGGAAGATCAAGAGCGCGGAGAAGCAATACTTCAAGGCGCAGAAGGTCAACATCAGCCCCCTGAAGCTGATGTTCGGCGCCATGTTCACGAGCGAAGTTTCCCTCGCCGACCAACCCGGGGAACCCGTCACCGCCACTTTCGAGGCCATTTCCGCCTACCTGGCGAGATATGACCAGGGATCCGAATCCTTCATCGTCCGGATGGACCGCTGATCACACTCATTTCTCATAGGACATCGCCCATGAATACCCAAACGATCGTCGACGGAGTCATCAACAGCCGCTACTCCTGCCGCGCCTTCCTTCCCCAGCCGGTGCCCCACGAAACAGTGGCGGACATCCTGAGGGTGGCGTCCCGCGCGCCTTCCGGCACCAACACCCAGCCCTGGAAGGTCGCCGTGGTCACGGGGGAAAAACTCAAGAGCCTGACGGACCGGATGTCGGCCGCCTTTGACGACCCGGAGGAGGCCACCACCCACAGCGACCCCTACGCGTACTACCCGAAGAAGTGGATTTCGCCCTACATAGAGCGGCGGCGCAAGGTGGGGCTGGACCTCTACGGCCTGCTGGGCATCGTCAAGGGCGACGCCAAGCGCATGCACGAGCAGCACGGGAAGAACTACAAGTTCTTCGGCGCCCCCGTGGCCCTGGTGTTCACGGTGGATACCATCATGGAACAGGGCAGCTGGCTGGACTACGGCATGTTCGTGCAAACCGTGATGCTGGCGGCCAAGGCGCGCGGTCTGGACACCTGTCCCCAGGCGGCCCCGCTCCAGTTCCACCGCATCATCCGGGATCAACTCCAGTTGCCGGAAAACGAGACCAT
Source organism: Rhodocyclaceae bacterium (assembly GCA_028714035.1). Classification (GTDB taxonomy): domain Bacteria; phylum Pseudomonadota; class Gammaproteobacteria; order Burkholderiales; family Rhodocyclaceae; genus JAQTNA01. Next base: position 100,520 of record JAQTNA010000002.1, read on the forward strand.
GGTATGCGCCATGTCCCTGGGCTACGCGGACACCGGCGCCGTGGAGAACACCCTGCGCACCGAGCGCGCGCCCCTGGAAGAGTGGGTGCGGTTCCTGGACTAAGCCCAAGTATCCGGTGCAATGCGCTACGCCTTCTCCACGAATCTCCACTATCCACCAAGACGCCGCGACTCAAGCAATCCCGGGAGAGGCGATTCCCCTATGGGTCCATGACCGCTCCGGCCCTGACTTGACTCAGGTTCGGGGCCTGGCCAAGCCCATGAGCAGTTTCACGAAGCGTGCCCGGCTATCCACGCCGAGCTTGGCGTAAGCGTGCCGGATATGGGTACGCACCGTAGTCTTGCCCAGATTCAGAGCCTTGGCCACTTCCTCCACCGAGTTGAAATTGACCAGCGCGACCGCGACCCTGGCTTCGGCCGCCGTCAAGCCAAACGCGCTTTGCAACTGTTTCGGGTCAATTTCAACTTCCTTCTCACCGTCTGCGATGAAGATGATGGCGGCAAAGGAGCCGAACTCAGTGTGGCTGCCGAGGGCTGAAAACTGCAAGGCGTAATGGGCGCCGGACGACTTGCGCGGCACCGTGATGCACCGGGAAAAGTGCGGCGTGCCGTAAGGATCCCGGTTGATGGTCCCGCTGATCGCTTCCCGGATTGCCTTGTCGGTCGTCCTGTTTTCGGCCACCAGCACGCCCAGCCCGGCGCTATGGGTCAGATTGCGCAGGCGTAGCCCATCGCCAGCCGCAAGCATGTCCTTCGCCACCCGATTGGCAAAGGCCACCGATCCCGCCTGATCTATCAGCAATACCCCGGAAGGCAAACGATCCAGCGCGGAAAGGGTGGAGACGAGCGTCAGTTCGGCGGTGCGGATGCGTTGCAGTACGCCGAGGGATCGGGATACGTGGGGCAGGATCAGCCGCAGCCGGTCACAGTCGTCCTGCTTGAAAGCCGGCGCCTCCGGCCCCCGAAAAAAGGACATGGCCGTCGGCATGGACGGCCCGGAATCCAGGCCGAAGACGGCACTGGTGAGGAGTTGCTTCAACCCCGGCTCCAAGGCCAGAAAGCCCTTGTACCATTTCGACTCCACCAGTTGCTCGTGGGGCACCAGATCGGTTCCGGTCGCCACGTTACCCTCCAGGAACAAACCCCGTTCCAGTGCCGCTTTCGTCCAGACATCTTCGTCCCGATAGACCGTGCGACGAAGATCGTAGATTTCCTGCGAGATGCCGTGAAGGAAATCAAATCCGCCGTCCCTTGGCGGATGCGCCGGCGTATACAGAATGCATTTAGGTGCCTGAAGGTAGTCCACCATCGCCGGCAGAATATCCCGCTCCCAGCGGCCGGGATCAGTAGCGCCCTCGTAGATCAAGCCAATCAAATCGCTCAGGCGGGAAAGCTCTGCACTTGATGAAATCATCGTTTCTTGCACGTCATTCCCCAGCGGATTAGTGGAAAACCTTCAGGCAGTTATCAGTTCCTGGTGCGAGGGAGGTCGCCCCCCCTCCGGGGGAGGCCTTCCCCGCCGGCTGAATTTTGCCGCAGCCAGCCAGAAAAAGCCCGAAAAATGTCTGCCGATCTCATCCATTTGGATGAGGACGGAAGCAAGTCACTTGGATAGAGTACCGCCAATCCAACGGCGAGCTACCGAAAGGGAGTCCGATGTGTCAGGTCTCTCGCGGAACCTGACCTACTCACCCCGGCCGGTCTTGTCGGGGCAAATTCATTCGCCCAAGTGCCTTGAAACAGCAATCCGTAGGTCAGGTTGCGCGAGCAACCTGACATTTTCTCGAAGCACCCGCAACGAAGGAGGCTTATCCATGATAAACGGTCCCGTCTGGAACGAAAGCGATCTAGCCCTCAACAACGAATGGCCCACCGTGCTGGCTATCGGCGATTCCTGGTTCTGGTATCCCTTCAATAACCTGCTCAACCGCATTCACCGCATCCTGAACGAAAACAGCCAGAACGTGATCCTGGTGCGCGGCCACAACGGGGCGGAAGCGGTGGAATATGTGGGCGACGCCCACATCCGGCGCACGATCATCGCCGACCTCGACAAGAAACTCGGCTACGGCAAGACCCTGCGGGCCGTGCTGGTGTCCGGCGGCGGCAACGATTTCGCCGGCTACGACGACCTGGGCGGCCTGCTGCTGGACGATTGCAGCCAGGCCAAGAAGCCGGCGGACTGCTTCAAGTCCGGCCAGCCGGACGCCCTCTTCGCCAAGGTGGCCAGTGCCATCGGCGAACTGGCCGCTCTGGTCAAGGCCGAACTGGGCGACGGCGTTCCGGTGCTGGTGCATTCCTACGACTACCCCATCCCCACCGGCAAGGGCTTCCTGGGCAACGCCCAATGGCTCAAGGCCCCCATGGACGCCCACAAGGTGCCCGGTGCCATGCAGCAAGCCCTGATGAAACTGGCGATTGATGCCCACGTCGCCAATCTCCAGGCCATGAGCGCTACCCACAAGAACCTCGTCGTCGTGGACACCCGCGACACCCTTGAAGCCAACGATTGGGCCAACGAACTCCATCCCACCATGGCGGGCTTCGAGAAGATTGCGAAGCACTGGGAGCCGACGCTGAAGACGGTGGGGCTGGCTTGATAGCGTGGCATGAGCATGCATCAAAGCTGAATCCATTCAAGACTTTGAGTACCTTAAAGGCTCCAGTACTTTCACAAAGAGGAATTTATGAAAAATTACTTTCGCTTGATTCTGGCCATCTTCCTGATCCCCACCGCGTCGAATGCCGTGTCGGCTGATCGTCCCTATCCGACATTCACCGCATCGGATCTTGTCCAATGTCGAGCCGAGATCAGCAAATTTCAGCAAGCGGTCGCTAAATGGTGGGGTAAGAAAGACCAGAAAATCGCATCTGCCTTACTTCGAAAAGACCCGGTTTCCTGGTTTGCGGCTGGCCCGGGTAACGGTTGTGCTGAAGCATGGGACTGTTGGGGAGGGAGTACAGACGATTCAAGCTCCAATTTCAAGAATCCGGATGAAAATCTTGACGCAATCAATGCCATGGCAAAGGGAGAGTCCAAAATGTCTCCTGACGAAATGGCTCCTTATCAAGTTGCGGCAGACAAGTGTGTTGCAAAAGCTTGGCTGGCGAAATGGCAGGGTAGTAACGGCAATCTAGGTTCCGAACAAACGAGTCTTGAGGGAAAAAGGAAAGCGAAAAGGGCAAAGAGGCAGGAACTCTTTGGCTCGCTGGCAATAGACAAGGCTAAGGGCACCGCCTACGGTTGGGCCGTCGGCTACCGTACCCAAACCGAGGCGGACGAAGCGGCGCAAGGGCAATGCGCCAGCAAATCCGGTTCCTGCACCCGCGTCATGTGGTTCAAGAACAGTTGCGCCTCCTACGCCATTGACGCCGCCAAGGCCAGCACGGCCTACGGCTGGGCCTATGCCAAGACCAAGGGGGAAGCCGATTCCCGGGCCCTGCAGGAATGTCAGACGAAAGGCGGCTCCACCGCCCAATGCCTGATCAGGGTATGGGGTTGCACCAGCGACTAACGCCGCAACGGTCGTGTTAATAAGATGCCACAAATCTCCTCGTATTGCCTTGATCTTGGCAATCGGAGTGCTGACAAGCGGCCTCGCACGGATGCATACGAATGCTGAACCGGGATGTGGCAAGAATTTTTGATGAGGCACCGGTCGGGACATTGGTATTGATCGAACCGTAGAGCTGGGGGGCGTGCGTTTTTTTATAAGACGTGTCTGGCGGCAATGCTTACCAGGCTGAGCAAAATAAATACCCCAAATGCTCTTCCTGTTACTTTCAGGGGTAATGGAGATGTAATAATGAGGCGAGCGATATTTTTGGCAACTTTGGTGTTTATGTCGTCACAAGCCAACGCAATTTGTGAACCGGAGAGGCGGGCGATTGATGATAGGTACAGGGAATGTAAAGAACAATTCAGAGAAGCTTCGGAGGTAAACCAGTGCATAAGAGAGCAAGTACGTCCTGCGGAGGAGCGATACAAGCAATGCATTAGAAACTACAACGAAAAACAGGGCGCCCGGTAGAGCCACTCCTTGGCGAAGACACGATGAACAGCTAGCCATGCCGATAACTTTTTCGGCATGGCCGGCTAATGCGTGGGCATAAATTCACCCAATTCTAGGGCATCGAAACATGAAACCATTATCACTTTTCCGATTTGCAGCAATCACGATATCCTCCGCCGTATCCATGTCCGCCGTCGCCGCGCTTCCCGGCCCCATTCAGGGGCAATGTGCGACGCTGCGGGCGGATGCCGAGCAGTATGCGCGGGGCCTGCCGAACTTTCAGGCGCAGGAACTTCAGAATGTCGTGGCGTCGTTCCGCAACGGCATCCAAGCCACACTTGATTTTGCACCGGGCAATTCGTCTCAAAGGGTGCTCGATGGATTGCAAGGCAACATAGACAGCAACACACGTTCCAGGAATGATTCCGTCAGGACATTCCTCAGCCTTTCCTCCAACGGCACACCTGCCCGTTCCATCTGCAATCCGAACAATGCCGATTACGGCAGTGCCACCGGCAGCGCCACGGCGGCCTATTTCGCCACCCAGATCGGCAAGGTGTTCGAAACCTGGCGGCAGAACGTGGTGGGCTGCGAACTGAACCGCGCTTATCGTACCAAGACGCTGCCGAATCTTTGCGAGCTACCGGAATAGGTCTATTGCCGTAGGGCAGGTTTTCGCTGGGAACCCGATATTTTTGTCGGCCGCGGGCGCAATAAACGTCATGGCTTTCAGGCTCCGGGGTGACTCCCAAAGCCATGACGGTTATTTCACCCTACATCCCTTCGGAATCTGTGCGGCTTGCGGTGGGACCTTGAGCAGGAGCGGGGACGGAAGCGAAGGACACGTCTTCGTAGATGGCGTCCATGTCGAGGACGGCACCGATGCTGTCCAGGCTTACGGTACCGTACCCGCTGGTCGGGTGGAGCACCCAAAGGCCTTCGCCGTTCTTGCGGAACAGGTCGGCGTGGCGGCGGTCCTGCTCCAGTAGCAGGTATTCCCGCAGGGACTCGAGAGCCTGGTAATACTCGAATTTCAGCCCCCGGTCATAGGCGGCCGTGCTGTCCGACAGGACTTCAATCACCAGGCAGGGGTGGCGCTTGGCCAGGTCGGCCTCCGGCGCCTTGTCCCGGTTGTCACAGGTGACGAATACATCCGGGTAGAAGTAGGCGTCCGCCGTTTCCACCCTCAGTTTCATGTCGGCGATGAAGGCGCGGCAGGGGGTGCCGCGGAGCGCGGCCCTCAAGCTCGTCGCCACATTGAGTGCAATGGTGTTGTGCGCATCGCGCGCACCGGTCATGGCGAATACTTCGCCGGCGATGTACTCGTGGCGCTCCTCCTGCGTCGCTTCCCACTCCAGGTATTGGGCGGCGCCGAAGGCTTCATTCTTCGAGGGCAGAGCCATGTTCTCGCTCCTAAAGTCGGGAAGCCGAGAATACCCGGCATCTCCCGGCGTCGCAACGCATGCCGCCCTCGGAACACCGGGGCCAAACTTCAGTCCCGTTCTTCACAAGCCGTTGAAGGTGCTCAGGCCAGTTTGCCGTGGCAGTGCTTGTACTTCCTGCCAGAGCCGCAGGGGCAGGGGTCGTTGCGGCCGACCTTGTGCACCAGCTTTTCCGCCGGCTTGTTGGACACCGCCTGGGCCAGGGCTTCCTCGTAGTCCGCGTGGTGGTACTGCACGTTGCCCACTTCCGGCATGGCCTCGGCTTCCTCGATCTGCTCGATGTCCTCCGCGGAGCGTATCTGCACCGTCATGAGCAGCTTGGTGACTTCACTGCGCACGGAGTCCAGCAGGCCTTCGAAGAGCTGGAAGGCTTCCCGCTTGTAGGCCTGCTTCGGATCCTGCTGGGCATAGCCGCGCAGGTGGATACCCTGGCGCAGGTGATCCAGCGCGGCGAGATGCTCACGCCAGTGGGTGTCCAGGCTCTGGAGCATGACGTTGCGCTCGAACGGGTGCCACTGCTCGCCGCCCACCAGATCCACCTTGGCCTGATACACCGCATGGGCCGCATCCAGGATGCGCCGCAAGGCCTGCTCGTCCGACAGGGTGCTCTCAGCCTTGAACCATTCCGCGACGGGCAATGCCATCAGGAACTCGGAGGCGAGCACCTTTTCCAGGCCGACGAGATCCCACTGCTCCTCGACGGAATCCGCCGGAACGTAACCGCGGAACAGGTCGTGCAGCACGCCTTCACGCATGGCGGTGACGGTCTCGGAGATGTCCTCCGTTTCCAGCAATTCGTTTCGCTGCTGGTAGATGACCTTGCGCTGGTCATTGGAAACGTCGTCGTATTCCAGCAACTGCTTGCGGATGTCGAAGTTGCGCTGTTCCACCTTGCGCTGGGCCGACTCCAGGGAGCGGGTCACCAGGGGATGCTCGATGGCCTCGCCCTCCGGCATCTTGAGCCGCACCATGATGGAATTCAGGCGCTCGCCGGCGAAGATCTTCAAGAGCGGGTCTTCCAGCGACAGATAGAAGCGGCTGGAGCCGGGATCGCCCTGGCGGCCGGAGCGGCCGCGCAACTGGTTGTCAATGCGCCGGGATTCGTGGCGCTCGGAGCCGATGATGTGCAGGCCGCCGGCGGCCAGCACGGCGGCGTGGCGCTTCTCCCAGTCGGACTTGATCTGGGCGATCTTCGCCTCCTTGGCCGCCTCGTCCAGGCTTTCGTCCTTGCGCACGGCCTCCATCGGCTTGGCCATGTTGCCGCCCAGCACGATGTCCGTGCCCCGGCCGGCCATGTTGGTGGCGATGGTGATGACGCCCGCCTGGCCGGCCTGGGCGACGATTTCCGCTTCGCTGGCGTGCTGCTTGGCGTTCAGGATCTGGTGCGGTAGGCCTTCCTTCTCCAGGTAGGCCGAGAAGATCTCGTTCGCCTCGATGGAAGTGGTGCCCACCAGCACCGGCTGGCCGCGCGTGTGGCAGTCCCGGATGTCGGCGACGATGGCGTCGAACTTCTCCTTGGCGGTGCGATAGACCTGGTCCATGCGATCCTCGCGGATCATGGGCCTGTTGGTGGGGATGACCACCGTCTCCAGGCCGTAGATCTGCTGGAATTCGTAGGCCTCCGTGTCCGCCGTGCCGGTCATGCCCGAGAGCTTCTGGTACATGCGGAAGAAGTTCTGGAAGGTGATGGAGGCCAGGGTCTGGTTCTCGTGCTGGATGGACACGCCTTCCTTGGCTTCCACGGCCTGGTGCAGGCCGTCCGACCAGCGGCGGCCGATCATCAGGCGGCCGGTGAATTCGTCCACGATCACCACTTCGCCGTTCTGCACCACGTAATGCTGGTCACGGTGATACAGGGAGTGGGCGCGCAACGCGGCGTAGAGATGGTGCACCAGCGAGATGTAGGCCGGCTCGTAGAGGCTGCGCCCCTCGGGCAGGAGGCCCATCTGGGTCAGCACCTGTTCGGCCTTCTCGTGGCCCGCCTCGGTCAGCAGAACCTGGTGCGTCTTCAGGTCCACCGTATAGTCGCCGGTTTCCTGGTCGCCCTCTTTCTGCGCGGCCGTGCCCAGACCCAGGAGCGGCGGCACCGCGTTCATGCGCACGTAGAGCTCGGTGTGGTCCTCGGCCTGGCCGGAGATGATGAGCGGCGTGCGGGCCTCGTCAATGAGGATGGAGTCCACCTCGTCCACGACGGCGAAGTTCAGCCTCTTCTGTACCCGCTCGTCCTCCGAGTACACCATGTTGTCCCGCAGGTAATCGAAGCCGAATTCGTTGTTGGTGCCGTAGGTGATGTCCGCCGCATAGGCTTCCTGCTTGGCGTCATGCTCCATCTGGGACAGGTTGCAGCCCACGGCCAGACCCAGGAAGTTATAGATGCGCCCCATCCAGTCCGCGTCCCGCTGGGCCAGGTAGTCGTTCACCGTCACCACGTGCACGCCGTTGCCCGGCAGGGCGTTCAGGTAGGCCGGCAGGGTGGCCATGAGGGTCTTGCCCTCGCCGGTGCGCATCTCGGCGATCTTGCCGTCGTGCAGCACCATGCCGCCGATGAGCTGGACATCGAAATGGCGCATGCCATGCACGCGAACCGCGGCCTCTCGCACCACGGCGAAGGCCTCCGGCAAGAGGTCGTCCAGGGAAGCGCCACCCGCCAGTTTCGCCCGGAATTCGTCGGTCTTGGCGCGCAATTGCTCATCGGAAAGCGCGGACATGGCCGGTTCCAGGGCATTGATGGCGGCCACCCTGGCACGGTATTGGCGAATCAGCCGATCATTGCGACTGCCGAAAATTTTCTTGAGGAGGCCGGTAATCATGGGTTTCCGGGTAAAAGCTGACGCGGCACGGAGCCGAAGAACCGCCGATTCTACCACGACGCCTTTCCCGATATGTTTCCACAGGTTGCAGACGGCGCGCCGTTCTCGACACCCGGCCGTCTCACATTAAAGAATTGGCCATATTTGCCGTTCTTGAACCAGTTTCCTTTCCCTTTGAACGGACATGACTTTGAGTGTAGCCCTGGAGCATGAAAGTCATGCCCGTTCCCCCTCACCCCCAGCCCCTCTCCCGCAAGCGGGCGAGGGGAGGGTCGTGAGTCGCTAACGCAACTTTCCAGGTAGGGCATGTCCGAGCTTCACGAACTTTCCGTTCTGGTGGTCGAATCCATTCCGGGCATGCGCACCCAGTTGCGCAACATGCTCGGCATGTTCGGCGTGTCGGACATCGTCCTGACCGCGACGGCCGGTGCGGCGGTGCGCAAGGTGAGGGACCGCCCCTTCGATCTCATACTGTGCGAATACCACCTGGGAGAGGGTCAGGATGGCCAGCATTTTCTGGAAGACATCCGGCACCACAGCCTCATTCCCCGCTCCACCCTGTTCGTGATGGTCACCGGGGAGCGCAGCTACGAGCGGGTGGTCAGCGCCGCCGAACTGGCCCCGGACGACTACATCCTGAAGCCCTTCACCGCAGACAATCTCCAGGATCGCCTGGAGCGGAGCCTGAAGAAGCGTGACGCCTTCCTGCCCATCTGGCGCCTGGTGGAAATGGGTGCCCTGCACGACGCCATCGCCCTGTGCGCAGAAGGCGCGCGGACCCAGGCCACCTATGTCCTGGACTTCCTGCGTCTTTCCGCCGAACTGCATCTGACTCTGGGCAACGCCACCGAGGCACGCGCCATCTATGAGCGCGTGCTGGAAGCCCGGGCCGTCCCCTGGGCGCGCCTGGGCCTCGCCCGTGCCCATTTCATGGAAAAGAATTACGAGGAGGCAGAAGGCCTGCTGGACGATCTGATCCGGGAGAGCGACCTTTACCTGGACGCCTACGACCTGCTCGCCGACACCCGGGAGGCCGCGGGTCAGATCCCGGAGGCACGGGACACCCTGGAACGGGCGGTGAAGTTGTCCCCCCACCGCCTGCGCCGCCTGCGGAAACTCGGGGAAATCGCGGCCGAGATGGGCGACATGGAAACCGCCCAGGAACACATGGCGGAGGTGGTGAGGAAGGGCAAGTATTCCGACTTCCGCGACCCGGAGGACCATGTGCATCTGCTCCAGGCCCAACTCGGCCTGGGGGATGCGGAGCGTGCCGCCGCCACCATCCTGGACATGGAGCGATCCATGGGCTCCATGCAGAAATCCAGCCTGTGCAGCGCCCTGTCACGGGCGCTGTACCACAACCATACGGGTGACGAGGAGAAGGCCCGCGATGCCCTGTTCCGCGCCCTGGAACAACAGGGCAGCCGGGGCAAGCTGTCGAACCGCCTGAAGGGTGAATTGGCTCGTGCCTGTTTCACCCAGAGACTGGATCAGCATGGCACGGAGCTGGTGCTGGAAGTGATGCGCAACGCCCACGACGAACGCTCCCTGGAGAAGGCCAAGGGCCTGCTGGAAGAAGCCGGCCTGGGGCACAAGGGCGACGAGTTCACGGAACGCATACGCCAGGAGGTCAATCAACTGGTGACCGAGGGCGCCAACAAGGCCAGGCAGGGGGATTTTGCCGGAGCCGTGGACCTCATGCGGGAAGCCGCCCAGCAGATGCCCAACAATCCCCAGGTCCTGCTCAACGCGGCCCTGGCCCTGCTCAAGCACATCGAGCATCTGGGCTGGAGCGAGGAGTTGGCGGGCGAGGCGCGGCAATACCTGGAACGGGCAAGAAAACTCGACCCCGGCCACAAGCGCATCCCCCTCCTGTCCGAACTGTTCCGCACCCTCCTGGGGAAATACGGCATCCGGCCGAGCCTGTAAGCTGCGGGGAGAATGATAAAGTGCAAAACCTCACCGCAAAGGGCCGCAAAGGAATCCTTCGCGCATTCGTGCGATGGCTGTGGTGAGGTGCGAGGCGTTTGGTACACTGCCAACCTGTACTTTACCTGTCTGCCACCATGCCGCGTTTCATTGCCTTTCTTTTCGCACTGTGCCTGCTGGCTGCTTCGTCCGCCTGGGCGCGGGAGAGTTTGCCCGAGACTCCCGTTCACGCACTGCCGCGCGAAGCCCGTGACACCCTGGCCCTGATCCACCGGGGCGGCCCCTTCCCCTTCCGCCGGGACGGCATCGTCTTCGGCAACTTCGAGCACCGCCTGCCGCAACACCCGCGAGGCTATTACCACGAGTACACCGTGCCCACGCCGGGCGAGCGCAACCGGGGAGCACGGCGCATCGTCGCCGGGGAAGGCCCGGGGCGGGACGTGCGCACCTCGGGCGAATACTGGTACAGCGACGACCACTACCGCAGCTTTTCGAGGATAAGGGAATGAACTTGCTGAAAGATGCCGGGCAGGCAGGCGTATACCGCCTGGCGCCGGAACAGGCTGAGCAGTTCGCCGCCGCAGGCGAGGATGCGAGCCTCCGGGTCTTCCGGGTGTCCCTCGCGGCCGCGAAATCCGTGCCGGAACTGCTGGATGCCTTTGCCCAGGCGCTGGCCTTCCCGGACTGGTTTGGCCAGAACCTGGATGCCCTCCTGGATTGCCTGACCGACCTTTCCTGGCACGAGAAAGATCTGGAAGCACAGCCCGAGGGCTATCTCCTGCTGCTTTTCGGCCTCGAGTCTCTGGAAAAGACCGACCCGGAGGGCCTCCGGGCCGTACTTGAGGTGCTTTCGGCCGCCTCCGAAGTCTGGCAAGCGGACGAGGTGCCCTTCTGGGTACTGGCCGAGGCCCGGGGCCTGCCCGAATTTCCGGAGCGCGGGTGAGCACAGCCTTCAAGAAACCCGTCTCGGTGCTGGTGCTGATCCACACGCCGGAACTGGAGATTCTTCTTCTCGAGCGTGCCTCCCATCCGGGCTACTGGCAGTCGGTGACCGGCAGCCAGGAGGAGGGCGAAGACCTGGTGGAGACCGCGACACGGGAAGTGGAAGAAGAAACCGGCATCGTCGCCGCCACGGAAGACATCCTGGACTGGCGCCTCTCCAACCGCTTCGAGATCTTCCAGGAATGGCGCTTTCGCTACGCCCCGGGCGTCAGCCACAACACCGAGCATGTCTATAGCCTGTGCATACCCTCGGCCGGTCCGGTGCGTCTCGCCCCCGGCGAACACCTCTCTTGGCGCTGGCTGCCCTGGAAACAGGCGGCCCGCGCCGTCTTCTCCTGGACCAACCGGGACGCGATATTGATGCTGGGGGAGACGGTGAGCGGTAAGCGGTGAGCGTGGCCATCGAACGCCGCTACTGCGCTCACGGCTTACCGCTTACCGGGAAATATCGGAATCACCCTCGTCCCCGGCCTCGGCTTGAGCATCGCGGATTCGATCTTCTTTCGCTCGTCCAGCTTTCGCCACCAGAGCCTCAGGCCCAGGAGCACGGACAGGATCAGGGAATAGATGGCGGGATGGGTGATATCCAGTTTCACCATCCACCAGTAATGCACCACCGCCATGACCGCAATGGCATAGACCAGGCTGTGCAGGGCCTGCCAGCGTTTGCCGCCCAGGCGGCGGATCATGGCGTTGCTGGAGGTGGCCGCCAGCGGCAGGAGCAGGACGAAGGTGAACATACCCAGGGTGATGAAGGGGCGCTTGGCGATGTCCCGGCCTATCTCCGCCCAATCAAAGAACTGATCCAGCACCAGGTAGCCGGAAAGGTGCAGGCTGGCATAGAAGAAGGCGAACAGCCCCAGCATCCGACGCAAGCGCAGGAGCCAGTGCAGTCCAAAGAGGCGGCGCGCCGGCGTCACCGTCAGGGTGATGAGCAGGAAGCGTAGCCCCCAGTCCCCCAGCCCCCGGATCAGGGCCTCGATGGGATTGGCGCCCAGGTCGTCCTCCAGGAAGCGGTAGCCCAGCCAGCCCGCCGGGATCAGGCAAACCATGAAGAGTAAAACCTTGATGAGGGCCAGTTGGCGGGAAGAGGGATTCCACATGGAGGGTCTGCCGGGGCTTGGATGATGCGTCGTTGGATGCGTCGGAGCGGAATCGGTTCAATGGCCGGATGATGGACCGTGGGAGGGCGCCCCAATTTATTACTCGCCCAGATAGGCTGTGCGCACGGCGGGGTTTTCCAGGAGGGACGAAGACGAGGCGGCGAGGGTGATCAGGCCGCTTTCCATGACGTAGCCCCGGGAACACATGGACAAGGCGAGCTGGGCGTTCTGTTCCACCAGGAGCAGGGTCACCCCCTGGGCCGCCACGGACTGGATCACCTCGAACACCTTCTGCACCATGAGCGGAGCCAGCCCCATGGACGGCTCGTCCAGGAGCAGGAGCTTCGGGTGGCTCATGAGGGAGCGGCCGATGGCCAGCATCTGCTGTTCGCCGCCGGAAAGCGTGCCCGCCAACTGTTTGCGCCGCTCCGCCAGGCGCGGCAGGAGGCCGTAGATACGCTCCAGGTCCGCCGACATCTCCCCCTTCGACGCCACACCCGCCCGGCAATAGGCGCCCATCTCCAGGTTCTCCTGGACGGACAGCCGGGCGAACACTCCCCGGCCCTCGGGCACCAGCGCCAGCCCCTCCCCGATCAGCTCGTGGCAGGGCCGATGCACGATACTGGCTGCCCGGTACAGCAATTCACCCTGGGCCGGCACCATGCGCGCGATGGCCTTGAGCGTCGTGGTCTTGCCCGCGCCGTTGGCGCCGATGAGGCAGACCATCTCGCCCGCCCTTACCTCGAAGGAGATGCCCTTGACCGCGGCGATGCCGCCGTAATGCACCTTGAGATCGCGCACTTCAAGCATGGGCCGCTCCCAGGTAGGCTTCGATCACCTTGGGATTTTTCCTCACGGCGGCGGGCACGTCCTCGGCGATCTTCTCGCCGTAGTCCAGCACGGCCACCCGGTCACAGAGCCCCATGACCAGCTTCACGTCGTGCTCGATGAGCAGGATGGTACTGCCGTCCCGGCGCAGGGCCCCGATCAGGGACTTCAAGGCCGCGGTTTCCGTGGCGTTCATGCCCGCGGCGGGTTCATCCAGGGCCAGGAGCTTCGGTTCCGTGGCCAGGGCACGGGCGATCTCCAGGCGGCGCTGGTCGCCGTAGGACAGGTGGCGCGCCAGATCAAAGGCGCGGGACTCGATGCCCACGTAACGCAGCAAGTCGCGGGCGCGCCGCAGGATGCGCGCCTCCTCCTCCCGGGTCTTCCTGTCCCGCAGCACGGCGCCGATCACGGCCGCCCGGCTGCGGCTGTGGCAGCCCACCATGACGTTTTCCAGGGCGCTCATGTTGGCGAAGAGCCGGATGTTCTGGAAGGTGCGGGCGATGCCGGCTTTCACGACTTCGTGCGGCGCCCCCAGGTTGAGGCGCCGGCCATCGAAATCCACCTGCCCGCTGTCCGCGCTGTAGAGGCCGGTGAGCACGTTGAAGAAGGTGGTCTTGCCCGCGCCATTGGGGCCGATGAGGCCGTAGATCTCGCCCCGGCGGATGGTCAGGGACACATCACGCAGGGCCTGCACGCCGCCAAAGTTCTTGCCTATGCCCCGTGCTTCCAGGAGGATCGTCATGCGGAGCCCTCCTCAAGCCCGACGATTTCCTTCTCCTCCTCGGCCGCCTCCTCGAACTCCCGGCGGCGTACGGCGGAAGGCCAGAGCCCCGCGGGACGGTAGAGCATGACCAGGATCAGGGCCAGGCCGAAGAGCAGCATGCGCAACGATTCCGGGTCCAGGAGCACCCGGCCGAAGAGGGCCTGCTGCACCGGGGCCGCCCCCCAGCGCAGGATTTCCGGCAACACGGACAGCAAGAGCCCCCCCAGGATGACGCCACCGATGTTGCCCATGCCTCCCAGCACCACCATGCACAGCACCATGACCGACTCGGTGAGGGAGAAGCTCTCCGGGCTCACGAACTCCTGGAAACCGGCGAACAGGCCGCCCGCCACGCCGCCGAAGCTCGCGCCCATGGCGAAGGCCAGGAGCTTCACGTTGCGGGTGTTGATGCCGCAGGCCTTGGCCGCGATCTCGTCCTCCCGGATGGCGACCCAGGAGCGGCCGATGCGGGAGTCCTCCAGGCGCACGGTCACGAAGACGATCCCCAGCGCCAGGAGCAGGAACAGGTAGTAGTAGAGATGGATGCCGGGAACGGTGAAACCCAGGATGTCCTGCCCACGCCCCAGGACTACGCCACCGATGTGTAGGGGCGCGATGCCGGTGATGCCCTGCGGCCCGTTGGTGAGGTTGATGGGCGCGTTCAGGTTGTTCAGGAAGATGCGGATGATCTCGCCGAAACCCAGGGTGACGATGGCCAAGTAGTCGCCGCGCAGGCGCAGCGTGGGCGCCCCCAGGAGGATGCCGAACAGCCCCGCCACCAGGGCGCCCAGAGGCAGGATGACCCAGATGGGCCAGGCAAGCCCCGGCGCAAGCGACGGGAAGGCTCCGGCCAGGTGGGGTGAGGACAGGACCGCGTAGAGATAGGCGCCCACGGCGTAGAAGGCGATGTAGCCCAGGTCCAGGAGGCCGGCGAAGCCGACGACGATGTTCAAGCCGAGGGCGAGCATGATGTAGAGCAGGGCGAAGTCCAGCACCCGGACCCAGGAATTGCCGAACGACGCCGAGACGACGAAGGGCAGCACCGCCAGGGCCAGTGCGAAAAGCCCGATCCCGGCCCGGACCACCTGCCTGTCTTTGCGCCAGTCCGCGATCATGAAGGCAAGACCTCAACCCAAGACCCGTCCTGAGCCCTGCCGACGGGGCCCGAAGGCGCAATGGAGGTTCCCATGCCTGGATAATCGTTCATGCTTGAAAGGTTCTACACGGAAACCGGGAATACTTCATCGGACGGTCGCACAGACCGGCATGCAAGCCCGGCTCACCCGCTACCGAGCAAGGCCGCATGTTATCACCGGCAATGTGAGGGGGGAGTGGACGCGCAGAGCCGCAGTGAAGGAGATTAACCGCACGCCCGGATTTCTCGCTTGACCCTCGCTTCAAAATGGACCTGCCTCGACGTAGGCTGCCTGCCAAACTGGCAAGCGCCACCAGATCGAATACAGAATCCGCTTGAGGATGAAGCAGGCTGGAAGGATACTCAAGGCTCGGCGCTGACGATATTCCTCCTGGATTCGCCGACCGACAGGTTCATCCGCACCTGGCAACAATGGCCGAATACGCCAGGTGACGGGAGGGAAGGAGCCATGTGCCGCCAGTCATGGCCTGACTGCGACGCACCGTGCCGTACGTCACGCCGAGATCCGGGGGGCAGGTCTATACTGCTCGGATCATATCGCGTTGGAGATGTCGGCATGGAGGCGAGAATCGGGAAATTCCAGGTAGCCCTGGAGTCTCTGGACAAGCTGGGAGCCGAGGCCCTTTTCCGGGAGGCCCTGGCTGAACTCTCGCCCATCCAGGTGGTGGAAAACCTGGTCGTGCCGACCCTGGAACGGATAGGGCAAGGCTGGAACGAGGGCACGGTTGCCCTGTCCCAGATATACATGAGCGGACGTTTCTGCGAAGACCTGGTGGAGCGGGTGCTGCCCCCCAGCGATCCCGACCGCAAGCACCAGCCCCGCTCCGCCATCGCCGTGCTCAACGACTACCACATGCTGGGCAAGCGCATCGTCTATTCCATGATGCGCGCCAGCGGCTTCGAGCTGTTCGATTACGGTCGCATGAGCGTCACCGAACTCTGCGAGAGGGCGCGTGCCGACGGCATTCGCGTGTTGCTGATTTCCGTGCTCATGCTGCCCTCCGCCCTCAAGGTCCGGGAAGTGCGCGAGACCTTCGACGCCCAGGGACTCGACATCAAGATCATCGTGGGCGGCGCCCCCTTCCTGTTTGATGCCGATCTGTGGCGCGAGGTGGGCGCGGACGCCATGGGCCACAACGCCTCGGACGCCGTAGACATCGTCCAGTCCTGGATGGGAGCCATGCAATGAACGCCCCAAGCATGAATTCCATGCAACGCACCCTCACGGCCCTGGGCCAGCAGGAGCCCGACCGTGTACCCCTGTTCCTGCTCACCACCCTGCACGGCGCCAGGGAACTGGGTCTGTCCATAGAGGAATACTTTTCCCGCTCCGAACACGTGATAGAGGGGCAGATGAGGCTCCTGAAGAAGTACGGGGGAGATTGCCTCTATCCCTTCTTTTACGCCCCCATCGAGACGGAGGCCTGGGGCGGAGAGGTCGTCTATCTGCCCGACGGCCCACCCAACGCCGGCCCGCCCATCATCCGAAGCGCCCAGGCCATAGACCACCTGGAGCCGCCCCGGGTGATGGAGTCGCCCTGCCTGGTGCGCGTGCTGGAAACCATCCGGGAGCTGAAGGCCAGGGTTGGCGACACGGTGCCCATCATCGGCGTCGCCATTTCGCCCTTCTCCCTGCCGGTGATGCAGATGGGCTTCGATCGCTATCTCGAACTGATCTACGAGCAGCCGGAACGCTTCGAGCACCTGATGCGGGTCAACGAGGCCTTCACCGTGGAGTGGGCCAATGCCCAGCTGGCGGCAGGCGCCACCGCCATCTGCTATTTCGACCCTATCTCGTCGACCACCAACATCCCTCGCGATCTGTACCTGAAGACCGGCCAGCAGGTCGCCCGGCGAACCCTGGCGCGAATCAAGGGGCCTACCGCCACCCACCTCGCCTCGGGTCGTGTCCTGCCCATCCTGAACGACATCGCCGATACCGGCACCGCCGTGGTGGGCGTCAGCGCCCTGGAAGATCTGGCCGAACTGAAGGCCGCCGCCAACCGGCGCGTCAGCCTCCTGGGGAACCTGAACGGCATCGAGATGCGGCGCTGGACACCGGAACAGGCGGAGGCCGCGGTCAAGACGGCCATCGCCAAGGCCGGGCGGGGCGGCGGCTTTCTGCTCGGGGATAACCACGGGGAAATCCCCTGGCAGGTACCGGAGGACGTGCTGCTGGCCATCGGCGAGGCGACAAGACGCTGGGGGCGCTACCCCCTGGACTGGATCGAGTAAGGTCGAAGGAACTGGCCATGGCCGGCACGCTTTGCATCCTCGGCTGCCACAACTTCCACCGCGAGATGGCGGCCGCCATCTCGGCCGAAGGCTGGAGCGACGTGGTGGCTCTCGCCTTTCCTGCCCGTTGCGGGCGCCCTCCGGTCACCTGGGCGGAATTGCGGCCCATGCTGCCGGCGGATTGCGCCCAGGTCGTACTGCTGGGCCGGGCCTGCATCAACGCTCTGGGCGAGCCCCCGCACGGGTTTCCGCCGGTTCGCGTCGTGCGCCTGGAGCAGTGCTTCCACCTGGTGGCGGGCACCCAACTGGTGGCCGAAGCCATCGCCGGCGGCGCTTACCTGATGACCCCGGTCTGGCTGGCGGACTGGAGGAAGAAGTTCCGGGAAATGGGTTTCGCGCCGGAACAGGGCGCCGAGTTCTTCGGGGATTTCGCCCGGGAGCTGGTGCTCCTGGATACCGGCCTGGATGCCAAGGCCCAGGCCCATTTCGAGGAAATCCGGCAGGCCGTGCAACTTCCCGCCCGGCGAGTCGCCGTGGGCCTGGACCATACCCGGCCACTCCTGGCCCGACTGGTGCTGGAATGGCGCCTGGAGCGTGAAAGGCAGAGCGCCCGGGAGCGAGACCGTCGGCATGCGCGGGAACTGGCCGATCATGTCTCCGCCATGGACCTGCTCACGCGGCTGACCAAGATCCAACACGAATCCGATGCCATCACCGCCATCGAGGAGCTATTCCGCATGCTCTTCGCCCCGGAAGCCCTCCACTACCTGAAGATGGAGAACCGGATCGCCGTCCCGACCGAGGCGGTTCCGGACGAGGTCCTGGCATCCCTCCAGTCATTCCACGACGACTACGCCTGGACGTCCGACGGAAAAGGCTTCCTCTTGCGTATCGGCAGAGGTGAGGATGCGGTCGGCAGAATCGCGGTCCTGCGCCTGGCCTTTCCCGAGCACCGGGAGCGCTACCTCAACATGGCCCTGGCCATGACCGGTGTCTGCGGCCTGGCGATCGAGAACGCCCGCAACCGCAGGAAACTGCTGGAAGCGGAGAAGATGGCCTCTCTGGGCATGCTCGTGGCCGGCGTCGCCCACGAGATCAACACGCCCCTGGGCGTGGGGCTTACTGCGGCCTCCACTCTCCAGGCCCAGACCGGAACCCTGGCCCGCCGCTTCGCCGAACGCAGCATGACCCAGTCCGACCTGGACGGATTCCTGGCCCGTGCCGGGGAAGAAGCCGGCTTGATAAGGACCAACCTGGAACGCATCGGCCGGCTGGTGGACAGCTTCCGCCAGGTCGCCGTGCACGGCAAGCCGCTGGAGAAACGCCGCTTCAAGCTGAGGGAGTGCATAAACGAAGTGATCCGCAGCCTGGGGGGCGCCCTGTCCCAGGGGGATATCACGATTAACGTCCTGTGCGACCCGGGCCTGGAGGTGGAGAGTCTGCCCGGCGACTGGGCCAGCATCCTGATCAACCTCATCAGCAAC
This sequence comes from Rhodocyclaceae bacterium, assembly GCA_028714035.1. Taxonomy (GTDB): domain Bacteria; phylum Pseudomonadota; class Gammaproteobacteria; order Burkholderiales; family Rhodocyclaceae; genus JAQTNA01. The sequence goes on from JAQTNA010000002.1 coordinate 119,285, forward strand.
TCCCTGAAACATGGCTTCAAGGATAGGCGCGACGGAGCCGTAAATATCGAGGTGGCAAGCGACGCCGATACGGTGCGCCTGGATTACCACGATGATGGCCGGGGCATGGAAGCGGAAACGCTGGCCCGGGTCTTCGATCCCTTCTTCACCACGGATCTCCAGCACGGCATGGGCCTGGGCATGCATCTCGTCTACAACCTCATCACCCAGCGCCTGGGCGGCTCCATTCAATGCGAAAGCCGGCCGGGCCGGGGCGTACACTTTCACATCGAGGTGCCGCGATGAGCGAGCAAGAGGCCTTCTCGGCACTGTTCGCTCCCGAAACGCCCCCGCCCACGGAGGCCGCTCCCACCCTCCCCTGGAAGGTATTGCTGGTGGATGACGAACCGGACATCCACGCCGTGCTGCGCCTGGCCTTGCAGGACATCGAGGTGGCCTGCAGGCCGCTTTGCATCATGGACGCGCACTCCGCCGACGAGGCGGGCATCCTGCTCGCGCAGCACCCGGACATTGCCCTCGTCCTGCTGGACGTGGTGATGGAAACCGAACGGGCCGGCCTGGAACTGGTGCACCACATCCGCAGGGATCTCCTGAATCCCATGGTTCAGATCATCCTGATCACCGGCCAACCCGGCTATGCCCCCCAGCGGGAGGTGGTGGCGAACTACGAGATCAACGGCTACCGCCTGAAGTCCGAACTGACCGCCGACAAGATATTTTCCTCGGTGCACTCTGCCCTGCGCACCCACCAGTACATGGGCGAAGGGGAGCTTCGGCGCCGGCGACTGGAGGCGCAGGCGGAAACCCTGGCGTCACAGCAGCAAGCCCTGGCTCAATATCAGCATCGCCTGGAGGAACTGGTGGCCGAACGCACGGCGGAACTGGCGCAAAGCAATGCGCACCTGGCCGAGACCCAGTTCGCCATGGACCGGGCCGGCATCGCCATCGCCTGGAACGATGTGAATACGGGACGCTTCCTCTACGTAAACGACGAGGCCTGCCGCCAGTTGGGTTACGACCGGGAGGCCTTGCTCGGGCTGTGCATCAGCGACATCAACCCGGAATTCCCGCCGGAGGCCGTGCGCGAAGTCGCGCGCAGCCTGCGTGAGCGGGGCGCCAGCCACCAGTTCGAGACCCTACACCGGCGCAAGGACGGCAGCCTGTACCCCGCCGAAGTGACCGCCTACGTCCGGCGGGCGCCGGAGCAGGATTGCTTCATCGCGTTTTTCAGCAACATCACCGAGCGCAAGAAGGCCGAGGCGGAGGCCCGGACGCGCATGGAGGAACTGACGCGCGGCAACCGGGCGCTGGCGGAACTCAACGTCAAGCTGACTCAGGCACAGGACCAACTGGTGCAATCGGAGAAACTGGCATCCATCGGCTTGCTGGCGGCCGGCGTTGCCCATGAGATCAACAACCCGATCGGCTACGTCAAGTCCAACATGTGCTCCCTGGTGCGCTACATAGACGACTTCCTGCGCGTGCTGAATGCCTATGAGCAGGTCGAGTCCCTGCTGCCGGAGCATACCGACTCGTTCTCCGAACTGCACCACCTGGAACAGCAGATATCCTTCGAATACGAGCGGGAAGACATTCGCGGCCTCGTGGCGGAATCCCTCCACGGCCTGGAGCGGGTCACGAAGATCGTTCAGGATCTCAAGGATTTCTCCCGCGTCGAGTCCGAGGAAAACTGGATGCTGGACGACATCCACGGCGGCATCGAGAGCACCTTGAACGTCGTCTGGAACCAGTTGAAATACACCTGCGAGGTGAGGAAGGAATTCGAGACACTGCCCCGGATCGAGTGCCTGCTGTCCCAATTGAACCAGGTGTTCATGAACCTGCTGGTCAACGCCGCCCAGGCCATCGAAACCCGGGGCATCATCACCCTCCGCACCGGCATTCAAGGCGAGGAAATATGGGTGGAAGTCTCCGATACGGGGAAAGGCATGGCCCCGGAAAGCATCAAACGCATTTTCGACCCCTTCTACACCACAAAACCGGTTGGCGCCGGAACCGGCCTGGGCCTTGCGGTTTCCTACAGCATTGTCCAGAAACATCATGGTCGAATCGAGGTTGAAAGCGCTTTGGGCAAGGGCAGCACGTTCCGTGTCTGGCTCCCTCTCAGGCAACCCGACCCGAACAGCCAGGGCCTCGATTCAGGGAAGCCACAGTGAACGGGCAGAATGATTTTCAGGCGCTCTTTGCACCGGAAGCGGAGATTGCCGCGGAAGATGCGCCCCTCCCCTGGAAGGTTCTGCTGGTGGACGACGAGCCGGACATCCACGCCGTCCTGCGCCTGGCCCTGCAGGAGGTGGAAGTGGAAGGCCGGCCGCTGCGCCTGCTGGACGCTCGTTCTGCCGAAGAAACCCGGGATATCCTGAACCGGCACCCGGATATCGCCCTGATCCTGCTGGACGTGGTGATGGAAAGCGAACAGGCCGGCCTGGAGCTTGTCCGGTACATTCGCCGGGATCTGGGCAACCGAACCCTGCAAATCGTGCTGGTCACCGGGCAACCGGGCTATGCCCCCCAGCGCCAGGTGGTGATGGACTACGAGATTGACGGCTATCGCCTGAAATCCGAACTCAGCGCCGACAAGATCTATTTTTCGGTCCATGCGGCGCTGCGCACCCACAAACTCATGCAGGAGATGGACGGCCAGCGCCAACGATCCCAGGCGCAGGCCAGACTCCTGGAAACCCAGCAACAAACCCTGTCCGGGTACCAACAGCACCTGGAAGAACTGGTGAGCGCGCGCACGGCCGAACTGGCGCACAGCAGTGAACGACTCGCTGAAACCCAGTTCGCCATGGACCGGGCAGGCATCGCCATCGCCTGGAATGACGTGGCCACGGGACGCTTCCTCTACGCGAACAGCGAGGCGTGCAGGCAACTGGGCTACGAGCAGGAGGAACTGCTTGGCCTGAATATCAGCGATATCAACCCGGAATTCCCGCCGCAAGCCATCCATGAGGTCGCGCGCACTTTGCATGAGAGCGGAAACAGCAAGCGGCTGGAAACCCTGCACCGACGCAAGGACGGCAGCCTGTACCCCGTGGAAGTCATCGCCTATGTTCGGCAGACTCCCGAGCGGGAATGGTTCATCACGTTCTTCAGCGACATCACGGCACGCAAACAAGCCGAGGCCGAACTGATCCAGGCCAAGGAGGCGGCCGAAGCGGTCAACATCGCAAAGAGCGCTTTCCTGGCCAACATGAGCCATGAGATCCGCACGCCGCTGAACGCCATCATCGGCATGGCCTTCCTGATCCGGCGTTCCGGCGTGGAACCCCAGCAGGCGGAGCGCCTGAACAAGATAGACGCGGCGGGCCAGCATCTGCTGGAAATCATCAATGCCATCCTCGACCTTTCCAAGATCGAAGCCGGCATGTTCAGCCTGGAGGAAACAGCGGTCAGTGTCGGCACCATCACCGCCAACGTGATCTCGATGCTTGCCGAGCCGGCTCGCGCCAAGGGGCTGACGCTGAGCGCGGAGGATCAGGTCTGCCCCGAAGGCCTGCTGGGCGACCCGACGCGGCTCCAGCAGGCGCTCCTGAACTACGCTTCCAATGCCATCAAGTTCACCCCGACCGGCTCGGTCACCCTGCGCAGCCGGGTGCAGGACGAAACCGAAGAGTCGGTGCTGATTCGCTTCGAAGTTCAGGACACGGGCATCGGCATTCCCCCGGACAAGATGGGCAGGCTGTTCTCGGTGTTCGAGCAGGCGGACAACTCGATTACCCGCAGTTACGGCGGCACCGGCCTGGGCCTGGCCATCACCAAGAAGCTCGCGGAGCTGATGGGGGGCGGTGCCGGTGCCGAAAGCATGCCTGGTGTCGGCAGCACCTTCTGGTTTACTGCGCGCATCAGGAAAGGCCGGCCGGAGCAGGCGCGCGTGGCAGCGCCGACGCCCGACGCCGCCGAATCCGACCTTCTCCAGTTCCACAAGGGAGGCCGAATATTGTTGGCCGAAGACGAGCCGATCAATCGGGAGGTCACCCTGGAATTGCTGGCCGATGTCGGCCAGATAGTGGACGTGGCGACAGATGGCGCGGAGGCGGTCGAGTTGGCCGGCAAGAAGGAATACGACCTCATCCTCATGGACATGCAGATGCCGCGCATGGACGGACTGGAGGCCACGCGCCGAATACGCCTCCTGCCGAAAATGACCGACATACCCATCCTGGCCATGACGGCGAATGCCTTCGCCGAAGACAAGGCCAACTGCTTCGACGCCGGAATGAACGATTTCATCACCAAGCCCGTTGATCCGGAAGCATTGTTCTCAAGTCTGCTCAAGTGGTTGCCCAAGACACGGGCCGCGTCAAGCACATCCATCGTTCCGGATGGGCAAAGACGATCGGGAGCGCCCGACGCCTCGCCGGCCACCGCCGGAATCAACAACTCCCTGCCCGAGGTGGATGGATTTGATGTTCCCCGTTCATTGGCACGGGTAAATGGCGATGTGGAACAGTATCGCCATTTCCTGAGGATGTTCCGTGACCGGAATGCCGAATCCATCAGAAAGCTTGCGGCGACCATGGCGCTCGAAGACCGCACGACGGCCCTGAGAATCGCCCATTCCCTGAAGGGTAGCTCCGGCACCATAGGGGCGATGAGACTGGAAGCCACCGTCGCTGAACTGGAGGAAAGTCTCAAGGGCACGGCCGCCGACCCCCGATTGTTGGCCGCGCTGGAAGCCGAATGGCATCGGACCCTGGGGTCACTGGCGATCCTTCTGGGGTCTTGCCCTGAAGCGCAAAATCAAGCAGGACGGCAGCTCGAAAAACCGTAGCGAGCGGCCCGCGAGCAAGGCGGACGGAGCGCAGCCCCGAGACATTTCAGCCTGGAAAAAGCACTTGATTCACCGCAGAGGCGCGAAGACGCAGAGAAAACCAGACCTTGGCAGGTATCTCAGGCTCACCCGATGGGGGAAACAGAAACCGGCTAGGACGCCTTGTTTTTCCTCTGCGCCTTCGCGTCTCTGAGGTTAAAACCGAGGTTTCCAGGATCAATACGACAGGCGCGGGGTGAGCACCGCCCAAGACAGCGATTGGGTCGCGCAGCAGGCGAGCTACCCGGGAGTGGCGAAGTCATTGGGTGCGTTGCGCACCCGGCCTCGTGCCTTGGCGATTTTGCGGAGAGGTCTTCTGGGGTTTTACGCCCGCTCCGCCACTTTCTCGCCCATGAGGCCCGACGGGCGGAACACCAGGACCAGGATCAGGACGAAGAAGGCGAACACGTCCTGGTAGTTGGAACCGAAGAAACCGCCGGTGGCATCGCCGATGTAGCCTGCGCCCAGGGACTCGATCACCCCCAGCAGCACGCCCCCGAGCATGGCGCCCGGCAGATTGCCGATGCCGCCCAGCACGGCGGCGGTGAAGGCCTTGAGGCCCAGGAGCGAGCCCATGCCGTAATGGGCGATGCCATAGTTGGCGCCCACCATGATGCCCGCCAGCGCCCCGAGGGCGGAGCCGATGACGAAGGTAAGGGCGATGATGCGGTTGATATCCACGCCCATGAGTCCGGCGATGGCCGTATTCTCCGACGTGGCGCGCATGGCCCGGCCCAGACGGGTGCGATTCACCAGCAGCATGAGCCCGCCCATGACCAGGGCCGCCAGGACCACGATGAGAATTTGCAGGTCGGTAATGCCGGCGCCGCCGATGGCGTGCGGCGTTGAGGACATGAGGGTCGGGAAGGTGTGGTAGTTGCGCCCCCAGATGAGCATGGCCAGGTGTTGCAGGACGATGGATACGCCGATGGCGGTGATGAGGGGCGCCAGTCGCGGCGCGTGCCGCAGGGGCCGGTAGGCCACGCGCTCCACCAGGAAACCGACGGCCATGCACACCAGGGCCGCCACGCCGCAGGCCATGAGGGCCTGCAAGGGTGCGGGCAGGGCACTGCCCGCCAGCAGTTGGAGGACGGAGACGGCGGTGAGCGCGCCGATCATGACCACCTCGCCATGGGCGAAATTGATGAGGCCCATGATGCCGTAGACCATCGTATAGCCCAGCGCCACCAGGGCATAGATGCTCCCCAGGACCAGGCCGTTCACGATCTGTTGCAGGAAGGTGTCCATGGGAATCATGTAGAAACGGCACCCTCGGGTGCCGTTTCCAGTTGGCTCCTCAGTATCCGGGACCCTTGGTGCCTTGCTCCACCGCCTTCACGTTTTCCATCGCGATTCCCTGCGCACCGACGGGTTTGGCACCACCGTCCGCCGCCTTGTCCAGGCTGGCCGCCACGGCTGCCGGCGAAATGTCGCCGCCGCCCACGGTTTCCAGGGGCTGCCACTGGCCGCCACGGGATTGATACAGGGTGATGGCGCCGTTCATCAGGTCGCCCTTGTCATCGAACACGATGCGGCCGGTGACCCCCGGGAAGTCGGTCTTGCCCAACAGGGGCAGGTAGCGCTTGGGATCGGTGGAATTGGCACGCTTCATGGCGTCAATCATGACGTTGGCGGCATCATACGCGTAAGGGGCATAAAGCTGGATGTCCACGTTGAAGCGGGCCTTGAAGCGGGCCTTGAACTCCGTGCCGCCGCTCATCTTTTCCAGGGGAACGCCCGGCAGCGAACAATAATTGCCCTCCGCCGCATCCCCAGCGAGCTTGGAAAACTCCGTGGTACAGCCACCATCGCCGAAGAGCATGGGGGCCTTGACGCCCAGGGCCTTGATCTGGCGCGCCATGGGGCCGGCCTGGGAATCCATGCCGCCGTAGAAGACCAGATCCGGGCTCTTGGACTTCACCTTGGTCAGGATGGCGGTGAAATCGGTGGCCTTGTCGTTGGTGAACTCCCGGGCAACGATACGGCCGCCGGCGGCTTCCACCGCCTTCTGGAATTCGTCCGCCAGGCCCTGGCCGTAGGCCGAACGATCGTCAATGATGGCGATGGCCTTGGCATTCAGCTTGTTCACCGCGTAGCTGCCCAGAACCTTGCCCTGCTGCACGTCATTGGCCATGACGCGGAAGGCGGTCTTGAAGCCCTGCTGGGTATACTTGGGATTGGTCGCGGAGGGGGAAACCTGAGGCAGGCCGGCCTCGGAATAGATGCGGGACGCGGGAATGGTGGTACCCGAATTCAGGTGGCCGAGGACGCCCGCCACCTTGCCATCCACCAGCTTCTGCGCCACCAGGGTGCCCTGCTTGGGATCGGCCTGGTCGTCTTCGGAAACCAGTTCGAACTTCACCTTGGCGCCGCCGACTTCCACGCCCTTGGCGTTGGCTTCCTCCAGGGCGAGGCGCACGCCGTTCTCGTTATCCTTGCCCAGGTGGGCCTGGGGTCCGGTCAGGGGGCTGGCCTGGCCGATCTTGACCACGGCCCCGGCGGAACCGGTCTGGGCATCTTCCTTCTTGCCGCAAGCGGAAAGGGCGAGAGCGGCGGCGACCGCAAGGGTCAGGCTTCTGATGGGCAGGTTCATGTGAGCGAGGGGAGTGAAGAGTAGAGAGTGATTGTCCGGTCGGACCTGGGTCATGTCAATACTGCCTTCATACTGCCTTCGTGGGTTTTCTCCGCGCCTCTGCGGTGAGTGGCTTTCAACGCCCCAGGAGCCCCTTCAGCGCGCCGCCGAGCTTCTTTTGCGCCTCCTCCTTCGCCTGCTTCTTCAGCTCGTCCGCCTTGGCGGCCGCCTTGCCGGCCACCAGGTCCGAAACCACGTCGGCAAAGGCGAGGCGATAGCTCGGCGCCTGAAAGGGTCCGCTCAGACGGATGGGAATGGTCAGCCCGTTGAGGTCCGCCAGATCCTTGCCCGTCTGCCCGGCGGCCGTCGGCACCACCGCCACCTTGGCGGTGTAATCCATGGTCTCCCTGGGCAGATCGAACTGTCCGGCACCCGCCACCCTCAGGAAAGGCGACTTGGCGGAAAAATCCTTGTTCCTGGCGATGCCCTTCTCGATGTCGAACGAGGCCGAGAGCTCCGTGAAGTCGGTCTTGTCCGCGGCATTGGCGGCCTGCACCATATCCTGGCGCTGAATCAAGCGGGACTTGAGGTCGCGCAGGGACTTGGCGATGTTGATGCCCTTCACCGCCCCATCCTTCAGGTCCACGCGGGCCGTCCCGGCCAGACCCTGGGTCATGGCCGGGACATCTCCGCCGGCCGTGTGGATATCCAGGGCGAGGTTGCCGTGGCCCTCCAGGAACTCCTTGTGCAAGGCATCCTTGAGCAAGGGGGCCACGGCCACGCCGGAGAAATTCTGGCGCACCGCGACCCGATTGCCCTGGGCATCCAGGGTCACGCTGCCGGAAACGCTCCCCTGATAGAGACTGGCGGCCAGGGGCGAAACCTCCAGGCGTCCGTCCTTGGCCCGGAGGTCTACGCGCAGGCCGCTCGCCTTGACGCCGGCATACTGAAGGCTGCCCACCTTCACCGTGCCGCTGACGTCCAGGGCGTTGAGGAAGGAAAAGTCCAGGGGCCTGGCCACTGTCTTGGCGCCGGCCGCCGGCGCCTTGGCAGGCAGCAGGTACTTGTCGGCATCCAGCCGGTCCACATCCAGGCTGAAAGCGATGGCGGGCGGACTGAAGCGGCTGAGCTGCACCTTGGACGCAAGGCGAGTGGAAGCGTTGGCGGCATTCAGGGCGAGGCCCAGGAAGGGGCGGGCCGGATCGGCCTCCAGCGCGCCGGTAAGCGCCATGATCAAGGGCTTCACGGCCAGTGCCGGATGGGAAAGCTCCGCTTCTCCGGTGATCTGGGGCAACTTGAAGACCTGGGTACCCAGGTCGGCCGAAAAGGGGGACGAGAGGTTCAAGCGGACGCCGGACTCCGCCTGCCGACTGTCGGCGGCCAGCGAAAATTTCGCGGCTCGAAGCTGGGAGCCTTCCAGGGCGATGCCCGAAAACTCGGCGCGTGCGCCACTCTTGCCGCCGGGCCCGGTCGCGGCGACCGTGAGCGACAGGGCTTCGCTCGCGCCGCGATCGCCTCCGAGAACGAGCTTGGGCACGGAAAGTCTCACTTCCAGCGCCTGATCGGGCCACTTGCCCTTGGCGCCCAACTCCAGCTTGATGGCTTCCACGCCGGCGGGCTTCACGGAAAGCAGGTCGGCCGCGAGCGCCAGTTCCGCCCCCTTCATGCCCAGGTAGTCGCCCACGGAGCGTATGTCCAGGCCGTCCAGGGCATAGGTGCGCTGGTCCAGATTGAGGCGATAGTGGCCGATGAGCTTGGCATCCCCGGCGAGGGCGGGTTTATCCACCGACAGCTTGCCGCTCAGGGTGAGCTTGCCCTCGGCAACATTGGCCAGCCGTCCGCTGCCCAGATCCAGTTCGGACACCCGGATCGTCCGCCCGGCACCTTCATCCACGTACCCCAGGCTGCCGTGGGAAAGGCGCACGCCCGCCACATCGAAACGCAGGGGCTCCTTGTCCTTTTCCTGGGAGATCAGGTCGTCGTAGTTGAAGCTGCCATCCTTGTGGCGGATCAGATTGATGGCGATGCCGTCCAGTTCCACCGTATCCACCGCCAGTTCCTTCCGCAGCAGGGGCAGGAGACGCAGGGAAAGACGGACCTTCTCCGCCGCGGCAAAGACCCGCTCGCTGTCGTGCTCGGACAGGGAAACCTTGGCCAGGCGCAGCCCGACGCTGGGCCAGAAGGAGAGCGCCGCCTCGCCCTCGATCCTCAGGATGCGCTGCTTCTTTTCCAGCATGAGGCGCGCGGCCTGGGCCTTCACCGCCTCCGCGTCGAACAGGAGGCTGGCCGTGACCGCCAGCAGGGCCGCGACCGCCACCGCTCCCCCGAGGATGAAGGAGAGAAGTTTCAGTATCTTGATGAGTTGGGGACGGGCCATGTTCACCACGAAACAGTCGAGAGAAGCAGGGTGGGCAAAGCGCAGCGTGCCCACCTTTCCCACCGCTCCCCGTGGGCAGGTAGAACCTGCCCACCCTACGCCTTATCCGCAAACTCTCAGAAGGAGGACATCCCGTTCACGAACCAGCCGCGGCTGCGATAGGAGAGGTCCGTGAGGTTATCAGAGAAGTCGGTGAAATTGTAGCCGACCCCCAGCTTGGCATGTTCCCCGAGATGCCGGTACACCGCCACGAGGAAACCGGAACGGGTATCGCTGGCCTCCTGCGCATGCAGGCGTCGGGCTTCCAGCAAGGCATCCCACTCCTTCACGAAATGAAGGTCCGCCCGCAGTACCATCAGTTCCGCCCGGCTCGAGAACCAGTTCCCGCCGACCTTGGCATCCCGCAGATCGCCCCAGCGGAAGCCATACTTGCCGCCCACGGAGAGCCAGGGTTTCAGGTCATAGACGGTATCCACGTCCAGCACCTGGCTCTTCTGCGTGTAGTCCAGGACCGAGCCGGTGGTGCTGTCCACCTGTCCGGGCGAGGGCAGATTGTAGAAGTAGGTGTACTTGAACAGGGTGTTCCAGCGGTCGTTATCCACCGGCCGATAGGCCACGCCGGCCACGAATTCCGTGTAGTCGCCGTCATAGAAGGCGCCCTGGCTGTTGGAACTCCTGGAGAAATTCAGCTTGCCCAGGAGCCGCCAGGCCGGGCTCGCCTGATAGCCCAGGGAATTCTTCATCAGCCAGACGGTGCGGTCGCTGCCGTTCAAGGCCAGTCCCGGGGTATAGGCGGCACCCGCCACCGCGCTCGCGGTCGCGCTGCGTTCTTCCCGCACTTCCAGGGCCGAGGCGAACTTGATCTTCTCGAACTTGTAAGCGGCGGACAGGCCCAGGGCGCGCCGGTCCAGATCACCGGCCAGGGCATCGGAAACCTGGCCCTTTTCCATCTTGATGCCCATCGTCCAGCGGTCGTTGGGGGCCAGGTCCACGCCGAAGGCATGAGTCAGGCTCTGGGAGCCGGCGCCATTGGTCCAGCGCGTTTCCCCGAACAAGCCGACCTGATCGGACAGACGGTAATGGGAGCCCGAAGTCAGTGCTCCCTGGCGGCCACGGTAATTGTTGTCCGCGGACTCCGTCTCCATGGCATAGGCCAGGTAGTAGTTGCTGCGATCATCCACCCGGTAGTCGCCGGACAGGCGTCCGCCGCCGCCACCGCTGCCGCCGGAAGCCTCGGCTCCCAGGCGCAGGCGATCATTGACCTGGTAGCCCAAGCCCAGGCCGCCCCGGTTGTTGGCATCCCGGCCGTCGCTCCGGCCCAGGGTGTCCTGGATGAAGCCGTAACCGTTCCAGGGCTTGTACTTGAGCCCCGGCATCTGGGCGGCGGCCAGGCCCGCGCTCGCCGCCGGATCGAAGGGCTGCTGCAACCGGGCCGCCTGGGACAGGCTGCCGGCCGGCAACAGGCTGGACTGGGCGGCGCCGGGGGTCCCGGGAGTCGCCACCGGTGCGGCCACCGAAGTGGCGGCCGCGGAACCGCCCTGCTCCGCCTTGGCCTTCTCGCCATCGGCAAGCGGCCGGTAATCCACACGCAGGATCAGGTCGCTGCGGTAACCGTTCTGGGACAGGGTGGGACTGGCATTGGCGACAAGATTGTCCCTTTGGTCCCGGCGCAGTCCTGCGGACACGCCCCACTCCGGGTTCAGCTTGTGGCGCAGGGCGACTTCCCCGGCCTTGGCCGACTGGCTGGTGGCGGAACGATCGTCCGCCTTCAAGGCAATCTCCGTCGCACCGCCCAGGGGCAGCACGGCCGCGGCCCCCTTCAGGGTGGTGGCCTCGCTGGAAATTGCCGTCTGGCCCGGACCGGAGAATCCGGCATCCTGAGTCTGGTGGTAAGCGGAAAGCTTGCCCGCCCAGCCCGCCTTCAACTCGGACAGGTCGGCCGCCAGATCCACCCGCCGCGCATCGGCCCGCTGGCCGCTGGCATTGGTGCTCGCAAAATTGAAGCCGCCATTGAGCGAGGCATAGGACTCGCTGCCGGGACCGGTGGAACGGGCCGCCTCCACGCGCATATAGGTGCCCGGCTTGTAGCGCAGGGTGGCGTCCAGCCCCTTCATGTCCTGCCAGTAGCTGCTGTCGCCCTGGTGGTAGCGGGTCAGCCCGAGCCGGATGTGGTCGTTGAACCAGTGGCTGGCGCGCAGGCCCACGGCGTTGCCGCTGATGGCGTTGAGGCCGGGGGTGTATTCGTAGGTGGACACCAGGAACACCGGATTGCCGTTGGCCGTGGCGGTCTGCACCAGGGAACTGCCGTCCGCGACCGAAGGCAGGGGCGCGCGCAGGGTGATGCGCCCCTGGAGATAGTCAATCTCGTAGTCCTGGGCCGCGACGAGCGGCTTCCTCTCGATCGTGAGGCCGGAATCCTTGTCCCGGATTTCCACCCACAGGCGATCCGAGCCCTGGGTGATGTCCTGGTGATGCAGCCAGTAGAGCGAACCGCCGGTACCGCGGAAGTCTTCCCGGGATTGCAGGGTGCCCGGATCGGCCACGAAGGCGTTCACCGTGCTCTGCTTCTCGCCGTAGCTCGTGGTGGCCTCGGAGTTCCACAGCAGGTCCGCGCCGTAGAGGCCGCGGCTGAAGTTGGTCAGTTCGGTCCCGGTCCAGGAGGTCTTGAAGTTGCCCCACATGACGTGGGAGTCGCCCCGTTCCAGCTTGACGAAGAACCGGCCCTGGGTCGGGGCGTCATCCACGATGGCGCTGTCGTCGCCATAGACCGGGTAGTAGCGGTTCGGGTCTATGTTGCGCAGCAGATAGTAGGGATCCTTGGCCTGGAAGTTGGAGAACAGGCTCTTCATGGGCTGTTCGCCCGTGTCCGCGGAGGCGGTGAGCAGGTACTCGCCCTTGATCTTGCCCTTCAGGTAGAAGGCGCCGCGGCCGTCCACCCAGGTCTCGTTGTTGTAGTGCTGGCTGTCCGCCGTGACGATGGGGGCCGGCCCGCTGGTATGGTCGCGCCCCACGGTGATGTCGGCGATGGCGACGTAGAACCAGTCCTTGTCCGGGATGTTCAGGTTGCGCCGGAAGCTCATGCCCTGGCCCTTGGCATCTTTCACCGACACTTCCACGGAATGCGGGCCGGCAGGCAGGATCTGGCGCACGGCGAACTTGCCCTGGCCATCCACGGGCACCGTCTCGCCCAGGGCCGTGACCGTCTGGCCGGCCTTCACATTCTTGCCGGAGACCGTCACCATGCCGCCGGAGGCGCCGATGTTCCGGAGCTTCAGGCTGCTCTCGCCCCAGCCGGTCAACTTCTCCCGCTCGGCCTTTTCCACGTCGGAGAGCGGCTCGGCACGTTCCAGCAGGGTGAGCGGCTTCAAGGCCGTCTCATCGAAGCGGCCCTTGGCGTCATAGACCCGCAGCAGGTAGCCGACGTCGGCCGGGATGTTGGCGGCCGGCAACCAAGACGAGGAGCCCCCGACCGTTACCGGAATCACCGCAATCGGCGTCTCCTGGGTCTGCTGCCCCCGGGCGAAGACGCGCACCTCGGCCTTTTTGACCCACCAGGCGTAATTGCTGTAGGTGGAAAACTCCACGGGACGCCCGCGCAGTGCCCCGGTGCCGGGCACCCAGACGTTCAGGGCCGGCGCGGTGTTCATGGGGTCGTACTTGACCTGGATGTCCGCCCTTTCCAGGGCTACGTCCACGCAGCGCTGGCGATCGGCTTCCACCTGCTTCGTGTCGGTGTTGATCGCGATACCATCCACGCTGATGGAGAAGGGCTGGCCGCCCGCCACGACGGGCGCGCAGGGGTCGCTCTGCACCAGCTTGTCCTCCTTCCTGGGAGGCGGCGGTGGCGGTAGCGGTGCCGCCGGTTCCTGGAACCAGACGTGGATTTCCGTGCGCCGATTCTGTGCCATGCCCTCCGGATTGCCGTTGCTCGCCACCGGCTGGCTCTCGCCCTTGCCGGACACGCTGAAGGCGTCGGCCGCCAGGCCCAGCTTGTCCTTGAACCAGTTGGCGATGGTCAGCGCCCGGGCTTGCGACAGGGCCTGATTGTCCGGGTAGGTGGGTTTCAGGCGCGCGGAAATGCGCTGGTTGTCCGTGTGGCCCACGATCTCGAAACGGATCTTCTCCTTGCCCTTGAGGTTGGCCAGGATGCCCTCCAGATGCCGCACGCCCTCCGGCGTCAGTTCTGCCCGCCCGGAAGCGAAATGGGTGGCGCCCGCCTTGTCCGAGAGCGTCACCGTCGCCTGGGGCACCGTCACCGGCGCCACCGTGACCAGCATGGTCTTGATCTCGGCAATGGTCAGGGCCGAGGGCGGCAGGCTGGCAAACTCCGCGCCTTCCCGCTCGCTGCTGGATGAGGCCGGCAACGGCGTGGCGTGGCTGTGCTCCAGCATCTTGCCCCGCGGACTGTCACCGCAGGTGTAGGCCTTTTCACCTTCCGGTGTCTTTTCCTTGCAGGTCTGCTTCTCCGCGGGCTGCTCACCCTTCAGGGGGAAGCTGTCATCCGCCGCCAGTACGCCGGCCGGCAGCACCAGGGATCCGATCAGAACAGCCAGGAGCCGAAGGCGCCCCTCACCCCAGCCCTCTCCCCCCTCCCGGGGGGCGAGGGAGGATGTAGCAAGCGCGTCATTTACTTTGATGGGCGTCAGGGTTTTCATTGCTCGCCCTCCGTCTCGATAACCAGGCGGTAGCAGCAGTTCAGATCCTGCCAGTGCTTTTCGATCTGCGCCTTCAAGACTTCAATCCGTTTCTTGGTCAAGTCCGGGTCTCCCCCTGGCGGGTAAGCAATCCGTATCAGGGAAGGCTTGTCCGTCAGTTGCCGCGGCAAGGCCTCGATCTTCTTCTGCCAGTCGGGCAGCAGGTCTTCCCTGCCCGCCACGAAGGCGGCATCCGTCAGTTCGATCCGCACCACGCGATGGATGGTGGCGCCGAAGTTCAGCTTCACCAGCTTGCCCCGGGTCAGGCGCACATCCCGCGGATTCTCCGTGGTCAGGCGATAGCCGGAGGGCAGGGTACGGTCATCCAGCTTCATGAAGAAGTTGGAGCCCCGGTCCGGGTTGGGAATCTCCGGGCAGGGCACGTGGAAGCGCCCTTCCGCGTCGGAGGTCACCAGGACGCCGCGGGGCGTGGCGATGCGCACGTTCGGGATGCCCGGCTCGCCATCATCCTGGTAGCCGTTGGCGTTCTTGTCATCGAACACCTTGCCGATCACGTCCGGACAATCGAAGGTCGGATCGGGCACGATGCGCACCGGCGCGCAAGCCTGATTGGACGCGGCGCTGGCGCCGGCCCTGGCCCAGGTGCAGTTGTCGTAGAGCCCGTCGCCCACCCCCGAACCAGGGATCAGCAGGAGCTTGAAGATACGGGTCGCCCCCGCCACGGTTCCGGCGGAATTGTTGGCGACAAAGGCAACCGGCGTCCAGGACAGGTCGCGGCCGCTCGCCGTCGGTTCCATGGGCACTCCATCCAGGGTGGCACTGCCGGTCCGGTACTTGAAGCCCGGAGGCATGCGATCCACGATGGTCATGCCGGTCAACGCGTAGGAGGCGGTATTCCTAGCCGTGAGGGTATAGGGAACCAGATCGCCGCGCGCCACGTTCACCATGGGCGTCGTCTTGGTCATGACGATGATGTTGCCGGTGCCGGGGTCCATGGGGATGTGATTGTTGATCAGGTTGGACCAGCCGTTCTGTACGGCGAAACTCAGGTAATAGAGTGTGGTTGCGGAGCCGGCCACGAATCCGCTGTTGCTGGCCGGGCAGGACGGGGCCGGCCCCAGGGCCAGGCGCGCTGCGGTCCAGTTGGCATTCTGGATCTTGCTCGGATCCGGATAGGTCGTGCCCCCCACCGTGCCCGCATACACGTTCAGCGCGTTGGCACAGGGAACGACGACGGTGGACGCACTGGCGGGCGACACCGGCAGGTAGTTGGGTGCCGTGACGGACAGCGTATAGGTTCCGGTCGGAGCCCCGGCCAGGAAGAAGAACTGGTAGGCGCCATCCGCGCCGGTCGTGTAGGTGGTATTGCCGCCGGCCACGTAGGCCGCGAAACCGGGCGGCCCGGACAGGGTCACCAGGGCACCGGAGATGGGCGTGCCGGTTCTCGAGTCATACACCACGCCGCTGGGATCAATCGGCAGATCCAGGCCGGGAATGCTGCCGCCCGGGGTCTGCACCCCGGTGATGGCGGTCCGGTTCGGGTTCTCGGTGCAGGTGGCACAGGCCGAGGCGGGCGCGTTGTTGACCACGCCCGGCCATACCTGGCCGGTGGCCGGGTTCTTGAACTGCACGTGATAGGCGATGCCGGGGGCCACCGTGATGCCGTAGCTGCCGTCACTGGCGGTCGTGCCCGTGCCCGCGACCGTGTTCTCGCCATCCAGCACCTGGACGATCCAGTCCTTGAGCGGAATGACGTTGCTGGCATTGAAGGTCGTCTGGCCCGGCGTCTTGTTCAACCAGACGTGGCCGGAAATGATCGCCTGAGGGGCGGTCACCACCAGCGTGTCGGTGGCCGGTGGCGCCGTGCCCTTGTCCGTGTACAGCGTGCCGGTGGTGTTAATGTAGGTTCCCGCCGCGGCGCTGGTGACATTCACCGTGATCACGCACGTGCCGTTGGCCGGAATCTGATAAGTGCCGCCCGCCGTCGTGCCCTTCACGGTCAAGGTGCCGGTGCTGCCCGTGTTCGTCGCCGAGACGTCCGCCAGGCGGCACATGCCGGTGCCGGTTCCCGTTCCGATCCCGGACGCGAGGTTCGATGTGGCCGCCACCGCCAGATTCGCCGGGAAGGTATCCACGAAGTCCTGCGTCCCCACCGTCGCCACCGCACCGTTCGGGTTGCCCAGGGTCAGCGTCATGGTGGACGTGCCATTTGCCAGAATGCTCTTGGGCGCGGAAAACGACTTCGTGAGCGTCACCACCGTGGGCTGCTCGCCGAAGTTGTAGTTGATGGCGGTCTCGCGGGCCGCAATCACCACGCCATTGATGGCATCCGGGTCACCCGGATTGACAGAGCCCGGCAGCGGACTCACCGGCACCGCCTTCGAGGGCGGCGCCCCGGCATACCCCGTCGTGCCCGTGCCCGGCCTGGTCGTGCCATCCAGGTAGCCCGAGGGCTGGGTTTCCACCACATTGAACACACCCGTCGTGGCGATCACGAAACTGTAGCTGCCGTCCGCCGCCGTCCTGGTCGTACAGGACGTGCCTATGGTGTCAAAGGCCGGAGGCGTCGCCTGAGTCACGCAGGTGCCGCCGCTCGAACCGTTCAGCGTCACCAGCACCCCCGAGATACCGGCCTCCGTGCCATTCTTCAGGCCGTCATTGGTAATGCCGCCGCCCGTCGTGCCGTTATCCACGAACACGGCACCGGAGAGGGTGGTTCCGGCCAGTTCGCCGAAGTTGTAGTCGGCGAGGGTCTCGTTCGAACCGATTGCGATGTTGGTGATGGCGTCCACCGCTCCCGCCCCCACCGTACCGCCACCCTTGGCAATCGTGCCTTTCGGGGCCGAGCCGCCCGTGCCCACCGTGTCCGTGCCGTCCAGCCAGGCCGCCGGCTGGATTTCCTGCACGTAGTAATTACCCGCCACCAGTCCCGTGAAACTGTAGTCACCGGTCCCATTTGTAACCTGGTCCGAGCCCACCTGGGCATTCGTGCCACTGTCCCTCAGGCGCACCGTCACGCCGGGTATGCCCACGTTCGGCGCCGTCGCCGGATTGTGGTCCCCGCTCGCGTCGTAATAGACCCGGCCCGAAATGCTGGCACTCGCCGAAATCCGCTCGACGAAGTTCACCCCCGTCATGTTGCCCACCTGGCCCTGGCTGGTGCCGGCCGCCGTAACGTAGCCCAACACGATGTTCTGCACCACCTGGGCACCAGCGCCGCACGGCGCGCCCCCCGGGCAGGTGCCCGTCGTGCCCACCGCCGTTCCCACACCCACGCCGTCCGAGCTCCCCGCCTGCGTCACCTCGTGGATAGTGCCGTCCGGCTGGCCGCGCTCGACCACCATGTACGTCCCAGGCGCAAGCCCCGTAAAACTGTAGTTCCCGCCCGTCGCCGTGTTGTCGTAAGCCGAGAAGGTCGTATTATTGACCACCGACCAGGCGCCGTTGACCCACTGATAAAGGTCCACCCAGACACCGTTGTGCCCACCCAGTTGCAGCGCCCCCACGTCCGTACCCTGGTTATAGGTGGCATTCACACTGCTCACCGCGTCCTGCCACACCCGGCCAGAAATTGAACCTGTATATACGGTCAGGATCGCTTCTGCCTTAGTCGCGTTGTTGCCGGTATTGGTCTGGAGCGCGCCGACGGCTATCGTGTTGGTGTAGGCGGTACCGAGCGAACTGCCCAGGTTGCCGATCACGTCCAGGATGATCGTGCAATTGCTATTCATCGGGATTTTCGCACCCGTGGGATAGGCAATCCGATCCCGCCCTGCAGTACCCCCTCCCGGGGTCAGCGTCGCCGTACCGTAGCCGCCGCTGAGACACGTTCCCCGCAGATTAGGTGTCCCGGCCAGCAATACGTGAGCCGGCAGATCGTCCACCATGTCAGCCGCAAGCACCGAATCCACAGCCGTGTTAGGGTTGGTGAGTGTAATCGTCAGCATCGAGGTGCCGCCCTGGGGAATACCAACAGGCAGGAAGGCCTTGGCCACGGTGGGCGGCTGAGCAGTATATGTATAAGTAACCGTGACAGTGCCCGTGGCCCTGCCGACCGGGGCATAGGTGACGTTGTTAGGCCCGGAATATGCCGACGTGCCTCCAGAGTTGATGGGCAGTGTGACGGTGCCCACACCGGTGAGCAGGTCCAATACCGGCACGTCCCCCGGGCTGGTCGCCAGGTAGATGACATCGCTGTTAGGCGCGCTTAGCGTATAAACTGGCGCTGCCACGCTGTCACCGGGGTTACCGGTAGGCGCCAGGGTGATGCCGGGCGACGGCGGAGAGTAGGTGTTGGCCGGGTAGGCGACCTGCAGGGTCGTGGTGTCGGGCTTTTGCAGGGTCAGGGTGACGGTCTCACCGAGGTAGTCATTGAAGGGCGCGTAGCCCCTTATTCTCGCCTGAAGTGTGTTGTTGTTGGTGAGGGTACCGGAGATGGTGGCAGCGCCGGAAAGCACGACCTCCGCGCTGTTCAAGGTGCCCAGCGCCGGATTGAACCTGGGGACAGCGACGGTGGTGCTCCAGGGCACCAAGGACAACGAGTCAGTCTGCGGAACCGTGTACACGGAATACGGCCCATCCGTGGCCGCTCCCACCTCACCGGCCAACAACATCGCCCCAAGGACGATGGAGCCGAGAAAGCGGACGCAATTCGCACCCAAGTTGCACTTCGAACCCATACCACTCCCCCCAACGCTTTCGGCTCACAGCCGCACTTCCGATTCACGCCAGAGCCAATCGGACTCGGACGCACTCAATAGTATACCGGTGAATTATATGCACATTTCGAGCATTACATCGCAAACTATTGTTATCGTGAAAATTATTCGCGCCGCTACGAAAAAATTTCCGCCCAAAAGGAAACGCCCCCTCGCTTTTCAGCGAGAGGGCGCTTCCAAAACAACGCCGGAATCCCGGCACTGCCTAGCCCGTCAGGAACGGCGCCTACGGGCGGCTGCCAGACCGAGCATGGAGGCTCCCAAAAGTACCAGACTACCCGGCTCCGGAACAACCGTCGTGACATCATACCAGTAAGTCACTGTTACGCCGCCAGACGCAAAGGCGGTGGGAGAGAAGTCTACATTCTGCGGGCCCTGGGTACTGGCACTGCCATAGGCGTTGGCATCCACGTTAACAGTACCGGCACCGACGAACTCGGCGAGGAGCGCCGTCCACTCGGCACCATTGGCCGCGGTATAGCTGGTGGACGTAGTAACCGTCTGGGTCTTGGCACCGAAAGAGTGCCAGTCGAGCCCGCTCACGTCACCGTTCGCGGCCAACGTCAGGTTGACCCCACCAGGCTTGATGTCATAGCTGATGTTCGTGATGGCGGAATCCAGGGTGTAGTTTCCGCTCTGATCGTACAGGTAAATATTCACCAAGCTATTCACATGGTCGCCGGCTGCCTGGTGATAGGTTGCCGCTGAGGTATTGGTGTTATGCAGGGTTGCGTCGGTGTTGGTAGTGTTGGTCACCGCCACGTCAATCTTCAACAGAGAATGTCCGACCGCCACCTGGTTGAACTGGGCGCCCGACAACGTCACAGCGGTAGCGAAATCACTACCCCAGTTAGCGCCGGCGCTCGGCGTCGTGCCGAAATTGACCACTTGGGAAACCGGCGTGGCCTGAGCCGCGCTCGCCGCAAATGCCAGGGCCATGGCCGCTACGATCTTGTTCATGATTGCTCCTTGATTATTTTGTGTTCATTTGGCTGGTACTGCACCTGGCAACCAATAAGCACGACGCGTGCCAGGATTCATGGAATCACATTTTTCCATTTATTTTCATTTGGATAGAAAAACTCTGGAACAACACCCCACTGCTCCACGACGGCGGACTGTAAAGTTTTTCGACAGAGCGCAAACCGAAAGTCCGCCAAAATTATTCCCCTACCGCAGGCCCGACCCGGGAATAAACGGAAAACCACGTCAATAATGGGGACGAATCCGGCCGTAGCGCCCACTTTCCTGTCGCCATACTTGCGTCAACCCGCGACCGCCATCAAATCAGGGGGCGACGTCACTCAATGCAGTGTAAAGAATTCCGACAAATCACCGCTCCCGGCAATCTCTGGCCCTCTGATTGCACGACGCGGAACGGCCTGAGACTTGGACCGGGAAATATTTCACTGCACGGAGGCCTTGCATGCCCCTCCATCCGCTTTCGCTTCCGCGGCTCGGCCATCGCCGAAGACCCCGGTGTCGAAATTCTTTACAGCCAGAACACTGATCATCGGGAGCCAGACTTCCTTCCCAGCAAAAAGCCCGCTCTTTCACCACCTTATCATTTATGGTGCAAAACTTGCTTACCTAGGATGACGGGTAGAAATCAACTCGTTGTCAATACATTTCGGGGCGCCTTGGTGAGATTTTTCGCAAAATTGGGAACAAAGTTGCTAGCGGGGGCTATCACCCTCGCCACGGCTGTTGCCGCCCAAGCCACGCCCGTGCACTTTGCCCTCTACAACAACCAAGGCATCCTCCTGTCGGACGCAAACGGCGTGGCGAGCGGGGACGTGGGCAGTGGCAACACATGGATCAACAATCCCTCGCTGATTGATCGCGAACATCTGACCAACTACCTGGTCAAGTTTTGGATTGACCCGGTTTCCAACCTGACGGCTGTAAGCTGGAGCTTTGACTGGGCGTTGGCCTACGGCGCCAGGCTCACCACCGGGGGAAGCAAGAGCCTTATCACGGCCTCCAGTTCCAGTTCCACAATCACCATCGGCACCGCCGAATCTGACTGGAGCGACATATCCGGCACGATCATCGCGACGGACAGCGCGCAAGGAAATTTTTCGCAGATGACCCGGGTGGCCGCCCACACCACTTACACCCTCTGGAATCCCTCCAGCACTTCCAGCCAGGAACGCGGCCACGCGGCGTGGCAGGGCGGCACCACCACGGAGGTGTGGGTGTATATGGGCGGACGAGCCAGTTATGACGGGTCAACGAACGTCACCTTCGCGCCATCCGGCTACGCCAACGTTACGGCCTCCGCCGACGCGACTATCGCCCAACCCCTCTTGCCCGACAGCATGTTCGCCGACGGGGGCACCCCCGGTGGTGGCCACGTGCCCGAGCCTGGCTCCCTGGCTCTGCTGTGCGGTGCCGGGTTGGCGGGCCTTGCCTCGGTCCGGAAGCGGCGCGACCGCTTGAAACCTTAGGCCGTACCGGCCATCTGAAAGCACCACGGGCGCGATTCGCGCCCGTTTTGTTTGCCAGGCCAGGATTTGGCCCAAACAGCGATCTACGGTTCCGTCTCCAATTTTTCCGCCCTGGGCAGCCACAGGATGAAGCGCGTGCCGCGCCCCGGCGCGCTGTCCACCTCCACGCCGCCACCATGGGCGTCGGCCACGGCCTTCACGATCACCAGGCCCAGACCCACGCCCTCCACGTAGTCCTGGCTCACGGGAAACCTGCCGTAGCGGGTGAAGAGTTTCGGCAGATTTTCCGGGGCGATGCCGGGGCCATCATCTGCCACGGTCACCTTCCAGCGACCGCCCTCCTCGCCCAGCAACAGGCGCACCGAATCGCCCGAGCCGCTGAACTTGACCGCGTTGCCCAGGAGATTCACGACGGCGCGCCGGAGCAGTTCCCCGTCCCCGCGCACCAGGGCCTCCTCCGGCCCGTCCTCGCCCCGTTCTTCCCCCTCGCCCCGTTCTTCCCCCTCGCCCAAATCGCCCAACTCGCACTTCACCTTCACGCCCCGGCTCTGGGCCACCGGCCACACCTCGTCCGCGGCCTCCGTCAGGACCGCACGCAGATCCATTTCCCGAAACGACTTGGGGTCCGCCGCCTCTGCCCTTCCCAGGCGCAGCATGTCATCCGCCAGAGCCAGGGAACGGCGGGCATAACGCCCGATGCGTTCCAGGAGGTCGGGCGGCGGCGCACCTTCCGCCCCCTCCTCGCCGGCCGCCTCCAGCAGCGTGACGATGGTCGCCAGGGGCGAGCGCAGATCGTGGGAGAGAAAACGCATGGCCTCGTCCCGGGACTTTCTCGCCGCCCGCAATTCGCTCAGGTCCGTCAGGCTCGCGATCAGCCCGAGGTAACGTCCGGCCTCGTCCCGGCAGGGCGCCACGTCCAGGAGCAGCGCTGGCGCCCCCCGCGAGGACACTTCCATTTTCAGGGCGCGCCAGGAACCGGCATCGCCCAGGCGCGCATCGCCCTCGCCGGAGACGGGCTTGAGCCGGGACAGCAGTTCCGGCAAGGGCAAGCCCTGGGCCTGCTGGCCCTGGCGCAGACCCAGGAGCCGGAAGGCGCGCCGGTTGGCCAGCGCCACCCGCCCGGACCGATCCGCCACCAGCACGCCCACGGGCAGGCTTTCCAGGGCATCCGCCACGAAGCGCCGGGCATCCTTCTGCCTTTGCGCCGCCGCCTGGATGAGAGAGATGCGTTGCTCCAGGGCGTCGCCCTCCGGCGCCGGGCCGGAAGCTTCGAGGAGGGAACCCTCCCGCCCCAGCCGGGCCAGTTCCTCGTCCAGGTAACGCTGGGCCGATTCCAGCCGGCGCCAGCTCCACAGGGGGTAGCCCAGGGCGCAGGCCACCAGGGCCGCCGAGGGGGGAAACCAGGCCTGACCGAAGCGCAAGAGCAGAACGCTGCCCGCCACAGTGGAAAAACCAAGGACGACGGAAGTGACGAGGCCCGTGCGGGCGGAAAACCGGCGCAGACCCACCAGCAGGACGAGCACCAGCAAGGCGCTCGTCAGAGCCGCCAGGGCCGGCGGGAAAGGACGCAGGGCAATGCCCCGGCGCAGGGCATCCACCGCGTTGGCGGTGATCTCCACCCCCGCCATGACCCGTCCGTTGCCTGAAGTGGGGACCGGGTTGTTGTCGCCTATGCCGGCCGCCGTCACCCCCACGAGCACCAGCTTGCCCCGGAAGGCCTCGGGAGGCACGGTACCGCGCAGCACGTCCGCCGCCGATACGGTGGAAAAATGTCCGGGCGGCCCGGCATAGGGAATCAACATGGGCCAGGCACGTTGCCAGCCGTCGGCGGCGCGGCCCGCCGACAAGGGTGCCGGGAAAGCCGAGGGCTCGGCCGCGCGCAGCACGGCATAGGCGAATTGTTCCAGTTCGCCTCCCGCAGGCCCCTCCAGCAGCCAGACGCCCCGGGCAATACCGTCCACGTCCAGCACCACATGGCCGTGGCCCAGCCCCACCGCGCCCGCCGCGAAGGCCGGCGCCGGCGGCCGGAACAATTCCCGCCCACCACCCACCTCGGCGACGACGGGCAACACCACCCGGCCGTTCCGAGTGATGGAATCCGCCAGGGCCTTGTCCCCCGCGGCATCGTTGCCGTCAGGCTCGACCAGTAGAATATCCAGGCCGATGACGCGGGCGGCCGACAGGCGATCCACCAGGGCGCCGGTAATGGCCCGGCGCCAGGGCCAGCGGCCGACGGCGGCGAGGCTGCCCTCGTCCACCGCCACGACGATGATGTCCGACGGCGCCGCCCTTTGCCAGGATTTCAGCGCCAGGTCATAGAACACCAGGTCGGCCCGGGCAAACCAGCCCAGGAAAGCGGCCAGAACCGCGAACAGCGCCAGGCCGGCCGTGACCGCCCGCCATTCCGTGGTGAGCCGGTTCCTGAACTTGCGCATCACTTGGACCTACAAGCTTCCTTCCTCATCGGAACGAGGAAACTCCCTCGCCCCGCGAGCGGGGAGAGGGAGAAAGGCGGATCATTGGAGAAAAAGTATTCATTTCATATCACAGGACCATCGGTATCAGGATCAGCAGCAGCCACCAGGGGCGGGAAGCCGGCACCTCGAAGCTCTGGGTGGCGGTCCAGGGGCCGACGAAACCGTCCGGGTCGGTGGCGCGCACGCGCATGAACCACACACCGGCATCGAAGCGGGGCAGGCTGACCCGGGGTTCCGCCAGCTTCATCCTAGTCACGGCGTTGGACGCGGAATCGGCGAAGCTCGCATCCCGGGCCAGTTCCAGCTCGAACTTCTGGCCGGGTTCCGCCGGCCAAGTGAATTCCATCCGGTCGCCGTCCATCGCGGGCGGCTCCGGCTGGGCGGGCGTGGGCCGCAGTTCGAACGGCACCGCGTCGCCATAGGGTCCCCGGTCCCCATCCGCCCGCACGCTGGCCACGCGCCAGGCGTAGTTGCCGGGCGCGAGCTTCCCGCTCTGCCAGGCCGTGGCCTTCAGCCCGTCGGCAGCCTGTACGGGGCGGCTGAAGTTGCCGCCATCCGAGAGTTGCAGCTCATAACTCGACGCCCCCTCGGCGTTGGTCCATTGGAAATCCACGGTTTCGCCCCGCACCTTGCCCGCGGGTCTGGGCAGGGAGGCGAAGGGCGGCTCCGGCCGCGCCTTGAGCGTCACGGCCCGCACCGCGTCCCGGCCCTCCAGGCCATTGTCCGCTATGCCGCGCACCCGCAGCCAGAGCTTGCCGTCCGGCACGCCCGAGAATTTGGCCGAGGGGCTCCGGGAGACGCTCTCTGCCAGCACCCGGCGGAAAGCCTCGTCCTCGGCCAGTTGAACACGATAGGCCACGGCGCCCGGCAGGTCCGGGAAGGAGAACCGCATCAGAACCCGGTCCAGCAGGAGCGGTACGCCGGAAAGGTCCGGGGCCGGCAGCAGGGCGACGGCAGGTGCGATACGCGCATCGCTCGCCACCAACAGTCCCTCGCCCGCATGCACGGCCATGACACGTTTTCCCTTGCCGCCGCGCACATTCACCACGCCTTCGGTCACCTCCGCACGGGCCTGCTGGTCAGACTCCGCCGCCACCCGGAAACCCGTGCCGCGCACCGCAATCACGGCGGCCGGCGTGCGCAGACGATAGCCGGATTCCGTGTCCTTCTGCTTGGCCACCTGGTTTTCCACCCGGCCGGACTGAAGATCCAGCCCGGTGCGGTAGATGCCGGCCGCCTTGGAACCCTGCAAGGTCGTGAGACGTAGCCGGCTTTCCGGCTGGATGACCAGGCGCGAGCCATCCGCCAGGTCCAGGGCGACAAAGGAATCCTTCCCGGTCGCCACTTCCTCGCCCGCGGCCAGGGACGTGCCGGCTTCCAGCGGCCCGGAGGCACGCCGGGCATCGCCCCGCACCGCCGCCACCTTGGCCGGGCTGGCATCGAAGCGCAGCAGCCTCTGGGGAATGCGCAGGGCGAGGCCCACCGGCATGTGCCGCGGTTCGGTCACGCCGTTGGCCTTCTGCAGCACCTGCCAGTCCGCCGGATTCTTCAGCAAACGGAGCGCCACGTCCCACAGGTTGTCACCCTCGCGGGTGGTGTAGACGAAGTCGCCACCGGCCAGCGCGCACGGAGCGGCAAAGGCGGCGGCCACCAGGGCGGCGAGCAGGGAAGCGCGAACGGGGGAGGGCAGATTCATGGCGGGCTCTTTCCGGGTCATAACAGCGCAATTCTAGGTGAGGTTGGGGTGAGGCACTGCAAACTTTGTGCGAAACGCGCAGGTGTTGCCCCCTTCCCCTCTCCAGATAAGAGAAAATGTCGGCTTGATTCCGGAACGCACCTGTAGGCTGGGATTTATCCCGACATCGGCGATCTGCATCCCTTTGTCGGGCTGAAGCCCGACCCACCAGCTTGCGTGAAATGAACTTGGAGACAGGCATGGGCCATCGTTGGAAATTTTTTCGCGCGGGCGGTTTCGATCAGGTGCGCATCGAGACGGCCGAGGATCTGCTCAATCTGGGGCAACTGGACCCCAAGCTCTGGGTGGCGCTGGCCTGCCCAACGAAGGGGGTGGAGTTCGATGCCCGCACCCTGGCCCTCCTGGACACGGACGGCGACGGCTATATCCGTGCGCCGGAACTGCTCTCCGGCATCACCTGGGCCGCGGAACGCCTGAATGACATCAGCGTGCTGGCGGAGAGCCTGGAGGGCGTCCCCCTGGGCGCCATCCGGGAAGATGGCCCGGGCGCCGCGCTGCGGGCGGCCGCCTCCGGCCTGACGGCGGAAGGCATGATCACCGTGGCCTCGGCCAGCACGGCCGAGGGCGAACAGGCGGCTCGGGCGGAAGCCGCCTGGAACGAGGCAGGTCTTTCGGCCCAGCCCCTCGGGGCCGGCACGGAGGCGGCGGACGCGGCACTTTGTGCCGTGCGCGCCAAGGTGGATGACTGGTTCATGCGCTGCCGCCTGGCCGCCTTCGATGCCCGCGCGGCCGGCGCGCTGAACGCCTCCGAGGACAGTTTCAAATCACTCGCCGCCTCCACCCTGAACGCCGATTCCGAGACCATCGCCGCCCTGCCCCTGGCCACGGTGGCCCCCGGCGCCGCCCTGCCCCTCGGGAACGGGATCAATCCGGCCTGGGCGGCGCGCATCGCGGCGCTGGGGACGGCGGTGGTGGCGCCCCTGCTGGGCGACCGGCAGAGCCTGACGGAAGCCGACTGGCAGGCGGTACAGGAGAAACTCGCGCCGTACGCCGCATGGCGCTCAGCCAAGCCCGCGGGCCAACCGCCGGAGGCCGAGGCCATTCGCGACCTGGAGCGGCTTGCCCGGTACGTGCGGGATCTCATGCCCCTGGCCAACAACTTCGTCGCCTTCCGGGACTTCTACACCCGCTCCGGCAAGGCCATGTTCCAGATCGGCACCCTCTACCTGGACGGCCGCTCGGCGGACCTGTGCGTCGCCGTGACGGATGCGGCCAAGCACGCCGCCCTGGCCAGCCTGTCCCGCATCTGCCTGGTGTATTGCGACTGCACCCGTGCCGGGGAAAAGTTGAGCATCGCCGCGGCCTTCACCGCCGGAGACTCGGATCAGCTCATGGCGGGACGCAACGGCGTGTTCTATGACCGCGCCGGCCGGGACTGGAACGCCACCATCACGCGCATCGTGGACCACCCCATCAGCCTGCGGCAGGCCTTCTGGTCACCCTACAAGCGGCTCATGCGCCTGGTGGGCGAGCAGTTGCAGAAGATCGCGGGCAACAAGGCCAAGGACATCGAGGACCGGATGGCCGCCGGAGCGGCCAATGCCGGCAAGAAGCTGGAAGCCCCCGGCAAGGCCGCCACGCCGGCACAGCAGGCCTTCGATGTGGGCAAGTTCGCCGGCATCTTCGCCGCCATCGGCCTGGCCGTGGGCGCCATCGGCACGGCCCTGGCCTCGGTGGTGACGGGCCTATTGGGCCTGAAACTGTGGCAACTGCCCCTGGTGGTGGCCGGTGTGCTGCTGCTCGTCTCCGGCCCGGCCGTGGTGCTGGCCTGGTTCAAGCTCAGGAGCCGCAACCTGGGGCCGATCCTGGACGCCAACGGTTGGGCGGTAAATGCCCGGGCGCGCATCAACATCCCCTTCGGCACCGCCCTGACCCAGCTCGCCCGCCTGCCGGAAGGCGCAGAGCGTTCGCTCACCGACCCTTACGCCGAGAAGTCCCGCCCCTGGGGCTTCTATGCCGTCATCGCCCTGGCTCTCCTGGGCGCGGCGGCCTGGTACTGGCGCTGACAAGCCATTAGAGGCGATCTTCATGGGAAACTATTTCAAGGCACTTCCGGAAAATCTGGCTCCCTGTGGGTCGGGCTTCAGCCCGACAGCAGCGGCCAAGGTGCGCTTGTCGGGCTAAAGCCCGACCCACAAAACCCCACAATGATTTCCCGGGGGAGAGGCTACACCGCCTCCAGCCGGTAGCCGAAGTTGTATACGGAGGCCAGGCGCAAGCCGTTTTCGGGGCGCAGGGACAGCTTGCCGCGCAGGCGGCTGACGTGGGTATCCAGGGTGCGGGTGGCAATGTTGGCGTTCTTGCCCCAGACGGCTTCCAGCAGGTGACCCCGGGACACCAGTTGGCCCTGGTGGCGGAACAGGAACAGGGCCAGATCGAATTCCTTGTCGGTGAGCACCACCGTTTCCCCGGATAGCTGCGCCTGCCGGGAAGCCAGATCGAAGCGGTAGTTGCCCAGTTCCAGCACGGGCTGAACCAGGGGCCGCAATACCCGGCGCAGCACCGCCTCCACCCGGGACACGAGCTCCATGCGCCGCAGGGGCTTGGTCATGTAGTCGTCGGCGCCGGCCTGGAGCGCCGCCACCACGTCCTCCTCCGCATCCCGGCTGGTGACGAAGATCACCGGCGAGGTCACGTCCCGCTCCTGGCGCAGGCGGCGCAACACCTCGTCGCCCTCCACGTCGGGCAATATCCAGTCCAGAAGGTAGAGATCGAAGCTCTCCCGGCTCGCCCGGCGCAGGAGATCCATGCCGCGCCCGAAGACATGGACGTCGTGCCCCGCCTGTTCGAGCCAGCGCTTCACGACCTCGGCCTGTTCCGGGTCGTCCTCCAGCAAGGCAATGCGCACCGCGTTCATGTCCATGGCTATATTTATTCTGATTGGCGCTGATCTTCAGCTAAGAAATGATAGCGGGGTTTCGTGGGGCGGGCTTCAGCCCGACAAGCGCACCTTGGCCGCACCTGTCGGGCTGAAGCCCGACCCACAGGGAGCCAGATTGTCTGGAAGTGCCTTGAAATGGTTTCAGATGAAGATCAGCGCCAATCAGGTCAATTTTTGGCAATTCAATGTCACGCCCGATTCTAGCGCGAAAGGGCCGCAAGGAAAGCGCCCCAAAAAAACAAGGGGCCGAATTCATCGGCCCCTTGTTCTTGGCTAACGCCCCGCTCACCCGGCCGCCTGGCCGGATGAGAAGGATGGCTCAGACCGACGTCAACCCGCCCCTCCGATGAAGCCCACCGACACCAGCACCAGAAGCGTGAGGCCGATGGCGATGAGAACCAGGCCCAGCACCTTGGAACCGAACTTGAACGGCTGGCTCGGCGCCTCGACCAGGTACTTCTCCAGTTCGCCGGAAGCCACCAGGCGGTCGTACTGCGCCCGGTGTTCGCGACGGAACTCTTCCAGCGACTGGCTGCCGGTGAACATCACCACGTCGGGCGGCGGCAGCTTGTCGGGCCGGAAGTGGTTGTTGAAGAAGTGCACCGTAAAGAGGAAGACGGCCGCCAGGAAGGCTTCCTCGCCATGCACCAGGGTCGCGACGTTGAACACCCAGCCCGGCAGGAACTTCGCCGTGACATGCGGGAAGGCCAGCATCAGGCCGCTCCAGCCGATGATGTTCACGCCCCAGAACACCGCCCAGTAATCGAACTTCTCGAAGTAGGTCCAGCGTTCGAACTGGGGCTTCTCGCCCTTGCCGATGAACCACTTGAACATGCCCACGCAGTCCGCCAGATCCTTCCAGTTCGGGACCAGGGAATCCGGGCCGAACCAGCGGAAGGTCTTGGAGCGCAACAGGCGGTTCATGACATAGACGAAGTGGATCATGAAGGTGGCGATGAACGCCGCCGCGGCGATGCGGTGGATCAGGCCGGTCATGGCCGGTCCGCCCAGCGCCTTCACCACCACGGGTGCCCAGGAACTATCCGCGAACAGCGCGCTGGTTCCGGTCAAGACCAGGGTCATGGTGACGATGGCGAAGAACAGGTGCGCGACACGCCAGCCCCAGGGGAAGCGCTTGACGAACTTCTTGGCATCCAGGTTCATGCCGGAGGTGTCGACATGAGTCTCATGCTTGCCTTCCTTGCGTTCCTGCCATTCCCGGTAGTACCACAGGCCGGAATGAGCCCAGAAGAAGGCAAAGACGAAGATCAAAAGGCCCACCATGAACTTGGTGGATATCCACATCTCCGGATACTTCTTGAAGTCGTGGCCGTTGGCGTGCGGGCCGAAGGTGATGTAGCCCGGCGTCGCCGTGTGCATGCCCGGCTTCTTGTCGTTGTGGCAGGTCTGGCAGGTCTTCAGACGGTTCTTCTCGCTCACCTTGGAGGCCGGATCGTCCGCCTTGGTGATGCCGTGGCTGCCGTGGCAGTCGTGGCACTTGGCCGTGTAGCCGAAGCCCAGCTTGTTCACCTGGCCATGGTAGGTCTTGCGGTAGGAGGCGATGCTTTCCTCATGGCAGCCGCCGCAGTTCTCCGTCACCGTGGTCTTGAAGCTGTCCTTGGAGGTGTTCTCGATGCCGTGGCTGGTGTGACAGTCCATGCACACCGCGGACTTGGTATCGCCCTTGGCGATGGCCTTGCCATGCACCGAGTCGTTGAACTCATCCAGTTCATCCGAGTGGCACTTCTCGCCGCACATCTTGGGCACGGACAGGCGCCAGGCCTTGTGCTCCGGAGTGTCCTTGGCCGGGATGGCGAAGGTGTGGGTGTCGTGGCACTGGGTACAGACCGCGTTGGGCCGGGTCTTGTCTTCCTTGTTGGGCCGGGCGTGGAAGGAATCCTTGTAGGCCTGTGCGTTCCTGGCCACCACACCCAGGCGCGGCTTCTGCGCCGCCGACCCGTCCTTCTGCACCTTGTCCCAGAGATCGGTGTGGCAGGAGCCGCACTCGATCTTGGTCTCGAAGCCGTTCTTCGCGTGCTGGGCCTTGCTGTCCTTGATGTCCTTGTGGCAGGCCACGCACTCCAGCTTGCCGTGTACGCCCTTGGCGAACAGGTCGTCGGGCACCGCCCTCAGGGCGCGCTTGTCGCCGCCCGCCGTGGCGACTTCGAGCTTGTCCTTCTTGCCGTCATGGCAGGAAAGACAGCCGTCCTTCGTGAGGGGAGCGGGGGCGGTCTGGGCCAGCCCCAGCGATGAGAACATGGCGCAAGCCAGGCCCGCCACCAGCCAGTGTTTCAGTTTCCGGATATTCATTACCTTTATCCCGAGATTGTTGTGCGAGGACGGAGAAAAAAAGGGGGGCGAAGTTCGCCCCCCGAATCTTTCCAACACGCAGTGGAAATTACTTGAAGCTGTAGATGTAGCGCACCGAGACGACATTCAGCGTATAGCCCGCCTGCTGCTGGTTGGTCGGCATGGCCGAGCTCGGCGTAAAGCCATATTGCAAGCCATTAAAGTAGTAGTCGTCGCTCTTCAGTTGCTGGTACAGGTAAGCCAGGGCGACCTTGGCAGACTTGTTCACCTGGTAGGTGCCGGTCAGCTTGGCCTGCATCAGGGTGTTCTTGATCGTCGGCACATCCCCGCAGTAATAGAGGAAGGAGGAAGCGCAGGTATAAGTCACCCCCGCCGTGGCCGTCGTCGCACCCACCCAGTTCAGCGTCGTACCGTAGTCGGTCCTGCCCGCGGAATAACTCACGTCCCCGACCAGTTCCAGCTTGCCACCCATCAGGCCGGCGTTCTTGAAGGCCAGACCGATGGTGATATCGTCGTCCTTCAGGATGCCATTGTCCGTGGCATAGTTCGGGACGTTGATCGCCGTAGTCGTGGCGGAACTGAGGGCGACAGCACGTATATCCGTTCGGTTCCGCTGCCGGTACTGCTGGGTCATGTAACCGGAAACCGAAGCCGTCTCGCTGATGTTGTAGGCGGCGTCCACATTCAGGCTCCACTGCTTGCCGCTCTTCCAGCCATAAGTGGTGTCGTAGGAGTCATCGGTGTAACGCCCCATGAGGCCCACGGACAACTGGTCGTTGGCCTGCCAGTTGAGGCCGGCCTTCAGCATATGCTGCTTGCGGTCCTCATCCAGGTAGGGATGGAAACCCTGGAAATCCCCCGCATTCTGCCCCGGAACGGTCAGTCCAGTAACGGTCTTGCCGTCGGAGCTAATGGCCGTCACGATACCTCCGTTCTTGCCGACCATCGCGGTACGTGCATAGATGTCGTAATCATTGGTGCGCTGGCTGAGGGTATAACCGGCGCTCAGATTCACGGCATCGCTGACCTTGCGGCGGTAGCTGGCGGCGAGCTTGTTTTCCTTGACGCCGGTGGCAACCACGCAATCGGTGCCCGCCGGATAGAGCGCGCTCACCGCAAACTGGTTACACCAGCGCATGGTATCGTCGTGAGTGAGGGCCACACGCACGCTCTGGCTCTTGTCAATCCGGTAATCCCCGGCCAGTTCCGCCTGGACCTTCTTGATGCTCAAGGGCGTGTTCGGATAGGTGGCGCGGTTGCTGTTGGAATTATCCGCCGCGTAAGCACCAATGGCATTGAAGTCGTAGATGTACGAGGTCGTGCGGTTATCGCGCTTGTCGTACTTGATGCTGCCGGACATGGTCAGATCCTTGGTGGTCTTATCAACCAGCTTCAGATCCACGTGGGTGTTCACCACCAGGCCGTTGAGCGACGAGGCGGGGAGCGCACCAAAGGTGTAGGCGTTCGTCACGAAGGGATCGTTCTGGGTGTTGCGGCTGTAGGAGAGCCCACCCAACAGCTTGGTCTGATCCCTCAGCGCATAGCCGCCCATCAGGCTCCACTGATGCACGTCGTTACCCGGAGGCGTGGTCATCGCGTCCGTCCAGGCGGCGTTGGTGAAGCTGCTCCAGGTCACCCGATCGTAGCCATCCCGGAAGGAAGAGCCGAAATACGAGGCCGTCATGTGCGACTTCTCACCCGTCCAGTTGAGGGCCACGTTCGTCGTGTCCGTCCTGTAATTGGTCGGGTTGGGCAGAACCACCGGC
Source organism: Rhodocyclaceae bacterium (assembly GCA_028714035.1). Taxonomy (GTDB): domain Bacteria; phylum Pseudomonadota; class Gammaproteobacteria; order Burkholderiales; family Rhodocyclaceae; genus JAQTNA01. The sequence goes on from JAQTNA010000002.1 coordinate 152,084, forward strand.
TTCTCGCCGTTACCGCCGAAAGCCATCAGCTTCGCGCCGGACTGCTCCATGCGGTTGAAGTCGACCTTGACATCCCACCGGGACGCCAGCGCAACCCCACCGCTCACCGAGGTGTTCTTGCGCGTGCTGCCGATTTCCACCGTCTGGAACGCCCCCAACTGGGCCGCGCTCAGGCTGCGAGTACCGGGGGCACCCGAGGTCTGATCAACGACGCCGAACGTGGAGGGCAGGGTGAAGACATTCCCGCCGTTGCTGCCCACATAGGGCGTCTGGTAGGTATCCGCGAGGTTGTGGCGCAGCTCATCGTAACCGACACCCAGATTCCAACGGCCCTGGTCGCCGATGTTGGCGCCCAGCTCGCGGGAGGTGGTGCCCAGATCGTTGCCGTAGACACTCCAGCGGCGCGCGCTGTCACCGCCCAGGTAGGCGTCGCCGCCACGCAGGCTGAAGTTGCCGATGACATCCGCGCCCGACTTGTTCAGGCCGTTGTATTCCCCGAACTTGGCCGCACTGCGCGACACGTTCTCGGCGCCGAACTCGACGAAGTTGGTGGGACGCCGGATGAGGGCGATTTCCTGCTCGGAGGTGTCGGCCGCCTGGACCGGTACCGCAAACATGGCTGCCAAGGCGCCCAATACGGCCACGCTCAGCAGACTGATATTGATTTCTTCCTTGCGAACTCTCATGTCTATCTCCAATTCTCACGCATTAGCGCTGCAAGTAGCCGCCGGCCGGGCTGTTCGAGCCATGAACCTGACGGTGGCAATTCAGGCAGGCGGGACCGACGTAACTGGTGCTCGGATTCACGGCAGCGCCCGTAACCGGGTTCGTCCTGGCGAGACCACCCTGGTAACCGGCTGCATTGGGGCCGATGGGCGTCGCGGAGCCGTGAGTACCGTCATGGCACTCCTGGCACATGAAGGGCGGACGGGACTTCAGGAGGGGCGTCAGGTTGGAACCGTGGGGCGTGTGGCAATTGGAGCAGTCTTCCACCGCCGGACGATGTTCGAACAGGAACGGGCCGCGCTTCTCCGCGTGGCAAGTCCAGCAAGTTTCATTCAGGGTATTCTTCTTCAACAGTTTGGGACCGGCCGAACCATGAAGGTTGTGGCAGTCCGAGCAGGCCATCTTGCCGGCGCCCAGCGGGTGAGTGGACACCTTGTGGGTCTGCGCACGCTCGTTCGTGTGGCAGGTAAAGCAGACATCCGACTGAGTCTTCTTGCTGCGCACCTTGTCGTGCTCGGCATGAACCTGATGGCAGGACGTGCAGGCGACGCCGCTTACATCATGCTGGCTGCCTTCCCAACGGGTACGGTTTTCGCCCTTGTGGCAAGCGAGACAGGCGGCGTTGCGATCTGCCGCGGGCGTTGCGGTGTTCTTGCGGAAGCTGCGATCGGGTGAGGGCGGCTTGTCCTTGCCCTTGTGGTTGATGTGCGTCTTGCTCTCGCCGTGGCAGTCGGTGCAGGTCGGGGTGCGGGAGTCACCCTTGACGCCGTGGCGGGTGGTGGCAATCGCCAGCACACCGGGGTTCAGTTCGAGCATGGTGGCCCGCCCGGTAGGCTCGTCGGCCTCGTCGTGGCAGCCGGTACACTTGGCGTCGCCCTTCAACACCAGATCCTTGATGACTTGCTTGTCGGCCTTTGCCCCGGGTGCGTCGGCCGCCTGGGCGGTCGTTCCGGAACCCATGACCAAGGCAAAAGCGCACATGGCCAGCAGTTTCTTCAGTAAATTCATTTGGTTTTTCTCCCTTGCCCTTCGAATCGGGACGCCGCCGAGATGGCCGCGCCCGGCTTGCTGCGACTTAGTTACTCAGGATCCACTGGATCAGATTCGTGAGCTCAGCCTTGCTCACGCCGTCCATGGCCTTGTGATCTTCCTCGGTGCCGTCCTCCAGCTTGACCTTCGGGGACGAGGTCAGGTGCTTCATCAGCTTGGCTTCCGCTCCATCCTTGTTCTTGGGCTCCTTGTACTTGGCGGAAATCTTCTGGTAGGACGGGCCCTTCTTGGTCTTGTCAATGGCGTGGCACTTGAAGCAATCGTTCTTCTTGGCCAGGGCCTTCGCCCCATCGGCATCCACGGCCGCGGAGGCGGGCACGGCAATGGCGAGGGCTGCAATAGTCAGGGTACCGAGGAACATCCGGGTAAAAAGACGAGCACGCATAACAATCTCCGACAAAATTTAGGGGGCCATGCCAGCGGTGGGGCGGACCTCGGCGGGGAGATGTACCCCCCGGCTCGGGCAACTTTTTCGCGTCGCCGGCCAGCGCTGCCGCCTTGCCATGCAAATACCGCACCAGGCAGGGGCATTTTTCGGCGCCGGAAGGAAGATATCGCCGCCGCCACCGGCAAAAGACCCCGGAAGCATTCTTAAAAAGCCTTAAGAGTCAAAGGGAAATTTCCTATAGGACGTGTCAGATAATTCTGATGGGGGGGGGTATCCCAATCGGAGAGTGCTTTTCTCCGGAGGCCTGACACAAGCGGCGACCTGAAAGCCTGGAGACAGAAAATGTTTCCAAATGGTAACACTTTAGAAAGGCCAGATCGTAGTGGGCGGGACAAGACGCCTCGTCCGCGGCTCGTCGTCCGAGCCTTGGGAGGCATACGGCCCGACGCGCCCGCAAACCCGGCGCGCCGCCACGCGCTGCGCCGGAAACACGGCCAGCCATGCCTGGGCGCCTGGAGCGGCCCCCCTCCCCAGAGAGCGGGCTCTCATCGCCCAGGGGCACATGGCCGCAATGCGACCGATCAGGAATGCCTATTCCCCAGCCGTTTCTTGCGCGGCCATGACGGGGATCAAGGTCAAGGCGACCGTGCTCGACTGCAGAACGGCAATTGTAAAGAGACGTAACCAGTCGGTAACAAGTCTATTACATTTCGAGATATGGTTACCACTCGGTAACATTTCTCCAGATCGGAGGACACTTCGGGCCTGAGGGAGTCCGACCAGGCAGTCGCCCCGCCCGGGTTGGGTGTCTCGCCCTGCCCGGAAAGCGCCTGCGCCCTACCCCGGGGGCAAGACCTGCTATGCTTGCGGGTCAGGCAACCCCCCGGCCCCCGTGGGCCGCCCCTTCAGAATTTCCCGGCCCATGGCCGGAAATACGCGGAACGAGGATGCCTTTTTCCCGGCTATTTTTTGCACCATCATGGCGAAAATCAGGATCCGGCCCATAGCGCTTGAGAGCCCTATACCCGACGTAACGAAACGTAACCAGTTGGTAACAAACCTTATACATTCCGATATGCCGTTACCACGAGGTAACATTCTCTCCCTGGTGAGAGGATGGCTTCCGCGCTGCCGGGTCGCTCTGCTGGGCATCGCCCTTATTTTTCTGATCCCATTCAGTCAGGCTCAGGCGCCTTCCGCGACACCTCTGCGCTTCGGCATAACCGGCGCCATACTCCAGGAGCAACGGCAATTGCTCTCCGACTGGAGCAGTTACCTCGCGACACACATCGGCAGGCCGGTGGAATTTGTTTCCCGGGACCGCTATACGGACACCCTGGACATGCTGGCCCACGACCAACTGGAAGCAGCCTGGGTCTCCGATTCCCCTTACATACTCATTCGCAACCAGGTCCGCCTGGTGGCGGTTCCGGTCTATCACGGCAGGCCGCTTTATCGGGCTTATCTCATCGTGCAGGCGCGGGACAAGGCAACCCGTTCCATCCTTCAACTCCGGGGCACGGTTTTTGCGTATGCAGACACTATCTCCCATACCGGCTACCTGATCCCCAGATACGAACTGGCGCAGGCCGGCGAAAAACCCAGCACCTTCTTCCGAAAGACTTTCTTCACCTGGGGGCACCGTAACTCGGTGGAAGCCGTGGCACAGGGACTGGCCGACGCAAGCTACGTGGACTCCTACGTCTGGGACAGCATGCAAAAGATCGCCCCGAATGTAACGAATCAGACTCGGATAGTGAGCCGTTCCGATGAATTCCCTTTTCCACCCATCGTCGCCAACCGCTCGATTTCCTCCGAGGACTACCTGCGCCTGCAGAAAACCTTGTTCCGCATGTCGGACGATCCGGCCGGGCGGCAGCTTCTGTCGAGGCTTAATCTGGACGGCTTCACCCAGGGTCGGCCGGAAAATTACGACCCCGTGGAAAAGATGATGCGCGCGGTAGGCGACAAATGAGTCCGCTGGATCTCAGCTTCCGCTTCAAATTGCCCCTATGGGGGGCGGTGCTGATCTTGCTCACGGCTTTGGCGGTATCCACCTCGTCCCTGATTCAGGCCTACGACGAATTGAAGGAAGACCAGGCCATGGACGCGGAGGTGCTGAGCAACTCCCTGGTTTCCATCGTCTTTCCCCTGATGTTGCACGACAATGTCTGGCGGGCCTTCGAGACCATCGCCAACCCGGTGCGCAACATTCGGCCCGGCAACCTGACCAAGGTCGAGGCCATCCTGGTCCTGGACCAGAAATCCAAGGTCTTCGTCTCTTCCCATCCCCAGGCGGCGCCCTTGCTGTCTGACCTGGCCAGCCTCGGCCCGGATTACGCCTGGCTGGCGGAACGGCTGAATCGCCCCGGCCATCCCCCTGTCACCCAGGTTCTGGAACCGCCGGGATCCCATTACATCTATTTCCTGACGCCGGTCACCCGAAACGATGCGACCCTGGGAACCCTGGTCCTGGTGTCCAATCGCAGCGCCTTCCTGTCCCGCTTCACGGAGATGGCCTGGCACTCGGCCCTCATCGGCGGCGTGGTTCTGGCGATCCTGTTGCCGTTCAACTGGTACTGGGGCCAGCGCATGGCGCGGCCCCTGGTGCAACTCACCCAGCGCATGGGCCAGATCGGCAAGACGCTGCCGGAGTCCCTGGATCCCAGGATGTACCAGGCTCGCGACGAACTCGGCCGGCTTTTCGACACGTACAACAAGATGCTGGAGGAGTTGCGGGAAAAGTCGGAACTGGAACGTCAGATGGTGCAGTCCGAACGCCTGGCCGCCCTGGGACAACTGGCCGCAGGCGTCGCCCACGAGATCAACAATCCCCTGGGAGGCATGCTGACGGCCATAGACACCCTGAAGTGCCACGTCGGGATTGACCCGCGCATGGCCAGAACCATTGCCCTCATCGAGCGCGGCCTTCTCCAGATCAAGGACACGGTGGCGGCCCTGCTGGTGGAGGCCAGCCTCAAGAGCCGCAACCTGGGGCACCACGACATCGAGGACATCCGCACCCTGGTGTCCGCCCCGGTGCACAAGAAAGCCTTGTGCCTGGACTGGGACAATCGCCTGAAGGATGAAATACCCCTGCCGGCATCCCTGATCCGCCAGATCCTCATCAACCTGATCCTGAACGCCATCCACGCGGCCGCCCAGAGCGGGATCGTGACCATGGAAATCGCCTGCGTCGGCGAGGAATTGCGGCTTGCGGTCTGGAACGACGGCAAGATCCTGAACGACGAGGAGATCGGGCACCTGTTCGAGCCCTTCTCGCCGCTGAGCGAGGGCGGCCATGGACTGGGGCTTTGGGTGACTTACCAGATCGTGCACCAACTGGGCGGCAACATCTCCGCGAAGCGGGCGGACGGCCAGATGCTTTTCTCGGTGAGAATCCCCCTCGGAGCCACGACATGAGCTCGAAAATCCCCGGCCGCCGGTCGTCCCGGCGCCAGGCTCCTCACCAGCCCCCGCTTTCGCAACTTCACCGAGCCGCCCCCACCCGGGCCCGGCTCATGCCACCGAGGCTTCCGAAATGAACGCTTTGCCCTACAGCATCTGCCTGGTGGAAGACGACGAGATCATGGGCGAGGCCCTGGCCGACCGGCTCGGACTGGAAGGCTTTGCCTGCGACTGGTTCAAGAACGGACGCTCCATCGAGCAGGCCTTCGGCCGCCGCCATTACGACGTGGCGATCTGCGACATCCAGTTGCCGGACATGGACGGCGAGGAGCTGTTCTCCCGTCTTCAGTCCTCCGGGACGCCCCTGCCTCCCTTCATTTTCATCACGGGTTACGGCACGGTGGACCGGGCCGTGCGCCTCCTGAAGATGGGCGCCCACGACTATCTCACCAAGCCCCTGGACATCCACGGCCTTCTGGAATCGGTGCGCAACCTTTGCATCCGGCAACGGCCCATGCCTGGGGTGTCCACGCTCGGCGTGTCGCTGGAAATGCTCCATATCGCCAGCATGCTGCCGCGCCTGGCCGAGGGCAGGGGCTCCGTGCTGATCACGGGGGAGTCCGGCGTGGGCAAGGAGCAGGTGGCGCGGGCGCTCCACCGTCAGGTCGACTCGGACGAGCGCACGCCCTTTGTCGCCGTGAATTGCGGCGCCCTGACCGAAAGCCTCATCGAGGCGGAACTGTTCGGCCACGTGAAGGGCGCCTTCACCGGGGCGGTGCGGGACAAGAAGGGCTGTTTCGAGCTGGCCAACGGCGGCACCCTGTTCCTGGATGAAATCGCGGAAATGTCGCCCGTCATGCAGGTCAAGCTCCTGCGCGTGATCCAGGAACGGCGGATCACCCGGGTCGGCGGCGAGGTGGAGATTCCGGTGGACATCCGGCTCATCTGCGCCACCCACCAGGACCTGAAGAAAATGGTGGAAGAGGGCAGGTTCCGGGAGGATCTCTATTACCGCATCCACGTCGTCCATCTTCAGATTCTCCCCCTGCGCGAACGACCCGACGACATACTGTGGCTGGCCCGCCGCTTCCTAGAAAACTGGGCCCAGGCGGATGGCGACCGCCGCCTCATCCACCGTTCCGCGGAGCAGGCCATGCTCGCCTACCCCTGGCCCGGCAATGTGCGCGAACTGAAGCACTGCCTGGAACGTGCCCGCATCCTCTCCAGCGACACGGTACTGACGGCGCAGCACCTCTTTGGCGGCGACACGGCCACGCTGTCTGCACGGGACACCACGCCGGGCGCCTCGCTCAGCGAATATCTCCAGAGTTGCGAACGGCGCTACATCGAGGAAAGCCTGCGCGCCCAGGGTGGCCATATCATCCATACCGCCAACGCGCTGGGCATCAGCCGCAAGAACCTCTGGGAAAAGATGAAGAAGCTGGGCATCACCAGCTGATCCCATCCCGCCTCCCCGGGAAAAAATACAGCTAAAGTCCTGGCGATCCGTGCCGAAAAGCACCGCAGAGTCGAAGCGGGCCATGCGGGACAGACGCCGCGCCCGGTTTTTCGACCCATCAACCGGCAGGCACCCCGACGTCGAGGCTTCATGAACCAGAATACCCAGGAAATCGGCAAGCTCTTGTTCGATCTCACTCTATCGAGCGGCACGGGCCCGAACCTGGAGCGGGTTCTGGAACGCCTGTTTCACATCATCGCCGAGTTCCCCTCGCTCCGCCTTCAGCAAAAGGGAGCCATCCTGCTCATCAATCCCGTCGGGGATGCGGTCCAGGTCGCCCAGTTCGGCATGCCGCCCATCTGGTCCTCGGGTTGCTCCTGGCATACCCTCAGAGATCTCGATCCGCCCGACGGCGAGTCAGTACTGCCCCTGTCCTGCCATTGCCCCGGCGGCCCCGGGGGTGGCGCCTGCCGGTGCGAGGTCTGCGCCCTGGTGCTCAGGGATGAAACCAGGCTCCTGGGCTACACGGTGCTTTTCCCCGAAGGGGAGGACTGGCCGCAGCCGGAGACAGGCTCCGTCATGAACGACCTGGCCCGCGCGCTGTCCGGCCTCGTCGGCCGGTGCCTGGTGGGTGAGGTGGTCAAGGTGCGCGAGTGGGAGTTGGAGGAAGCGCGCACGGAGGCGATTCACCGGCTCGGATCGGCGGCGGAATACCGGGACAACGAAACCGGCTGGCACGTGATGCGCATGACCAATTACGCCCTGGCCATCGCGAAACACCTGGGCCTGCCGGAAGCCATGCGGGAGTTGCTGTACGTCACGGCCCCCATGCACGACGTGGGCAAGATCGGCATTCCCGACGCCATTCTGCTCAAGCCCGGTCGGCTGACCGAGGAAGAGCTGGATGTCATGCGGCGGCACACGGAGATCGGCGAAACCATACTGGAGGGGGGCGACTGCCTGATCACCGCGGCCCGTGAGATCGCGGGCGCCCACCATGAACGCTGGGACGGACAGGGTTACCCCCGGGGGCAGAGGGGCGAGGACATTCCCATCCTGGCCCGGGTCTGCGCGGTCGCCGACGTGTTCGACGCCCTGACCTCGCCACGACCCTACAAGCATGCCTGGCCCCTGGAGGAAGCGCTGACCTGGGTCCATGACCATTCCGGCACCCAGTTCGATCCGGCGGTGGTGCGCGCCTTCGACACCGCGCTTCCGGACATCCTGCGCATCCGGGAACTCTACCGCGATGACATCATTGACCCCAAGCAGGTGCTATCCCTGCCGCCACCGACCGAACGGCCGGATGGATGGGTCAGTTGGGACGAATCGCTCGCGGTGGGCATCGCCGTGATAGACGAGCACCATCGCCATCTCTTCGATCTGGTGAACGACCTGTACGAGGTGGTGTCGGAAAAGCGCGGCGCCCGGGAGGTGGCCCAACTGCTCAAGGCCCTGGACCTGTATGCCCGGGTGCATTTCAGCGCCGAGGAAAAAATGATGGCGCATTACGCTTACGCCGGCCTGGATCGCCAGAAACACCAGCATCACCGCTTCCAGGAAAAGCTACAGGCCTTTTACGAAGAGTTGCACGTCAATCCGCTCACGGCCCAGTACGACGTGCTCGAATTCACCCGGCACTGGCTGGTGGTTCACATCCTGGAAGAGGACTCACAACTGAAGGTGCTGACGGAGATGCCGGGGGATTCCGCCGCATCCTAGGTCGGGATCCGGCCCGGCCTTGCAGGATGTCCAAAATCCCGAGGACCGGGGTGGCGAGGAGCGAACCGCCCCCTGGAACACGCCCAAGTTTTGATGCGGTAAAGTTTGGCTTGGGCACGCCGTTAAGTCTTCCAATCGTCCGGCTTGCGCCGGTACGCGTGCGCCAGGCCGGCAACATCCGGCCTCGCCGGAACCAAACTTATGGGAACAGCGCAAACCATGAACGTGGTGATCGTAGACGACCAGCAAATCAATGTGACGCTGATGCAGGCTCTCATCGGCAAGGTCGGCGGCTGCACGCCCATCCCCTTCACCGATTCGCGCCGAGGCCTGGAGTGGTGTCTGGCCAACGATCCCGACCTGGTGATCGTGGATTACATGATGCCGGAACTGAACGGCATAGACTTCATCCTGCGCTTCCGGGAAGGTCCGGGAAAGACGGAAGTGCCGGTCCTGATGGTGACGGCGGATCACGAGCGGGAAGTTCGCTACCGGGCACTGGAATCGGGGGCCACCGACTTCCTGACCAAACCCGTGGACCGCATGGAGTTCCTGTCCCGGGTAAAAAACATGCTGGCCCTGCGCCGCAGCCACCTGGCCCTGTCCAGCCGGGCGGCCACCCTGGCGGAAGAAGTAAGGAAGGCCACGGCGGAAATCCAGGCGCGGGAAAGGGAAACCGTGATGCGCCTGGCGAAGGCCGCGGAATACCGTGACCCGGAAACGGGCGCGCACATCCTGCGCATGGCAAATTATTCTCTCATCATCGCCAGGAATCTCGGGCTGCCGGAGGAAACCCAGGAGATGATCCTCCAGGCGGCGCCCATGCACGACCTGGGCAAGCTGGGCACGCCGGATCACATCCTGTTGAAGCCGGGCCGGCTCACGCCGGATGAGATGGACGTCATGAAGCGCCATGCCCGGGACGGCTATGAGATTCTGAAGGGCAGCACTTCGCCCATGCTGCAGATGGCCGCCCGCATCGCCCTGGCGCACCACGAGAAATTTGATGGCACGGGATACCCGGATGGCATCGCTGGCGAGGATATCCCGCTGGAAGGCCGCATCGTGGCCGTGGCGGACGTGTTCGATGCCCTGACTTCGGAGCGCCCGTACAAGAAGGCCTGGGAAGTGGAAAAAGCCGTGGAACTCCTCCGGGAAGGCAGCGGCAAGCACTTCGATCCTGTCTGCCTCGAAGGCTTCTTCAGGGACTGGGATGCGGTCCTGGCCGTCAAGAACCAGTTTCAGGACATAGAATGAGGCATCGGACGGGATAGCCCCGCTTCGTCCGCCTCCGGCCAGCCACCATGAACCTTCCCGCCTGGGTCGAGCGCCTCGTGCCGCAGCGGCTGTACCATCAACTGGGAGCCCTCTTCGCGGTCCTGTTCCTGGTTTTCGTGGTGACATTCGCCCAGTTTGCCGCGCGCGACCAGACAGAACTCAGCCGTTCCCTCATGCAGCGGGAAGCCGACGCCCTGGCCGCCCACATCTCGGGCATGCATACCTCCGCGCTGAAGTCCGGTCCGGTCGGGCGGGAGGTGCTGGAGGCCCTGATCCTGCGCAGCGGTGATTTCTCCAACCTGCAATCCGTCACCCTGAGCGATCCCGAGGGCCTGGTCCTGGCCCGCGTGGCGCGGGACGGCAACGGTCTGCGAGTAGACCGTCAGACTCCGGCCGTAGCCTTGCCCGCCCCGGGCAAGGCCCGCGGCGATGACGCGCTCCTGGGATGGGCCAGGCTGCGCTCGGCGCCAGGCTGGGTGCGGGTGGAACTGGATACCTCTCCCATCACGGAAATCCGCCGCGACATCCTGCTCGATGGCCTGCTGATGGGCACCATCGCCACCTTCCTGGCCACCGGGGCCGTGCTGCTTTTCCTGCGCCGCCCCCTGGGCGCCCTGCAACGGGCGGCTGACTTCGCCGAACGCCTGGATACCGAATTTGGCAGCATCCTGTCCTCCTACGGCGGCCCGAGTGAAGTGGCCCAGTTGAGCGAGGCGCTGAACTGGGCCTCCATCCGCCTGTTCGATCAGAACGCCGCCCTCGCGGCCAGCGAGCAACGCTATCGTTCCGTGGTGGAGAACCTGAACGAAGTGGTGTTCCAGATGGATCTCGACCGCCGCTGGACCTACCTGAACCGTGCCTGGGAAGACGTGACCGGATTCCCGGTGACGGAAAGCCTGGGATGCCCGGCACGGGAATTCGTACCGGAAGGCGAGCAGGACCACTTCCTGAGTTTGTTTGCCTCCCTGGTGGCCGGGGAGGCCGAGTCCGCGCGGGGCGAACTGCGCTACCTGACCCGCACCGGAGAGACTCGTTGGGGAGAATTCGTGGTGCGGGCGCTGCGGGACGACTCCGGGAGCCTGACGGGTTTCGCCGGTTCCGCCACCGACGTGCACGACCGGCGCCTGGCGGAGGAATTGCTGCGGGACCAGCTGCATTTCGTGCAGGCGCTGATCGAGGCCATCCCCAGTCCCATCTACTTCAAGGATCGTACGGGCCATTACCTCGGCTTCAACAAGGCGCTGGGGGACTTCTTCGGCATCCGCCGCGACGAGTGGATAGGCAAGACCTCGGCCGAACTCCTGCGGCCCGACCAGGCCTCCCTGAACGCCAAAATGGACGGGGATCTGCTGCGGGACGGGGGCATACAGACCTACGAAGCCCAGTTGCACGACCGGAACAGCCAGGTGCACGACGTTCTGGTGCACAAGACCCTGTTTACCAAGTCAGACGGAAGCGTGGCCGGCATCCTGGGCATCATCACGGACATCACGGAGCGCAAGCACTTCGAATCCGAACTGGTGCACGCCCGTGTCGCGGCCGAGATGGCGAGCCAGGCCAAGAGCGATTTCCTGGCCAACATGAGCCACGAGATACGCACGCCCATGAACGCCATCATCGGCATGACCGACCTGGTGCTGGACACGGAGCTTTCCGGGGAACAGCGGGAATACCTGGCGATGGTCAAGTCCTCGGCGGACTCCCTGCTCACCCTGATCAACGAAATCCTGGATTTTTCCAAGATCGAGGCGGGCAAGCTGGATCTGGAGATCATCCCCTTCAGCCTGCGGGACAGCGTGGGCATGGCCGTGCGCACCCTGTCCCAGCGTGCGGTGGAGCGGCGCCTGGACCTGCGCTACGAGCTGCCCGCGGAGATTCCGGACTACCTGGCCGGAGACCCCTACCGCCTGCGCCAGGTGCTCATCAACCTGCTCTCCAACGCCATCAAATTCACGCCCCAGGGCGAGGTGGTGGTGAGCGTCGGCCTCCTGGCCCTGGAAGGCGGCAATGCCACCCTGAAGTTTTCCGTGCGCGACACCGGCATCGGCATTGACGCGGAAAAGCAGAAGATCATCTTCGAGGCCTTCTCCCAGGTGGACAGCTCCAACACCCGGCGCTATGGCGGCACGGGCCTGGGGCTGACCATATCCAGCCGCCTGGTGAAGTACATGGGCGGCACGCTGGGCGTCGAGAGCGAACCCGGCAAGGGCAGTACCTTCAGCTTCACCGCCCGCTTCACCCAGGTCGCCATGGCCCCGGGCCGAAGGGCCCAGCTGGACACCCTGGAAGCCCTGCCCGTCCTGGTGGTGGACGACAACGAACCCAACCGCCTGCTCCTGTGCGAGATGCTGCGCAACTGGCGCATGAGCCCGGTGGCCGCCGAGAGCGCCGCCGCGGCCCGGGAACTTCTCATGGCCGCGGCGGAAACGGACGCCCCCTTCCGTGTGGTGGTGCTGGACGCCTTGATGCCCGACATGGACGGCTTCACCGCCACCCCCCTGCTGCGCCAAAGCGGCCCCCTGCCCGGCCCCACGATCATCATGCTGACCTCCGCCGGCGAGCGGGGCGACGCGGCCCGCTGCCGGGAACTGGGCATCAGCGCCTACCTCATGAAGCCGGTGGTGCAGTCCGAGATGCTGGACGCCATCATGCTGGCCCTGGGCGAGCCTGCCGACGCGGGTGGCCATGCCCTCATCACCCGCCATTCCCTGCGGGAAAGCAAACGCCGCCTGTCCATCCTGCTGGCCGAAGACAATCCGGTGAACCGCACCCTGGCGGTGCGGGTGCTGGAAAAGCTGGGCCACGGGGTAGCCGTCGCCTTTGACGGCAAGGAAGCCGTAAACAAGCTGAAGGCCGCCCGCCCTGGCGGTTACGATGTGGTGTTCATGGACGTGCAGATGCCCATGATGGGAGGTTTCGAGGCCACCGAGGCGATTCGCGCCTGGGAGCGGGAGTCCGCCGGCGAACACGCGCCCCACCATATCCAGATCATCGCCATGACCGCCCATGCCATGGCGGGCGACCGGGAAGCGTGCCTCGCGGCGGGCATGGACGACTACGTTTCCAAGCCGGTGCAGACCTCGGCCCTGGTGGCGGCCCTGGCCAGGGTGGAGCAGACCCTGCCCCCCGCTCTCGCCGGTGCGCCCCCTGCCCGGCTGCCCGTGGCTTCAGCCAAGGTCTATGACCGGGCGCGCCTGCTGGACAACCTGGGCGGCGACATGGAACTCCTGTACCAGATCGCCGGCATGTTCCTGGACGACTATCCGGCTTCCCTGGAGAGCGTAAACCAGGCCGTGGCCGCGGGTGACCGGGACAAGCTCTACAGCGCCGCCCACAGCGTCAAGGGCATGGTGTCCAACTTCGGCGCCGAACTGGCCGTGGCCGCCGCCGTGGCCGTGGAAAAACGCTGCCGGAGCGGCGACATGGAGGGCATCGCGATCCTGGCTCACGGCCTGGCCGATGCGGTGGAAGAACTGGCCGAAGCCCTGCGCTCCGAAGTTCCCCAGGCCTCTTAGCCGAGCCTTCCCACTGGCGATCTCGGCGCCCGCCGCATTTCCGGCACGGACAGCCCTCTTCCCCGCCCCCCCGCCCCTTCACGAGGCGCCGGCAAATCCCGCCTGGCGCCAGGCCTCGAACAGCACCACCGCCACCGTGTTGGAGAGGTTCATGCTGCGACTGTCCGGCAGCATGGGGATGCGCAGACGCTGCCCGGTCGGCAGGCCATCCAGGATATCCCGAGGCAGTCCCCGGGTCTCCGGCCCGAAGAGGAAGGCATCCCCCTCGCTGAAACTTGGTTCCTGGTAGCCCCGTTCCGCCTTGGTCGTCAGTGCGAAGAGCCGCCGCCCCGCCAGTGCCGCCTGGCAGGCCGACCAATCCTCGTGCAGGTGGAGGCAGGCCCGATCCCGGTAGTCCATCCCGGCCCGCGCCAGGCTCTTGTCGTCCAGTTTGAATCCCAGGGGCCGCACCAGATGCAGGCTCGCGCCGGCATTGGCGCAAAGACGCATGATGTTGCCCGTGTTGGGCGGAATTTCCGGCTGATACAGGACGATATGGAACATGGAAAGGAGATCGGGATGAGTGTTCGGCGCCAAAGTGTGACGTATTTCCTAAAGTTGGACCTGGCCTTGCCGTAGAAGTACTCAGCTTGCGCTATCGGCGTGCCCTCCCCCCTTGCAACATGGGCGCGCCGATTTTACCGGCGGCGACCTGTCCTCCCACAGGTTCGCCGCCTTTTCTTTTTTCGTGGCGGCCAGGGGCAGACGATCAGGCCATGCCCTGGGGCAGCGCCCGCGCCAGCACCAGATTGGTGACCCGCGTGGCACCGCGCCCCTTGAGACAGCCGGCCAGTTCCTCCAGGGTGGAACCGGTGGTCATCACATCATCTACCACCAGCACATGGCGCCCCGAGAAATCTTCGCGGCAAAGGAAGGCGCCACGGATATTTTTGCGCCGCGCCTGCCAGGGCAGACTGGCCTGGGGCGGAGCATTCAGGGTTCGTTCCACGCCATCCCGGCTCAGGGGCAGGCCCGTCAGGTGCGCCAGGGGTCGAGCCAGTTCCAGCGCCTGGTTGAAGCCCCGATCGGCCAGACGCCGGGGGTGCAGAGGCATGGGCAGGATCACATCGGCGGGAATGTCCAGGGAGTGCGCCGCCTGAGCCTTCTCCAGTTCTTCCACCATCTGGTAGCCGAACCAGGCGGAAAGGGCGAGGCGGTGCCGGTATTTGAGCGCCTGGATCAGGCGATCCATCGGGAAGCCATAGACGAAGGGCGCCAGGGTGGCATCGAAGGCGGGCGGCCTGCTCTGGCAGTGTCCGCAGGCCAGTCCGTCCGGTGTCGGCAGGGCGCACACCGGGCAACGCTCCGGGGAAAGACGGGGCAAGGCGGCGGCGCAGGCGGTACAGACCGGCCAGTCGCGCCCCGTCCCGGCCCGGATGGGCGCACCGCAGACCAGGCAGTCCTGGGGCAGAAGCAGGGCCACCAGGCGGCGCGCCAGGCGTGCAAAGCCACTCCCCTCTGCCCGGCGCACGGGTAGAATTGGCGCTTCGCCCGCCTGCGGCGATGATTTCGGCCCGTTCATAATTTATAATTACGGCCACCCTTACCAGGATACACCCCATGAGCATAGCATCATCCTCGACCGATTCCGCCGATACCCTATCCCGAGCCAGCGCCTCCCCTCGCTGGACCGTGGCCCAGGTGGAGGAACTCCTGGCGCTACCCTTCTCCGACCTGCTGTTCCGCGCCCAGGAGGCGCACAGGGCCAATTTCGACGCCAACGCGATCCAGCGCTCCACCCTGCTCTCCATCAAGACCGGCGGTTGCTCGGAGGACTGCGGCTACTGTTCCCAGGCGGCACGCTACGACACGGGCCTGGAGCGGGAAAGGCTGCTGCCCCTGGATGAAGTGAAGGAGGCGGCCCTGGCGGCGAAGGCCCGGGGCGCGAGCCGTTTCTGCATGGGGGCGGCCTGGCGCGGCCCCAAGG
>JAQTNA010000003.1 GCA_028714035.1 Rhodocyclaceae bacterium
AAACCGCCCAAGGTCGTCATCGTCGCCTGCATGCGCAAACTCCTCACCATCATGAACGCCATGGTCAAATACAACTCCCCATGGAACCCCAAAATCGCTTGACACCAAACACGGTTGCTCTGCGGTTAGTACTGCCTTTGCCAGAGCGTAAAATCATTGCCCCGCCGCTTCCTCGGCGGTGAGTTGGCGCGCCTCCTCCTCCAGCATCACGGGGATGTCGTCCTTGACGAGGTAGGCCAGGCGGCAGGGCTTGCACACCAGCTCGGACTGGGCCTTGCGGTAGTCCAGGGGTCCCTTGCACACGGGACAGACAAGAATCTCAAGCAGGCGAACGTCCATGCGTTTTCTCCATGATTTTAGCCACAACCCATTGCGCCAGATCCGGTACCACTTCCGTATCCACGCGCAGAACCCAGGTATGCGCCGGACAGAAACCGGCGCATTTTACCCCATCTTTTTCAGTCATTAACAACGCTTCTGCATCATCAAAATTATTTATATCTTCCGCACCGTAGCGGTGGTGATCCGGGAAGGGGTGGCAGACCGCCTTGACGCCGAGTTCCGCCAGATGATCGAAAAACCGTTGCGGGTGACCAATGCCCGCCAGGGCATGAACCCGCATCCCGGCAAAGTCCCCGGCATTGCAGACCACGGAAGGGTTCACAAGGCTGAAGAAGCGGCTGCCGACGAGGCGCATGTCGAAACGCGGCGGCTGAGCCTGAGCCGGCAGCCCCGCACCGACAGAGCCGCCGTTCATCACCAAGGCATCCGTGGCAGCCAGCCGGGAAAGCCCCTCCCTGAGCGGTCCCGCCGGCAGCAGCCAGCCGTTGCCGACGCCACGCCCATCCATGACCACGATCTCCATGTCCCGGGCCAGCCGGTAGTGCTGCAAGCCATCGTCGCAGAGGATCAGATCGCACTCCGGGTGGGCGGCCAGAAGTGCCCGCCCCGCCTCGGCCCGATCCCGGCCGACCCACACCGGGCAGAGCCCCCGCCGCGCCATGAGCAGCGGCTCGTCGCCGACTTCCGCCGGATCGTCATCCGTCCGCACCTCGCGCACCTCCCCGGCACGGGATACCCGGCCGCCGTGGCCGCGGCTGACGATACCGGGCTTGAAGCCCTTTTTTGCCAGTTCTTGCGCCAGCCAGAGAGTGAGCGGCGTCTTGCCGTTGCCGCCGACCGTCAGGTTGCCCACCACGACCACCGGCCGTGGCAGGCGCACCGATTCCAGAACGCCCAGGCGATACAAGACCCGGCGCAGGGCCACGATGCCGCGGAAGAGCAGCGAAACCGGCAGAAGAAGCCAGGAGAGAAGGCCGCGCCGGGTCCAGGCTGAAACCAGGGTATCCGTCAGGGACATGAACCCTCAGGCCGACTTTTGCCTGTGCTGCGGTGCATGTACGAGGCCCAGCAAGCCGTCAATGGAAACATCTTCGTCGAGCAGCGGCCAATGGATACCATAGCCCGAAGGGGAAACTTCGAAAGCGATGACCTCCTCCCTCGTCGCCTCCGCCAGCGACACTGAAAGCTCGGACAGTGGCTTGCGAATCACGACACCGTCCGCCACCAGGCAGAGCAGACCCTTTTCTATCCTCACATTTTCGACCTTGTGATAGCTGCCCATGATCAGCGCCTCCGCTGGAACTCCAGCCATTGTTCGACGATATATTCGAAATGCTCGAAGATGATCTTGCGAATCTGCCGGACATCCCGGGAAGACATATTGGAAGAAAACGCCTCCTGAATGTCGAACGCCTCCGGGTCAAGCCAGAATTTGCACTCCTTCCCACCGTTTCGGCAATGAACATGCATAGGCTCATTGCCTTCATTGGCATAGAAGAACAGTCGCCACCCAAGGAGAACAAGTATGGTTGGCACGGATAGCCCCGTCCCCTACTTCGCCGGTCCTTGCGTGGCAAACGAGATGCGCGGCAGGCCGGCCTGCTGCGAAGCCTGCATGACGTCAATCACGCTCTGATGGGTAGCCTTGGCGTCGGCATTGATGACCACCATCAGATCCTTGCCCCCGGCGGCCCGGCGCAAGGCGGCGGCGATGCTCGCCACGTCCCGCGCGCCCAGGGCTGCCCGGTTCACCAGGACATCGCCCGCCGTGGTGACGACCACGTCCACTTCGGTCGGTTGATCCGGCTTGGCGGAAGCGTCCGCCGTGGGCAGATTGATCTCCAGGCCGGAAAACTTGGAATAGGTGGTGGTGATCATGAGGAAGATCAGGATCACCAGCAACACGTCAATCATGGGAATCAGGTTGATTTCCGGCTCTTCCCGGAAACGGCCGCGCTGGAAATTCATGACTGGACGCTCAGTTATCGCGCTGGCCGTGGACCAGTTCCACCAGGCGCAGGGCCTGCTGCTCCATGTCCACCACGAAGCTGTCGGCCAATGCCCGGAAATGGCGATAGGCGATCATGCTCGGGATGGCGATCATGAGGCCGAAGCCGGTGTTGTACAGGGCGATGGAAATGCCGTGGGCCAGTTGCTGGGGATTGCCGCCGGACGGCCCCTGGGAGCCGAAGATCTCGATCATGCCCACCACCGTGCCGAAGAGCCCCATGAGCGGGCTGATGGAGGCGATGGTGCCCAGGGTGGTCAGGAAACGCTCCAGGTCGTGGGTCACGGCCCGGCCCGCCTCCTCGATGGACTCCTTCATGATCTCCCGCGTGGCCCCGACGTTGCGCAAGCCGGCCGCGAACACCCGGCCCAGGGGCGAATGGGCCTCAAGATTTTTCAGTATCTCGGGCGTCACACCCTGGGCGCGATATCCCGCGACCACGGTATCCAGGAGGCCGTTGGGCACGATCTTGACCCGGCGCAGGGACATGGAACGCTCGATGATCAGGGCCACGGCGATGATCGAAGCCAGCAACAGGAACCAGATGGGCCAGCCGGCCGCTTCCAGAATGGCAAACACGGAGGAGTCTCCAAGAAAATTCAGCCGGGAACTTTAGCCCGCCCGGCCGTTTTCGGCAAGGCCGAAAAAAACCTTGTCAGAACAAGGGGCGTTTTCCAGCCCCCGCGCTTATCCACAAAACCTGTGGATAACACTGTGCACAGAGCCTGCGCTGACACCCTAAGTAGGCCTGCCATAAGGGTTTTTCTTACGCCGATGAAAAATGAAGCTTTTGTTAATTCCGTTATTTTTCAATACGTTACAACAAGCCACAGAGGGCGGACGGACCGGACCGAGTCCTCCCCCGGACACCGACATGGTGCTTGACAAGGTAGAATCCGGTATGCAAGAAATCCTCCCACCCGCCCCCTCTCCTGCCCCTCTCCCGTTCCAGGAAGTTCTGCGGGTATCGCAGCTGAATCACCTGGCACGCCAGGCCCTGGAGCAGCGTTTCCCCTTGCTCTGGGTGGCGGGGGAGGTCTCGAACCTGACCCGGGCCACCTCCGGCCACCTCTATTTCAGCCTCAAGGACGAGGGCGCCCAGGTGCGCTGCGCCATGTTCAGAAACCGCGCCCAGCTTCTGCCCTGGCGCCTGGAAAACGGCATGCAGGTGGAAGCCCGCGCCGTCGTCACCCTGTATGAAGCGCGGGGCGACTACCAGTTGAACGTCGAGGCCCTGCGCCGGGCCGGCATCGGCGCCCTGTTCGAGGCCTTCGCCCGCCTCCGCGACCGGCTCGCCGCCGAAGGCCTGTTCGATCCGGACAGGAAGCGCGCCCTGCCCGCCTATCCCCGGCGCATCGGCCTCATCAGCTCGCTCCAGGCCGCGGCCCTGAAGGACGTGCTGGCCACCCTGGCGCGCCGGGCACCCCACCTGCCGGTGGTCATCTACCCGACCGCGGTCCAAGGCGAGGGAGCCGCGACCCAGATCGCCGCCGCCCTGAAGATCGCCGGCGAACGGCGGGAGTGCGAGGTGCTCATCCTGGCCAGAGGGGGCGGCAGCATCGAGGATCTTTGGTCCTTCAACGAGGAAATCGTGGCCCGGGCCATCCGTGCCTGTCCCATTCCCGTGGTGAGCGGCGTGGGTCACGAGACCGACACCACCATCAGCGACTTCGCCGCCGACCGGCGCGCCGCCACCCCCACCGCGGCGGCGGAACTGGTGAGCGCGGGTTTTGTGGAAGCCGAGCCGCGCCTGGAACGTCTGCATCGCGCACTCGTCCGGGCCATCGGACGAACGCTGGAGAGCCGGGCCCAGCGGCTGGACACCCTGGGCTACCGGCTGGTGCATCCCGGGCAAAGCCTGGCCCGGGGCAGGCTCGCCTGCGCCCATCTGGGCACCCGGCTCTCAGCGGCCCTCTCCCGCCGCCTGGAAGCCTCTCGGCGACGCCTGGCCCAGGCTGAAGCGCGTCTGGCACGGGTACGCCCGGACACTCTCACCCGCGCCAGGAACCTGGAACAACTCTCCCGGCGCCTGCCCCGCGCCACGGCGCAGACCCTCTTCGCTCGGCAGAAGCACCTGGAAACCCTGGCTGACCACCTGCTGCACCTCAACCCGGAGGCGGTGCTCGGCCGTGGCTACAGCATCGTCTGGAACGGGCAGGGAAACGTGGTGCGGGATGCCGGGCAACTCGCCACGGGCGAAGAACTCCGCCTCCAGTTCGCCCTCGGCTCGGCCCGGGCCAAGGTCACCGAGATCACCCAGGATTCCTAAGACCGCCCGGGCCTTCACTTCCCCAGCATCTTCCTGAGTTCCGGCCAGACCGTCTCCAGGATCAGGGGCTGGGCGGCGGCGACGGGGTGAAGGCCGTCGGGCTGGAACATCTCGGGGCGGTCGGCGAAGCCGGCCAGCAGGAAGGGCACGAAGGACGTGTGTTCCCGTTTTGCCAGGTCAGAAAAGCTCCGGGCAAACTCGCCCGCGTAGAGCGGCCCGAAGTTGGGCGGCAGGCGCATGCCGATGAGCAGCACCCTGGCTCCCGCGTGGCGGCTCTCCGAAATCATGGCGACCAGGTTCTCCCTCATGGCGGAGAGCGGCAGGCCGCGCAGGCCGTCGTTGGCCCCCAGTTCGAAGGCGACGATGGCCGGATTGTGCTTGCGCAGCGCCGCCACCATGCGGGAGCGTCCCCCGGCGGTGGTTTCGCCGCTGATGCTGGCATTCACCACCCGCCAGGGCAGATGTTCCGCCTCCAGGCGAGACTGCAACAGGCTGGGCCAAGCCTGGCCGGTGGGCAAGCCGTACCCGGCGGAGAGGCTGTCGCCGAAAACCAGTATGATCGGAGGCTCGGCCGCGCCGGCGGGAAGCATGGGCAGCAGCATGGGCAAGAGCAGGAACAGGGAAAGCAGCGGGGACAGGAACATGGATCGAAACATGGGGCATGGCTCCGGGCAGGTGGCCGCTCAGTCGGCCACTCGGTCGGCCAATCTCGTGGCCGTGGAAGCCGATGCCCTCACAAAGGAAGTCGTCAGCGGCGACGGCCGGCTGGTGATTCTGCACCAGATTTCCTTTTCCGTCATGGCGGGCGAAGCCGTGGCCATCGTCGGCGCCTCCGGCTCGGGCAAATCCACCCTCCTGGGTCTGCTCGCCGGGCTGGACGCCCCCAGCTCCGGCACCGTGCGCTTGGGCGGAGAGGATCTCCACAACCTGGACGAGGACGGCCGGGCGGCGCTGCGCGGGCGTCTGGCGGGCTTCGTGTTCCAGTCCTTCCATCTCCTGCCCTCGCTCACCGCCCTGGAAAACGTCATGCTGCCCCTGGAACTGGCCGGACGGAACGAAGCCCGCGGCATTGCCCACACGCTTCTGGAACGGGTGGGACTCTCGGAACGCATGCAGCACTACCCGAAACACCTCTCCGGCGGCGAACAGCAGCGGGTGGCGCTGGCCCGCGCCTTCGCCCCATCGCCGGCCATCCTCTTCGCCGACGAACCCACCGGCAACCTGGATGCCGCCACCGGGCAATCGGTGATCGAGCTCATGTTCAACATGAACCAGGAGAGCGGCACCACCCTGATCCTGGTCACCCACGACGAGGCCCTGGCCCGGCGCTGCGACCGTATCCTGCGCCTCTCCGGCGGAGCACTGGTGCCGTGAAAGGGGCATAATGCTCGTTTCTCGCGTGACATCAGGGAGCGGCACATGACAGTGGTAAGCACCAGGCCCTTCGAGGGACAGCGGCCCGGCACCTCGGGCCTGAGAAAGAAGGTGGCGGTCTTCAAGCAGCCCGGTTATCTGGAGAACTTCGTCCAGTCCGTATTCGACTCCCTGGAAGGCTACCAGGGGCAAACCCTGGTGGTAGGCGGCGACGGCCGCTACTGGAACGACCAGGCCATCCAGGTCATCCTGCGCATGGCGGCGGCCAACGGCTTCGGCCGCATCCTGGTGGGCCAGGACGGCATCCTGTCCACGCCCGCCGCCAGTTGCGTCATCCGCAAGTACAAGGCCTTCGGCGGCCTGATCCTCTCCGCCAGCCACAACCCGGGCGGCCCGGACGGCGATTTCGGCATCAAGTACAACATCGGCAACGGCGGCCCGGCACCGGAGAAGGTGACCGAAGACATCTATGCCCGGAGCCAGACCATCACGGAGTACCGCAGCCTGGAAGCGGCGGACGTGGACCTCGCCCGCCTGGGCAAGACCCAATTGGGCGGGGCGGAGGTGGAAGTCATTGACTCGGTGAGCGACTATGCCGACCTGATGGGCCACCTGTTCGATTTCGATCGCATCAAGGCCATGTTCGCCTCCGGTGCCTTCCGCATGCGCTTCGATGCCATGCACGCCGTCACCGGCCCCTACGCCCGGACCATCCTGGAGGACATCCTGGGGGCGCCCCCCGGCACCGCCATGAACGCCGTGCCCCTGCCTGACTTCGGCGGCGGCCATCCCGACCCGAACCCGGTCTATGCCGACCAGCTCATGGCCGAGATGTTCGGCGCGAAGGCGCCGGACTTCGGCGCCGCCTCGGACGGCGACGGCGACCGGAACATGATCGTGGGCAAGCGTTTCGTGGTCACCCCCAGCGACAGCCTGGCGGTGCTCGCCGCCAACGCCCACCTGGTGCCCGGCTACGCCAAGGGCATCCGGGGCGTGGCCCGCTCCATGCCCACCAGCCGGGCCGCCGACCGGGTGGCCGAGGCCATGGGCATCGAGTGTTTCGAGACGCCCACGGGCTGGAAGTTCTTCGGCAACCTGCTGGACGCGGGCCGCGTGACCCTGTGCGGCGAGGAAAGCTACGGCACGAGTTCCGACCACGTGCGGGAAAAGGACGGCCTGTGGGCCGTGCTGTTCTGGCTCAACCTGCTGGCGAAACGCGGCGAGTCCGTGGAGGCCATCCTGCGCGACCACTGGCGCCGCTTCGGGCGCAACTATTATTCCCGGCACGACTACGATGGCCTGGACACCGCCGTCGCCAACGACCTGATGAATGCCTTGCGCGCCGCCCTGCCCGGCCTGCCGGGCAGCCGCGTCGGCGAGCTGACCGTGGAGAGCGCGGACGACTTTTCCTACACGGACCCGATAGACGGCTCGGTGAGCAGCAAGCAGGGCCTGCGCATCGGTTTCGCGGGCGGCTCCCGGGTGGTGTTCCGCCTCTCGGGCACCGGCACCGAGGGCGCGACCCTGCGGGTGTATCTGGAGCGCTTCGAACCCGACCCGAGCCGCCACGACATCGAGCCCCAGGAGGCCCTGGCGGACATCATCCAGGCCGCCGAGGCCCTGGCCGGCATCAAGACCCGAACCGGCCGCGAGAAGGCGGACGTGGTGACGTAATCAGGAATCAGGGATCAGAGGTCAGGGATCAGAAAAGTTTCCGCGCGCTTCGCGCGAAAAATTTTGCCGGTACGTAGGTCGGGCTTCAGCCCGACAATTGATCCTGATAACCGGACGCCCATGTCGGGTTGAAACCCGACCTGCGGCCTGTTATCTGACAACTGACAACTGTCACCTGTCGAGCGGCAGCAGGACGTAGAAGGTCGAGCCTGCGCCGACCGTGGACTCCAGGCCCAGCCGGCCGCCCATGAGGGTCACCAGCTGGCGCACCAGGGACAGGCCCAGGCCGGCGCCGCCGTGCTCCCGCTGCATGAACTTCTCGGCCTGGTTGAACTTCTCGAATATCAGGGCCTGCTGCTCCTCCGGGATGCCCGGACCGGTGTCGCTCACCGAGAAGCGCAGGTAAGCCCCGTCCGGGTTGTCTTCCTTCGTGACGGCAAAGCCCACCTGGCCGCTGGCGGTGAATTTCACCGCGTTGTGCAGCAGGTTGTTCAGTATCTGCCGCAGACGCAGGGGGTCGCAGACCAGACGCTCGGGCAGGTCCGGCGCATGTTTTTCCTCCAGGACCAAGCCCTTCTGCTCCGCCGCCGCCCGATGTCCCGCGGCGGTTTCGGCAAGGAGTTTGCCCAGGTCCGTATCCACCTTGCTCAGCTCCAGGCGTCCGGCCTCGATCTTGGCCAGGTCCAGCACCTCGTTCACCAGTTCCAGGAGGTGCGAACCGCTGCTGTGGATGGCCTGGGCATAGCCCCGCTGCTCCGGGTCCGTCAAATCCGACTCCAGGAGTTCGGCGAATCCCAGGATACCGTTCAGGGGCGTGCGCAACTCGTGGGACACGTTGGAGAGGAAGCCGCTCTTCATGCGATTGGCCGATTCCGCCTGGAACTTGGCGTCTTCCAGCTTCTGGAAGGATTCCTGCACGCTGTCGGCCATGTGATTGATGGCCTGGGCCAGGGCACCCATCTCGTCATCACTCGATTTCTCGATGCGATGCGAGAGATCGCCCGCCTCAATCTGGGCCAGGCCGTGGGTCAGGTGGGTGACACGCTTGGTCAGGAGGCCCGCCAGCCAGACCGCCACCAGGATCACCAACAGGACCATGGCACCGGTGGACGAGACGAGATTGAAGGCCATGCTGCCCAGGCTGTCGGAGATCATCTTGCGGGTCTCGGCCTCCGCCACCTTCATCTGGGCCGAGTGGGCCTTCACCTTTTCGTCCATCAAGGCCTTGGTCTGGGTCGCCGCCTTGTGGAATTCATCCACATTGGCGCCGATGGTGACGTAGCCGAAGCCCCGCGCGGTCTTGCCGTACTTGCCGGTGTAATAGGGAATGGTGGCGGCGGTGGTCAGCTTCCAGACCCCCGTCCAGAGAATGACGAAGGAACCGGAACCGCCCTTTTCCGTGAGGTTGTGCCAGCCCTGGCACTGGGGCGCGAAGTTCAGGTAGCGGCAGTCCAGGCCCAGGAGGCCGGCCTTGCCCAGTTCCTTGGCGGGCTTCTTCTCCCGGGTCTGGTGATCGAATTCCGGGACGCCGGCCAGGAAGGGACGCAGGGGCTTCCCGCTGTCCTGCCATTGTTTGTAGAGCCCGCCATCCATCCAGGGCGTCTCGTACTCCCCGGTCTGGGGGTTGAAGCCGACGATGGAGTGGTGCCTGGGATGGGCGATGGAACGGTCCCGGTAATCCCAGATGAAGGCGTAGTTGCCGTTGGTGGCGTCCGAAATGGGCGTATAGCGCGCTTCCGTGGGCATCACGGTGTCCGTGAAGCGCATGATGTGGCTGTGATCCAGGGCCAGGGTGACGTAGCCCACGACCTTGCCGTCTTTGGCCACCGGCGTGGCCCAGCGCACGATGCCCTGGAAGCGCTGGCCATGGGGGTTCTCCCGGCCGGCATAGGCTTCCTTGTTCGGCTCGTAGGGTATCCCCAGCTTCTGCGCCTTCTCCGGCGTCACCGGCCCCAGCACCCGGGAGCGGACATAGGGCCCGATCACGTCCGAGACGTAGATCTCGCCCGGCTTCAGCTTTTTCAGTTCGGAGAAATAGGTCTCCGCCTTGCACCAGGTATTTTCCCGACGGGAGACATCGCGCAGGGCCTTGGGCAGAAGCTTGGTCGCCGCCACCTTCACCTTCTCCCGGCCATCCAGGCCGACGAAGGTGATTTCATGGAACAGGGGCCGCTCCACCAGCTTGCCGAAGCGCTCCGGCGGGCGGTAATGGAAGTCCTGGCGGTTTTCCGCATTTTCCGGCGTCACGCCATCTTCCTTCTGCTCCGGAGCCTGGGCCGGCACCCAGGACTTGCCGTCCGCGGCCAGTTCCCAGCGCCCCGGGTCCACCAGGCGTCCCATGCGATTGGCGAGGAACTCCCGGTAGGCCGCCTCGTTGGCCGGCAGTCCGGCTGCGAGCAGGGCATCCCGATCCCGGGCGTAAAGAAAGTCGGCCACGGCCAGGGCGGTGTCGGTGGTGAGCCGTTCCAGGGCATCCCGGGACTTCACGTCCAGCGCCCGGGTGGACTCCCGGATCATCACCTCGGTCAGTCCGCCCACCGTCTGGCGCATGTTTTCCGCGTACTTGTCGCTGCGCTCCGTCACCCGGTCCGCCAGATGACTCACACCCTTCCAGGCCAGGATGGCGAGCAGCACCAGGGGGATCACCTTGATGACCACGAACAACAGGATGAGCTTGGCACGAATACCTATGCGCATCCGTTGGAGCTGCTGCGCGATCTTTCCCATGCCTCCCCCAATCCAGCTAAAAAAACGGGCCATGCGCGGCCCCGCCAACTCGATATAGACGCTCTCTGCTTATCGTCATTGTTCGCGCGAACTTGAGGCACGGGGCACTGCCGGGCGGGCGCGGGAATGGCGTAAAATGCCGCCTTTCCCCGTTTCAGGCCTCGCCATGTCCGCTTCCGTCCGCGCCCCCGTCCGTACCCGCTTCGCTCCCAGCCCCACCGGTTTCCTGCATATCGGCGGCGCGCGCACCGCGCTCTTCTCCTGGGCCTATGCCAAACGCCACGGCGGCCAGTTCGTGCTGCGCATCGAGGACACGGACGTGGAGCGTTCCACCCAGGCGGCGATTGACGCCATCCTGGACGGCATGCGCTGGCTGGACCTGTCCTGGGACGAGGGCCCCTTCTTCCAGATGGAGCGCCTGCCCCGTTACCAGGAGGTGGCCGACCGTCTCATCGCCTCGAACCACGCCTACTGGTGCTATGCCTCCAGGGAGGAACTGGACGAGATGCGCGAGGCCCAGCGGACCCGGAACGAGAAGCCCCGCTACGACGGCCGTTGGCGCCCGGAAAACGCCGCGGGCCGGACGCCGCCCGAGGGTGTGAAGCCGGTGTTGCGCTTCCGGAATCCGGATGACGGCGTGGTGGCCTGGGACGACCTGGTGAAGGGCCGGATCGAGATCGAGAACAAGGAACTGGACGACCTGGTGATCCTGCGCAGCGACGGTGTGCCCACCTACAACTTCGGCGTCATCGTGGACGACTGGGACATGGGCATCACCCAGGTCATCCGGGGCGACGACCACGTGAACAACACCCCGCGCCAGATCAACATCCTGAACGCCCTTTC
Organism: Rhodocyclaceae bacterium; assembly: GCA_028714035.1. GTDB lineage: Bacteria > Pseudomonadota > Gammaproteobacteria > Burkholderiales > Rhodocyclaceae > JAQTNA01. The sequence goes on from JAQTNA010000003.1 coordinate 11,241, forward strand.
CGCCCCCGTGCCCCAGTACGCCCACCTCTCCATGATCCTGGGCGACGACGGCCAGAAGCTGTCCAAGCGCCACGGCGCCGTTTCCGTCATGCAATACCATGAGGACGGCTACCTTAAGGAAGCGGTGCTCAACTACCTGGGCCGCCTGGGCTGGTCCCACGGCGACGAGGAAGTCTTCTCCATCGAGCAGTTCTGTGAGTGGTTCGATCTGGACCACATCACGCCGTCCGCCGCCCAGTTCAACACCGAGAAGCTGCGTTGGCTGAACCAGCACTACCTGAAGCTGGCGGACGACCTGCGGCTGGCGGCCGACGTGGACCAGCGGCTCGCCCGACGGGGCGTGTCCCTGGAGGGCGGCCCCGACCTGGAACGGGCGGTGTCCCTGTACAAGGATAGGGTGGCCACGCTGAACGAACTGGCGGACGCCCTGGAAGTCTTTTATGTGGACGTGGAGCCGGCCCGGGAGTTGCTGGAGCAGCACCTGACCGACCTCTCCCGTCCGGCCCTGGAACGGCTCTCCGTGCTGTTCGAGACCGTAGCCTGGGAGAAGACCGCACTTTCAGCGGCGATCAAGGAAGTTATGGCGCAGACCAAGCTCAAGATGCCCCAGGTCGCCATACCTCTACGCGTCCTGCTCACCGGCCAGACCCAGACTCCCGGCATTGATGCCCTGCTGGAAGTCATGGGCCGGAAGCGGGTGCTGGCACGTCTCAAACGCTTCGTCTGATCGTCCAGCGGCCTAAGGAGCGATCAGCAGATACTCAGGCGGCCACCGGCAGGGCGTGGCGGGCCATGCCCACCAGGGCGGCCACGTCCAGGATCAGGGCCACGTGGCCATCGCCCATGATGGTCGCGCCGGAGATGCCGGGCACCTTGCGGTAGTTGGCTTCCAGGCTCTTGATGACCACCTGGTGCTGGCCCACCAGGGCATCCACCAGCAGGGCGGCCTTGGTGCCGTCCGCTTCGAGCACCACCATGATGGAGTTCTCGATTTCTTCCGTGTGCTCCTCGATGCCGAAGGCTTCGTACAGGGCCACCACCGGCAGATACTCGCCCCGCACCTGGATCAGGCGCTGCACGCCGCTCACCGTCTTGATCATGCTCTTCTTGGGCTGTAGGGACTCGATGACGTAGTTGAGCGGGATGATGTAATTTTCCTGCCCCACGGCCACCGACATGCCGTCCAGGATCGCCAGGGTCAGGGGCAGGCGCACCGTCATGCGGGTACCGACGCCGCCCACGGATTGAATCTCCACCCGGCCGCCCATGGCCGAAATATTGCGCTTCACCACGTCCATGCCGACGCCCCGTCCGGACACTTCCGTCACCTGGTCGGCCGTGGAGAAACCGGCCTCGAAGATCAACAGCCAGACCTCCTGGTCGCTCATGCCGTCATGCACCGGCAGGCCGCGGCTCTTGGCCTTGGACAGGATGCGCTCCCGGTTCAGGCCCGCGCCGTCATCGCCCACCTCGATCACGATGTTGCCGCTCTGGTGCGACGCGGAAAGGGTGATGGTGCCCACCGCCGGCTTGCCCTTCTCCAGGCGCGCCTCGGTGGTTTCTATGCCGTGGTCCAGGCTGTTGCGGATGAGGTGAGTGAGAGGATCGGAGATGCGCTCGATGAGCGTCTTGTCCAGTTCCGTGTTCTCGCCGGAGAGCTTGAGTTCCACCTGTTTGCCCAGCTTCTGGGACAGGTCGCGCACCACCCGCGGGAAACGGCTGAATACCACGGAGATGGGCATCATGCGGATGGACATCACCGATTCCTGCAAGTCCCGGGTATTCCTCTCCAGTTGGGCCAGACCGTTCATCAGGCGCTCGAATTGCGCCGGGTCCACCTTGGACGCCGCCTGGGCCAGCATGGCCTGGGTGATGACCAGTTCGCCCACCAGGTTGATCATCTGGTCCACCTTTTCCACGCCGACGCGTATGGTGCCGGCATCCGCGGCAGGCTTGGCGGCAGCCGGCTTGGCCGCGGGCTTGGCCTTTTCCGCGGCGGGCACGACCGCCAGGGGCGCACTCGGGGCCGCAGGTTTCGCCTCGACCTTCGGGGCCGGCGGCGCGGAAGACTCGGGGGCAGAGGCCGGCGCGGAGGCAGGCTCTACCGGCCTGGGCACCGCCCGGAAGAAACCATAGGCGCCCTTGGGATCCGGCGCGGGAATGGCTTCCGCGGCGGGTTCCGCCTCCACCGTGGCTGCTGCGGGCGCATCCGGCTGGACGAAGAAGCCGTAGGCGCCCCCGGGGTCGCTCGCCGGGCCCGAGGCCTGGGGCGTGGACTCCTCGAACAGGCCATAGGCCTCATCGGTCCTGGCCTCGTTCTTGACCAGGGGCGGCAGTTCGGAGAGGGGCTCGAAGAACCCGTAGGAATCGTCAGAGGCGGCCTCTTCGCGGGAGAACAGCCCCCAAGGCTCGGACGCCGGCTGCGCGGGCGCATCCTCGAACAGGCCGTAGGCCGTCTCCTGGGCGGCGGCCGGGCCGGCCCCCGCTTCCCGGAAAAATCCATAGGCTCCACCGGCATCGTCGCCGGCCGGGCCGGCGCTGGACAGGACGATGCTGTCCGCCTCGGCCACGTAGTCCACCACGTCGCGCAACACTTCCGGTTGCGCCGTGGCCAGCAGCCGAAGGATCCAGGCATCGCCTCTTTCCCTCGGGCGCTGGATGACCTCCACCTCGCCGAACACACCCAGTTCCCGCAACATGGAGTCCATGCTGCTTTCGGGCAGCCCGGCCACCGGAACGAAGCGAATCTCGTAGCGTACCGGGTTGTCCTCGGGACGATCCGCGGCGGCGGACGCCGCTGCCGGGGGGGCGGCCACTTGGGGCGCTTCCACCGGCGAGTCGTCGGCGGTCAGACGCCGCAGGCGGTCACACACCGCATTGGCCGCCACCATGTCCCCTTCGCCTTCTCCCTGGTGGGCGGCAAGCAGGCCGCCCAGGATGTCCCGCGCCTCCAGGAACGCATCCACCATCTCTTCGGTCAGCGCCCGCTCGCCCTTCCTGATACGATCGAGCAGGGTTTCCAGGACATGGGTCACATCCATCATGTCGTTGAAACCGAAGGTACCGCTGCTGCCCTTGATGGAGTGAGCAGCCCGGAAGATGGCGTTGAGCTGCTCCGGATCCGGATTTTCCCGGTCCACTTCCAGGAGAAGCGATTCCAGGTTGGCCAGATGCTCCGCTGTTTCCTCGAAGAACACCTGGTAGAACTGGCTCATGTCCAATGCCATGTTTATCTCCTGCCTGACGAGCCCTTCAAAGCCTGCAACAATGCCCGCGGCGCGCAACACGCGCACCGAATGCCAATTTCACGAACAGGGTGCGCCCGGCGCACCTTGCCAGCTTGTTCAGCCGATGACCTTCTTCACCACTTCGATCAGCTTCTGCGGATCGAAGGGTTTGACCAGCCAACCCGTGGCACCCGCCGCGCGGCCCTGGGACTTCATGGCATCGGACGATTCCGTCGTCAGCATGAGGATGGGCACGCTCTTGTACGCCGGCAGGGCGCGCAGGGACTTGATCAGGGTCAGCCCGTCCATGCGCGGCATGTTCTGGTCCGTGAGAACGAGGTTGACGGTGCGGGATTTGGCCTTGTCCAGGCCATCCTGTCCGTCTACCGCTTCGACGACCTCATATCCGGAACTCTTGAGGGTGAACGCCACCATCTGCCGGATCGAGGCGGAGTCATCAACTGCAAGTACGGTCTTAGCCATAGTGGTGTCCTCTGCTATTGCTCGTGGTCATGGCCCCAGTCGGGGCGTGTTCAAAAAAGTTCCACATCTCCGTGTCCCATGCTTTCCTGGGCCACAGGGTTGTGGTGGGTGGAAGAATTAAGGTAGGCCAGGCTCTCGCCCATCCGGTCCACCTCGTCCCGCAGGAAATGCGCCTTGGCGGCCGCCTCCTGGGCACTGGCAGGAAGCGCGCGGGCCATCGCTTCCAGGCTGGGAGCCACGCTGTCCAGGGCGTCCACGCGGCGCGTGATGTGGCCCAGCAACTGGGACACGATGTCCTGGAACTGCAAGGCGGTGATGGCCCGATTCACCTCCTGTCCCACGCGGGAAGCCGCCTCGCCCATGTCCGTGATGGCCTCGGAGCGACGGCGGTTGATGTCTTCCATCACGCTGACCACCTCCTCCACCCGGCGCTTGGACTCCAGGGCAAAGTTCATGTCCTGTGCCGCCATCTTCTGGATGGCATTTTCGGTCTGGCGCACCGAGGTATCCATGGAGTGCATGAGGCCACCGATCTGCTGGCTGAACTGGGCGGTCCGCGCCGAAAGGTCGCGCACCTCGTCGGCCACCACGGCGAACCCCCGCCCCGCCTCGCCCGCCCGGGCCGCCTCGATGGCGGCATTCAGGGCCAGGAGGTTGGTCTGTTTGGCGATGGCCCCGATCTCGGACAGGATGGCCTGCACATCGTGCGTGCGATTGGCGATGCTGTCGGTCAGTTCTACCAGTTCCATGCCCAGCTTGCTGTTGGCGACGATGCTCTCCACGACTTTCTGCATGACGCTGGAGGTGCTATGCACGAAATCGTCGAACTGGTCCGACATGTCGCCGCTTTCGCCGGCCGTGGCCTGACCGATGGCCAGGGCCAGTTGCTGCTGCTGGGTGGTGCTCTGGTGCATCCCCTGGAAGCTCTCGGTCAACTGGGCAATGGCCTCGGACAGCAGCGTCTGCACCCGTCCGGCCTCTTCCTTGATGGCGGCGAACTGGGTCGTGTAACGCCCGGTGAAATCCACCACCGCGTCCTCGGTGGTCAGAAGCAGCTTGTGGCTCGATTCCCGATCCGCTTCCCGGGCCTGCGCTTCATGCCGGATGCTACTGGCACCCAGGGCGACAGGCAGCCAGCCGAGCAGCACCAGCAGGGCGGCCAAGGCGGCCATACTCCAGCCGGCCGCCCACAGGGCGACGCCGGCGGCGCTCAGCACGCTCCAGATTACCCCCAGCCAGAAGGCCGTGTTCCTCATGGATCTCATTTATTACGTTCCTTGAACCTGGATGCCTGCGGCTTCCAGTTGGAGACTTCCATCCGTCATTACATCCGGCGCCGGCTCCGACGACCCGGCACTTGGGCGTTTATCGGCTCCCACGCGGCATTCTTTAGTCGAACGTGAGGGGCGCCTCAAGAATCCATCCCGTGTCTTCACCTTGCGGCGGGCGGCGGTTCCGCCAGAGCGCCCTTGACGGCGGGCTGCACCTCGGATTCGTCGCCCACGTCCACCTTCTTGCCGTCCGCCAGGATTGCGGCCTCGGCCTGCTTGTTGAGCACGACGATGCTGATGCGGCGATTCATGGGATCACCGGGATCTGCCTTGTTGAACAGCACCGTGGATGCCAGGCCCACCACGCGAATGGGCTTTCCCTCGTCCAGGCCGCCGGCGATCAACTCCCGGCGCGAGGCATTGGCCCGGGCCGTGGACAGTTCCCAGTTGCCGAATCCACGGTCGCCTCCCGCGTAGGGGGTGGCATCCGTATGCCCCGCCAGGCTGATGTGGTTGGGCACCCCGTTCAAGGCCTTGCCGATCGCGCGCAGGATGTCCCGGGTGTAGGGTTTCAGGTCGGCGCTCGCCGTATCGAACATGGCACGATTCTTCTCATCCACCACCTGGATACGCAGCCCTTCGGAGGTGATATCCAGCAGCATCTGGCTCTTGAACTGGCGCAGGTTGGGGCTGTCTTCCACGAGCTTCTCGATCTTCGCCTTGATGCCTTCCAGGGTCTGCTTTTCCTGAGCCTCTCGCTCGGCCTTGAGGGCCTGAAGGTTCAAGCGTTTCTTTTCCGCCTCGATGTCGCCGTTCTTGGTGTTGCCGGTGGTGCGGGTGAGATCCTTGCCGCCGCCCTTGATGACGCTGGAACTGTCACCGGAGCCGGAGCCCCCCGCCATGGCGATCTTGAGCGGCGTCTGGAAGTGCTCGGCGATACCCTGCAGATCGCCCTTCGCCGTCGAACCGAGCAGCCACATGAGCAGGAAGAAGGCCATCATGGCCGTCACGAAGTCGGCATAGGCAATCTTCCAGGCCCCACCGTGATGCCCGCCACCGCCCTTCTTGATGCGTTTGACGATGATGGGTTGTTGGGAATCGTCGCTCATGATGGGTTAGGGAGTGGGGAGTGGGGAGTAGTGAGTGGGGCGCCAGTCTAGTTCCTCTGACTTTCTAGCCTCTAGCCCCTGATTCCTCACTTGCCTTTCCGATTCTTGACCTCATCCTCCAGCTCCTTGAAGCTGGGACGTTCGGTGGAATACAGCACCTTGCGGCCGAACTCGATGGCCACCTGGGGCGCGTAGCCGCTCATGCTGGCCAGGAGGGTCACCTTCATGCACTGGTACATCTTGGTGGATTCGGCGGCCTTGGTCTCGAGCACGGTGGCCAGGGGGCCGACGAAGCCATAGGAAAGCAAAATACCGAGGAAGGTACCCACCAGGGCCGCGGCGATCAGCTTGCCCAGTTCGGCCGGCGGAATGCCCACCGACTCCATGGTGTGCACCACGCCCATCACCGCCGCCACGATACCGAATGCGGGCAGGCCGTCCGCCAGCTTCGCCACGGCATGACCGGGCGCCTCCGCCTCGTGGTGGTGGGTATCAATTTCCGTGTCCATCAAGGCCTCGATCTCGAAGGCGTTGAGGTTGCCGCCCACCATCATGCGCAGGTAGTCCGTCAGGAACTCCACCGCATGGTGATCGTGCAGGATGGTCGGGTACTTGCCGAAGATGGCGCTCGCTTCCGGATTCTCGATGTCGCCCTCGATGGACATGAGGCCTTCCTTCCGGACCTTGGCCAGGATTTCAAACAGGAGCGACAGCAGGTCCAGATAGAGCGCCTTGCTGTAGGGAGAGCCTTTGAACAAGGAGGGCAGCGCCTTGAGCACCGCCTTGATGGATTTGCCGTCATTGGCGACCACGAAGGCGCCGAGCGTGGCCCCGCCGATCATGATGAGCTCCACGGGCTGAATGAGGGAGCCCACATGCCCGCCTGCCAGCGCGAACCCACCTATCACGGCAGCGAGAATCACTACGTAACCGACGATTACAAACATGAAACTTCCCCGTCAGATAAATTGGTTGCGGAGCGGGAGGGGCCAAGAAATGACGCTTCCCGGGTTCTATTGGGCAGGGTATCGGCGCCTTGCCAGAAAACTTGAGGAGACAGGATACAGAATCATGCGGGCAATCCCGGCAAAGAAAAACGGGGGCAATGCCCCCGTTTTTTCCATCTGAACCCGGATAGCCTTACTGGACCTTGGCCTTCTGGCGCAGTTCCGCAACGTGCTGTTCCACGGAACGGCCCACCAGGGCCTGCTGGATCTGGCCCTTGACCTCGTCCAGGGGCGGTGCCTTGGCGTCGCGGGAGTCTTCCAGCTTGATGACGTGGTAGCCGAACTGGCTCTTCACCGGCGCGGTGGTGTAGGAGCCCTTGTTCAGGGCAACCATGGCGTCAGAGAATTCCTTCACGAAGTTGCCCGGGACATTCCAGCCCAGGTCGCCGCCCTTGTCCTTGGAGCCCGGATCCTTGCTCTGCGTGGCCAGGGTATCGAACTTCTCGCCCTTGTCCAGCTTGGCGATGATGTCCTTCGCCTCGCTTTCCTTCTCCACCAGGATATGGCGGGCCTTGTATTCCTTCTGCGGGTTGGCGGCCACCAGGCGGTCATATTCGGCCTTGATGGCGGCGTCGGAAATCGGGTGGGCCTTGAGGAACTGTTGCAGGTAGGCACCGATCAGGATCTGCTGGCGAGCCATCTCCAGTTCGGCCATCACTTCCGGCGACTTCTCCAGGCCCTTGGACTTGGCCTGCTGTGCCAGCAACTCCCGGCCGACCAGGAAATTCTTGATCTGCTCACGCAACTGGGGGCTATCCGGCGCGCCCTTGGCGGTTTGTTGCGCCACCAGAGCTTCGACGCGGGACTCGGGAACAGCCACTCCGTTCACCGTGGCCGCCACGGGCTCCTTGGCGGCGCTGCCCTTGGCAGCCATGGCCGGCGCCTGGGAGAGGAGAGCAGCCAGCATAACCAGGGCCAGTCTGGGGGCGTAAGACTTCAAGGACTTCATCGGTATTCCTCGGATGGTTGGGTTTGAGAAAGAAGGCAGAGTGCCAAAAGGCGATTATGACTGAAACTCGGACGGTGTGGCGGCGCTGATGGACAGGGCATGGATGCCGTTCCGCATCAGATCACCCAGGGCCGCGTGGACCATGCGGTGCCGCGCCAGGGTGGGCAGCCCCTCGAAGGCGGCGGAGGTGATGGCCAGGCGGAAATGGCCGCCCTCCCTCGCCCCGGCGTGCCCCCGGTGGCGGGCGCTGTCATCCAGGATTTCCACCCGGCTCGGCGCCAGACTCGCCAGACGCGCCTCCATCATGGCAGGTACGTTCATGGCAGGGCGCGCTTGAAGGGGCGGACCTCGGTGCGGGCATAGACGCCCTCCCGCACATAGATGTCCTGCGCCAGCCAGGCCTGGGCCTCCGCGAGCGACGGAAACTCGGCCACGATCAGGCTGCCGGAAAAGCCCGCCGGCCCCGGATCGGGAGAATCAATGGCGGGGAAAGGCCCGGCCAGCACCAGGCGGCCCTCCGCCAACAGCGCCTTCAGGCGCTCCACGTGCGCGGGACGAACAGCCAGGCGTTTTTCCAGGCACCCGGGCGCATCCTCGCCGATGAGGGCATAAAGCATCAGTCCTTCTCCTCCATGTAGCGTGACAGCACCATGCCCTGGGCGAGGACGAACATCACCATCAGGCCCGTGCCGCCGAACAGTTTGAAATTGACCCACACCGCCGTGGGATAGTTGAAGGCCACGACCAGGTTCAACGCGCCCATGAGGGCGAAGAACGCCACCCAGGACAGGTTGAGCTTGGCCCAGAGCTCTTCAGACAGGCTCATCTGCTTCTCCAGCATGTTCTTGATGATGTTCTTCTCGAACACCATGGCGGATACCAGCAGCGCAATGGAGAACAGCCAGTAGAGCACGGTCGGCTTCCACTTGATGAAGGTCTCGTCGTGCAAGGCCAGGGTCGCGCCGCCCATGACCACGATCAGCACCAGGCTGACCCAGAGCATGGTATCCACCTTGCGCCGCAAGGCCAGGAGCCAGACCACCTGACCCACGGTACCGACGATGGCCGCCAGGGTGGCCACCAGGATGGGCGCCTGGGACACGGGCACGGTGCCGTCCAGTCCCACCGCGATGAGCAGGGCTCCGACCAGACTGGAAGCGGCCTCGGCACGCCCCTCCGCCAGTTTGAAGGCGGTAAAGAACAGGATGACGGGAAAGAGATCAAAAAGGAATTTCATGGGCCGGGATTATGCCGATTAGCGTCCACGCTGTCCAACCGCCTCGGCCAGCGATTGAGTAACAAAACCTTGCCGCAAGACCGCCTGGAGGAATAATCTCGTCATTCCTTGGCCGACCCCGCCCCGGTCGTGCCCGCCTGGGCATCCGCTCCTTCCAGCGCCAGGGCAGCGGAATTGATGCAGTAGCGCAGGCCCGTGGGCACGGGACCGTCGTCAAAGACATGGCCCAGGTGGGCGCCGCACTGGCGGCAAAGCACTTCCGTGCGCACCATGAAATGGCTGCGATCTTCCTGCGTGGCGATATTCCCCGCCGGTGCCGGCCGGTAGAAGCTGGGCCAGCCGCAGCCGGTATCGAATTTTGTCCCGGATTCGAACAGGGCGGCGCCGCAGCAGACGCAGCGGTAAAGCCCGGGATCCGAGCAATTCCAGTAGACACCGGTGAACGGCCGCTCCGTACCCTTCTCCTGGGTCACATGAAACTGCTCGGCCGTGAGCCGGGCGCGCAATTCGGCAGTCTTGTCGGTCATGGTTCACAGCCCGTGGCTTATGGAGCGAGTCCGTACGACTCGCGCCGCAACAAATAATTCCCTTGTATACCCTAACAATTCGCACCAGAGCGGCCGATAATCGTTGACTATAAGAGTTTGGCACGCGGGATCAAATTGAGGAAGTAATGGGGACAAACAAGGGCAAAAACAAGCGCGTCGGCCCGGGCCGGGAAATCGCCTGCCCGACCCCGGCCGCCTGCCCGCCGCCCGCCGAACCCCTGCACCGAGGCGAGCGGGAAATATTGCGCATGATCGCCACGGGCCAGCCCCTTGACCTCATCCTGGATCGTCTGGTGGCCGTCATCGAGGCCCATTGTCCCGGCACACGCGGCTCGGTGCTGCGGCTCGACGGCGAGAAACTGGGCCACGGAACCGCGCCCAGCCTGCCCCAGGACTATGCGCGCCAGATTGACGGCGTTCGGGTCGGCCCCAGGGCCGGCTCCTGCGGCACCGCCTGCCATACCGGAAAGCGGGTGGTGGTCAGCGACATCGCGGGCGATCCGCTATGGCGCGACTACCGCGACCTGGCGCTCGCCTCCGGTCTCCAGGCCTGCTGGTCCCAACCCATCCTGGACGGCAACGGCTCCGTGCTGGGCAGCTTTGCCATGTATTACGACACGCCGCGTACCCCGACGGCGGAAGACCTCGGCATCCTCGAAACAGCCGCCCAACTGGCGGGCCTGGCCCTGGAACGACAGGCGTCCCTGGATGCGGCCAACGAAAGTGCCCAACGGCTACGCTTCACCTTCGAACAGGCGGCCGTGGGCATCCTGGAACTGGACACCGAGGGCCTTTGCGTGCGTGCCAACGCCCGCTTCTGCCGGATATTCGGCTTCGAGGAATCCGAGGTCGCCGGCCAGCGTTACGAGCGACTCCTGTTCCCCGAGAATCGGGCACGGGAAATGGCCGCCCTGCGGGCGTTGGTCAGAGGGGAAATCCAGGAACACGCCGGGGAGGGCCTCTACTGCCGGCATCGCAGCGGCTCGGTCTGGGCCAGCGTCACCGCCGCCGCGGTGAAGGACGGCACGGGCCGGCCCGTCCACCTCGTGCTGGCCGTGCAGGACATATCCGACCGCAAGGCTTTCGAGCAGGCGCTGAAGGAAAGCGAGTTGTACAACCGCAGCCTGTTCGATTCCTCCCCCATGGGCCTGGCTCTGGTGACCAGCGACGGGCTGATCGTGGACTGCAATCCGGCCTACACCCGTATCGTCGGCTCCAGCCTGGAGGACGTGCTGACCCCCGGCTTCCGGCCGGTCGTCGCCCCGGGCTACGAGGGGGAAGAAGCCCGCGCCCGACAGGAACTGATGGAACACGGCTACTCGTCGCCCTTCGAGCAGGAGTACCTCCGGCCCGACGGCCAGAAGGTCTGCGTGCGCGTGGCAGGTCGCAAGGTGGCGCGCGGCGGCGCCCGCTTCGCCATCATGAGCCTGGAAGACATCACGGCCCGCCGCCGGGCGGAAGATGAGGTGCGCCGGCTCAACGAGACCCTGGAGCAGCGGGTGCGGGAGCGCACCGCGGAGCTGGAAGCGTCGAACCGGGAGTTGGAGGCTTTCAGTTATTCCGTTTCCCACGACCTGCGCGCGCCCTTGCGCGCCCTGGACGGCTTTGCCCACATGCTGGTGGAAGAGTTCGGCGAGAACCTGGGGCCCCATGGACGCGGCCACCTGTTGCGCATCCGGGCTGCCAGCCAGCGCATGGGGGAACTGATAGACGATCTGATCGAACTGGCCCGCATCACGCGCCAACAGTTGAAACCGATGTTCGTGGATCTTTCCGCCATGGCGACGGCCCTGGCGCGGGACATCTCCGAGACGGAGCCCGGCCGCCGTGTATCCTGGCGCATAGAACCCGGCCTGTCCGCAGAAGGGGATCCGACGCTCCTGCGCCTGGCCCTTTCCAACCTGTTGCAGAACGCCTGGAAATTCACCGCGCAGAAGGAAGAGGCCGTGATCGAGTTCTTCGGAAGCGGGGAAGGCTTCCACGTGCGGGACAACGGCGCCGGCTTCGACATGCGTTACGGCAACAAGCTGTTCACCCCATTCCAGCGCCTGCACCCCACCAGCCATTTCCAGGGCAGCGGCATCGGGTTGGCCATCGTCGCCCGCATCGTCGCCCGGCACAGCGGCCGGGCCTGGGCCCAGGGAGAACCCGGCCAAGGCGCGACCTTCAGCTTCACCCTGGGCTAGGCGCCGACGGAAACCCCCTGTCGCCCGGCCCGCGCAGGGCGAACGCCCCCTCGCGGCGAAAGAATCATGGGTAACCGGAAATACCACACGTTTTCGGACACATTGTTCTTGGCTGCCCCCTGAATAATGCCATATGCTGCCAGGCAATCGCTCCCAGGGATCAAGGCTTCCCTGCTCTATAGACCCGGCAATGCTTTCCTTTCTGAAACGCCTGAGCATACGCAACCGCGTGTGGATGATCGTGGCGATGCTGATCTTCGGCATCGGACTGGGTGCGGCCCTTGACACCCTGCTCTTGAGGCAGGTGCTCTGGCACGAGAAGGAAGTCAAGACCCGGCAACTGGTGGACAGCGCATACAGTGTCCTGGCCCACTTTTACGATCTCCAGCGGAAAGGCGAGCTCAGCGAAGCCGCGGCTCGGGCGGCCGCCATCGGCACCATCAAGGCGATGCGCTACGAAGAGACGGAGTATTTCTGGCTCAACGACCTGGGCACGCCCTTTCCCAGGATGATCATGCATCCGACCATGCCGACCCTGGATGGCACGCTGCTCGACTCGCAGCAGTTCAACTGCGCGACCGGACTGCGGGTGGGAAACGAGACCCGCTTCACCGCCACTGATGGCCGGAAAAACCTCTTCGTCGCCTTCGTCGAGGTGGTCAGTCAGGGCGGGCAAGGCTACGTCACCTACAACTGGCCCAAACCCCGGGCCAATGGCGGCGTCTCCGAGGAACTTCACCCCAAGCTTTCCTACGTCAGGAAGTTCGAACCCTGGGGTTGGCTCGTCGGCTCCGGCATCTACATGGATGACGCGGCCGATGCGGTGCGGACCCAGGCCTGGCACAACCTCCTGCTGGTGGCGGGCGTCGGCGCGGTCCTCCTGTTGCTCGCCTCTCTCTTGGCCCACGGTATCGCCGCCCCCCTGCGCCGCATGGTCGCCACCATGCGCACCCTGGGCGTGAGCGATAGCGGCTTCTCCCAGCGCCTGCCCGTGGAGGGGCCAGGCGAAGTCGCCGACCTGGCGGGCAGCTTCAACGAGATGCTGGGACACCTCCAGGAACGTGACTGGGAATTGGCGCGGCACCGGGAGTTCCTGGAAGACGAGGTGGCACGCCGTACCACCGAACTGAGGGCCACCAACCAACAGTTGGCGCGGGAACTGGAAGAACGTAAACGCAACAGCGAGGAACTGGAACGCTACCGCCATCACCTGGAAGAACTGGTGGATGAACGCACTGCCGAGGTCTCCGCCAGAAACCGCCAGTTGGGCGAAATCCAGCTCGCCATGGACCAGGTGGGCATCGGCATCTACTGGATAGACCCGAGAACCGGGCGCTTCTTCAACGTCAACCAGTACGCCTGTGACATGCTGGGCTACACCCGGGAGGAGATGCTGGGACTGCGGGTGCCGGACATCGCGCGGAACTTCCCCCCGGAGGCTTTCCAGATGACCGCATACAGTGTCCGCCAGGGACAGACGCAGCCCTTCGAGTCCGAGAACTGCGCCAAGGACGGCCGCGTCATCCCGGTCGAGATCACACCCTATTTCCTGGAAGGCACGCAGGACCAGGCCGCCCATTTCATCGTCTTCGCCCGGGATATCAGCCAGCGCAAGCAAGGCGAGCAGGCCTTGCTGGAAGCCAAGGAAGCGGCGGAAGTGGCAACCCGGGCCAAGAGCACTTTCCTGGCCAACATGAGCCATGAAATCCGCACGCCGATGAACGCCATCATCGGCCTGACCCACATGCTTCGCCGCGCCGATCCGAGGCCCGAGCAGGCCGAGCGGCTGGCCAAGATTACCGGCGCGGCGGACCATCTTCTGTCGGTCATCAACGACATCCTGGACATTTCCAAGATCGAAGCCGACAAACTCGTGCTGGAGAAGTCGGACTTCGACCTGGAGCCCCTGCTGTCCCGCGTGTGTTCCCTGGTGCAGGAAAAGGCCCAGGCCAGGGGCCTGGAACTGGTGATGGACATCGGCGAACTTCCGGAGCGACTGAACGGCGATGCCACCCGGCTGAGCCAGATTCTCCTGAACTACGTGGGCAACGCCGTGAAATTCACCGAACGGGGCACCATCCTGCTGCGGGCGCGACAGCTATCGGAGAGCGGGGAGGCAGTGCTGGCCCGGTTCGACGTGGAAGACACGGGCATCGGCATCGAAGCCAGCACGCTCGGGCGCCTGTTCAACGCCTTCGAGCAGGCCGACAGTTCCACCACGCGCAAGTTCGGCGGCACCGGGCTGGGACTGGCCATCGCCCAGCACCTGGCCCACCTGATGGGGGGCGACGCCGGCGCGGACAGCACACCGGGCCAGGGCAGCCGCTTCTGGTTCACGGCCAGGCTGGGCAAGGCCAGGCGCCCGCCGGAATCCCGCGTCATTCCCGCCCTGGCGGGGCGGCGCGCCCTGGTCGTGGATGACTTGCCCGCCACGCAACTGGTGTTGAACCACCTGCTGCGTATCAACGGTCTGCGCAGCGATTCCGTGGCCAGCGGACAGGAAGCGCTTGCGGCCGTGCTGGAGGCCCAGAAGGCCGGGGATCCCTTCGCGGTGATCCTCATTGATCTGCACATGCCGGGAATGGACGGCCTGGCCACCCTGGGCGAACTGCGCAAGCTGCCCCTGGAGCAGCCACCCGTGGCCCTGCTGGTCACCCATTCAGGCGACCCCCATGTCTTCGCCGATGCGCGCCATGCCGGCTTTACCGAGGTGCTCATCAAACCGGTGACCGTGGCCATGCTGCATGACAGCCTGCAGAGGCAACTGCTGCCCTGGAACCTGGCACCCGATGGCCTGGACGCCGTCGCGAACTTCGAGGCGAGACTGCGCGGCGAACACGGCCATGCGCGGCTCCTGATGGCCGAGGACGATCCGCTGAACCAGGAAATTGCGCTGGAAATGCTATCCGAGGCGGGCCTGCGGGTGGACGTGGCAAACAACGGCCGCGAGGCCCTGGACAAGGCCATCGCCCAAAAATACGACCTGATCCTCATGGACATGCAGATGCCGGACATGGACGGCCTGGAGGCAACGCGGGCCATACGCCGGCTGCCCCAGTACGCCGGCACCCCCATCCTGGCCATGACCGCCAATTCCTACTCGGAGGATCGGGACAGGTGCCTGGCGGCCGGCATGAACGATTTCATCAGCAAGCCGGTCGTTCCCGAAGTCCTGTTCGAGGTCCTGCTGAACTGGCTGTCCAGCCCCCCTGCCCCGGGCCACTGAACCCTCGGGCAAGCGAATCCGGGCAAAAGCCCCGAGAATGCCCCGCGCCCTTACTCCCGCCTGACGGAGCCCGAGCTGCAAAGCTCGGCACTCAGCGCGGCCAGGCGCACGGGCAAGGGCAGCACGCGGCGGTTCGGCAGCTTGTGCCCGATGCGCGCCATGACCACCACGTCGCCCGGTTCCATGCCCTCCGCCTGCCCGGCCAGGGCCTCGTCCAGCAGGATCAGGGGCGTGCCGCCCGCCGACGCTTGCAGAGACGACAGGCCGGCTCGGAGCGCCGCCACGTCGCCCACCACCCGGGGCAGAAGCCCCCAGCCCTCGAGCACTTCGGCCAGGTAGGCCTGCCTTTCCGGATGGCCACCGCAGATGAACACCGGTCGGCCTGCCTGGGGCGCGAGGCCTTCGGGATACCAAGGCTTGATGGGTTCCGTGACGCCCAGGAGCACCGTGAAACTGAAGCTCGTCCCCTTGCCCAGCTGGCTCTCGATGGACAGGTCTCCCCCCATCATGCCCACCAGCTGGCGGGAAATGGAGAGTCCCAGCCCCGTGCCGCCGAAATGGCGCGCAATCGAGCTGTCGGCCTGCTCATAGGGCGTGAAGATGCGGGCCTTGGCCTCCTCGGAAACTCCCGGCCCGGTGTCCGTCACCTCGAAGCGCAAGCGCCGCTGCCCCGCCGGGTCCGCCGCGTCCGGCGGCAGGAGGGACACGGCAATGCGGATATAGCCCTCCCGGGTGAACTTGATGGCATTGCCCACCAGGTTGACGATGATCTGCCGCAGCCGGGTCGGATCCCCCGCCACCTCGTTGGGCATGCCGATGCCGGCGCGGCAGATGAATTCCAGGCCCTTTTCCGCGGCCCGCAGGGCGAAGAAGCCGGCGATTTCATCCAGCATCTCCCTCAGGCTGAACGGCAGCTCTTCCAGGCTCAGCTTGTTGGCCTCGATTTTCGACAGATCCAGGATGTCGTTGAGGATGGACAGCAGGGAACGGGCGCTTTCCTGGACGATATCGGCATATTGCCGCTGTTCCTCGTCGAGGGCGGTCTCCAGGAGCAGATCGGTCATGCCGACGATGCCGTTCATGGGCGTGCGGATTTCATGGCTCATCATGGCCAGGAAGCGGCTCTTCGCCACGTTCGCCGCCTCCGCCTGGTCCTTGGCCTGGCGCAGCAGCGTTTCCGCACTCACGCGGGCCGTGACATCCGTGAAACTGAAGACCAGGCCCTCGATTTCCTGGCGCAGATACTGGGGATGCATCTTGCGCTCGAAGACGCGCCCATCCACCAGGCGGATGATGTCGAATGCCGGACGATCCGGGGCTTCCCGGATATGGACCAGGCGCGCCTCGTATGCGGGGGCGTCCTGGACCATGGCCGCCATGCAGTCCAGCACCGCGCTGTCCCCGTCCGCCAGCATCTCCTCCGACAGCTGCCACATGCCGGCCAGGCGCCGGTTCATGGCCACGATCCGACCCTCCCGATCCAGGACCAGGAGGCCGTCCGCCGTGGCTTCAAACATGGCGCCCAGACGGGACGCGGTGTGCGCCAGTTCGTCCTCCATATGCCTCTGGGCCCGGATATCCGCGGCCCGGATGGCCAGGTAGGGCCTCTCGCCCACCCGCACGCCATGCACGCTCTTCATGACCGGCAGGAGCCGGCCATCCGCGCACTGGTAGAGTCCTTCCGTGGATTCGATCTCCGGCAGGGCACCCGACTTCACCTCGTCCCAGTAAAAGACGTCCTCCAGGGTGCTTTCCACCTCGGTCACGCACTTGCCCAGCAGTTCTTCCTCGGCCCAGCCCAGGAGCTCCAGGGCACGCCGGTTGGCCGCCACGACGCAGAGTGTCGCGGGATCCACCAGGATGAGCATGTCCCCGGCCGCGTGCAGGAGTGCCAGCGCCAGATCGCCCTTGCCCGGTGATTCGATCATGTCCTGCCTCCCCGCTCGTCGCTGTTGCCCGCATCGAAGTAGTAGCTTACACGCTGGCGCGGGCAGAGATACTGCACCATGGCGCGAGGCAGGGTGCCGGGGCGCATGGCCTTGACGATGCTGACATCCGAGTCCTCCCCCAGGTCAATGATGGGTGCATCGTCCGGCGCCACGTTCTCGTCGTAGAGCATCACCACCGGCTTCAGCGGACGATCCGAATTGACCGAAGTGACGACGCCGGCCATTTCGTTGGACAGCTTGACGAGGGTCCCCGGGGGATAAACGCCCAGGGCCTTGATCAGCGTCTGCAGCACCTTCTGGTCGAACCAGGCGCGGTTCTGGGCGTACATGAGTTTCAAGGCTTCGTGGGGCGTGAGGGCGTTGCCGACGTGGACCGGATTGCACAGATTGTCGTAGTAGTTCACCACCGCGACGATGCGCGCCAGAGGTGGAATCGCCTCGCCCTTCAGTTGCTGGGGGTAGCCGCTGCCGTCCAGGAACTCGTGGTGACTGTAGATGATGCGCTGCACCTCCGGCGGCAGGCCCACCTTCTGCGCCGCCTTGAGTCCAAACTCGCAATGCTGCTTGCGAAACTCCTGCTCGGCCCGGGTCAGGGGGTCGGTCTTCATGGTGATCTGGGTCGGCACATCCGTGAGGCCGACATCGTGAAACAGCGCCCCCATGCCCAGAACCCGGCAGGCCTCCGCGGGCAAACCCAGCTTCCGTCCCGCCATCAGGGACAGGACCGACACGTTCAGGCCGTGCAGATACTGGTCCTCTCCTCCCGGCTTGTCACCCATGACCTGGAGCAGGATGTCGGAGGCGGAAAGAAAGGAATCCACCAGCTTGTCCACCAGCTTGGTCGCGGCGCCCACGGTCTTCTGCGGATGGCTGAAGAGTTCGCGGTTGATGGAGCGCACGGTCAATGCGGTTTCGTGGAAGGCTTTCGACACGCCGGAGTAGGCCGCCTTGTGTTTCTTGTGGGTTTCCAGCCTCGCCTCCTTGGCGGCGATCTGCGCGCCCACCGCCAGGGTTTCCACGACCGCCGGGGCCACGGGCTCCGGCGAGGCTGCCACCTGCCCCGGAGGCAAGGCCACCACGTCGCTCAGCACGGGATCCCAGCGCACGTTCCCCAGACCGAGCCCCAGGATGATCCACACCTGCTCCTCGGTCTTGATCTTGAATTTGCTCAGGGGAAAGGGATGGCGCAGCCAGCCCACTCCCAGGTGGACGAACACGCCCACCCGAAGCTGTTCCGGATTGATCAGGGGAAATTCCGATTCCATGCCGTCTGTCTTGCGCCAAATGCCGCGCTCTGCCATACATGGCAGATGTTTACGGCCCGGCCCGGACTTTCTGAAGGCATGGCAGGCGCCCGCGCCGGGAGAAACGGCTGCGGGCGGAGAAGCCGCAAGCCCGCCTTACGTGCCCCGAAGGCTGATGATCTCCCAGCCCTTCTCCAGGGCATGGGCGCGCAGGGTATCGTCCGGGTCCACGGCCACCGGGTGATCCACCAAGGCCAGGAGCGGCAGGTCGTTCAGGGAATCGCTATAGAAGCTGCTGCGATCGAAGCTGCCCCACCACAGGCCCAGGGATTCCAGCCAGGCCTCCACGCGCACGATCTTGCCCTCCCGGAAGGATGGCGTGCCGCGCGGCTTGCCGGTGAAGCAGCCATTCTCCTGGGCGGGGACGGTGGCGATCAGATGGGCGATGCCCAACTCCCGAGCCACCGGGCCGGTGACGAAACTGTTGGTGGCGGTCACCAGGGCCACCAGGGCGCCGGCTTCCAGGCTGGCCCGCACCAGTTCGCGCGCGGGCTGGCCCAGGATGGGGCGGATGCAGCGCTCCATGAATTCCCCATGCCAGGCATCCAGTTCTTTCCGGCTGTGACGGGACAGGGGCTTCAACTGGAAATCCAGGAATTCATGGATATCCAGGGTGCCCGCCTTGTACTGGTTGTAGAACGTGAGGTTTTTCGCCTCGAACAGTTCGCGATCCAATACGCCCTTGGAAATGAGGAATTGCGCCCACTCGAAATCGCTGTCGCCGGCGATGAGCGTGTGGTCAAGATCAAAGAGTACGAGTTCCATGCTGTTGTCTCGGATATATTTTGGATGACGCCGTTATGTGTCGACGCCTTGGCCGAAGCCTTATACGTGAAACTCGGGCGGACCAGAATTACCCCGATGGGGCAACCTCAGGGGCTGCCCGCCGTTTCTTCCCGGCCCGCCAGGATCTCCTTGACCAGGGCCACGCTGGCCGAACGCTTCCTGATCAGGGTCTGCTCGTCCAGTTCCTCCAGCACGGCAAAGAGCGAGCCCAGGTCGCGCCGGCCATGGCGCAAGAGGTAGGTAATCACCTCCGGCTCCAGGCGCATGCCGCGGGCGCGGGCATGGCGCGCCAGGGTTTCCGCCTTCTCCTCGTCGGACAGGGGCTGGACCTGGTAGATCAGGGCCTGACCGATGCGCGTGCGCAAGTCCTCGCGCAAGGCCAGGTGCAGGGGCGGCGCATCCCCCGCCATGAGGAGCGCCAGGCCCACCAGGCGCGCGGTATTGAAGGCGCGAAACAGGGCGATCTGCCCCTCCGGCGAGAGCCGGTCCACCTCGTCTACGATCAGGAGGCCGCCCGGTGGCAGGGGCAGATCCTCCCCCACCTCGGCGCCGCGCCAGGCCGTGACCGGACGCCCGGCCGCCGCCGCGGTGGCCTGCAACAGGTGGGAGCGGCCGCTGCCCAGTTCGCCCCAGATGTAGAGGGCATCGAAGGCCAAAGGTGTAGCCAGGTGGCACAGGCGCTCGACCAGTTCCGCATTCGCGCCCGGTACAAAGTTGGCGAAATCGGCAACCGGCGCGGGGCGTATATCGAGGGGAATCTGGCGCATCAGAGCGGGGCAAGCGGTAAGCGGTAAGCGGTAAGCGCCGCCGATCCTCGCCGAAAAGACAGAACATCTGCCTTCCGCTGACCGCTCACCGCCTCTCCATGTTTTCTCTGCGCCTCGGCGCCTCTGCGGTGAATCCTGTCTCTCAAAGCTTCCCCTCCGGCCCCAGATAAAAGTGGCTCTTCAGGTACAGGACGCGCAGTTCCCGCAGGGCCACCAGCAGGGCGGCGCTGGCCGGCAGGGCCATGAGCACCCCGGCGAAACCGAACAGCTGACTGAAGGCCAGGAGGGCGAAGATCACCGCCATGGGATGGAGCCCGATGCGTTCGCCCACCAGGTAGGGCGTGAGCAGGAAACCTTCCAGCACCTGGCCGAGGCCATAGACCGCGGCCACCGCCAGCACCGGCTCCCAGCCCTGAAATTGCAGAACCGCCACCAGCAGGGCCAGAATCAGGCCGACGCCGTAGCCGACGTAGGGAATGAAGATCAGGAAGCCGGTCAACAGGCCCACCGGCACCGCCGCCCCCACCCCGGCCAGCCACAGGGCCAGGCTGTAATAGAGGGCCAGAAGCAGCATCACCATGAGCTGGCCGCGCAAAAACTGGGACAGCACCGAATCCACTTCCCCCAGGATGCGCCTGGACGCCCCGTGCCAGGGCCGGGGAATGGCCGCATCGAACCGGGCCAGGAGCTTGGGCCAGCTCTGGAGCAGGTAGAAGACCAGGAGCGGCGTCAACACGAGGTTGGCCAGCAGATTGACCAGGGCCAGGCCGCCGGTGCCCAGGGAACGCAGCAGTTTGCCCGCCATGTCGCCGGAATTGCTCAGGTGTTCGCTGGCGAACTGGCGCACGCTGCCCCCATCCACCTGAAGCTCGATGCCCAGGTGCTCCCGCAGCCAGGGCAGGATCTGGCCGTTGGCCGCCGCCGTGAGGTCCGGCAGGCGTGTCACCACCTGGATCGCTTCCTGGCGCACCAGGGGCACCAGGATCAGGCCCAGGAGCGCGGCCACCCCCAGCAGCGCCAGTACGGTCAGGGCCGCCGCCACGGTGCGCGGCAGACGCCAGCGCACCAGCCTCTCCACCAGCGGATTGCCGATGTAGGACAGGATCAGCGCCAGGAGGAAAGGCGTGAGCACCGGGCTGATGAGGTAGAGCAGGGCGAGCAGGGACAGCCCCGCCCCGATCCAGGCGGCGGTTTGCAGACGGTGGGCGCGTTCAGTGGTCATTTCGGCTAAAATCACGGTTTTTCGCACCGGGAATTCCTGAAGGATTCACGAAGGACAGGCGCGAACCCGTAACTGTAGCTTTCGAATCGCGAGAACTCAACTTGGCCACCGCATCTACCTCCGAATCTACCACCCCATCCAGCCCCGCATCCACCGCCGCTCCCCTCTCCTATCGTGACGCGGGTGTCGACATTGACGCAGGGGACGCCCTGGTCGAACGCATCAAGCCCTTCGCGAAGAAAACCATGCGCCCCGAGGTGCTGGGCTCCATCGGCGGCTTCGGCGCACTGTTTGAAATCTCCAGGAAATTCAAGGAGCCGGTGCTGGTGTCCGGCACCGACGGGGTGGGCACCAAGCTGAAGCTGGCCTTCACCCTGAACCGCCATGACACGGTCGGGATTGATCTGGTGGCCATGAGCGTAAACGACATCCTGGTGCAGGGTGCCGAACCGCTGTTCTTCCTGGATTATTTCGCCTGCGGCAAGCTGGACGTGGATACCGGCGCCGCCGTCATCCAGGGCATCGCCCAGGGTTGCGAACAGGCCGGCTGCGCCCTGATCGGCGGCGAGACCGCCGAGATGCCCGGCATGTACCCGGCCGGGGAATATGACCTGGCGGGCTTCGCCGTCGGCGCGGTGGAGAAGTCGCAGATCATAGACGGCTCCACCATCGTTCCCGGCGACGTGGTGCTGGGCCTGGCTTCCAGCGGCGCCCACTCCAACGGCTATTCCCTGATCCGCAAGGTGATGGAACGGGCCCAGCCCGACCTGACGGCCGATTTCCATGGCCGCCCCTTTGGCGATGTCATCATGGCGCCCACCCGCATCTACGTGAAGTCGCTCCTCGCGCTCATGGCGGAGATGCCGGTCAAGGGCATGGCCCACATCACCGGCGGCGGCCTGCTGGAAAACGTGCCGCGCATCCTGGGTGAGACGCTCACCGCGGTGCTGGACAAGACTTCCTGGGACATGCCGCCCCTCTTCCGCTGGCTGCAACAGGAAGGCCAGGTGGCCGACCAGGAGATGTACCGGGTGTTCAACTGCGGCATCGGCATGGCCGTCGTGGTATCCGCCGAGAATGCGGCGCGCGCCACGGAGATTCTTTCCGCGGCCGGCGAGACCGTCTACACCATCGGCCGGATCGAAGCCCGCCAGCCGGGCCAGGCACAAACGGTCGTTGCCTAAGTATCAGGCAGTATTTTGAACCGCAGAGACGCAGAGGCGCGGAGGAAAACCTCATGGGGTTTCTCTGCGCCTCTGCGTCTCTGCGGTGAAATCCATCGGCCGTGATGACGGCGGACCAGCCCATCGGCGTTTTCGACTCCGGCGTGGGGGGGCTTTCCGTCCTGCGCCAGATCAGGGAGCGGCTGCCCGGCGAGGATCTGCTCTATGTGGCCGACTCCGGCCACGCCCCCTACGGCCACCGCCCGGCCCACGCCATCGAAGCTCGTTCCATCGCCATCGGCGATTTCCTCCTGGCCCGGGGCGCCAAGGCCCTGGTGGTCGCGTGCAATACCGCCACCGCCGCCGCCATCCATGTCATCAGAGCGCGTTACGGGCTCCCCGTGGTCGGCATCGAGCCGGCGGTGAAACCGGCGGTCGCGGCCACCCGTTCCGGCGTCATAGGCGTGCTGGCGACCCACGGCACGCTCAAGAGCCCGCGCTTCGCCGGCCTGGTGGAGCGCTTCGGCGCCCACGCCAGGGTGATGGTCCAGTCCTGCCCCGGTCTGGTGGAACGGATCGAGGCCGGCGACCTGGAGAGCATGGAGACCCGCCGACTGCTGGAAGCCTATGTCCGACCGCTGCTGGACGGGGGGGCCGACACCCTGGTCCTGGGCTGCACCCATTACCCCTTTCTCGCCTCCCTGCTGGCTGAACTGGCCGGACCCGAAGTGGCCGTGGTCGAACCGGGCGCCGCCGTCGCCCGACACCTGGCGCACCGTCTGGAAGAATCCGGGCTGCTGCGGCCGCGCGCCGATGGCGGCACGGAGCGCTTCTGGACCAGCGGCGACCTGGCGCAATTGAACCTCCTCCTGCCGCGCCTCTGGCCACGGCCGGCCCGCGCCGAGGCCTTTACCTCTTGACGGCGGCAAGCCAGGCAAGTACAAGATCACCCTTTAGGCATCCACGTAACAGGAGACGACATGAACCAACTGACCACCCTCTTCGCCGCCGTGAGTCTGGGCCTCGCCATGGCCGGGGCGCACGCCCAGGCCCCAGCCGTTCCCGGAGCCGTCAGCGGCAGCGTGGTGCAACCGGCCCCTGCCAAGGCGGTCCCCGCAGCCCCCGCCGCCCAGGCTGCTCCGGCCAAGGCCGCCGCGCCCGCCGTAGCCCCGGCCGCCACACCGACGGCCGCCGCCGCACCGGCCAAGCCTACTGCGACCATCCAGCCCGCCGCGCCCCAAGCCAGCGCCCAACCGGCGATGGAGACCGAGAAGAAGGCCGCCGCGCCCAGGCCCGTGGTGAAGAAGGCCGCCAAGCCCGGCAAGAAGGTCGCCCAGAAGAGCAAGGGCAAGGGAGGCAAGCACGCCAAGGCCGGCAAGCACTCGAAGGCCAAGAAGGCCGGTCACCACAAGGCCAAGAAGCACCTGAAGCACAAGAAGGCCGTGGTCAATCCCGGCTGACGGGTCTCGCCGGGTGACGGCCGGGTGCAGTAAGGAACGTACTGCACCCTGGAACGCCCCCGTCTGCGATGCGGATCGCTACGCTCACCTCATCCTACAGCCCGACCTACCCCTGGAGCATGGCCAGCAAGAGCGCGAGGAACAGTCCCACCAGCCAGCCCGTGCCGAACATGACGCCCACCATCCCCAGCTTGGCCAGCTTGCGCCCGACGTGATCGCGCAGGGCGGCTTCCCGTGTCACCGGCGATGCCCCGAGGCGAAATCCGAACACCACGGCCAGGGAGAACAGGCCGCTCACCACCAACAGCAACACGGGCCAGAGCAGGAAATGGCCCAGCAGATGCTCGGCGTGGGGGAACTCCCGGCGCCCTGGCGGGTAGAGGAGAAAGAACACCGTCAGGAACAGCAGCAGTCCGCCGATCAAGGCCCAGGCGTACTTGGCCTTGCCCAGGCGGCGGGGCCGGTTGCGGATGCGCATCTCATGGGAAAGCGAGTGGTGCGAGGAAGGAGAACGCAAGGCCTGGGCCGCCGCCACGGGCTGGCTTGCCTTGTTTTTTTGCCGGTGGCGGCGGCCGGAGGAGGAGTATCCGGAAGGCGACGGAATCACTTCGGCGTCGCGACCGTAAGCAGCCGCCCGGCCGGGGACAGGCTCATCAGGGGCAAAATGGCCTTCGCTGTGCATGTTCCTATTCCCTTTCCGACTCGCGCACCCTCTGCATCCGGGCATGGGCCGCATTGTAGCCCATCGAACCCCGTTTAGGCGGAATGGGTCGGCAGACAGGAATCAGGGCGAGGCGATTTCCCGGGCACACCAGGTGGCGGCCCGGTCCACCAGGGACGGGTCCAGGCAATCCAGGAAGTGGATGCCCGAAAAGCCCCGCAGCCAGGTCATCTGGCGCTTGGCCAATTGCCGAGTGGCGAAGACCCCGCGGTCACGCAGTTCCGCCGGCGGCAACTCGCCCTCCAGCATCTCCCAGACCTGGCGATAGCCCACGCAGCGCATGGCAGGCAGGCTGGCGTTCAGCCGGTATTTTTGTCTCAAGCCCTCCACCTCGGCCACCAGCCCCTCCGCCAACATGGCCTCGAAGCGCGCGCCGATGCGCTGGTGCAGCGCCGCCCGGTCCGAGGGCAGCAGCCCCAGGGCGACGAGGCGACAGGGCAGTTCCCCCTCGCCGTCCCGGCTGGCATACGCCTCGGCGAGCGGCTGGCCAGTGAGGCGCACGATCTCCAGTGCCCGCTGTATGCGCTGGGAATCCCCCGGCTTCAGTCGCGCTGCCGCCTCCGGATCGAGTCGCGCCAGATCGGCATGCAGCGCGGGCCAGCCGCGCCGCGCCGCGTCCTCCTCGATCTCCGCGCGCAAACCGGCATCCGCGGCAGGCAGGTTCGATAGCCCCTCCCGCAGCGCCTTGAAATAGAGCATGGTGCCCCCGGCCAGGACGGGAATCCGGCCCCGGCCGCTGATCTCCCGCATCAGGCGCACCGCATCCTCCCGGAAACGGGCGGCGGAATAGGCCTCCTCCGGCGAGATGACATCAATCAGGTGGTGGGGACAGGCCGCCCTCTCCGCTGGGGTGGGCTTGGCCGTGCCGATGTCCATGTCCCGGTACACGAGCGCGGAATCCACGCTCACGACTTCCACCGGGAAGCGCTTGGCCAACTCCAGGGTCAGGGCCGTCTTGCCGCTGGCCGTGGGGCCCATGAGGAGGATGGCGGGGGGCAGCAAAGTCAAAACCTCACCGCAAAGGCGCCAAGGCGCAAAGCTGCGCAAAGAAATTCAAGAACGGAAAGCCAGGGATCGCCCGACTCTTCACCGAAAAGTTGCCTTTGCGGCCCTTTGCGTTCTTTGCGTCTTTGCGGTGGGAAGTTGTATTTCATTTTCCGCGCAGGAAGAGCTTGTCCAGATCGCTCATGGTGAGCTGGGTCCAGGTGGGGCGGCCGTGGTTGCACTGGTCGGCCCGTTCCGTGACCTCCATCTCCCTGAGCAGGGCGTTCATCTCGGGCAGGCTGAGAACCCGGTGGGCGCGCACGGCGCCGTGGCAGGCCACGGTGGCCAGCAACTCGTTGCGATGGGCAGAGAGGACATCGGAAGCACCGAAGTTGCGGAAGTCGTCCAGGAGCGCCCGGATCAGGTCCGGAACCCTGGCCCCCGCCGCCAGGACCGGCACGGCGCGCACCATCAGCTCCAGCGGACCGGCGGCGGCCACCTCGAAACCCAGGCGCTGGAGATCCGCCCCATGCTCCAGGGCCAGGGCCATTTCCGTGGCGCTCACCGCGAGCAGGGCCGGAATGAGCATCTTTTGCGAGGCGGGCTCGCCGCCGTCCGCCGCGTTCTTCAGCTTCTCGTACAGGATGCGCTCGTGGGCGGCATGCATGTCCACCAGGACCAGGCCCGCGTCGTTCTGCGCCAGCACATAGACCCCGTGCAGCTGGCCGAGGGCGTAGCCCAGGAAAGGCGCGCCCGACCCGCCCGCTTCCGTGGCCCGCGGTGCCGGCGCACCGGCGGCAAGTTCGGGCGCCTCGAAAATGTCGGGCCGGGAATCCGCCGCGGCCCGAACAAAATCCACGTAGGCGGGTACCCGCTGTTCCACATCCAGCCGGACCTGCTCCTGCCTGTGCCAGGGCGACACCGGGGCGGGCTTCGGCCCGTCCGACCGGATGAAGCCGGCCCCACCGACGTCGGCCCCATGATCCGGAACAGGATATGCAGCAGTCCCCTGCCCCGCCCCCAGGGGACTGGCCAGGGCCCGCTGCACGGCATGAAACACGAACTGATGGATGGAGCGCGCATCCCGGAAACGCACCTCGGTCTTGGCCGGATGCACATTCACGTCCACCCCGGCCGGGTCCAGCTCCACGAACAGCACGTAGGCCGGATGGTGGCTGCCGTGCAGCACGTCCCGGTAGGCTTCCCGCAGGGCGTGGGACAGCAGTTTGTCCCGCACGAAGCGCCCGTTCACGTAGCAATACTGGCTGTCCCGGCTGGCCCGGGCATGGGCCGGCAGGGCGGCGAAGCCGAAAATGGCGAGGGAACCGGCGGAGGCTTCCACCCGCCGGGCCTGGGCGGAGAAATCCTCGCCCATGACATCACCGATGCGCCGTTCCGGGTCCGCCGCCGCCAGCCGGTGGATCAGCTTGCCGTTGTGCTGCAACTGGAAACGCACGCCGGGGCGGGCCAGGGCGATGCGGCGGAACACCTCGTCGCAATGGCCGAATTCCGTGGCCTCGGATTTCAGGAACTTGCGCCGGGCCGGGGTGTTGTAATAAAGGTCGCCCACCTCCACCACCGTGCCGGCGGCGAGCGCCGCGGGGGCCAGCGTGCCGTCCCGCGCCTCGATCTTCCAGGCATGCGCCGCCTCCGGGCGCCGGCTGGCGATGCTCACCCGTGCCACGCTGGCGATGGAGGCCAGGGCCTCGCCCCGGAAGCCGAGGGAAACCACCCGCTCCAGGTCTTCCAGGCTGGCGATCTTGCTCGTGGCATGGCGCAGGAGGGAAAGGGGCAGATCCTCCCGGTCCATGCCGCCGCCGTCGTCCGCCACCCGGATCAGGCGTACCCCGCCCTCCGCCAGCTGTACCTGGATGTCCGTCGCTCCCGCGTCCAGGCTGTTTTCCAGCAGCTCTTTCAGCACCGAGGCGGGTCTCTCCACCACCTCTCCGGCGGCAATCTGGCTGATCAGGACATCGGGAAGGGAATGGATGGAGGGCATGGCGTCGGCTCAAGGATGCTCAGAACTGGTAGCCCAGGGAAGCGCCGCCGCCGGCATCGGGGCTGGCGGTGGTCGTGCCGGCATACAGCCAGGCCTGGGCGTTCCACTGGCGGCTGAGCTTGTGCGCCACGTAGAGCGTGATTTCCCGCTGGTCGCTCAGGGTGCTCACCACCGATTGCCGCAGGTCCACCAGGGCGCCCACGGAGGTTTCGTCGGAGAGGCCATGGGATACCCCGACGAAGGCGGAGGCCACGTCGCGGAAATTGCTGCCGTCGGGTTTGCCCATCCACTTGTATGCCGCGCCGGCCATGAGCGTGGTCCTGCCCGAGGTCTTGTAGACGTTGATCAGCAGGGACTCGTCGCTCTTGCCCGTGCCGAGGCCCTTGGCGCTGTCCGCCGTCGGCAGCTTCAGCTTTCCGCCCACATCCAGCGCCAGGCCGCTCTGCGCATCTTGCCAGGCGAAGTAGCCCACCCCGGCCACCAGGTCGCCCAGGCCCGAGACCTTGCCGCGGTCGCCCGCACGGGGTCCAATGGTCACCGTGTCCCGGCCCAGCGCACCGGTGGCGGGCCCCCGGATTTCCAGGTAGGGCACCGTGAGCCTCAGGGTGAGAGGGCCCTGCTCGTACTTGGCGGTCAGGAAGGCGCTGGAAATTTCCGTGGGCACCGATCCGCCATACTTGCCGCTGCTGTAATCGAAGCCGGTGGAAAGATTGATGCCTTCGGCTGCCTGGGCAGTCAGAGGAGCAAAGACCGTCGCAACGGTGAACAGGAATTTGCGCATGGAGGGAGGTTCAAGACGAAGAGGTTGAAGGGTAACACTGCCGCCGGGCGCCGAGGGCATACACAGCCTCATCGGTCGCGCGAAGGCAGTTCGGGGCGCACGATCACGGGACGGACGATCTCGGGTTTGGCCACCTCCGGCCGGGCTATTTCAGGTTTGGCGATTTCCGGCCGAGCAATCTCGGGCTTGACGATCTCGGGGCGGGCGATTTCGGGTTTGACGATCTCGGGGCGGGCAATCTCCGGCTTCGCAATCTCCGGCTTCGCAATCTCCGGGCGCGCAATCTCCGGCTTGGCGATCTCGGGCTTGACGATCTCCGGTCGGGCGATCTCGGGCTTGGCGATCTCGGGCTTGGCAATTTCCGGACGCGTGATTTCGGGTTTGGCAATTTCCGGGCGCGCGATTTCGGGTTTGGCGACCTCGGGTTTGGCGACCTCGGGTTTGGCGACCTCGGGTTTGGCGACCTCGGGTTTGGCGACCTCGGGCTTGGTGACCTCGGGCCGGGCCACCTCGATCCTGTCCGTTTCCTTGCGCGGAGTTTCGCTGCGTTCGCTTCCGGAACGGCTGCTTTCCTTTGCCGCCGACCGGGCGCTTTCCCGTTCGATGGAGGACTTCCCGGCACCGTCCTCCGACTTCGTCACCCTGACAGCGTCGGACTGTTCGGTGACGTAACCCGCCCCTTGCGAGCCGGAAACGGACTCCTGCGCGCTGGAGACGGATTCCGGCACGCTGGAGACGGATTCCGGAGCGCCGGATACGTATCCCGGGGCACCGTCGTTCCCGGAACTGCCCGCCTCATGGGCAGGGTCGCTCAGCCCCTGGCGGAGGGCGCCCACATCCGTGGCGGGCCGCTCCAGGACCAGACGCTCGGCGACGATACGCCCATCCGCTTCCACCCTGGCGGACACCTCCACCCGGCTGTCCCTGGCCGGCCCATGGCGCCCGACGTTGGGCAACGCGTGTCCAGGCGGCAGGGCGATGAGCACCCCATCCACGTTCAGACTGCGAGCATTGGCCTGGCGGACATAGCCCTGGATATCCAGGTGGCCCACGGGGCCCCGGAACGTGGTGCGGGGATGGGTCAGGACCGAATCGGCCAGCAGCACGCCGTTCTCCAGGCGGCCACGCACCAACACCTCGTCGCCCGCTACCGGCGGCCGGCCCGAAGATAGCCGAACTTCCAGTTGGCCGATGCGGAAGTCCCGGCCCTTCACCGTACTAACCGGGCCCATGAGGCTTTCCCGGGCCCCCGCGGCCTGGCGCACGATACGGGTAGGCAGGATGGAACCATCGGCCAGGCGGCTGCCGCTCACCGCGAGCCATTCGCCCGCGCGAACCGCCGCGTCGCCCGGCAATCTCAGGGTCTGGCCCAGGATGCGCGCGGTGCCGGCTGCTACTTGGTCCACCCGCCCCGACACGGTGTTCAGCACGGAAATTTCCCGTGCCCGGAATTCTCCTCCGCTGAGGCTGGCCCGGACCGAGACGACCTGGCCCAGGGCCAGGCGGTCGGCACGGGCCGATGAGCCGTCCATGCGCGTGGGTGTGGCGGCGTCATAGTGCAGTTCCAGGCCGTTTACGCAAATGCTGCCGAAGCCGGCGATCACGCCGACGATACCCGTGCCGCCCATGCCCTGTTCGTCGCGCGCCAACGGGCCGGGGTTCGCGGCGACATGGCCCGTGCCGCCCATGCCCTCGTCCCCCGCCACGCCCGGAGCCTGAGCCACGGCCCCCGTGCCGCCCATGCCCTCGCCGCTCCGGCCGGTGCCGCCGATGCCCTCGTCGCCGCGGCCCGTACCGCCCATGCCCGATTCGTCGCCGCCACGCCCGGTGCCACCCATGCCTGATTCGTCGCCGCTCCGGCCCGTGCCGCCCATGCCCGAGGAGCCGCCCAGTACCAGTACCGGCGCCGCCACCCAAGTCTTCCCCTGGCAGACATTGGCCGCCTCGGCGGCGTCGACGACGAGGACGAGGACGAGGCCGACCAGCGCCAGCAACAGGCGCGCGATCCGGCGGGTTTCAAGCATCGCCGTCCGCAGGTTCGCCGTCCGGCGTCCTGGCCTCGCTGTAGTAGTAGATGCCGAAGGTGATGCGCCGCATCGGCTGGCCGTCGGCAGACGTTGTCCGCAATTCCCGAACCCGCCGGTTGATGGTGCGCAAGGCGTGCATGCCCAGCTTTTCCGAGAGTGCGGCCAGTTCGTCCGTCGCGGCCTCGCTCAGGCGGTCCGAATAGACGCTACGTTCCAGAAAGGGCGGCTTCTCGTTCAAGACATTGTGGGTGGCGGCCGCCAGGTGGTCGCGCACGTTGCGGCCGAGGAAATAGGCCTTTTCCTCGAACCCCTGTTCCGGCACGAAGGCGCTGCTCTTCAGACAGACCCGGTCCTCATCGTCCACCGCCACCAGGCCCAGGCGCAGCCACTCGTCCAGCACCGCCCGGGCGCGGATGTCCGTGGATTCATCCGCCACCAGGCGCTCAAAAGACGGGCCGCCATCGGCGAGCAGGTGCCGCGGCAAGGGGCGGGGCTCGCCGGATTCGTCCAGGTAATCCGCTTCGCCGCACCAGCGGGCCACCAGCCGGGAGCCGAAGGAAACATTGGGAGGTGCCGCCCCGGTGTCCCTGGGCTCGTTCATGAAGCGGTGTACGTCCTTGCGGTGCACGCCGGTCAGGAGACTCAGGCGGCTGTCGGTCTGGCGCTTGCCCTTGAGCGGAAAATCATGGGCCGCCACGTCCACGTAGATCGTCTTGAGCAGGCCGGACAGATACGGGTAGGTGATGCCCTTGGCCAGGAGCAGGCGCACCAGGGGGCGCAGCAGGCGCTTGAGCGCGAGTACCAGCGCGGGGCTCGCATTCAGTCCGTCCGTGCCGGCCGTCTCATCCTGGTTCATGCTGTTCATGGCGCCAAGTATCGCATAAGCGGGAATAATTTTAGCGATATATGGGAAATATTCCCACGATTATCAACTTGCCATGGCGTATTTCCATCGGCATGGCCAGAGGCCCGGACTCAGTCTTCGCCCGTCGCGGAGGGCGGCCGGTAGGGTCCGGTTTCCAGGGCGGACAGGACGCCGCGCAGGATGGCCACTTCCTCCTTCTCCAGGCGCGTGCGGGCGAACAGGCGGCGCATCCTGGGCATGAGGCGCTTGGGCTTCTCGGGGTCGAGAAAGCCGTTTCGCACCATGGCGCCCTCCAGGTGGTTCAAGAAGCCTTCCACCTCCTCGAAGCTGGCGGGCGTGAGCGTACCCGATGGCGCCTCCCCCGGCTCTTCCGCCGCCAGCCGCAGTTCGTAGCACAGCACCTGGACGGCGGCGCCCAGGTTGAGGGAGGAACAGGCGGGGTTGGTGGGGATGGAAACCGGGGCGTGGCACAGGGCCACTTCCTCGTTCGACAAACCCGAAGTCTCGTGACCGAAGACCAGGGCCACCTCCCCCAGGGCCGCGCCCGCCACCAGTTCCGCCGCCGCCTGCCTGGGCCAGCGGGTGGCGGTGGCCAGATCGCGCCTTCGCGCGGTCAGGGCATAAGCCAGGGTCGTGCCTTCGAGCGCCTGGGAGAGCGAAGCGCACACCCGGGCGTTTTCCAGTACATCCGCGGCGGCGGCGGCACGGGAGGTGGCCTCGGCGTCGGGGAAACTCCTGGGATTGACCAGAACCAGACGGGTGAGTCCCATGGTTTTCATGGCACGGGCGGCGGCGCCGATGTTGCCGGGATGGCTCGGGTGGGACAGGACGATACGGATGCGGTCAAGCGGGTTGGGGCGGTTCATATTAGAATTACGTGTTTTCGTCAGCGTCGGCATCGGCGCAGGCCTGCTACCCGGACCGATTCCATGAATCCCACCCTGAACATCGCCGTCAAGGCTGCCCGCAAGGCGGGCTCCATCATCAACCGCGCCAGCCTGGATCTGGACCTGCTCAAGGTGACCACCAAACAGCCCAATGACTTCGTCACCGAGGTGGACAAGGCGGCCGAGGCAGCCATCATCCAGGTACTGAAGGACGCCTATCCCGACTACGGGATTCTAGCAGAAGAGTCCGGCCTGACCGATTCGGCCAAGGGCAGCGAATTCCAGTGGATCATTGATCCCCTGGACGGCACGACCAACTTCATCCACGGCATGCCCCAGTACGCCGTGTCCATCGCCCTGGCGCAAAAAGGCGTCGTGACCCAGGCGGTGGTCTATGACCCGAACCGCAACGAGTTATTTACCGCCAGCAAGGGCGGCGGCGCCTTCCTCAACGACCGGCGCATCCGGGTCAGCAAGCGGGTCAGACTCCAGGACACCCTGATCGGCACCGGCTTCCCCTACCGGGTGTTCGATCATGCCGATGCCTATCTGGCCATCTTCAAGGAACTGATGAAGAAGACCTCGGGCCTGCGCCGGCCGGGCGCGGCATCCCTGGATCTGGCCTACGTGGCCTGCGGACGTTACGACGGTTTCTACGAATTCGGCCTCGCCCCCTGGGACATCGCCGCGGGCACCCTGCTCATCTCGGAGGCGGGCGGACTGGTGAGCGACCTGGCCGGGGAATCGGACTACCTCAGGACCGGCAACATCGTCGCCGGCACGCCCAAGATATTTTCCCAGCTCCTGCAGACCATCACGCCACACCTCGGGGAAAACCTCAAGGCCTGAGCGCCCGCGTCGGCAGGCTTTTGGCTGCCCATTCAATCCCATCCTCAAGGGGCCGGCTTCATGCCGGCCCCTTTCCTTTTGGGCCGTGTAGGCAAAACCATGACACGAATGTAGGAATAATTCTGTGGGAAAAAATCCCATAAATCGCTGTACAAATGCTTACGTTGCGATATATCATGGGTTCGTGGGTCGGGTAAGGCCTTTGGCGCGCACGAATCCACCTTGGAACGCCAACGATAATTGGAAGGGGAAGAAGAATGGCAGACAACCAGTTTCCGGCACATGAGCGAGCCGGGCCGTGCAACGGCAGAAAAACCGCTCTCGGGCTGATGCTTTGCGCAGCGCTTTTTGCCGCATCGGCTCCTAGTCGGGCCGACACGAAATCTTCGGAGTCGGCTGCGGCCTCGGTCACGGCGCGCATGAAGGTCACCCCGGCCACCCTGTCCCTCGCGACGGGCGCTTCGGGTGTATTTTCGGTGGCCAATCCCTCCGGCGCGGTGTCCGTCTCGGTATCGGACAAGAACATCGCCAGCGCCAGCTATGCCTCGGGCAAGGTCACGGTCACCGGGCTCAAGGCCGGATCAATCACGGTGAAGGTCAAGGACAGCAAGACCGAGCTCACCGAGAGCGTGACGGTCGCGGCGCCGGTCGTGCCCATGACGGTCACCCCGGCCCTCCTGTCCCTCACGGCGGGCAATTCCGGCGTGTTCACGGTGGCCAACCCCGCCGGTGCGGTTTCGGTCTCCGTGTCCAACTCGGCCATCGCCAGCGCGTCCTATGCCTCGGGCAAGGTCACGGTCAAGGCGCTCAAGGCAGGCTCCGCCACGGTCACCATCAAGGACAGCAAGACCACCCTCACCGAAGGCGTGTTCGTGACCGCATCCACCACGGGTGGTGGCGGCGGCGGTACCGGCGGAACGGTGGGCAGCTACGCGCTCCTGGCCTGGAACGACCTGGGCATGCACTGCGTGGACGGCAAGGATTACTCCGTGTTCTCCATCCTGCCGCCCTACAACAACCTTCACGCGCAGTTGGTGAATACCTCCACCAACAAGCAGGTGACCAGCGGCGTGACCCTGACCTACGAGTCCATGGCGGACCCGACGGGCTCGATCAACACCATCAGTTCCACCAAGACCAACTTCTGGCAGTACGTGCAGGCGATGTTCGGCGCCAGCGTGGCACCGGACGTGGGCCTGAAGGGCAACCCCACCGCCAGCAAGACGCCCGCCAAGATGACCTGGAACGCCACCCAGGGCTGGTTCGAGGCGGAAGGCATTCCCATCACGCCTTATGACGATGCCGGGGTCAAGAACTTCTACCCCATGGTGAAGGTGGTGGCCAAGGACAGCACGGGCAAGGTGCTGGCTTCGGCCCAGGCGGTGCTGCCGGTCAGTGACGAAATGACCTGCAAGTCCTGTCACACCAGCACCAACACCGGCAACGCCGCCCAGGTCGCGGCCAAGCCGCCGACTTCCGGCTGGGCCTTCGATCCGGATGCGGAAAAGGACTGGAAGAAGAACATCCTGCGCCTGCATGACGACAAGAAGCTGTCCAACCCGGCCTTCACCGCGGCCCTGGCGAAACTGGGCTTCGATGCGCGCGGCCTGGTGATCACCGCCAGCCTGGGCAAGCCCATCCTGTGCGCCGCCTGCCACGGCTCCAACGCCCTGCCCGGAACCGGCGTGGCCGGCATCTCCATGCTGACGTCCGCCATGCACACCAAGCATTCCCAGGTGACGGACCCGGTGCAGTTGTTGAAGCTGGACGACATCGCCAACCGCAGCTCCTGCTACACCTGCCACCCCGGTTCGGTGACCAAGTGCCTGCGCGGCGCCATGGGCAATGCGGTGGACGCCAGCGGCAATGCCACCATGGGTTGCCAGAGCTGTCACGGCACCATGGCGGCGGTGGGCAACCCGGCGCGTACCGGCTGGCTGCAACAGCCGAACTGCCAGGCTTGCCACCACGACGGCGTGCGGGAAACCAGCGCCGTGACCACGGCCGGCATCCTGCGGGCGGTGACGGATACGCGCTTTGCCACCGTGGCCAACACGCCGGCCGCCGGCTTCAGCCTGTTCCGCTTCAGCAAGGGCCACGGCAACCTGCAATGCGAGGCCTGCCACGGCGCGACCCATGCCGAGTACCCCAGCTCCCACACCAACGACAACCTGCAGTCCATCAGCCTGCAAGGCCACGCTGGTACGGTGCATGAGTGCACGGCCTGTCACGCCACGGTGCCCAACACGACCAACGGTGGCCCCCACGGCATGCACACCATCGGTCAGGCCTGGGTCAGCGGCCACGAAAGCGCCGCCAAGGCGGGCACGGCGGCCTGCGCCACCTGCCACGGCGCGACTTTCCGCGGCAGCCCCCTGAGCCAGGTGAAGACGGCCAAGAGCTTGACGGCCGAGAGCAAGACCGTCGCCTACAAGGCCGGACAGCCCGTCACCTGCTACGACTGCCACAACGGTCCCAACGGCGGTTAAACGAACCGGGCAGCCTGCTCGCAGGCTCGCCTTCCAACGCCGCAACTGCCCCGGGAGGGGCGGTTGCGGCGTTTTTCATTTATCCTGGAATCCTCGGCTTGAACCGCAGAGGCGCAGAGGAAAAACCATGGGTTATGGCGACTTGCTGTTTAACCCGTTGGGTGAGGCTGAAAATCACTCCAAGCTCTGGTTTTCCCTGCGTCTCCGCGCCTCTTCGGTGAATCAACTGCTTTTTCCAGGTTTATTCCCAAGCAGCCTGGGTAAAGTATTCCGAACCGGGGCCGTTACCTGTGCGGGTAGGGGCTATGCCCCCGTGCCGGGTGGCGCGGCGGAGCAGAGAGCCTGAGAAGGGGGGAACGGTGCGGCCACAAAAGATTCGCCTGGGAGAGGTGCTGATCCAGCAGAAGCTGCTCTCGAACGAGCAGGTGGAACTGGCTCTGGTCGAGCAGAAGAAGACCGGGCGCAAGCTCGGGCGCATCTTCGTCGAGAGCGGATTCCTCACCGAGGAGGCCCTGTCCCAGGCCCTGGCGCGCCAGTTGAACATGGACTGGCTCGACCTGCGCCAGTTGCAACTGGAGCCCCAGGTCATACGTCTGTTGCCGGAAGCCGTGGCCCGGCGCTTCCGGGTCGTGGTCTTCAAGGATTTCGGCCCCTGGCTGGGCGTGGCCATGTCCGACCCCACGGACCTCACGGCCTACGACGAGATCACCCGCCTCCTGCGCCGGGAGATCCGGATTTCCGTGGCCACGGAAACCCAGATCCTGGGCGCCATTGACCGTTTCTACGGCCGGATCGAGGAAATCTCGGGCCTGGCCCAGGAGCTGAAACAGGAACTGAGCGAAGGTGGCAGTGACTTCGGCGCCATCTTCGGCGGTGCCGTGGGCCAGGAAGACGCCCCGGTGGTGAAGTTGCTCACCACCGTGTTCGAAGAAGCCCTGCGCACCCGGGCTTCCGACGTGCACATCGAACCACAGGAGCACAGCCTGCGCATCCGTTTCCGCATTGACGGCGTACTGCACGTGCAGACGGAGACCGAGACCGGCATCGCCTCCGCCCTGGTGCTGCGCCTCAAGCTCATGTCCGGCCTGGACATCTCGGAGAAGCGCCTGCCCCAGGACGGCCGGTTCAACGTCCAGTTGCGCGGCACTTCCCTGGACATGCGCATCTCCACCCTGCCCAGCCAGTACGGCGAATCGGTGGTCATGCGTCTCCTGCATCAGGGCACGGGCCTCCTGGGACTGGACAAGCTGCACATGCCGGCCCGGGTGCTGGAGCGCCTGCGCCATGCGGTGCACCGGCCCAGCGGCCTGGTGCTGGTGACCGGCCCCACGGGCAGCGGCAAGACCACCACCCTTTACGCCATGCTGGCGGAACTGAACACCACGGAGAAGAAGATCATCACCGTGGAAGACCCGGTGGAATACCGCCTGCCCGGCATCAACCAGGTGCAGGTGCATGAAAAGATTGACCTCTCGTTCGGCCGGGTGTTGCGCTCGGCCCTGCGCCAGGACCCGGACATCGTGCTGGTGGGCGAGATGCGTGACCAGACCACGGCGGAAATCGGCATGCGCGCCGCCATGACCGGCCACATGGTGCTGTCCACCCTGCACACCAACGACGCCCTGTCCACGCCCATACGCCTGATGGACATGGGCGTGCCGCGCTACATGGTGGCCCTTTCCCTGCAACTGGTGCTGGCCCAGCGCCTGGTGCGGGTCATCTGCGAGCACTGCGGCGAGCCCTATCGCCCCACGCCCGCAGAACACGAATGGCTGCGCTCCGAGCTGGGTACGGGTGTGGATGCCCATCCCTTCCGCCACGGCGCCGGTTGCCACATGTGCGGCAACACCGGCTACTCCGGGCGCACCGGCGTCTATGAGATGCTGGAGATGACCCGGGCGGTGGTCGAGGCGGCCAACAGCAGCGATCCCAATGCCTTCGTGCGGGCCGCCAGGGCCCAGATGGCCGGCGAAACCCTGAGGCGCGACGCCGTGCGCCTGGCGACCACGGGCCGCACCACCATCGAGGAAGCCATGCGCATATCCAACCAGTGGGACGAGGAGGAATCATGATCCCGGGCAAGGTCGAGCGCATTTCATACCGGAGGCATGACTGATGTCTCGTTTCGAATACACCGGGCGCAGCGCGGGCGGCGAGGCGGTGAGCGGCAGCCTGGAGGCGGCCAGCGCCGCCGCGGCGGCGGACACGCTGTTGTCCCGCGGCGTGACACCCTTGAACGTGGCGGCCGTCGACACGGAGGGAGCGGCCTTCGATGTGGAGGCCTGGCTCAAGGAGTTTTTCAAGGAGAAGGTGCCGGACACGGAGCTGATGTTGTTCTCGCGCCAGCTGCACACCCTGCTCAGGGCCGGCGTACCCATCATGCGGGCGCTCCTGGGCCTGCAGGAGTCCTGCCAGCACAAGACCATGATGGAGGTGATCCGGGATGTGCGCGAGCGCCTGGAGCAGGGACGCGACCTGTCGGCCTGCCTGGCGCGCCATCCCAAGGTCTTCTACCACCTCTATGTCTCCATGGTGCGCGTCGGTGAGACCACGGGGCGCCTGGATGAAATCTTCCTGCGCCTGTACCACCATATCGAGTTCGAGAAGATGATCCGGGAGCAGGTGAAGGCGGCCCTGCGTTACC
Source organism: Rhodocyclaceae bacterium (assembly GCA_028714035.1). Lineage (GTDB taxonomy): Bacteria > Pseudomonadota > Gammaproteobacteria > Burkholderiales > Rhodocyclaceae > JAQTNA01. The sequence goes on from JAQTNA010000003.1 coordinate 49,381, forward strand.
CGACGATGGTGGTCTTCGCCATGGCCGGCGCCATCCTCGCCATCAACCTGTTCGTCATTCCGGCCTTCTCCGGGGTGTACGCCAGTTTCAACGCCGAACTGCCGCTGATGACCCGCATCCTCGTGGCCTTCTCCAATTTCATGGTGGCCTGGTGGCACGCCATGGTCGGGGGCGGCTTCCTGGCCTGGATGGGGTTCAAGCGCTATACGAAAGACGGTCCGGGGCGCCTGGCCTGGGACCGCATCAAGCTGAAGATACCCATCATCGGCAAGGTCATCCACAAGGCGACCCTGTCCCGCTTCGCCCGCAGCTTCGCCCTGGGCCTGACCAGCGGCGTGCCCATCACCCAGGCCATGAAGATGGTGGCGCAGACGGTGGACAACGACTACATCGCCTCGCGCATCGAGCAGATGCGCGAGGGCGTGGAACGGGGCGACACGGTGCTGCGCACCGCCATCGCCTCGGGCGTATTCACCCCCGTGGTGCTACAGATGATCGCGGTGGGGGAGGAGTCCGGCGCGCTGGACGAACTCCTGGGTGAGATCGCCGAACTCTACGGGCGCGAGGTGGAGTACGAGATCAAGACCCTGGCCTCCCAGATCGAACCCATCCTGGTGGGGGGCATGGCCGTCCTGGTCCTGATCCTGGCCATGGGCATCTTCCTGCCCATATGGGACCTGGGCAAGACGGTGATGCAGCACTGATGCGCCGGCCCTGGCCGGCTCGCGCTCCGACATCAATGGGCGGCCGGCTTGCCCTATAATCCCCGTTCCCTTTGGCGGAGCCGAACCTTGAACCCGAAACGCATGTCCTACGCTGCCGGCCTCCTGGCCGGACTGATGCTTGCCCAGCCCGCCCTCGCCATCAAGAAGGCGCCCGCGGCGGCGGCCCAGGCATCGGCACCCGAGACGCCCAAGGAAGTGGAACTGGTCTATGCGCTGGAGGCGGATCAGGCCGGCGCGCTACAGCAGTTGGTGGACCGTTTCAACGAGACCAGCAAGGGCTCCCGGGTCGTGCTCTCGCAGCGCGACTGGAACACGGGCAAACTGCCCCTGCTGCTGTTCCTGGACGGCAAGGAGGGCAACCGCTTCCTCGTCGGCAAGCCCCGTTATCGCCCGCTCTGGCAGGCGATGAAGGAAGCCAGGCAACCCCTGGCCCAGGGCAAGGTCCCGGCCCAGATGAGCCCCTCGGCGGTGGACGGGGCGGGGCACCTCCTGGGACTGCCCGCCCTCGGGACGCCGGTCATGTTCTACAACAAGAACGCCTTCCGCAAGGCCGGCCTGGACCCCGACCATCCGCCGCGCAGCTGGAGCGAACTTCAGGACACCCTGGGCACGCTGCGCGACAAGGGTTCCGCCTGCCCCTACACCAGTTCCGCGCCCCGCTGGATACACGTGGAGAACACCGACGCCTGGCATGACAACGCCTTCGCCTCGGGCGGCGCCAAGGAGACGGGCCTGGCCATCAACGATCTCCTCATGATCAAGCACCTGGCCATGATGACGACCTGGGTGAAGAGCCGTTACCTGCACCTGTTCGGACGCGGCAGGGAGGCGGATGGGCATTTCGCCAACGGCGAGTGCGCGATCATCACCACCTCGTCCATGGCCTACCCGGGATTCCAGCGCCGGGCGAGCTTCGAGGTGGGGGTGGCGAGCCTGCCCTACCACGACGATATCGCCGGCGCCCCGCGCCATACCCTGGCTGATGGCTCCGTGCTCTGGCTGGGACAGGGGCATACCGCCGCGGAATACACGCTGGCAGCCCGGTTCGTACATTTTCTCCTGACGCCGGAGGCCCAGGCCGACTGGCAGCAGAAGCTCGGCTACCTGCCCCTGGGTCGCACCGGCCTGCCCATGCTATCCACGAAGGAAGCGACCGACGGCCCGATCCAGAATCGGGTGGCCATCGCCGATCTGGATCACAAGCCGGCCACTGCCGCCTCCCGAGCCACCCGCCTGGCCCTGCGCCCGGACATCCAGGACATCGTAGACGGTGAACTGGAAGCCTTATGGGCCGAGAAGAAACCCGCCAAGGCGGCGGTGGACGATGCGGTGAGCCTGGCCCGGAGCGCCCTCGCCAGAAAGCCTTGAGTCCTGGCGCCGCCGCCCCTGCCCTGCTCAAGTTCCAAAGGTGCCCGCCGTTATACCGCACTGTAACTTGAACTTCAGAGCAGCAGGCAGGGACCGGGCTGACGCAGCCCGACCCGACGTGGGCTTTCTGCCGGGGAACGGAAGAGCCAAGTGAGAAACCAGAAATCCTTCGGCATGAACCGCTGGCCACATGCGCTCCAGGCGCGGCGTGGCTACCTTGCCATGGCCGCGGCGGTCGTGCTCTGGGTGCTGTTGTCCTGGTTGCTCTCGGGTCTGTACTACGACGAACGGGCCGTCGGCCTGTTTCAGGCGGAACTGTCCCAGGCCGAATCCCATGCGGAAGCCTCGTCCGGGAACATGCGCCGCGGCCTGTCCTATCTCCACGGCATTCCGGCCGCCCTGGCCGAGGAACCCCTGGTGCACGCCGCCCTGGGACGTTTCGGCGCCAAACCCCTCCCCACATCCCAGGCGCCCGAGCTGCAAAGGCGCGTCTGGAACAGCGACCCGAAATTGGCGGAGCTGAATGCCTACCTGCGGGTGGTGTCCAAGAACCTGGTGGTGCAGGTGGCCTGGGTGGTCAACGCGGCGGGCGACTGCGTGGCTTCCAGCAATGCGGATTCCAGGGAGAGCTTTGTCGGCGTGAATTACGCGGACCGGGAATATTTCCGCGATGCCCGGGATGGCAAGCCCGGGCGCCAGTTCGCCATGGGTCGCCAGACCAACGTTCCCGGCCTCTTCTACTCCTATCCCGTGCATGACAAGGGGGTCTTCGTCGGCATCGCCGTGGTCAAGATCAGCGTGCCCGACCTTTCCTACTGGATTCCGCAGAAGGACGCCTTCGTCGCGGACTCGGACGGCGTCATTGTCCTGGCGCGGGACAAGGAACTGGAGATGCGCACCCTGCCCGGCGCGACCGTGGCATCCCTGCCCGACGCCAAGAAGCTCTCCCGCTACAAGCGCACCAGCCTCCAGCCCCTGCAACTGTCTCCCTGGGGCGACAAGCGCTTCCCGTCCGCCATGGTTCTGGGCGGCAAGTCCACACCCTTCGTCCTGGCCTCGCGGCGCCTGCCGGACGACGGCGTGGAGATCTTCGTCACCCGCCCCCTGTCGCAGTTCTCCGCCCTGGAGCGCGAGCGCCTGGGGTTGTTTCTCCTGCTCGCCGCCGTGGGCAGCCTGCTGATTTTCGCCGGCAGCGGTCTCGCCCTCTACCTCCGGGCCGTGCGCCGCGCCCGGGAGGCGGCGGAGACGGCCAACCGGGCCAAGAGCGAGTTCCTGGCCAACATGAGCCACGAAATTCGCACCCCCATGAACGGCGTCGTCGGCATGACCGACCTCCTGCTGTCCACACCCCTGGACACGGAGCAGAGGGAATACGCCAACATCATCCGCGGCAGCGCGGATGCCCTGCTCACGGTCATCAACGACATCCTGGATCTCTCCCGGGTCGAGGCGGGCCGGCTCGAACTGGAAACCATAGACTTCGACCTGCACGCCCTGGTGGAAGGCGCCGCGGACGTGCTGGCCTCCCGCGCCCAGGACAAGGGCCTGGAGTTCATCAGCCATGTACAGGCGCCCGTGCCGCGCATGGTGCGCGGCGATCCCGGTCGCCTGCGCCAGATCCTCATCAACCTGGCCGGCAACGCCATCAAGTTCACCCACAGGGGCGAAGTGGCGATCGTGGCCAGCCTGCTGGGCACGCCCGGCGGCAACATTTCCCTGCGCTTCGAGGTTCGGGATACCGGCATCGGCATCCCGGAGGACAAGCAGGAATTGCTGTTTTCTCCCTTCAGCCAGGTGGACTCCTCCATGACCCGGCGATTCGGCGGAACCGGACTGGGACTCTCCATCTGCAAGCGCCTGGCGGAACTGATGGGCGGCACCATAGGCGTGGAAAGCAAGGATGGCGCCGGCTCCACCTTCTGGTTCACCGTCCTCCTGAAGCCGGCCGAGCAGGAGTCCGCCGCGGAACCCCTGCGCACGACGAATCTCGCGGGTTGCCGGGTACTGGTGGTGGATGACAACGACACCAACCGCCGCCTGCTCGTGACGTTGCTGACTTCCTGGGGCTGTCGCCCCGAGGATGCCTCGGGCGGGGCGGAGGCGCTGGCCCTCATGCGCCATGCGGTGGTCAAGGGCGACCCCTTCGAAGTGGCCCTGCTGGACATGAGCATGCCGGAAATGGATGGCGAGGCCCTGGGGCGCCTGATACGTGAGGATCACCGGCTGGAATCCACCCGGTGCGTCATGCTGACTTCCGCCGCCCTGCGCGGCGATGGCGAACGGGTGCGCCAGGCGGGTTTCGACGCCTACCTGACCAAGCCCCTCAAGGAAGCGCATCTGCGTCGTTGCCTGTCGGCCCTGCGCGGAGAGAAGCGGGAACCGGGCGCGGCCGCCCAGCTCATCACGCGGCATGTCCTGGAAGAGTCGCGGCAACGCGACCTGCATATCCTCCTGGTGGAGGACAACGGCACGAACCAGAAGGTCGCGGTCGCCATCCTCCAGCGCTACGGCTGCCGGGTGGACGTGGCGGAAAACGGCCAGGAAGCCCTGGACATCCTGAACCGGACGCCCTACGACCTGGTGTTGATGGATTGCCAGATGCCGGTCATGGACGGGCTGGAAGCCACGCGGCGCCTGCGCAGCGGCGCGGCCCCGGTGCTCAACCCGAAGATTCCCGTGGTGGCCATGACCGCCAATGCCATGGAAGGCGACCGGAAAGCCTGCGTCGCGGCCGGCATGGATGGCTACGTCTCCAAGCCCGTGGTGGCCGGCGATTTGCTGCGCGCCATTGATCTCGCCATGGGTGCCGATGCCGGGCCGCCGCCGGAGGGGAAGGAAGCATCCGAGGGCATGAGCCTGTTCGATCCGGACTTCATCCTGTCCAACCTGGACAACGACCTGGAACTGGCGCGAAGCATGGTGGAGGGCATCCTCTGGGATGTGCCGGAACGTCTCCTGGCGCTGGAGGCGGCCCTGAAAGCGGAAAACGGCCAGCAGGCCGTGCGCGAGGCCCACACCATCAAGGGTCTGGCCGCCGGAGGCGGTGCCATGCCCCTGCGCAATGCCGCCCGCCTGGTGGAAGAACTGTGCCAGAAGGACCAGCTCGCCGACGCCCTGCACCACCTGCCCGGCGTTCAGCGCGCCGCGAATGAGGTGCTGCCTCTCTGGCAGGCTTTCCTGCGAGCCTAACGGCGGCCTGCGGCCGCCCGGGGAAGAGGTATACTTGCCACCCCCGAACGCTGGCCTGCTCCAATGTCCAAACCAAAGAAAATAGGCATGGTTTCCCTGGGATGCCCCAAGGCGACCGTGGATTCCGAACTCATCCTCACCCGTCTGCGGTCCGAGGGCTACCTCATTTCCCCCAGCTACGAGGGTGCCGACCTGGTGCTGGTGAATACCTGCGGCTTCATTGACGCGGCGGTGGAGGAATCCCTGGATGCCATCGGCGAAGCCCTGGAAGCCAACGGCAAGGTCATCGTCACCGGTTGCCTGGGGGCCAAGGCGGAGCTGGTGCGGGAGGTCCATCCCTCGGTACTCGCGGTCACCGGGCCGCACGCCACGGAAGAGGTGATGCGGGCGGTGCACGAGCATGTCCCCCAGCCCCACGATCCCTTCCTGGACCTGGTGCCGCCCCAGGGCGTACGGCTCACGCCGGATCACTATGCCTACCTCAAGATTTCCGAGGGATGCAATCACCGCTGCACCTTCTGCATCATTCCCAGCCTCAGGGGCGACCTGGTGAGCCGGCCCATCGGCGACATCCTGCTGGAGGCGGAAAAGCTGGTGGCGGCGGGGGTGAAGGAACTGCTGGTGATCTCCCAGGACACCAGCGCCTACGGCGTGGACGTGAAATACCGCACCGGCTTTCATGGCGGCCGGCCGGTCAAGACCCGGATCTACGATCTGGCCAAGGAACTGGGCAAGCTGGGCGTGTGGGTGCGCCTGCACTACGTCTACCCCTATCCCAGCGTGGATCAGCTCATCCCCCTCATGGCCGAGGGCCTGATCCTGCCTTACCTGGACGTACCCTTCCAACACGCCAATCCGAGAATTCTCAAGCTCATGAAGCGCCCGGCCAGTTCCGAGAACAACCTGGCGCGCGTCAAGGCCTGGCGCGAGATCTGCCCCGACATCGCCATCCGCTCCACCTTCATCACCGGCTTCCCGGGGGAGACGGAGGCGGAGTTCGAGGAGCTGTTGCAGTTCCTGGAGGAAGCCCAGCTCGACCGGGTGGGCTGCTTCCCCTATTCCCCGGTGGATGGCGCCGCCGCCAACGACCTGCCGGGCGCCCTGCCGGAGGAAGTACGCGAGGAGCGCCGGGCACGGCTCATGGAATTGCAGGAGGACATCAGCACCCAGTGCCTGGAGCGGCGCATCGGGCAGACCATGCGGATCCTGGTGGAGGAAGTGGACGAGGAAGGGGCGCTCGCCCGCTCCCCCTACGATGCCCCGGACATTGACGGCCTGGTCACCGTCTTCGATGGGCACGACCTGGAACCGGGTGAATTCGCCACCGTGGAAATCACCGACTGCGACGTGCACGACCTCTACGCGAAATTGGCGTAGAGATCGTCAGGCAGGAAAACGCGCGGCGAACCCGGTCCAGGCCGGGAGCCCCTCAGACCGGTTGCTTGGGCGGCTTGGGTTTCCGGGCGTTCCTGGAGCGGCCCGAAGGCTTGCGCGGTCCGGCCGCGGCCGGGTCCTGGCCGTTCTGGGGTGCCGCCGGCGCGGCGCTGCGTCGGGGCCCTGGTTCCCGGCCTTCCGGCGGCTTCCTGCGGGCGCCCGGCTCACGATTGGTTTCGGGAGAGCTTCGCCGAGCCCCCGGCTCACGGGGTGCATCCAGCCGGTTGGCGGAAGCCAGGGAAATTTCCAGCTCGTTGATCTCATCCCACTGTTCATCGGTGCGTTGATACTCCGGGATGGCCAGCAGGTCCTGAAGTCGACGGCGAGGGGAGATGGGTTGTGGAGTATTCATGGCGCTATTGTACCAGTCGGCCCGGAATGTGAACCGCTTCCCGATATCCGGTCGCGTTCAAAAAGGGGACGGCCCCAGCTTCGGCAGCACGGCGAGCGCGTTGGCGCTGGTCGCCTCGGCCACTTCCTGCAAGGAAATGGCGCGCAACTCGGCCAGCGTCGCGGCGATGCGGGGCAGGAAGGCCGGGCTGTTCCTTGAGCGGCCGATGAACTCCGGCGCAATGTCCGGGGCGTCGGTTTCCAGAACGATGGCAGAAAGCGGCAGGCTGGCCGCCAGTTCCCGCAGCCGCGAGGCCCGGCTCCAGGTCATGGCGCCGCCGAAGCCCAGCTTGAAGCCCAGCTTGATGAATTCGTCCGCCTGCTGGTGCGAGCCGTTGAAGGCGTGGGCGATGCCGCCCCGAACCCGGGTGCGGCGCAGCTGCTTCAATACCGCATCCAGCGCCCGCCGCCCGTGCAGCAGGACCGGCAGGTCCAGGTCGCGGGCGATCTTCAGCTGCTCGACGAAGAACCAAACCTGGCGCGCCTCGTCCCGTTCGGGGACGAAGAAATCCAGGCCGATCTCGCCCAGCGCCACGGCATTTTCCTCTGAAAGAAACCCGCGCAGTCGCTCCAGGTCGGCTTCCTGCGCCCGGTCCACGTACATGGGGTGAATGCCGTAGGCGGGGTGACAGCCGGAGTGAAGCCGGCAGGTCTTGCCGACGGCCTCGAAATTGGCCGCCGCCACGGACGGAATGACCAGGGTCGTCACGCCCGCTTCGAGAGCCGCGGCATGAACGGCCTCCCGGTCCGCATCGAACTCGGCGGCATCCAGATGGCAGTGGGTGTCTATCCACATGGCGGTGGGGCCGGCTAAAGCCTGCCATGTCCAGGCGAATCCCGAGCTGTACGAATCAGGAAACCTCGTCTATCCAGGCCTGCTGGATGGCTTCCAGCACCTTCTCGCCGCTGTGCCTGGGGTCGTCATCGAACTCTTCCAGGGCCAGGACCCAGTTGCGCAGGTCCACGAAGTTGAGCTGGGTCGGATCCTGCTCCGGGTGCTTCTCGGACAGGGCGATGGCGATCTCGAGCACTTCGGTCCACTTCATTTCTTGTGTCCCTCGCTGACCATGTTGATGGTGTATTTTGGAATCTCGATCGTGAGCGGCGTGTCGGCCACGATGGCCTGGCAGGACAGGCGGCTGTTGGGCTCAAGGCCCCAGGCCTTGTCCAGCATGTCCTCCTCCAGTTCCTCCGCCTCGTTCAGGGAGCCGATGCCCTCCCTCACGATGACGTGACAGGTGGTGCAGGCGCAGGACTTCTCGCAGGCATGCTCGATCTCGATGCCGTTCTGGAGCAGCGCATCGCACAGGGACAGGCCGGGTTCGGCCTCGATGACGCTGCCCTCGGGACAGAGTTCCGGGTGCGGCAGGATGATGATCTGGGTCATGGTCGTCAGAAATTGATTGAACCGCAGAGGCGCAGAGGCGCAGAGGAAAACCTGGGGGATGGAGAAGCCTGAGGGCTACCGACGAAACATAAACGCTGCGAAAGCACTGGGTTTCTCCGCGTCTCTGCGCCTCTGCGCTTATCCTTGATTTTCATAAACTCAGACTTCCAGACTGTCCATTTTCTTGCCGGTGAGCGCCTTCCGGATGCTCTGGTCCATGCGGCGGGCGGCGAATTCCTGGGTGCCGTTGTTCACCGAATCAATCCCGGCCTTCAAGGCGCGGGCGTCACTGCCTTCCGCGAGGAGGCGCAGATTGGCGATCAGGTCGTCAATGGCGGTTCTCTCCGCGGCGGAGAGCAGGTCGGCATCCTGGGCCAGAGCCGCCTCGGCGGCCTCGATGGCGCGGCGCGCCTCCACCTTCTGCTCGTTGAGGTTCCGGGCATTCATGTCCTCGCCCGCGTGTTCCATGGAGTCCTGGAGCATGCCGGCGATGTCCTCGTCCGTGAGGCCGTAGGAGGGCTTGACGCTGATGGAGGCTTCCACGCCGGAAGACATCTCCCGCGCCGAGACCGAGAGCAGGCCATCGGCGTCAATCTGGAAGGTGACCCGGATGCGGGCGGCGCCGGCCACCATGGGCGGGATGCCGCGCAGCTCGAAGCGGGCCAGCGACCGGCAGTCGGACACCAGTTCCCTTTCCCCCTGCACCACGTGGAAGCTCATGGCCGTCTGGCCGTCCTTGAAGGTAGTGAATTCCTGGGCGCGGGCCACGGGGATGGTGGAATTCCGGGGAATGACCTTCTCCGACAAACCGCCCATGGTCTCCAGGCCCAGGGACAAGGGGATCACGTCCAGCAGCAGCCAGTCCTCCTCGGAGGCCCGGTTGCCCGCCAGCACGTTGGCCTGGATGGCGGCGCCCAGGGCCACCACCTTGTCCGGGTCCAGGTTGGTCAGAGGCTCCTGCCTGAAAAAGTCGCCCACGGCACGCTGGATCTGGGGCATGCGGGTGGAGCCGCCCACCATGACCACGCCCTTGACCTCCTCCACCGTGAGCCCGGCGTCGCGCAGGGCCTTCTTCGCCGGTTGCAGGGTCTTCTGCACCAGGGGCCGGGTCATCTCGGCGAAGTCTTCCACGGAGAGGGTAAGTTTCACGTCTTCCCCGGTGGTCAGGGTGGTGACGATCTGGGCTTCCCTATGGTTGGTGAGGAATTCCTTGGCTTCCCGCGCCTTGACCTGGAGATGGCGGGTGTCTTCCGCGCTGGGAAAGCGGATGCCGGCATGGTCCAGGATCCAGCAATAGACGCGCTGATCGAAGTCGTCGCCGCCCAGGGCCGCGTCGCCGTTGGTGGCGAGCACCTCGAACACGCCCCGGGAGAGCTTCAAGATGGAGATGTCGAAGGTGCCGCCGCCCAGATCGAACACCGCATAGACCCCCTCCGAACCGTTGTCCAGGCCGTAGGCGATGGCCGCGGCGGTTGGCTCGTTCAAGAGGCGCAGGACATTGATGCCGGCCAACCGGGCCGCGTCCTTGGTGGCCTGGCGCTGGGCGTCGTCAAAGTAGGCCGGCACGGTGATGACCGCGCCCACCAGCTCGCCGCCCAGGCTGGCTTCCGCCCGGGCGCGCAGGTTCTTCAGGATTTCCGCCGAGATTTCCACCGGGCTCTTCACGCCGTCCACGGTGCGCAGGCGCACCATGCCGGGACCATCCACGAAATCGTAGGGCATGGATTCCACGTGGGCCACGTCCTTGATGCCCCGGCCCATGAAGCGCTTCACGGAGATGATGGTGTTCCGCGGATCCCGCGCCTGGGCCGACTGGGCGCGGCTGCCCACCTCGATCCGGCCGTCGCCCCGGTAGCGCACGATGGAAGGGAGCAAGGCCCGGCCCTCCTCGTCGTTCAGGACCACGGCAATGCCGTTCCTCACGGTGGCGACCAGGGAATTGGTGGTGCCCAGATCAATGCCGACCGCCAGCCGGTGCTGATGGGGGGCGGTGGATAGTCCGGGTTCTGAGATTTGGAGAAGTGCCATTGATTCAGTAGTCAGGGGTCAGGATACAGAGATCAGCAACATTCGCGCGATGAAATAGTCCCGTATCAGGCCGCCAAGGCGACGTCGACGAAGGTGCTCTTTGACGCGGGCAGGGGTATTTGCAGGCCGTCGGCCTTCATGTCTTCCAGATGGAACTGAATCGCTTCTTCGATGAGCGCCAGCGTCTCCGCCTCGGTTTCCCCCACCGCGATGCAGCCCGGCAAGTCCGGCACGAAAGCACCGTAGCTGGTCTGCCCCTTTTCGATGACAACCATATACCGCATACGATGAGCTAACTATTTTCCATCTGAATCCGTGTCAAAAACCTATACAGCTACTTTGCTTCGAACACGATCAAACGTATCGTTCGCCAAAGTCTTGGCCAACTGTTCAGTGCTGATGCGTAACACTGAATAGTCATCCGCTTTTGCCAAATCTGGCAAAAGCTCAGACTTCCAATTAGAGAATGAAATAAAGGATTTTGATCCATTGCCGGATGTGGCACCGACATTCTTATCACTTTTGGCCATGTTTTAGTCCCCGAAAATAATTAGCAAAGAAATGTTGGTTCAACTGCGGATCAAAATAATGCTTACGCTTAACCCAAACAAGCCCGTCTCCTTTTGAGATAACCGCAACATCAATTGGGCCGCCAACGGTCTCAAGTTCATCAGTCATCCTGCGTTTAAATGCCGTCAAATTAACAAGGGATTCAGCCATGGCCGCCAATTCATCTTTTGGCAAAACGCGGACCATGTTTATAATCGGGTCAATATGCTCTGTACGCTTATGCTGAGTTAGTTGACTGAAGAACTCCGTAAGCAAATCTTTCGCAGAATTCGAAAAATCTTGTCTGGCCTTGTCTTTCTTGGCCTTTCTGCCAGCCAAAATCATATCGGGTAGCAATTCCGGCAGTCGAGAAAATACTTCGGAAAGCCATTGATAAATAAACGTATTTATAGCAGGGTTCATCCCCTCCATAAATGATGCCACCATATCATCTTGGGCAAAAGGTATAATAGAGCAGTCATTACCGTTTCGAATTCGATGACTCTTATTTTCCGCTTTTTTGTATTTTAGTTTCCCCTCAAAAACACCATCAATGAGATGAGTGATAACCACGGGGTAAACATCATCTTCACCGAACCCACAAATAACAACGCCAGAGTGTCCGCCGGACATTATTTCTCTACTGTGAATCCATGTGGCAATTTCCAGAAGCCTCTTTGAGCTTATAGTGTCAACCGGAAGGTTCTGGAAAACAATAGGCACCAATTTCTCATGGAGTTTCTGGAGCTTCCTTTTAAACGAAGCTTCCCACCTTGCTGTTATGCCGGAAATCAATGATAATTTTGAAAGCCGGGTATGATGACTATAAATAGTGTCACTAATAACCGTCGCCGTAACTTCCTTGTCAACCGGTTCGTTATCCTTAAAGCGCCGCTCAACGGCTCGCACAACTTCGTCGCGTATTGCCCCAAAATATCCGGCAATATTCGATTCCTGCCAGAAGTCTTGGTGGGCAGCCGGAAAGAAACTGATTTGACGGGGAAGAAAACTTAGAAAATCCTCTGCGTATCCCTCGAGTGTTGGGAAAGTACGGTCTTTTAGTTGGGATCGGTACGTCTTGATAATCGTTTCCCAAGGAGCATCAATCAATCCAGCATTACCGTAGATCATAATTCCAACTGGGGCAACCTTGGATAAGGTAAATACCTTAATCGCCGAGTTGTATATCTTCTTGCCTCGTCCAATAGTGACGGCGCTATCAGCAGCTATAGCGATCGCACTAGAGTTTAGGATGGCGATTTCAGCGGTCATAGGGTATCCAGTCGGTATCGTGCCACAGATTTTGTGCGTCCGAAGGGGGAGTTAAAATTGTGAACCTCTCGATGATTAGGTATCTTACTAGGACTCTAAGGTCTCCAGCGCATCCTCGATGTCGTGGCGCAGTTTCTCGATGAACATCAGGCGGCGCACGGCGTCGGCGGCGGCCACCAGGTCGTGGCTGTCGTCCAGGGCGCGCTCGGCCTCGGCCTGCACATCCTTGCCGTGGGCCATGAGGCGATGGCGCAGGGCCTCCAGTTCATCCGTGTCCCTGGCCTGTTCGGCCTCCTCCACCGCTTCCCGCCACTCCATCTGTTCCATGAGGAAGGCCGGCGACATGGCGGTGTTGCTCTGGTGCGCCACGTCCACTCCGGCCAGTTCCAGCAGGTAGATGGCCCGGGACAGGGGCTTCTTCAGGGCCTGGAAGGCCTCATTCGCCCTCGTCGCCCACTGCATCGAAAGCCGCTTCTCCGTATCCGGCAGATGGGCGTACCGATCCGGGTGCACCCTGCCCTGCAACTCCCGGTAGCTCTTCTCCAGCGCGTCCACGTCAATGCGGAAGGCCGGCGCCAGGCCGAAAAGCTGGAAGTGGTTGTGGGTGAAATCCATATCAGTGGTCAGAGGTCAGGTTACAGGATACAGACCAGTTTCCGCGCGCTTCGCGCGCGCATGAAATTCTGACAACTGACAACTGGCAACTGATACCTGTCAGACATTGAAGCTCTCGCCGCAGCCGCACTCGTTCTTGACGTTGGGGTTGTTGAACTTGAAGCCCTCGTTCAGACCCTCGCGCACGAAGTCCAGTTCGGTGCCGTCCAGGTAGGCCAGGCTCTTGGGGTCCACCAGCACCTTCAGGCCGTGGCTCTCGAACACCACGTCGTCGGGCGTCACGTCGTCGGCGAATTCCAGCTTGTAGGCCATGCCGGAGCAGCCGGAGGTGCGCACCCCGAGGCGCACGCCTATGCCCTTGCCGCGCTTGGCCAGGAAGTTGGAAACGTGGTTCGCGGCGCGTTCGGAAAGCGTCACAGGCATGAATGACTCCTTACTTTTGAGCGCCGTCGGCGCCGTGCTTGGTCTTGTAATCGGCGATGGCCGCCTTGATGGCGTCCTCGGCCAGGATGGAACAGTGGATTTTAACCGGGGGCAGGGCCAGTTCCTCGGCGATCTGGGTGTTTTTTATGCCGGCCGCCTCGTCCAGGGTCTTGCCCTTGACCCACTCCGTCACCAGGGAACTGGAGGCGATGGCCGAACCGCAGCCGTAGGTCTTGAACTTGGCGTCCTCGATGATGCCGTCCTTGCCCACCTTGATCTGCAACTTCATCACGTCGCCGCAGGCCGGCGCGCCCACCATGCCGGTGGCCACGCCTTCCTCGTCCTTGCCGAAGGCGCCGACGTTCCTGGGGTTCTCGTAGTGATCCAGTACTTTTTCGCTATATGACATGGTAAGACTCCTTTAAGGCGTGAGGCGTGAGGCGGGAGGGGTGAGGGGTTGTAGTCAGCGGGCGCTTTGCGCCCGGAAACTATTACGCCTCACACCTCACCCCTCACTCCTCACGCAGTTAAATCAATGTGCCGCCCACTGCACGGTGTTCAGGTCTATGCCTTCCTTGTACATGTCCCACAGGGGGGAGAGGTCGCGCAGCTTGCCGATCTTCTTGTGCAGGAGATCAATGGTGAAGGCGATCTCTTCTTCCGTGGTGAAGCGGCCCAGGGTGAAGCGGATGGAGCTGTGGGCCAACTCGTCCGAACGGCCCAGGGCGCGCAGCACGTAGGAAGGCTCCAGGCTGGCGGAAGTGCAGGCCGAGCCGCTGGAGACGGCGAGTTCCTTCACCGCCATGATGAGGGACTCGCCTTCCACGAAATTGAAGCTGATGTTCAGGTTGTGCGGTACCCGATGGGTGAGGTCGCCATTGACATAGACCTCTTCCATGTCGGAGAAGCCCCGGAGCAACTGGTCCCGCAACGCACCGATGCGCCGGTTTTCCTCAACCATCTCCTCCTTCGCAATCCGGAAGGCCTCGCCCATGCCCACGATCTGGTGCGTGGCCAGGGTGCCGGAGCGCAGGCCCCGCTCGTGGCCGCCGCCGTGCATCTGGGCTTCCAGGCGGATGCGCGGCTTCCTCCTCACGTACAGGGCACCGATGCCCTTGGGGCCGTAGGTCTTGTGGGCGGAGAAGGACATCAGATCCACCTTCAGCCTGGAGAGGTCAATGTCCACCTTGCCGGTGGCCTGGGCCGCATCCACGTGGAAGATCACGCCCTTCTGCCGGCACAGCTCGCCCAGTTCCGCGATGGGCTGGACGACGCCGATCTCGTTGTTCACCATCATGACCGAGGCCAGGATGGTGTCCGGGCGCAGGGCGGCGGTGAATTGCTCCACCGAGATCAGCCCCTTGTCGTCCGGGTCCAGGTAGGTGACCTCGAAGCCCTGGCGCTCCAGTTCCCGGCAGGTGTCCAGCACCGCCTTGTGCTCCGTCTTGACCGTGATCAGGTGCTTGCCCTTGCCGGAATAGAACTGGGCCGCGCCCTTGATGGCCAGGTTGTTGGATTCGGTCGCGCCGGAAGTCCAGATGATCTCCTTCGGGTCCGCATTCACCAGGGCTGCGACCTGTCCCCGGGCATCCTCCACGGCGGCTTCCGCCTCCCATCCATAGGCGTGGGAACGGCTGGCGGGGTTGCCGAAATGTTCCGTCAGATACGGAATCATCTTGGCGGCCACCCGCGGGTCCACCGGCGTCGTCGCCGAATAGTCCAGATAGATCGGGAACTTCAACATGTGCTCTCCATCCTTTTTTGAGCCGGCAAGCTTACCTTGCCGGATATTTCCTGAAAGCTACCCCGATGGGGGTTAATTCCTAAAATGGCACTTGGCTCACCGCAGAGGCGCAGAGGCGCTGAGAAAACCATGTGACCGCGTAAAATTTTGTCGGGTTACGCTGAATTGTTTTTCCTCTGCGTCTCTGCGGTTAAAACTTCTTTTCCGGCCCAAGCAATCTATGCCGCCATCGCCGAGAGCGATCTCAGGCGACGGACCTCCGCGCCCAGCGCCTCGACGAAGCGCTGTACATCCTCGCCCTTCGTATCCCGGCTCACGCTCACCCGGACCGCGCTCCGCGCCACCTCGGCTGCCACGCCCATGGCCAGGAGCACATGGGACGGTTCCGGGTTGGCGCTGGAGCAGGCGGAGCCGCTGGCCAGGGCGAAACCCGCCCGATCCATGTGGCCCACCAGGGTCTCGCCTTCGATGCCCTCGAAGCCGAAAAATACCGTGTTGGGCAGGCGCTCCGCCGCCGCGCCGAATATCCGCGCCCCCAGGTTCGCCAGGCCCGCCTCGATCTCCCGCCTCTGCCGCAGCATGCCCGCCACCGCGTCGGACAAGCGGGCCACCGCGAGCTCCGCGGCCAGGCCGAAACCGACGATGGCCGGCACGTTTTCCGTGCCCGAGCGCAGGTTCCGCTCCTGTCCGCCCCCGGCCACCAGGGGCGCCAGCTCCACGCGCTTGTCCAGCACCAGGGCACCCGCGCCCAGGGGGCCGTAAATCTTGTGCGCCGACACCGTGAGCGCATGAACACCCGCGGCATTCAGCGCCCGGAAATCCAGCGCCATCTTGCCCAAAGCCTGCACCGCATCGGTGTGGAACCAGCCCCGGCCACCCGCGGCCTTCGCCTCGGCCGCCCGTGCCGCCACGTCCTGAACCACCCCGGTCTCGTTGTTCGCCAACATGAGCGAGATCAGGGTCGGCTTCTCCTGCAACAGCCGGGTGTAGCCTTCCGTCCGCACCAGCCCCGAGTCATGCACCGGCATCTCTTCCAGCCGCCAGCCGGCCCTCCTCATCTGTCGCGCCGGCTCCCGAACCGAGGGATGCTCGGTGGCACCCAGCGCCACCAGCCCCGGCCTCAGGAAGGCCGCCGCGCCCTTGATGAACAGGTTGTTCGCCTCGGAGCCGCCGCTGGTGAACACCACCTCCGTGGCATGGGCGCCCAGGGCGGCCGCCACCTGCTGGCGCGCCGTGTCCAGGGCCTGGCGCGCATGCCGACCGTACTCGTGCCGGCTGGACGCGTTGCCGAAACGGCTGCCCAGGTAGGGCAGCATCGCTTCCAGCACCCGCGGGTCCAGGGGCGTCGTGGCGTTGTGATCCAGGTAGGCGGGTGCGAACATCCTGATCCCTGATCCCTGACCTCTGATGCCTGAAAGTCAGGCCGCGACGCGCTCGCGCCGAACCCGGACGCGGGGACGGTGATCGTGCAGGACGGCGGAGGGATGGGCGTCCCTCTGCTTGTCCACCAGGCTGGAGAGGCTCACCGAATCCAGATAATCGTACATGTGGGCATTCAGGCTCATCCACAGGTCGTGGGTCATGCACGGCTGCTGGTCCATGCAGTTGCCCTTGCCGCCGCACTGGGTGGCATCCATGGGCTCATCCACGGCGAAAATGATGTCCGCCACCGAAATCTCGGCCAGGGGACGGGCCAGGCGATAGCCGCCGCCGGGGCCGCGCACGCTGCCCACCAGGTCGCGCCGGCGCAGCTTGCCGAAGAGTTGTTCCAGGTAGGAGAGGGAAATCTTCTGGCGTTCGCTGATGCCGGCCAGCGTCACCGGGCCTTCGTCCTCGCGCAGGGCCAGATCAATCATGGCGGTTACGGCGAAACGCCCCTTGGTAGTCAGTCGCATGGTCATTACCCCGTTCGGGAGAGGGCGGAGGCCAGGATGGCCAATGCCCGAATTGTGCGGTCAACTATACGAAGTCCGACAATATTAGTCAACTATTTTTCCCAGGTAGTTGGGATCGAACTTGTCCGCGGTGGCGATTTCCTCATCCACGGAAACCCCCGCCCGTTCCAGGTATTGAAGCAGGGTGGACAGGCGCCGATCCGTCTCCACCGCGTGGTCCAGGAGACCGTGGATGGCCTTGGCCAGGGGATCGTCCAGGTTGGCCGTGAGGGCGTAGGCCGAAAAACCCATCTTTTCCGCCTTCTCCTCCCGGATCTGATCCTGGCCGGCTTCCACGATGCGGGCCGGGATGCCCACCGCCGTCGCGCCCGGCGGCACGTCCCGCACCACCACGGCGTTCGAGCCGACCTTGGCGCCCTCGCCCACCGTCAAGGGGCCCAACACCTTGGCCCCGGCGCCGATGACCACGCCGCGGCCCAGGGTCGGGTGGCGCTTGCCCTTGTTCCAGGAGGTGCCGCCCAGGGTGACGCCGTGGTACAGGGTGCAGTCGTCGCCGATCTCGGCGGTCTCCCCCACCACCACGCCCATGCCGTGATCAATGAATACCCGCCGGCCTATGGTGGCGCCGGGGTGAATCTCGATGCCCGTGAGCCAGCGGCCCAGGTGGGACAGCCAGCGGGCGAACCAGGTGAAACCATGACGCCAGAACCAGTGGGCGGGGCGATGGAACAGGAGCGCATGGACGCCGGGATAGCAGGTCAGCACCTCCCAGGCCGAACGGGCAGCGGGATCCCGGTCGAAGACGCAGGCGATGTCTTCACGCAGGTGACTGAACATGGAACGCTCCGGGCCAAAGAGCGTGATTCTACAATTCCCACAGGAATCGCTCAAGTATTTTGATCGAGGGAAGGCTATTCCGGGGCGGACAAGGCCCTTGCACGCAGCTGGCCGCAGCCGCCGGCGATGTCCTGCCCGGCGGAAT
This sequence comes from Rhodocyclaceae bacterium, assembly GCA_028714035.1. Taxonomy (GTDB): domain Bacteria; phylum Pseudomonadota; class Gammaproteobacteria; order Burkholderiales; family Rhodocyclaceae; genus JAQTNA01. The sequence continues at coordinate 67,382 of JAQTNA010000003.1, forward strand.
CCCGCAGCTTGGCCAGGATGCGATGGCGCATCAGGTGGCGGGCCATCTCTTCCGCCCTCTCCCGGCTCGGGCGGCGAAAACCCAGGCCCTCGATGGTGTTCCAGGGGATGAAGTTCATCATGGCGTACTTGCCGGACAGCAGGCGCACGATCCCCTCCAGCTCCTCGTCGCTGTCGTTCACCCCTTCCAGCAGGGTCCATTGATACTGGATGGGATAACCGGTGGCGCGGGCGTAGTCCTCGGCCAGGGCCACGAGTTCGTCGGGAGCGATGCGCGGCGCCCTGGGCATGAGCGCGGCGCGCAGTTCGCCCCTGGTGGAATGCAGGGACAGGGCCAGGGCCGGCCTCACCGCTTCCAGGGGCAGGCGCTGGAACACGCGCCGGTCGCCCACGGTGGAAAATACCAGGTTCTTGTGGCCGATGCCGCCCGCCGTGCCCAGGAGGTGGATCGCCTCCAGGACGTTGTCCATGTTGTGGGCCGGCTCGCCCATGCCCATGAACACCACCTTCTTCACCGGCCGGCGCGTGCGCCCGAGCACCACCTGGGCCACGATCTCGGCACTGCCCAACTGGCGCAACAGGCCATCCCGGCCGGTCATGCAGAAGGTGCAGCCCACCGCGCAGCCCACCTGGGTGGACACGCACAGGCCGTCCCGGGGCAGGAGCACGCTCTCCACCGTCTGGCCGTCCGCCAGTTCCAGCAGCAGCCGGGCCGAGCCGTCCTCGCCGGGGTGCTCGGAGACCAGGCGTACCAGGCCCGCCAGTTCGGCCATGAGCGCCGGCAATTCCCGGCGCACGACCAGGGGCAGGAAGTCCTCGGCCCGGCTGTGGCGGGTGTCCAGGGAGACGCCCTGGACCCAGGCCCGGAGCACCCGCTGTTCGTGGCGCGGCTTGGCGCCCAGTTCCCGCAGGCGCTTCAGGATGTGTTCGATACGCATGGTGGCAGCCGGGGTGGGCACCGGCCGTGTCCGTTCAATGCCTGGGATGTGCGGGCGTGGACTCGCCTTCGCCCAGCTCGTAGGCGGATGGCGTGACCCCGGCGCGGGCCAGGAAGGCGCGAAAATCCTTGATGGACTGCTTGCTGCACGTATTGCTGTGGTGGGGATGGTGGAAGAAGAACTCCATCCGGTTCAGCACGATGCGAAAGCGCGCGCCGTGCCCGGACTCCACCAGTGCCCCCAGGTGGTTGAGCAGGGATTCGATCTCGCGCCAGTGGATGTTGCAATTGACCGGCTCCTGGAAGATGGCCCGGATCAGGTTGGCGTGCTTGTGGCTCATGCTTGTCTCCAGCGGGAAGAATGACCGGGCAACCTCCGGGGGTGTCCCGGTACCGGCCGGCAGGGCACGCGGGCCGGGTCGGGCCTCGCGCTTTCAACCCGGCATTTTCCCCGTTTTTCGCCCGGCCGTGTGGCGGCATGTGCCGACAGGGTGCGATTCAAACTGATGCGGCGCGAGCCTGCCGGAGCATTCGGCAGGATGCGGTGACGAAGGAAGCGCATCGGCCGATCCTTGGGCGCCTGGAACGCATTGATGCGGCTCGCTGCGCTCGCCACCTCCTGCGCGACTCCGCATTACCTCCCTCGCCCCCCGGGAGGGGGGGAGAGGGGATTTCTCGGCACACCGAGGCATCTCGATCATCAGGTCAGTTTGAGTCGTAATGCAGACACGCCAAACACAAAATAATCTTCAGTTATTTGCATCTAACGTCAAAGTATTTTTCAGGTCTATGTAAAACCCTTAGCATCCCCTTCATCCTCACAACGCCCCGCCCGCCATGGACTTCAGCTACAGCTTTGCCGGCTTCGCGGTCGGCGCCATCGTCGGGCTCACGGGGGTGGGCGGCGGCTCGCTCATGACGCCGCTCCTGGTGCTGCTGTTCGGCGTGCATCCCGCCACCGCCGTGGGCACCGACCTGCTCTACGCCGCCCTGACCAAGGCGGGCGGAACCTGGGTCCATGCTCGGCAAGGCGCGGTGGACTGGCGCATCACCGGCCGGCTCGCGGCGGGCAGCCTGCCGGCCTCGGCCCTGACCCTGTTCCTGGTGCACCAGTTCGTTCCGGGCGGCATGGCGGGCGCCTCGAAGCTCGTCTCCGGCGCCCTGGGCGTGGCGCTATTGGTCACCGCCCTGGCCCTGCTCCTGCGCCGGCAACTGCTGGCCCGGGCCAGACGGCACGCCGGAGACCGGAGCGAACGCCGGGTGGCGGCGGCCACGGTCGCCACCGGCTTCGTCCTGGGGGTGCTGGTCTCCATTTCCTCCGTGGGTGCCGGGGCGCAGGGGGTGGCGGCCCTGTTCTTCCTCTACCCGACCCTGCCGACGGTGAGGATCGTCGCCAGCGACATCGCCCACGCCGTGCCCCTGACCCTGGTGGCGGGCATGGGTCACTGGGCCCTGGGCAGCGTGGACCTGGCGCTCCTGGGCTCCCTGCTGCTCGGCTCCCTGCCCGGCATCTTCCTCGGCAGCCGGCTCTCCGCCCGCGTGCCCGAGCACTTCCTGCGCCCTGCCCTCGCCACCATGCTGGTGCTGGTGGCCGGCCGGCTGATGGCCGCCTGAGGGCAACCGCCCCTCACCCCGCGGGCGGGGCGAGGGAGTCGCCCCGCGCCAGCCACTTCAGCAGGGCGGTGTACAGCTGCTCGGGCTCCACCGGCTTGGGGATGAAGTCGTTCATGCCGGCCGCCAGGCAGGCGGCGCGGTCGTCATCGAAGGCGTTCGCCGTCATGGCCAGGAGCCGCAGGGGGCGTGTGTCCGGATATTCCATGCGATCTCCCTTCCCATCATGTCTCGGACATGACCAGGATTCAGAATTCCCCATGGCATGGCACTATAGATGCCTTTAGAATACTGCGAAATCGCAGGAATACGATAGCCTGTCGTATTGCCACTACAAGACCTGGCCGCCCCTGCCGCGATCAGCTGATGAGCTGCTTGGCCACGGCGTAGCGGGTCAGGTCGGCGTTGCTGGAAAACCCCATCCTACCCCGCCCAACGGGAAAATTCGGCATCAATGAGCAAGCCCCCCCACGATCTGTAGGATGCGGTGAGGAACGAACCGCATCGCCGCCCACGCCCAGGCATTGATGCGGTTCGCTGCGCTCTCCGGCGCCCTACTGCTCCGGATTTCCGAGACAGGGGTGGCTGCTTCATAATGCCTGATCCATGCCATCAGTCAGAAGCGGGAAACCAATGAAAACCAAGTCCAGCACTACCGCGAGCGAACCGGCCGGCGACATGGCCCGCGCGGGGGAAGAAGTTGCCGCCGGCGCCGAGGCGCCGCTGCCCATCGTCGGCATCGGCGCCTCGGCCGGCGGACTGGAGGCCCTGGAACAATTCTTCCGGGGGGTGCCGGCACACAGCGGCCTGGCCTTCGTGGTCGTCCAGCACCTGGACCCCAACCACAAGGGCATCCTGCCCGAACTCTTGCAGCGGGCCACCCCCATGGAGGTGAGCCAGGCGAAGAACCGCATGCCGGTGAAACGGGATTGCGTCTACGTCATCCCGCCCAACAAGGACATGTCCATCCTGAACGGGGTCCTGCACCTCTTCGATCTGGCCACGCCGCGGGGGCTGCACCTGCCCATAGACTTCTTCCTGCGCTCCCTGGCGAGCGACCGGCAGCACCTGGCCGTCGGCGTCATCCTCTCCGGCATGGGCTCGGACGGCACCCTGGGACTGCGCGCCATCAAGGAGAAGGCGGGCCTGGCTCTGGCCCAGGAGCCCGCGAGCGCCAAGTTCGACGCCATGCCCCGGAGCGCCATGGATGCCGGCCTCGCCGACATCGTGGCAGCGCCCCAGGACATGCCGGCGCGCGTCCTGGCCTGGCTGCGCCAGACGCCGGGGCTGGGCCGAAGCGAGCCGGAGCTGGAAGGCAAATCCTTGAGCGCCCTGGAGAAGGTGGTCATCCTGCTGCGCATCCAGACCGGGCACGATTTCTCCGAGTACAAGCGCAGCACCCTGTATCGCCGGGTGGAGCGGCGCATGGGCATACACCAGATCGAGCGGATCGCCGATTACGTGCGCTTCCTGCGGGAGAACCCCCAGGAGGTGGAGCTCCTGTTCAAGGAGCTCCTGATCGGCGTCACCAGCTTCTTCCGCGACCCGGAGGCCTGGGCCTACCTGGGCCAGGTGGCGCTGCCGGCCTTGATGGCCAGGCGAGCGCCCGGCACCCTGATGCGGGCCTGGGTACCCGCCTGCTCCACGGGTGAGGAAGCCTATTCCCTGGCCATCGCCTTCAAGGAGGCGCTGGAAAAGATGCGGCCCCAGGCCCGGCTGTCGCTCCAGATCTACGCCACCGACCTGGACGCGGGGGCGATTGACACGGCGCGCCAGGGCTACTACCCGCCCAACATCGAGCAGGACGTGTCGCCGGAGCGCCTGAGCCGCTACTTCGTGGCCGACGAGCGCGGCTACCGGGTGGGCAAGGAAATCCGGGAGATGCTGATCTTCGCGCCGCAGAACATCATCATGGACCCGCCCTTCACCAAGCTGGATTTCCTCAGCTGCCGCAACCTGCTCATCTACCTGGAAGCCGATCTGCAGAAGAAGCTCCTGCCCCTGTTCCACTACAGCCTCAATCCGGACGGCATCCTGTTCCTGGGCAGCGCCGAGACCATAGGCAATGCCACGGACCTGTTCGCCCCGCTGGAAGCCAAGGCGCGCCTCTATACCCGCCTCAGCAATACCCTGAGCACGAGGGCGGTGGAGTTCCCGACGCGCCAGTTCCAGGCGGCACCCAGCCGGGGGGAGGAATCCAGACCGGCGCCGCCGGCCGCGAACCTCCAGACCCAGGCGGATCAGTTCCTGCTGCGGCGCATCTCGCCGGCGGCGGTGCTGGCCAACGGCAACGGCGACATCGTGTACATCAATGGCCGCACCGGGAAATACCTGGAGGCCGCCTCGGGCAAGGCGAACTGGAACATCTACGCCATGGCCCGGGAGGGCTTGCGCCACGAACTGGCCGGTGCCTTCCAGAGGGTGACCCGGGAGAAGGGGGCGGTGAGCGTGGAGGGCGTCCGGATCGAGGGCAACGGCGGCTCGCTGGTCAACCTGCGCCTGGAGATGATCGAGGAAGCCGGCTCCCTGCAGGGCCTGGTCATGATCGTCTTCATGGATGCCGCCGCTCCTCCCACCGGCAAGCCCGTGCGCAGGAGGCTACCGGCGGACCGGGACAACGATCTGGCGCTGGAGCTCCAGCGCGCCCACGAGCAGTTGCAGACCGTGCGGGAGGAGATGCAGAGCTCCCAGGAGGAACTGAAGTCGGCCAACGAGGAACTGCAATCCACCAACGAGGAGTTGCAATCCACCAACGAGGAGCTGACCACCTCCAAGGAGGAGATGCAGTCCCTGAACGAGGAATTGCAGACGGTGAACGCGGAACTGCAATCCAAGGTGGACGACCTGTCCCGGGCCAGCAACGACATGAAGAACCTGCTGGACAGCACGGACATCGCCACGGTGTTCCTGGACGGCCGGCTGCACGTGCGCCGCTTCACCAGCGCCGCGACCCGCATCGTCAAGCTGATCCCGAGCGACGTCGGCCGCCCCCTGAGCGACATCGTTACCGACCTGGACTACCCGGGCCTGCAGGCCGACGCCCAGGAAGTGCTGCGCACCCTCATGTATTCGAGCAAGGACATCGCCGCCCGGGACGGACGCCATTTCACCGTGCGCATCATGCCCTACCGCACCACGGAGAACATGATTGACGGCGTGGTCATCACCTTCATGGACATCAGCACCGCGAAACGCCTGGAAGCCGAACTGCGCCGGAACGGCGAGAAGAGTTGAACCCGGAAAAACCAGAGGCGCGGGACGTGGTGAGCGCAGCGAACCGCATCGAAACCCGGGTGCATTCCCTGGTGCGGTTCGTTCCTCGCCACACGGTTCTCAGGGTGACTCAGAACCCGAGGCCTTCGACCACGGCCACCAGGTCGGCAAAACTGGCGGCATCGAGCTTGACCGCCAGCGCCTCCTTGTCCAGCCCCTCGCATTCGAAGGTGGTGAATCTCACCTCATCGGGCAGTTCCCGGATCTCCAGCGGCGACATGAAGCCGATGTGACAGATGTGGGCCAGGCACAGGCGCTCCGGCTCGGAAAGCTCCAGGCCGTGATACCTGAGTATTTCCAGGTAGCGCTCGGCGGTGCGGTTGAGCTTGCCGCTGATCTCCAGGGTGTTCTTCTGCCCCGCCGCAAGTATCGCCAGCGGAGGTCCGAAAAACACGTTGGTCTTGCCGACCACGCGGGACTTCTCGGACTCCGTCAGCGCAGGGGCGACCCAGGTGGGATCGCCCCTGACGGGCGCCGCATCATCGGGTTGATGCGACATCAGTGCTGGCTGACGCCGTGCAGAAGCTCGTACTTGGCGTCCTTCATCCCATGGGGAAGCTGGGGCGGCGTTTCCGGCTCGATCTGGATGAAGCCCCGGTTTCTGGCGCCGTCCTGAACGTTGTGCGGATTATGGCACTCGGTGCACACGAACCAGCGCTTCTTGCCCGTGGAGGCCCATTCGCCGATCCGCTTGCCGTGAATGCCGTCCCGCCAGTCGCGCAGCTTGTCGCCGTGACACTTGCCGCACAGCAGCTGCGGCTGGTCAAAGCTGACCGGGTTGCCGAAGTTGTCCACCAGCTTGTTGCGCTGGGTGGTGTGGTGGCAATCGAGGCACCAGATGCGGCCGCGGCCATGTTGCAGGTTCTTGGCGTCCGGCAGCAGGCCTTCCATCGTCGGAATCGGCTTGGGATTCTTGTCCTTCGGCAGCGTCGGCGGCATGAACTTGGGACCGACGCCGTTGTGGCACGCCGTCCCGCACATCGGCAGGATGTTCAGCTTCTCGGAGCGCGGCTTGACGACTGCCTTTGCGGCGGCCGTCTTGTCCAGGAGAGGCATTTCCCCCATGGGGACGGTGCCATCGAAGGGATCGCCCCACCAGAGCACCGCGCCGGTCTTCGGCGAACACTTCACGTTGGGCCAGCCAGGCTTCAGCTCGCGCTGGGTGACTTCCGAGGCGCCCTTGCGGCTCTCGAAGCAGGTCACGTCCTCTGCCGAGGCTGCGGATGAAATCATCCCGCAGCAGAAGGCAAGGATCAAGGTATGGAATGCAATTTTCTTCATGATCATTACCTCATTTCGCCGCAGCAGCCTGGCCGCCATATTTGATGTCGCCGAGCAGGATGCCGATGGCCCCCTTGAGCAGGATGGTCAGGATGAAGAAGCCCATGGCCCAGAGGCCGATGGTCGTCATGACTTCGATCAGGGTCGGGTAATACTCGGTCACTTCGCCGATGGGGCTGGGGATGAAACCGGGAACGACCAGGCCCATGCCCTTCTCGACCCAGATGCCGCCAAAGGCCAGAACGCAGGCAATGGGCAGCAGCTTGTAGTTGGTGCGGATGCTGGGCGTCAGGAACATGGCAAAAGCCACCAGCATGGCCGCCAGGGAACCCCAGAACCACGGCACGAGCTTGGTCAGGCCATGCAGACCGAACATCAGGTAATAGAGACCGTTTGCATGCTCGGTGCGGGCATACAGGTCAATCACTATTTCCGACAAGGTCAGGAACAGGGCCATGCCGAGACACCAGGTGACGATGGTGGACAGGAGGTTGATGGCTTCGTCCTGAATCCACAGCTTGGTGTTGTTGCGGATGATCTGGAACACCAGGATGATGAGGCAGGGGCCGGCGGCGAATGCGGTCACGATGAAGCGGATCGGCATCATGCTGTGGTGCCACATGGGACGCGCCACCAGGGTCGAGATCAGGAAGGCCGTGACGGTGTGGATGCTCAAGGCCCAGACGATCGAGATGTAAATCAGCGGCATGTAGAAAGTCTTGTTGATCGTGCCACCGGAGTACTTCTTGTAGAGGAAGTAGAACCCGCCGATGAAGTTGAGCAGGAGGTAGCCCGTGAGCACCAGCACGTCCCAGCCCAGCATGGAGCCGGGCAGGTTGTAGATACCGATGATCGGAATCATGTGCCACAGCCGGTCGGGGCGGCCCATGTGGGCAAACACGAACAGCATGACCATGATGACCGCCGAAATCGCCAGCATTTCGCCCAGCACGGTGACTTCATGCATGGCCTTGTGATGGTAGACGTAGGCGGGGAAGACGATGGTCACCGCACCGGCCGCCACGCCCACCAGGAACACCAGGTTGGCGAAGTAGAGGCCATCGTGGATCTGGCTGGTCATACCGGTGACGATCAGACCCTCGGTGTTTTGCAGGTAATACCCGTACATTGCGATGGCGCTCAGGACGGCCAGAAAACCCATCCAGGCGTAGAACATCTTGCCGCCCTTGAGGACGTAGCGCGCGTAATCGGGCGCGAAACTCGTTAGCTTTTGCACGACCTGGCTCCTTAGTCGTAGAAATAGAAGAACTTGGGAAAGGTGTTCAGATCGGCCTTCAGGCGGAACACATTTTTCCTGGCCAGAATCAGGCTCACTTCACTTTCCGGGTCGAGCAGATTGCCGAACTTGCGCGCGCCCACCGGACAGACCTCGACGCAGGCCGGGTAGCGTCCCTGGCGAGTGCGTTGCAGGCACCAGTGGCACTTCTCGACGACGCCCCGCATGCGCGGCCGGTTGCCCAGGTAATGGGTCACCGGGTTCATCTCTTCCTTGGGCAGGATGGGGCTGGTGAGGTTGATCCGGCGCGCCCAGTAGGGGCAGGCACCCATGCACATGCGGCAGCCGATGCACCAGTTGTAGTCAATGACCACCGGGCCGTCCGCCTCGCGGTAGGTCGTTCTGACCGGGCAAACCTTGACGCAGGGCGGCTTCTCGCACTGCATGCAGGCGATGGGCATGTAGGTGGCGTCCTTTTCCGGGACGGCCTTGGGCTCGTAGTGGTACTGGCCTTCGAGAACCTGACCGGCCGGCGTGTAGGCGTTGCCACCGACCTGGATGCCCAGGCCTTCGGGATAGCCGTGGTCCATCTTCTCTTTCGAGAATTCGCCGCGCTCCATCCGGAGCACCTGGATCCACTCGATGCGTTCCCCGGGGTTGGGGCCGCGGGACTGGTTGTTCTCCGCGACACAGGCCTTGACGCAGCGGCGGCAGCCGATGCACTTCCTGATGTTCAGGGCGTAGCCCATGAGGACGCCATCCTTGGCCTCCGTGCCATCCACCGTGACCTTCTTGCCGTACTCCGCGGAGTAACGCCGTTCGAGGCGGGCACGGGCTTCGGCCTTTTCCTGCGGCGTCATCAGGCGGTAGTTGCCCTGGAAATGCTCGGCCCATTCAATGGCGGCCTGGGCATCGTCGGTCTGGGCCATGAGCGCGCCGGCGCCCACCAGGGACGACAGGCTCAACATGCCGCCGCCCTTCAGGAAATCACGGCGAGAGGTGGTTGTCTGAACCGGTTCCAGGGGCGCTGCCGAAGCGGCTTGCGCCGAGCATTCGGATGACAGCTCCTGGTCGGGACCGACAGGGGAGTTCTCGTTAGGGGTCACAATCGTCCTCCAGTACTGGGAAATAAATTCATGTTGTGCAAGTCACGGCAAGCCGCATCAGGCGCCAGGTCCGGCACGTCCGTCATCGAGACTTCGGTTGGATCGGGGCGCCATCGCTCCCTCCAGAAGTCAAGAAACAGACGGCTGCCCAACTCCTGGGGCACCGGTTTACTGAATTAGCGGAAGTTAATATATGGCGACGAATCCGCCTTGACTTGAGTCAAGTCAACGCGTCTTACCTGGCTCGAAAGCACGTAGACGGGCATCGCCGGACGTTCTCCCCCTCTGTTCGGAGCGAGAAGCGACCGGCCGGGCACGGAACCACCGGGGCCGGAAAGTAGTGCCGGCGGAGGTCGGCGAGCGCGATTTCGGTCCGGGCCGGTGGCGCCGACGATTCCCTGCGCAACCCTGCCGAGATGGCTTCAACAGAGAATCTGACCGGAACGCCGGCCGACACCCGGACCAAGCATCCGGGCATCGGCCTTCCATCGGGTGGAACCAGGCGCTAGGAGCCTGTCGGACTTGAAGAATCGAAGCGAAAATTCGGCTGGGCGAGGACAGATTTTGGCGATTTTGCCGGGCAATAGTTGTTCTATTGCCCAAAAAAGCGGCGAAATATGGACCGGTCAGACGGATTTGCAGCCGATTTCCTTTAAGTCCGACAGGCTCCTAGTTCTCGCGCTTGCCCTCGGCCGCCCCTTCGCCATCGGCTTTGGGCAGCTTGTTCCCGCCTTCCCCCCCGCCATCGGTTTTGGGCAGCTTGTGGGCGATGCCCTTGTGGCAGTCTATGCAGGTCTTGTCCGAGGACTCGCCTTTTGCCGCTCGTAAATGTTTCTTGCCCGCCAGCTTGTCCTGGGCGCTGGCATCCATGCTCTCGAAGGCATGGCAATTACGGCAGCCGATGGAATCGGACTCCTTCATGCGCGCCCACTCCCGCTTCGCCATCACCAGGCGGTGCGCCTCGAATTTCTCCGGCGTGTCTATGACGCCCACGATCTCGCCCCAGACATCCTTGCCGGCGATGAACTTGCGGCCCATCTCGCTGAACCAGTTCCGCTTCGGCACATGACAATCCGAGCAGATGGCACGCACGCCCGACTTGTTCGAGTAATGAACGGTCTTCTTGTACTCCTCGAAGTTGTAGTTCATGTCGTGGCAGGAGGTACAAAACTCCAGACTGTTGGTCGCCTCCACGGCGGTGGTAAATCCGCCGACGATCCCCAACAGCACGACCACCACGGCAATGGCATATAGCGGATAACGAACCAGCGGCCTCCCGATTGCCCCTCGGCCCCCTCCCGCACGACGCGTCGTTTCTGACATTTTTCCTCCTCCTGATCATTGCGGTGCTCATTTTCGATCCTGATTATCAACGTCACTCCGGCAGCCCCGAAATTCCCTCTCCCCGCTCGCGGGGAGAGGGAGGTGTCGCGGAGCGTTCCGTGCAATCAGGTTTTCTATTTATTCGAGCGATGATCGAACGCCGCCTATCTTATGCTTCCGTAGTAATTCACGAGGGCTTCCAGGCCAGCCTTATCCACCTCGTCCAGCTTGACCTTCATCTTCTTCGCGATCGGACGCTTTCCGCTCTTGAACTCTTCCATGGCCTGCCGGAGGTAAGGTATCCACTGGCCCGCCGGCATGCCCACATCGTCGTCCGCGACCGTCCCGCCTTCCGTATGGCATTTCTCGCAGAGGTCGTCATGCAGTTCTTTGCCCTTCTTCGCCAGAACCGGATCGAATTTCTGCTTTGCCCGCACGAATTTCTGCTGGGAGAAATAGTTGGCGACGTCCTTGATGTCTGCGGGGCTCATATCCTTGACGATCTGGCACATGTCGGTCTTGGTTCCTTTCTTGCTGCCGCTACGATATTTCGTCCCGGGACAATCCCGATCCTTGGACTTGTACGCTTTCAGATTGGTCACCAGGAATTCGCTGGAATACCCGCCTATGATCGGTATGTCGGATTCCGTACTGGCACCGTTCTTGCCATGGCAATCGGCGCAGACGCCGACCAGCTTATCCACGTTGGCGGCACTGACGTCGTTCGCCAGGAAGCCACCTGCCAGGACCGTACTCATGCACAACACCCCTGCCATCTTCTTGAAAACCATGCTCATGTCTCCCCTTTTCATATATTGGATAGTCGGGGGTTCCCCCCAACTCCTCGGGAATTTTGATTCCCTATTCAACGCATTCAATCCGGAGGGCCGCCACCGGCTTTCCTCACCGTACCAGACAGTAGCGGCAAGACCTGTTCCTCAAACTCGGCCCGGCGCATCGGCCCCCGATGCCGGTAAACGACGCGGCCGGCACGATCCATCACGACCGTATAGGGAATGACGCCGCTCCGGTTTCCCCACTGTTCCATCATGCGGGCACCCGCAGCCTCATCGGTGACCAGGATCGGATAATTGATGTCCAGCGTACGCCCGACGTTTCCCAGCTTCCGCGCCTCGTCCAGCCCAACCCCGATGATCTGCAGCCCTGTCGCCCCGTGTTCATCCTGCAAGGAGACGAAGTCACGAATCTCCTTCAGGCACGGAGAACACCACGAGGCCCAGAAGTTGAGGACGACCACCCTTCCCTTCCACTCCGCCAGGGTGTGCATGGTTCCATCCAGTCCGGGCAGGGCGAGGGACTTGGCGCCAGGTGCCGTCGACTCCGGAGCCGCCCGGCCAGCGGCGACGCCGTGATCGGCCTGGCGATCGGACGCGCCGACGTCCCGCACAACAGCCAGCACCAGGAGCAGGCCCAGCAGAGCCCGGGCACGCGACGCACTCATCTTCCGGCCGGCCCCGCGCCATTCTCACCGGACGCTTGCAGCACCTTCCACGAGACATTGTGGCGTCGCTCCAACTCGGGAAGGTAGGCCTGGAGCTTCTCGTTGACGATGGCCTGGGCGACCCGGTCCCGCACCTTGTCGTACGTCTCCTGCCTGCCCGGCCGGCGTTCGAGGATGGTCAGGATATGGAAGCTGCCATCCTTCGTCGCGATCACGTCGCTGGTCTCGCCGTCTTTCAGCCGGGACAGCGCCTGATCCAGTTCAGGCATGCCACGCCCATTCACCACCCAGCCCACATCGCCGTTCTGCTTGCGGCTGACGGGATCAATGCTGACTTTCCCCGCCAGGACAAACAGACTCTCACCCTTGTTGATGCGTGCCTTGATCGCCTCTGCTTCCTTCCGCGACCCCAGCACAACCTGTCCCACGTGGCGCCGTTCCGGGATGGCAGCAATGCCGGGATGTTTGTCGAACCAGTCCTTGAGCACCTTCTCGCCGGGAATCCATTCCTTCGTCTTGGTTTCCATCATCACCGCCGGCAGGCGTTCCGACTCGTATTTCCTGAGTTCGGCCGATGCGTCCGCCCCTTGCTTCGCGGCGGCCTCGGCGACCACGAGAAACTCGACGCGCTGATTGAGTTGTTCCTTCACCGATTCGGGACTCAGTGGTGTCGAAGACTCCCTGCCATCCATGATGTCGCCATAGCGGACGCGGATATTTGCACCTTCCGCCAGCACGGTATCGGGCCGCATGCCAGGGACGATCCTTTCCTGATGCAGGCGCACGTTGGCCTGTTTCAGCAGATTCTTGACGGTGGTCTCCTTCAACGGCCGATAGCGCTCACTGACCCAGGCCGCCTTGGCCGCCGCCAACCCATCCGGATCCTTCTGGAACTGCTGCTTCATGGCCGCGAGGGTGGTATCCGGGACAAGCACGCTCTCCCGCAATTTCTCCATGTAGGACCGATAGAGCAGCCCCAGGCGGAACGTGGCGACGTCCTGCCGGTAGGCCACGGTCTTGTCCAGGCCGAGGCTCTGGGCTTCGAGTGTCAACAGACGCGCCGTGACCAGACGCCGCAACATGTCGCCGCGCAAGCTAGCCTGATCATCCTCGTTCATGGCGGGAAACCGCTCGGAAAACGGAGAACTGGCCATGGCGGCATTCAAGTCCGCGGAGGTCACCTGCAACGAACCAACCGTAGCCAGCACCTGAGTCCCGGCATTTACAGCGAACTGCATGCCGGCCAACGAAAGCGCCAAGACCACGGATTTCAATAATTTCCTATCTAGCCTCATCGGGTTGTTTCTTTCTCATTGACGCACCTTCCCCGGAACGCCTATGCGTCCCGCCGAGAATGCCGGGGAAGCTTCGAGCGTGGGGTAAAAAAGCCGGGAGGGGGATCCCCCCCCGGCTCGCGACTCTACGTGAAGCTCCACGCACTAGTCGTCCTTGTCCTCCTTCGGAGGAATGGCGCCGCCCAGATCCTTGGCGTTCGCATGCATCCAACTGACTGCCGCATCGTAATTGTGCAGGATGGGCTTGCCGTCATACTTCTTCTTGTCGGCGATGTGGGGGACACCCTCCGCATTGGTTTGATGGCACGCCGAACACTTCAGCGGGCCATGTGAGCCATCCGGGTTGTAGGCCGCCGCCTGCTTGTACGTGGTCACGTCCGTGGTCGGCGTAACCGGGTACAGGCCATGGATGGACTCATGGCAAGACTGACAGGACAGGCCGGAGTGGCCCTTCGAGTAACGCATGCCGCTGTACTTTCCCGGCTGGTTGATCGGAAAAGCGACACCACCCTGGCCTTCAACGAACGGTGCGGCATGGCAGTCGGCGCAGTGCGGCACCCCCGGCGCGAGCCAGTAGTCACGGCCATGTGTCGCCGCGTCGTAGGGCACGGCGGTCGCCCCGGTCGCGCCTTCCGGCAGCTTCAGGCTCTTGACGTCGACGGCCGGGTTGGCCGACAGGATCTTGACGTTGATGTCGCCATCCTCGTCCTTGGTGACCATCGGACCGTTGCCCTGGAGGGCGATGACGGCAATGTCGGGGACGGTGCGCTTCTGAGCCCAGGTCAGCAGGATGCCGGACTTGTCGGGAGTGTCCTCCTTCTTGTCGTTCAACACGACCTTGGGATCGAGATACCTGGCCTTCAGATCATCAAAGCTCACGCCGATGGCCGAGGCGATCTCCGGCAGCGACTTGTTGCGGATGGTCTTGCCTTCCTGCTTGAAGGCATTGGTCAGGTTGTCGCGCTGGTAGAGTTCCCGGGACAACTGGGTGTGGCAGTTGGTACACCAGAGTCCCTTGCCATTCTGACCGTTGCCGATCTTGGAGACGTTTTCCTGCATCCACTTGCCGATGGAGTTCAGGTGGGGGCCGGAAGCCTTGGTATCCTTCTTGTAGCCAGGGTTCGCGTGCACGTCGCGGCCGACGAAGCAGCCGCCGGAGGCATCCCGGTTGTCGCCCTTGGCATAGGCATTGTCACCTTCCGGGGTGATCGGATACTTGTCCATCTTCCCATCCTGGCGGTGTGCCGGATGGCAACCCTGGCAGGCCGAGGAACGTCCCTCGGCATCAGGCATGGGCGACTTGGTCTGATGTACCAGGTGCATGGCCTGCGTCAGCGCCGAAGTGGTCGTTTCCTTGCCGGTCTTCGGATCCTTGAAGGACTTCGATTGCAGCACACCGATCACGTTGTCCGCATGGCACTTCTGGCACAGCACCGGGTCGCGCCCGAGCCGGTTGTCGAGGCTTCGGCTATTGGGATTGTAGTTCTTCAGGAAATCCGTGCCGTTCTTCTCGTCGTGCAGTTGCAGAATCGAAATGGAGGTCGCCTTCAGGTTGGCAATCCAGTCGCTGGCACCGAGGCCCTTCCAGAAGGCACGCTCCTGTTTGTAGAGGTTGAACTTATCGCCGTTGGCCTTGCTGCTGCTATGGCAATTGGCGCAATTGGGAATGTCAATCGGATTGGTGCCGACAAACCGGACCGGCTTGCCGGAGTGGGAGTCAATGACCGGCGCATTGGTCTTGGCATCCACCAGGCTTACCCAGGCTTCCTGGAAAGGCTGGATGTCTGCTTCCGTCAGCGTCAGGGGATCGGTCATACGGCTGTCATTGAACGGCGTCAGGGGCAGCCCCAATGCGTCCCAGATCCCGGGATTGGTCAGGACGATGGGCACATTGTCCAGCACGGGCGACTTGGTGAAGACGATGGTTCCCTCCTTGCCCGTATAGTGAAGATGACCACCCTTCATCGGACTCGGCACGGCCGCGCCGGCGGGGCCATTGTCGCGGGGGATGGGTATCTGGATGCCGACAAACAGTTTTTCCTTGTCGGCGCTGGTTCCCTTGGGATTGGTGCCCTTGAGATCCTTGTAAACGTAAAGATGGGTGAAATAGGCATTGGCGACGTTCTCGTCCTTGCCGTATTTGCCATCGCCGTTTACGTCATAAGGCACGTTCCAGTACTTGAGCTTGGAGCCTTCCGAGTAGCTGTTGTCCACGTGGCCATAGGCCAGCTTGAACCGTTTCTTGCCGTCCACCAGGACGCCCGGCTCGGCAGGATCCGCTTCGAGCAACTCGGGGAACACCCGCTTGCCGTTCGAGGTCTTGACGACCTGGGTCTGAATCGAGTTGTACGGCGGAAGTACACAACAGTAGGTGAAGTCGAACCCGGTGCAGTGCATCCCGAGCTCATAGTTTATGGTGATGTTGTAGTCGTTGATCGGACTCATGGCCGCCACCTTCTGGGGCGCGGCCTTCGCGGGCGGCTCGCTGGCACTCACGCACCCACCCGCAAACGCATAGGCCAGCAGGCCTACAATTAAGGCTCTCTTGTACACAGACTCCTCCTCGGTATATTAGTTTTTTCTTATGAATAGAAGAGCTTAGATGGCTCCCCGGGCTTGATTAGGGGCACATTCCAAACCCAAGGCAATACGTAAAATTTTATTCAGCCATCAGATTTGTGAATTTAACCCCCTGAAGGTGCATGGATATTGAAGCGGGACAAGGCCGCTGAATTTCTTCTGCCCCCCCCTCTTGAAATTCCCTGTCCCCACCCCTATCATTGGCACTCGTTAGACGTGAGTGCTAACAATGCGCCACGGGGGCCGGAAGCCCCCGCTTTGAACTAGGAGAAAACTTCATGAAAATCCGTCCCTTGCATGATCGCGTCATTATCAAGCGCGTCGAAACCGAGCGCACCACCTCCAGCGGCATCGTCATCCCCGACTCTGCCGGCGAGAAGCCCGACCAGGGCGAGGTGATGGCCGTCGGCACCGGCAAGCTGCTGGATGACGGCAAGGTGCGCGCCCTGGACGTCAAGGTGGGCGACCGGGTGCTGTTCGGCAAGTACTCCGGCCAGACCGTCAAGGTGGACGGCACGGAACTGCTGGTCATGCGCGAAGAAGACATCATGGGTGTCGTCGAGGCCTGAGCCTCGCACCGTTCGCTGTAGGTCGGGTTTTAACCCGACTCCTCAAGATATGTCGGGCTGAAGCCCGACCTACGAGAATAAATTCAGGAGTATTAAATGGCTGCTAAAGAAGTCAAGTTTGGTGATTCCGCCCGCGCCCGCATGGTCGAGGGCATCAATATCCTGGCCGACGCGGTCAAGGTGACCCTGGGCCCCAAGGGCCGCAACGTGGTGCTGGAGCGCTCCTTCGGCGCCCCCACGGTGACCAAGGACGGCGTTTCCGTCGCCAAGGAAATCGAGCTGAAGGACAAGTTCGCCAACATGGGCGCCCAGATGGTGAAGGAAGTCGCTTCCAAGACCTCCGACGTGGCCGGCGACGGCACCACCACCGCCACCGTGCTGGCCCAGGCCATCGTGCGCGAGGGCATGAAGTACGTGGCCGCCGGCATGAACCCCATGGACCTGAAGCGCGGCATTGACAAGGCCGTCATCGCCACCATCGAGGAACTGAAGAAGATTTCCCGTCCCTGCTCCACCACCAAGGAAATCGCCCAGGTGGGTTCCATCTCCGCCAACGCCGATTCCTCCATCGGCGACATCATCGCCCAGGCCATGGACAAGGTCGGCAAGGAAGGCGTCATCACCGTCGAAGACGGCAAGTCCCTGCAGAACGAACTGGAAGTCGTGGAAGGCATGCAGTTCGATCGCGGCTACCTGTCCCCCTACTTCATCAACAACCCGGACAAGCAGATCACCATCCTGGAGAACCCCTTCGTCCTGCTGTTCGACAAGAAGATCTCCAACATCCGCGACCTGCTGCCCGTGCTGGAACAAGTCGCCAAGGCCGGCCGTCCCCTCTTGATCGTCGCCGAGGACGTGGAAGGCGAAGCCCTGGCCACCCTGGTGGTGAACAACATCCGCGGCATCCTGAAGACCTGCGCCGTCAAGGCGCCCGGCTTCGGCGACCGTCGCAAGGCCATGCTGGAAGACATCGCCATCCTGACGGGCGGCACGGTGATCGCCGAGGAAGTCGGCCTGACCCTGGAAAAGGCCACCCTGAAGGATCTGGGCCAGGCCAAGAGGATCGAGGTCGCCAAGGAAAACACCACCATCATTGACGGTGCCGGCGACGCCCCGTCCATCGAGGCCCGCGTCAAGCAGATCCGCGCCCAGATCGAGGAATCCTCCTCGGATTACGACCGCGAGAAGCTCCAGGAGCGCGTGGCGAAGCTCGCCGGCGGCGTGGCCCTGATCAAGGTCGGTGCCGCCACCGAGATGGAAATGAAGGAGAAGAAGGCCCGCGTGGAAGACGCCCTGCACGCCACCCGCGCCGCGGTGGAAGAAGGCATCGTCCCCGGCGGCGGCGTGGCCCTGCTGCGCGCCTGTGCCCAGATCTCCGGTCTCAAGGGCGACAACCACGACCAGGACGCCGGCATCAAGATCGTGCTGCGCGCCATGGAGCAGCCCATCCGCGAAATCGTCGCCAATGCCGGTGACGAACCTTCCGTGGTGGTGAACCAGGTGGCCCAGGGTACCGGCAACTACGGCTACAACGCCGCCACCGGCGAGTACGGCGACATGGTGGAAATGGGCGTGCTGGACCCCACCAAGGTCACCCGCACCGCGCTGCAAAACGCCGCCTCCGTGGCCGGCCTGATGCTGACCACCGACTGCATGGTGGCCGAACTGGCCGAAGACAAGCCCAACGGCGGCATGCCCGACATGGGCGGCATGGGCGGCATGGGTGGCATGGGCGGCATGGGCATGTAATTTCGCCCAGCGGTTTCAGCCCGGAAAAAACCCCGCTTCGGCGGGGTTTTTCTTTCCGATGTTGTCGGGCTGAAGCCCGAGCTACGGCAAATTGTAGGTCGGGCTTCAGCCCGACGAAATTCACCTACAGCAGGGTAAACTTCTCGGTGGACTCGTTGTAGCGCACCAGGGCATACCAGAGCAGCAGCAGGCCGCCGCCGATCACCAGGCTCCAGCCCCAGCCGTCCAGCATGGCGGGGAGGTAAGCCTGGAAGCCGACCCGGGTCCGCTCGAACAGATCCACGTTGGTCTCGTCAATCGAGGTGATGCCGGCATGCTTGAGAACGGCGCTGGCGGTGGAACCCATCCAGGCGAAGAAGAAGGCGGCCACCCAGAGCTTCACGTGCCCTTCCCCCATGCGCCAGAGCGAGCCGGAGGCGCAACCGCCCGCGAAGACCATGCCGATGCCGAAGATCAGGCCGCCCAGGAGCGAGCCGAGCCAGAAGGTGGGCGGAATCGCCACATAGGGATCTATGATCTTTTTCTGGAACAGGAGGCCGGCCAGGGGGATACCGATGGCCAGGGCCAGGATCACCGCCTTGGTCATGTCGCCTTCCGCCGTCATGAAGGGCTCGCGGAAGGCGCGGGCGAAGCACAGGCGCGAGCGGTGCATGATGAAGCCGATGGTGAAACCGGCGAGCACGATGACGGCACGGGCCGCCATCTTCTCGTCGCTCGATCCGAACCACTGGCTGGCCCAGAACAGCACCCCCAGGATCACCGCCAGCCCCAGCCAGGGATACCTGCCGACCACGGCGGCCGAGGGCCTCATGACCGCCGGCGCTTCCATGCCCCATTCGATGTGATCGAAGGTCCACAGCAAGAGTTTCAGGCCGATCACGGCGCCGGCAAGCAGCCCGGCCCACATGGCCCAGCCCGCGGGCGAGGAATGCAGCACCGGGTTGAAGAAGCCGCCCGTGGTGCAACCGCCGGCCAGCGAAGCGCCGACGCCCATGAAACAGCCGCCCAGGGCGGCCCAGATGTATTCCAGCTTGGGCGGACGATTGAACAGGAACTGCCGGGAGAGCAGGGCCGCGGCGAAGGAGCCCAGCACCAGGGTGATGTTCATGAGGGACATGCGGTGCATCAAGGGCACTTCCAGTTCGGACGGTACGCCGAGCAGGGGCCCCAGGCCGATCAGGTTGTTGAACCAGTCGCCCCACAATTTGACACCACCGAACACACCCCAGAACAGGCCGTTCACCATCAGGGCGATGATCACCAGCATCAGCAGCATGGCGCCCACGTAGGGCGACCACTCCTCGACGAATATCTTCTGGTAATCGTCCTTGAAACCGGCCAGCCAGCCGGAACCGCTATCTGAACTCATCGCTCACCTCTCCCCGGGTACCCACTTGGAAAAAGCAGATTGAACCGCAGAGGCGCGGAGGAAAACCGAATCTGTTACTAACAAGCTCGAAAGTAATGTCGCCCGTGGGGCGGACTTCAGTCCGCCATGGCCGGCTGAAGCCGGCCCCACAATGGCAATGCTTTCTGAAAGCTTGGTAACTTGCGGCTTGCCCACTGGAAGGGGGCATGCCGGGGATGACAGGGCTTTCTCCGCGTCTCTGCGCCTCTGCGGTTGGCTTACTACCTGATTACGAGCAACTGGCCGGGGCGTCGCCGTCCTTCGCACCCTTCATCAGGAACACCTTCACGTCTTCCATCAGTTCGGCATCCGGAACAGTGGCGAATTTCTCCGCGGCCTTGTTGGTCGCCTTGATGCTGTTGCGATAGGCCTGGCCCGCCCACTGCTTCACGCTGTCCTTGCCCTTGGCATGCTTGTCCGCGGACAGGTAGGCGTTCCATTCCGCCTTGGTCTTGCTGCTGGGGTTGATGGCCCCCGGCGTCTTGCCGGCCGTATGGCACGCGGTGCACACGCTGCGGTAGTACACCCGGCCACGCTTCCAGTCACCGTCATAGGCCTGAGCCGAGAAGGCGGCACCGAGCAGGGAAACCAGTGCCAGTGCACCCATGATCTTTGTGGACTTCATTTTCTGACTCCTTGATTAGAGGGTGTTGTCGGGATAAATCCCGACCTACAGCTCCCCTCGCCCATCCTCGGGAGAGGGGCGGGGGTAAGGAAATTATTCGACTTCTTCCCAGCCGGTGATCATGGCCTTGATGTGGGAGGTCGGGGTGTGGCCCGCGGTGCCCAGATAGACGTGGGCGATGAAGAAAGTCAGCATCAGGAAGGCGCCCACGACATGGGCCAGGGCGACCCACTCCAGGCGCAAGCCTCCGATGCCCCAAGCCCCCCACGACCCGTAGAACAGGTACAGCAGGCCGGAAGCCCAGATCAGGGGATTGATGAACAGCTTCACCCCCAGGTAGGCCAGGCGCTGCAAGGGATTGTGCTTGATCAACTGGGACTGGCGGAAGGGATGGGGCGCGTTGGTGAAAATGCCCGTGAGGTAGAACTTGAGCATGGCATCGGCCTTCTCCAGGGTGGGAATGTACTGCTTCCATTCCCCCGTGGTGAAATGCCAGAAGACCGCGAACACCCAGAGGGTGATGAGCGCCCAGGCGGCATTGGTATGAAGGTCCACGGCACGGTCAAAGCCCAGGAACTTGTATGCGCCATGCACTTCGAAGCCGGTCAGCATCATGAACATGATGAGGGCCGCCTGGGACCAGTGCCAGAAGCGCTCGAAGCGCTTGAAGATATAGATGCGTTCAGCCATTTCCGTTCTCCTCAGTGCTTCTTGGCAGACACGATACGCAGGGCGCCGTGGATCAGCACGCCCACCAGGGTCAACAGGGCCAGCGTCCAACCCGCCCGATCAACCCACGGGCTGAGATCCCCCCGTGCGGGCATATACACCCCCGGGATACCCTTCAGGCGACCCTCGGCGGAGTGGCATTCCGCGCAGCCCAGGGCCTTCTCCTTGGGCGCCACCATATGGGTGATGGGCCAGGACATCTGGGTCTTGATGAAGTCCACCTTGCCGGAGAAGGGGTGACCGGAATCCTTCATGCCGACGGCGATGGCCTTGTCCCAGACGAAATTCTTCCAGTAGCCCGTGTCGTCGTTGCCGGCGACATGGGGCGTGACCAGGGTCTTGTTGCCGGCGTCGTAGGGCTGGACGCCGCGGAACACCTTCATGGGCCAGATCATGGACTTGCCGTCATCCGGGCTGCCGCCCATGGTGTTGATCTTGGTCACGCCATCCGACTTGTCCACCTTGTCGCCGACCAGGGTGTATTTCACCTGGCCGTTGAACCAGACATATTCCGGCTTGACGTTCTCGCCCAGAACGAAGTCGCCCTTCCTGGAGTCGTAGATGATGTGGCCCTTGGCATCCTTCTTGACGAAGCCCTTGCCTTCCGCATCGCGCTTGCCGGAGGTGGACCAGTCCCAGGACAGCTTGGTGGGCACGCCGCCGCGGGCGATGGTCGGGATGTGGCAGGTCTGGCAGGCAATCTTCCGGGCATGCAGATTCAGCCGCTCGGCCAGCCCCGCCTTCTTGTGCGGGCCGTTGCCGTGGCAGGCGACGCAGGTCGTCGGGTTGCCGGTCTCGGCCTTGCCCTTGATGTGGGCACCGCCCTTGTCCATGGCCGTCGGCGTGTAGCGGCTGCCGGCCACGTCGTGGCTGGAGGCCTTGTGGCAGGTGCCGCAAGTGAAGTCCAGGCCGGAGGCGTCCATGTGCACATCCAGCTCCTTGTCCGGGGCGGCCAGGGAACTGTCCATGTCACCGTGCTTCACGCCGTCGCCGCCACCACCATTGAAGTGGCAGGCGCCGCAAGTGTCGCGGCTGGTCTTGCCCACCGCCTGGGCAACCTTGGAAAGATTGACGGCCTTCATGATCTTGCCCGACCCGGGCGGCGATTCGATATCCTGGGTCGGCGGGTTGCCCGCGAGGCCCGCAGGCTTCTTGTAGTTGCCCGTAGTGTCATGGCAGGCCAGGCAATCCACGTTCTCTTCGGAGCTGAAATCGAAGTTCGCGTCCTTCCAGCCGTAGCCCACGTGGCAACCGGTACACCAGGCATAGTTGGAAGGAATGGAGATGCAGAAGTTGTTGACGATGTTCTTCTTGCCCAGCCGCTGCCCATTCTCGGGATTGAGGTATTCCCACTTCCAGTGCTTGGTCCGATGAATCTGCCCCGCCGCCTCGGTGTGGCAGGCGAGGCAGGCCTTGGTCACTTCCGGGCCGGACTTGAAGTCTTTCTGCAACTCCTTGAATTTGGAGTGATCCGCCGTGGTGTTGAGCTTGACCGGCTTGGCATCCTCGGCGAAGGCGGCGCCGACCCCCAGCAGCAGGGCAGCCGACAGCAGAGTTCGTGACAGGTACTTGCGCATGCTCATCATCTCTTCCCCTTATGGTGAAACGGGACAGTCCGAGGCTTTTTGCGAACCCTTCCGGGTCGCTACCGGATTATCGGCACCGGGTTCCGAAGAAACCCCGCCAGCACATCAACGCAAGGTACATGCCACCCACGAAGCCAAGACCGCCATGACCCAAGCTTCGGTGCCGAATCATGATCTTAACGAAAAATTGACCGGGATCCATCGGAGCCGGCCGGGCTTGCCCAGCCTCAAATCTGCCAAAACTGTCAGGGATATGGTACTGTTGCCCTGACACAACTGTCAGAGCCCAGAGGATACGGCCGATACCCGGCCCAACAGGTGACCCAGATGCATGTGGAAGACCGACCCGGCCCGGAGTTCCTGCCGGAGATGCTCACCCTGGTGGAGGCCATGCCCGACCCGCGCGCCTTCCTGGGCGCGGATTACAAGGTGCTGGCGGTCAACAAGGCCTACCGGGAGCAGTTCGGCGATCCGCGGGAAGACCGCCACCGCTTCTGCTACGAGATGTCGCACCATCTGTCCGTTCCCTGCGATCAGGCGGGGGAAAACTGCCCCCTCCTCACCAGCCGGGAGACCGGCGAACCCTTCCGCACCCTGCACATTCACCAGACGCCCAATGGGCCGGAACACGTGGACGTGGAAGTCTGTCCGATCCGGGATGGTCAGGGCAAGATACTGTTCTACATGGAGACCATGCGCACCGTGCGCCGGGCCCACAGCCGCCCCTCGGTGCGCGGACTGGTCGGCCGTTCCGCCGTCTTCAACCGCATGCTGGACTTGATCGAACGCGTCGGTCCGTCGGACGCCACCGTCTTGCTGCTGGGGGAATCCGGCACCGGCAAGGAACTGGCGGCCATGGCCCTGCACGAAGCCAGCGCCCACGGCAACGGCCGCTTCGTGGCCATGGACTGCGCCGGCATGACGGAGAGCCTGTTCGGCAGCGAGCTCTTCGGTTATGAAAAAGGCGCCTTCACCGGCGCCACCCACCGCAAGATCGGCCTGGTGGAAGCCGCGGCCGGCGGCACCTTGTTCTTCGACGAGATCGGCGACATGCCGCTCACCTTGCAGGTGAAGCTTCTGCGGCTGCTGGAGTCCGGCACCTTCCGCCGCATCGGCGGCCTGGAACAGATCCGCGCCGACTTCCGCCTGGTGCTGGCCACCCACCGTGATCTCAAGGCCATGGTGGAAGAAGGCACATTCCGGCGCGACCTTTACTATCGCATCAGCGCCTTTCCCATCGTGGTTCCAGCGCTCAGGGACAGGAGGGAAGACATTCCCCTTCTGGTGGAATCCCTCATGAGCCGGGTCTGCGGCCGGCGCCGCTGCCTGCATCCGGAAGCCATGGCCCGCCTCATCGCCCACGACTTCCCCGGCAACATCCGGGAGTTGCGCAACATCCTGGAGCGCGCCTGCCTGCTGGCCGACGGAGAGCGGGTCATGGCCCAGCATCTGCCGGAGGATCTCAGTGCATCCCCCCTGCAATTGACGGAAATAGTGGAACTCCCCAAGGCCCCGGAAAGCATTCTGCCCCTGGCGGAGGCGGAACGCCGCTACCTGAAGTGGGCCCTGGAACGGCATGGTACGGACCGCCGCGGCCTGGCGGATCGCCTGGGCATCAGCGAGCGCACCCTCTACCGAAAGATCGCGGAACTGGAAGTCTGAAAAACAGATCCCGAGGCGCCAAGGCGCGGAGAAAAAAGCAGAACCTGATAGTTCAAACGCGAATCACCCTCTGAGTGAATCCGCTGGCTTCCGTACGCCTTTGATCTATAGGCGACTCCGCGCCTCGGCGTTTCAAATGATTTCCTGATTATCAAGGTGGCTCAGTATTACCTCCCTCGCCCCCCGGAAGGGGGGAGAGGGCCGGGGTGAGGGGCGCTCGAAGGTCAAATTCCCCCTCACCCTAACCCTCTCCCCGCACGCGGGGCGAGGGAATTTCACGGCACACTGAGTCATCTTGATAATCAGGATCAGGAATGGTTTTCCGGCCTCAGAACTCTTCCCACTCGTCCTCGCCACCCGCATGGACGGGAGGCACGGAGCGCGCGGGGGAGGACAGCGCCCGGGTGGGTGCCGGTTTGCGCACGGCTGCGGCCTTCGCGCCCAGGGCGGGACGCGCCGCCGGCAGGGAAGATGTGCCGCCGGAGGTCGGCAGGGACGCCGCGGGACGCCGCGCCGAACCGGATTCGCCTTCCTTCAGCCGGAACATGGAAACGGAGCGCACCAGGGACTGGGCCTGCTGCTGCATGGATTCCGCCGCCGCCGCGGCCTGTTCCACCAGGGCCGCGTTCTGCTGGGTCATCTCGTCCATCTGGCCCACCGCCTGGGTCACCTGCTCCACGCCCTGGCTCTGTTCCCGGCTGGCCTCCGAAATCTCCGTCACCAGGCTCGCCACCGCCTTGAAGCTGGACACCACCTCGTCCATGGTGGAGCCGGCCTGATGCACCAGGCGCGAACCATTTTCCACCTTGGTGCCGGAATCCGCGATCAGCCCCTTGATCTCCCGGGCGGCCGTGGCGGAACGCTGGGCGAGGTTCCTCACCTCGCTCGCCACCACCGCGAAGCCGCGGCCCTGTTCGCCGGCCCGCGCCGCCTCCACGGCCGCGTTCAGCGCCAGGATGTTGGTCTGGAAGGCGATGCTGTCTATCATGCCGGTGATCTCGGTGATGCGCCGGGAACTGTCCTGGATGTCCTCCATGGTATTCACGATTTGCTTCACCATCTCGCCGCCGCGCACCGCGGCGTCGTTGGAACCCCGGGCCAGCTCGTTGGCCTGGCGCGCGTTTTCCGCCGCCTGACGCACCGTGGCGTTGATCTCCTCCATGGAGGCCGCCGTCTGTTCCAGGCTGCTGGCCTGTTCTTCGGTACGATTCGAGAGATCCTGGTTGCCCATGGCTATCTCGCCGGCCGCGGTATGGATGGCGTCCGTCGCGTCCTTGATCTGGCCCACGATCTCCCGCAGGCGGCCGATGGTGGTGTTGGTGTCGTCCTTCAGGCGGCCGAAGATGCCCTCGTAGTCCTGATCTATGGTACGGGTCAGGTCGCCGCGGGCGACGCGCTCCAGCGCTTCGGACGTGGTGAGCAGGGCCTGGCGGGTGGTGTCCAGCATGCTGTTGATGCCCTCGCCCAGGTTGGCGAAGAAGCCCGTGAGCCCGTCCATGGGCAGGCGCTGATCCAGGTCGCCCCGGGCGGCGCCACGCACGATGGCATGAATCTCCCGCTCCACCCGCACTTCCGCCGTGCGGTCGCGCCACTCGGCCACCGTGCCCAGGCGGCCGCCTTCCGTATCCAGCACCGGGTTCACCGACACCGTGAGATGCCGCGCCCCCACTTCCAGGTCCGCGGAATGGGTACCGGAGAGCCGCTCCAGGATGCCCGCCTGGTGGCCGGGGTTCTGGTGGAAGTGGTCCATGTTCTGGCCCAGAATGTTGTTCGCGCTGAAGTCCGGCACCCGCGCGCGGACGTCGCCTTCCGCATCCTGGAGTATCTTCACCACGGACTTGTTGGCATAGATGATCTGGCGGCTGGAATCGGCGATCATCACGCCGGTGGACACGTTGTCCAGGGCAATCTTCACCCGGGTCATGGCCTGGCTGGTGCGCTTCATCTCCGCCACCTCGAAGCCGGCCCGGGTCTGCATGGACTGCATGCCCTGGAGCAGCTTGCCGATGTCGTCATCCCGGGTGATGTCTATGGCCTGGGAATAGTCGCCCTGGGCCACGTGCCGCAGCACGTCAATCGCCCGGCGCAGGTCATTGCCCACGGAACGCGCCAGACGCCAGGAGAGGAAGCCGCCCACCAGGAACAGGCCCAGGAGCATGGCGATCTGGCCGTTCCGGGTGGAGGCATAGCGGTCCTGGGAATCGTCCATCTGTTTCCTGCCCTGCTTCAGATGGTATTCCCGCAACTGGTCCGCCTTCTCCAGGGACTCCCGGAAGAGCGGGTTCACCTTGTCCATGAACAACTGCCAGGCATCCCCCATGTCCGAGGCGTTGACCGCCTTCACCGCCGGCTCCAGGCCCTGGGCGAGGAAGCGGTTCTCCACGGCGAAGAAGTCCTTGGCGAGTTTCCTCTCCTCGTCGTTGGCGATGGCCTTCTCATAGTCGGCCTGAAGCGCGCGCATTTCCCCGATATGCTTGACCACCAGGGGCATGTAGCGGCTCTGGTCAGGATTGGCGGCCTGGCTCGGGTCCTGATGGACCCCCAGCCCGGACAGGGCGATCTGCGTCCGGTCCTCCGCCATGAGCTGGGTGATGCGGGACAGGATGCGCACCCCCTCGAAACGCTGGCTATAGAGTTCCACCGTGGCATCGTTGGTCCGGGAAAGGGCCACGATCGCCAGGATGGACATGATCATGGTCAGGAACCCCAGGATGCCGATCAGGCCGCCGAGACGGGCGGACAGCGGCAAATTCTTCTTCCACTGGCTGCCGGAAACGGCCTGCCCCAGGAGTATCCGCAGATTGCCCTGGCGCTTCTCCCGGAACATCCGGTACGCGGCTTCGTGGGCGGCGATGGCCTCCTTCGAGGCCTTGCGCCGCACCGAAAGGTAGCCCGTCGCCTGGCCGCCTTCCCAGATGGGGGTGGCATTGGCCAGCACCCAGTAATAGTCGCCGTTCCTGGCCCGGTTCTTCACGTACCCGGTCCACGGGCGGCCTTCCTTGAGCGTGTTCCACAAATCCTGGAAGGCTTCCGTCGGCATGTCCGGGTGCCGCACGATGTTGTGGGGCTCCCCGATCAGTTCCGCCTCGGAGAAGCCGCTGATATCCAGGAAATCCTTGTTCACGTAGGTGATGCGCCCCTTGAGATCGGTCTTGGACACGATCAGGGTATTTTCTGTCAGTTCGATTTCGTGGTCGGTGACGGGCTGGTTGATGCGCATATCAGATCCCCTGCGTAAGAAAGGAGGCCTGCGAATGCCCCCCCGGATAACCCATGCTTCACGCTATTAACGTCGGTGGTTTCTAGTTCTTAAGGCTTACCGACGAACTCGATCGAGCCATCGAAAGGATAAATTGCACCGCAGAAACGCGGAGGCGCAGGGAAAAGCGGGGCCTGGCCAAAATTCCGCTCGCAAGGAGCGGGGAAGCCCTGGCCGTCATCAGATTCGCTCGTTCCTCTGCGGCTCAAGCTGCTTTCCCGGGTTCATGGGCCAGTGCCCAGGTAGTTACCGTCGCCGTCCAGGCGGCTTGCGGCGATGTTCAGCACCTCGTCCAGCGCCGCCGCCAGTTCCCGGCCGAGATCGAAGACTTCCGGTGCCTCGGCCTTGGCGGCGGCATCCGTGCGGGTGGCCAGGGCGGTGAAGGCGGGGGCGGCGAGATTGCCCCCCAGGGATTTCAGGTTGTGGGAAATCTTCGCCACCGAAGGCAGGTCTCCGCCCTCCGCGGCCTCGCGCAGTTTGCCCGCCACCTCCAGGTTGCCGGCGATGGCCATGCGCAGTACCTTGGCGATGAAGGGCGCCTTGCCCCGATAGCGAGTATCCAGCGCCTGCCAGTCAATGATGTCCTCGCCGCCCCCCCCCTCGCCGGAAGCGGGCTGCTCCGTAGACGGCAACGCACTGACCGAGGCTTGCGGCACTTCCTCCGGATGGGCGTTCGGAGGCTCCGGGAGCGCGTCCGGCGCACGACCGACGTGCTTGAGGATGGCCGCCACCAGCACGTCCAGATCCACGGGCTTGGCGATGTGTTCCACCATGCCGCAAGCCAGGCAACGATCCCTCTCCTCCGGCATGGCGTGGGCGGTCAGGCCGATCACGGGCATCCCCGGCGCCATCTCCAGCACCGCACGGGTGGCTTCCAGTCCATCCATCTCCGGCATCTGGATGTCGGTCAGGATGAGATCGTAGGCGTCACGCCCGTCACGGCGCAGCCAGTCCACCAGTTGCCGACCATTCTCGACGCAGGTGTACCGGGCGCCTTCGCCCACCAGCATGTCTTCCAGTACCAGCCGATTCACGTCGTTGTCTTCGGCCGCCAGGATGCGGATACCGGACAGACGCGGCACACCCGTCGGCACCCCGTACGCCGGAAC
This sequence comes from Rhodocyclaceae bacterium, assembly GCA_028714035.1. GTDB lineage: Bacteria > Pseudomonadota > Gammaproteobacteria > Burkholderiales > Rhodocyclaceae > JAQTNA01. The sequence continues at coordinate 96,182 of JAQTNA010000003.1, forward strand.
GGCGTCCCGCATGGCCCGCAACACGTGCCTCGCCCGCAGGGGCCGCAATATCCGTCGAGCATGGTCCAGGCAAAGATTTCCGCTCGCCTCCGTTTCCGGCGTCACCAGCAGGACCGCATTGATGCCCCGGTCCAGCGCATCCTTCAATACCCCACAACGCCCCCGACAGGCCTCGCCATCCGCCACCACCAGGCGGGCTCCCGGGGACACGGCCTCGTCCGGTTCCAGCTTCCTCACCACCACGCCGGCCGCCGAGAGCTCCGCCTCCAGGCCGGCCGCTTCCGTCTCGTCCATGCCGCAGAGTGCCACCTCGCCCCCGGGCGGGGCCTCCGCCGCCGGAACGCCTTCGGAGGACGCGCGGAAAGGCAGGAAGACGCGGAAGGTGCTGCCGGCATCCGGTGCGCTGTCCACCCGGATTTCACCCTGCATCAGATCCACCAGGCGCTTGCAGATGGCCAGCCCCAGGCCGGTGCCGCCATAACGCCGGCTGGTGCTGCCGTCGGCCTGTTCGAAGGGCGTGAACAGGCGCGCCACCTGCTCCGGTGCCATGCCTATGCCGGTGTCGGAGATGGCGAACACCAGATGCTCCCCTTCCCGGGATACGAAGAGGGAGATCCGCCCGCCCGGGTCCGTGAATTTCACCGCGTTGGACAACAGGTTCACCAGAACCTGGGTCAGGCGCAAGCCGTCGCCACGCATCCGCGGCGGCAGGCCCGGCGCCTCGTCCAGGGTAAACTCCAGCTTCTTGCCGTAGGCCCGCGCGGCGACCATGTCCACGGCGCGATCCAGGATTTCCGCCAGTTCCACCTCCTGCTCTTCCAGGATCAGCTTGCCCGCCTCGATCTTGGAAAAATCCAGGATGTCGTTCACGACGCCCAGCAGCACGCTGCCCGCGTCCTGAATGCGGTGGAAGACCTCCCCGATTTCCCGCCCGGCGCTGTCCTTCATGCCCATGCGCGACAGGCCGATGACGGCATTCAAGGGAGTACGAATTTCGTGGCTCATGTTGGCCAGGAAATCCCCCTTGACCCGGGCCACGCGCTCGGCGTCCTGGCGCGCCACCTGAAGTTCCACCGTGCGCGCCGCCACCTTCTCTTCCAGGAGAATCTGGTGAGACTCCAGCGCCCGCTGGGCCTCCTTCCGGTCCGAGATGTCGCGAGCCGAGCAGTAGATCAGCTTCTGGCCGTCCAGTTCCACCCCTATGCTGCTGATCTCCACGTCCAGCAGCCGCCCGTCCCGGCACCGATAGCGGGTCTCGAAAACCGTCTTGCCCAGGCTCAGGCCGCGCACCACTTCACCCAACTCATCCGGCGACCAGCGCGCATCCCATCGGGACATGTGCGCGCCCAGCAATTCCTCCCGATCAAAGCCGAGCATGGCGCAGAAGGCATCGCTGGCTTCCAGCAGGCAGCCTGCCTCGTCCAGGACATGTATCCCGTCGCTCGCGGCCCTCAGGAGCAGCCGGTTGCGCTGGCTCTCCCGCTCCAGGTCCTTCTCCGCCTGCTTGATGGCGGTAATGTCTATGACCAGGGCGTAGAAGCCCTGCACCTGGCCGCCCCGCATGTCCGGCACGTAGCTGGTCAAGGTGGATAGGTCTCGGCCGCCGGAAAGGACGATGGAGCGCTCGAAGCGCTGCGGCTCGCCGCGCAACGCCGCCTCGACATACGGCAGGTTCAGACGGTAGCGCTCCTCGCCCAGCACCTCCCGCATGGTCTTGCCGCGGATATCCATGGGCGCCATGCCGAACCAGGGCTGATAGGCGTAATTGCCGAAGCGGTTTTTCAGATTCCGGTCCCAGTAGCCGATTAGGGCCGGCACATTGTCCAGGACGGCCTGAAGATCGCTGCCGGCACGTTCCAGTTCAGCCACCGCCGCTTCCCGGGCCACGACTCCCTTGTGAATGACCCAGGCCGAGAGCAGGGTCAGCAGGGTGAAGGCCAGCATCATGCTTCCCAGGCGCCACACGTCCTGGTACCAGGCCTCGAGCCATGTCTGCTCGCTCAGGCCCACCGTGAGATAGAGCGGCCGCCCGGGAATGCGCCGGTAATAGAACAGGCGCGTCGCCCCGTCAATGCGGGACACGGTGTCGTAGGCGGCCTCGGATAGCCCGGAATCAATCAGGGCGGCAAGCTGGGAGGACATCTTGTTGCTGCCCAGGGCACCGCCATCCGGATGACGCATGAGCACCCTTCTGTCTTCGCTCCAGAGGGTCTCCAGCCCTCCGGAGCCAAGATTCATGGCGGAGGCAAGCGCCGTCAGGCGGGAGATTTCCAGGGCCGCATGGACCTCGCCATCGAAGGAGCCATCCGGCCGGGAGACGCGCCGCGCCAGTACCAGCACCATCTTGCCGCTGACGCGGCCCATGAGCGGGCCATCCAGCGTCAGCCCTCCCCCCACATCCCGGCGCAGGCGCTGAAAACGCTCCCGGTCCGAGATGTTCCCACCCTGGTTGGCCACGCCCCCGGCGGCATGGCGCACATCACCCCGGGCATCCGCCACCCGCAATCCGACGATCTCGGGCAGGCGCGCCGACTGGCGCTCCAGCAGGGCGTCCAGCGCCGCCGCATCCTCCTTCCCGCTGGCGTGTTGGCGCCGCACCTCGTCCGCCACCGTCTGCAGGGTAAGATCCACCTTGTCCAGCAAGGCGGCGACGTTGCCTTCCAGCCCCCAGGAGAGATTAGCCAGGCTTTTTTCCGCCTGGGCCCGGTACTCGCCGCGGGCCGAATACAGGTCGTAGCCGACGATGGCGAACACGAACAGGTTGGTGAGCACCACCGCTCCCCAAAGCCCACGCACGCTTTGCAGCAACTTCACCCAACGGTTGACCTGCATTCACCCCTCCGCCCCGGCCCATTCCCGATCCCAGACAATGCCCGGTTTACGGCAGGGGAGATGGATTCTGAAGCGGGAACAGACGGCAAGGAGTAAGCGGTGAGCGCAGGCTTGACGCGAGAAGGGGCGCTTACGGCTCACCGCTGACCGCTCACGGTCTTAGGCGTCCGAATAGCGGCTGGCGATGGCGTGAAAGACTTCCTGAACCTCCAGGAAGGCATCCACGATGTCCGGATCGAAATGGCTGGCCCGGCCGGCGGCGATCATCGCCACCGCTTCCTCGTGGGAGAAAGGGCGCTTGTACACCCGCCGGGAGATGAGTGCATCATAGACATCGGCCACGGCCATGAGCCGGGCCGAGATGGGGATGGCCTCACCCGCCAGACCGAGCGGATAGCCGCTGCCATCCCAGCGTTCGTGGTGGCCCGAGGCGATTTCCATGGCGTGACGCAGAAACGCCCCTTCCTCTCCGTGCAGTTCGTCGGCCGCCCGGGCGATGGCATCCCGGCCGTACTGGGCGTGGCGCTGCATGATGGCCCACTCCTCCGGGGTAAACCGGCCAGGCTTCTGGAGGATGGAATCCGGAATCGCAACCTTGCCGATATCGTGCAGGGGCGCACACTTGAACATCAACTGGATGGTTTCCTCGTCCAGGAAGGACGAAAAGCGCGGGTGGGTGCGCAGTTTGTCCGCCAGAATCCCCATGTAGTGCTGGGTCCGCCGGATGTGGTTGCCCGTTTCACCGTCGCGCACCTCCGCCAGGGCGCAGAAGGCGCCGATGGTGGCCCCCTGGGCGGCGATGATCTGCTGGCCCCGGCGCACGATTTCCCGGGTCCGCTCCTCCACCAGGCGCTCCAGATCCTCGTTCTTGCCGCGCAGTTCCCGGTTGGCATGGGCCAGGGCCAGATGGTTCCTGACCCGGGCCATGACCACCGCCGGCGAGAAGGGCTTGTGCACGAAGTCCTCGGCCCCCAGGGAGAGGCCGTATTCCTCGTCCGTATCGCTTTCCAGGCTGGTGATGAAGATCACCGGGATATCCCGGGTTGCCGGATCGGCTTTCACCCGGCGGCACACCTCGAAGCCGTCGGCGCCGGGCATGACCACGTCCAGCAGCAGCAGGTCGGGGCGATTCCCGGCCTGCATGAAGGCGAGAACCTGGCGGCCATCATCCAGGGCCTGCACCCGGTAGCTGTCGTGCAACAGCTCCTCCAGGATGAAAAGGTTCTCCGGTTGGTCATCGGCGATGACGATCAGGGGTCTGTCTTCAGTCATGGCGATGATCGTGGAACCTCCGGCTGCCGCACATGCCCAAGGATGTTATCAGCCTGACCGCCCCGGTACAATCCAATCCTGACCAAAGCTTTCAAGATTGGCCGGTGCGTGCCGTTAAGCTTGCTCATCTGTGCGTGCACGCGGGGGGCAGGACATGAACGGCAATCGGGAGACCATACTGGTCGTGGACGACGTACCCGACAACATTGACGTCCTGGTAGGCATATTGCGCGAGGACTACCGGGTGATATTCGCCACCAACGGCCCGGACGCCCTGGCGACGGCGCAGCGCCAGAAACCCGACCTCATCCTGTTGGACGTGATGATGCCGGGCATGAGCGGCTTCGAGGTCTGCACCCGGCTCAAGCACGACATCCGCACCCGGGACATCCCGGTGATCTTCATCACCGCGCTGAGCGAATTCCGGGACGAGGAGAAGGGCCTGGGGCTGGGCGCCGTGGATTACCTGCACAAGCCCAGCCACCCGGCGGTCGTGATGCAGCGAGTGCGCGTCCACCTGCAACTGCACAACCAGAACCGGGCCCTGGAGGACAAGGTCAGGGAACGCACCCGCGACCTGGAGCAAAGCCGCATCGAGATCGTGCGCCGGCTGGGTCGGGCGGCCTAGTACCGGGACAACGAGACCGGCATGCACGTGATCCGCATGAGCCATTTCACGCTCCTCCTGGCCCAGGCCAGCGGCGTCCCGGAAGCCCAGGCGGAGTTGCTCTACCAGGCGGCCCCCATGCACGACGTGGGCAAGATCGGCATCCCGGACGCCATCCTGCTGAAGCCGGGCAAACTGGATCCGGCGGAATGGGCAAAGATGAAGGAACACGCCCGCATTGGCGCCGAGATCATAGGCGATCACGACTCGGCGCTGCTCAAGCTGGCGCGCAGCGTGGCCCTGACCCACCACGAGAAATGGGATGGCGGCGGCTACCCGGTGGGCCTCGCGGGGGAGGCCATTCCCCTGGAGGGGCGCATCGTCGCCATCTGCGACGTTTACGACGCCCTCACCAGCGTGCGCCCCTACAAGCGGGCCTGGAGCTCGGAGGAGGCGGCGGACTACCTGAGCTCCGAAGCCGACAAGAGCTTCGATCCACGCCTGGTACCCCTGTTCCAGGATCTCCTGCCGCAGATCAGGCTGATCTCAAGCCACTACGCCGACCCCTGAGGCGATAAACCCGAGCCGGGCGGGCGGCGCTCAGTGCTGGCAGGTGCAGCCGCCGTGGTCGCTCCCGGAGGCCGGCTTCAGACTGCCCAACAGAAAGGCGTGGGCCGCGGCGGCCGGATCGCAGACAAGAACCGTGCCCGAATCCAGCGCCAGAATTGACACCTTTTCGGACATTCCGGCCCAACCGCCTATCGGGACACCAGGATCGCCCGGAAATCGTTTACGTTCGTGAGCGTCGGCCCGGTCACCAGGGAGTCGCCCAGCACCGAGAAGAAACCGTGGCCGTCGTTGTTGTCCAGGGCGTCCCTGGGCTTCAGGCCCAGGTCGCGCGCCCGCTCCAGGGTATCGGGCGACAGGATGGCACCGGCGATGTCCTCCATGCCATCCACGCCATCCGTGTCGGCCGCCAGGGCATATACGCCCGGCTCAGCTCTCAGGGCGAGCCCCAGGGAGAGGAGAAACTCCACGTTGCGCCCGCCACGCCCCTGGCCCCTCACCGTGACCGTGGTCTCGCCCCCGGACAGGAGGATACAGGGGGGCGCGAAGGGCTGGCCGCGCCGGGCCACCTGCAGGGCGATGCCGGCCAGCACCTTGCCCACCTCCCGCGCCTCGCCCTCGATGGCGTCCCCCAGGATATGCGTGGCGTAACCCGCTTCGGCCGCCGCACCGGCGGCGGCTTCCAGCGCCATCTGCGGCGAAGCGATGATGCGCGCTTCGCTCGATGCCAGGCGCCCATCCCCGGGTTTGACCGTTTCCCCCTCCCCGCTTTCCAACAGCCGCCGCAGATGGGGAGGCACCTCGATGGCATAGCGCCCGAGGATGGCCAGGGCGTCGGCGCAGGTGCTCCCGTCCGCCACCGTGGGGCCGGATGCGATGTCCGCCGGGTCATCCCCCGGCACATCCGAGATGAGGAGCGTCAGCACCCGCGCCGGATGGCAGGCGGCCGCCAGGCGCCCGCCCTTGATGGCGGACAAATGGCGGCGTACGCAGTTCATCTCGGAGATGGAGGCGCCACTCGCCAGGAGTGCCCGGCTCAGCGCCTGCTTGTCCTCCAGACGGGTGCCCGGAAGCGGCAAGGCCAGGAGGGCCGAGCCACCGCCGGAGATGAGGCACAACACCAGGTCGTCTTCCGTCAGCCCGGACACCTTCTCCAGGATGCGCCCGGCCGCCTTCGCTCCCGCGGCGTCAGGCACCGGATGGGCGGCCTCCAGTATCTCGATGCGCCCGCAGGGCACGCCGTAGCCGTAGCGGGTGACCACCAAGCCTTCCAGCGGACCGCTCCAGTGCTCCTCCACGGCCCGGGCCATGGCGGCGGACGCCTTGCCGGCACCGATCACGATCAGCCGCCCCTTCGGCGGCGGGGGCAGATGGGGCGGCACGCACAACTTGGGCTGGGCCGCGTCCACGGCAACCTGGAACAGACTGCGCAGGAGTTCGTTGGGGCTCATGGGAAATTGATGAAGCACATGGGGGAATCCGGTATCCGTGCGAGTCTAGCAAGCGCGACCCGACCCGGCAAATCCGGCCCCACTGGCGTGCTCGCCGGATGCGCGCTATATTCCGCCGTGGAGGTGGCGCCATGCACAACGTCATACGCAAGACCGATGCCGATCTGCTTCTCACCCCGAATTTCTCCGACTACGAAGGGGGCCGCAGGCACTTTTCCTGGGAGGATGAACGGCAAAGACTGGCCGGCTTGCCGGGCGGCGGACTGAACATCGCCTTCGAGGCCGTGGAGCGTCACGCATCGGGAGCGCTACGCGACAAGACCGCCTTCCGCTTTCTCGGGCGCGACGTACCGGCGCAGGATGTGAGCTGGGGCGAGCTCTCCCGTCAGACCAGCCGTTTCGCCAACGTGCTGCGCCGGCTGGGCGTGGGCAAGGGCGAGCGCCTCTTCGTGCTGGCCGGACGCATCCCGGAACTCTATGTCGCCGTGCTGGGCAGCCTGAAGAACGGCACGGTGGTCTCGCCCCTCTTTTCCGCCTTCGGACCCGAGCCCATCGCCACGAGGGTGAATCTGGGCGCGGGGCGCGTGCTGGTGACCACCGAATCCCTCTACCTGAAGAAGGTGTCCAGGTGGCGCGACAAGATGCCCACCCTGGAACACGTGCTCCTGGTGGCTGACGAGGCTGGCAGCACGACTGCCGTTTCCGGCACCCTGGACCTGGCGAGCCTGATGGCGCTTGAGCCCGACGATTTCGAGCTGGAAGCCACCGGCCCGGAGGACATGTCGCTCCTGCACTTCACCAGCGGCACAACCGGCACGCCCAAGGGCGCGGTCCATGTGCACGGCGCCGTGCTCACCCACCATGCCACCGGCCGCTTCGCCCTGGACCTGCACCGTGAGGATACCTACTGGTGCACCGCCGATCCGGGCTGGGTCACGGGCACCTCCTACGGCATCATCGCGCCCCTGCTCCATGGGGTGACCTCCATCATTGACCGGGAGGAGTTCGACGCCGAACGCTGGTATGGGATCCTGGAGCAGGAAATGGTTTCGGTCTGGTACACCGCGCCCACGGCCATCCGCATGCTGATGAAGGCCGGCGCGGAATTGGCACGGCGCCACCGCTTCCCCAGGCTGCGCTTCGTCGCCAGCGTGGGCGAGCCCTTGAACCCGGAGGCGGTGTGGTGGGGCAAGGAAGTGCTGGGCCTGCCCATCCACGACAACTGGTGGCAGACCGAGACGGGGGGCATCATGATCGCCAACACCCCCGCCTTCGACATCAAGCCCGGCTCCATGGGCCGCCCCCTGCCCGGCGTGGAGGCGGCCATCGTGGAGCGGCAGGAGGACGGCAGTGTGAAGTTGGTGGACACCGCCGGCAAGGAAGGGGAACTGGCGCTCAAGGCGGGCTGGCCTTCCATGTTCCGCGGCTACCTGCACAACGAGGAGCGCTACCGCAAGTGTTTCGCCGACGGCTGGTACCTCACGGGCGATCTGGCGACTCGCGACGAGGACGGCTACTTCTGGTTCGTGGGCCGCTCCGACGACGTGATCAAGTCCGCCGGGCACCTCATCGGGCCTTTCGAGGTGGAGAGCGTACTCATGGAACACCCGGCCGTGGCGGAAGCCGGGGTCATAGGCAAGCCGGACCCCATGGTGGGCGAGGTGGTCAAGGCTTTCGTCTCCCTGAAACTGGGTTTCGAGCCGGGCGAACCCCTGCGCCTGGAACTCCTGGGCCACGCCCGAAAACGTCTGGGCGCGGCCGTGGCACCCAAGGAAATTGACTTCCTGCCCACCCTGCCCCGCACCCGCAGCGGCAAGATCATGCGCCGCCTGTTGAAGGCGAGGGAACTGGGCCTGCCGGAAGGCGACACATCCACCCTGGAGGGCGGAGCATGAGACAGAGCAAGGGCATCGCCCATCACGCGCCACCTCCGCCCACGGGCCCGGTGCCGTACGATCAGGAATTCTCCCAGGTCTTGCTGAGGGACATGCTGCGCATCCGCCGGCTGGAGGAAAAGTCGGCCGAGCTTTACGGCGCCGCCAAGATACGCGGTTTTCTCCACCTCTACATCGGCGAGGAAGCGGTGGCCACCGGCGCCTTGCACGCCCTCACGCCGGAAGACAACATCGTCGCCACCTACCGGGAGCACGGCCATGCCCTGCTGCGCGGAGTGCCCATGGGGCGCATCATGGCCGAGATGTACGGCAAGAAGGAAGGCTGCGCCCGGGGCCGGGGCGGCTCCATGCATCTGTTCGATGCCGACGCCCGGCTCTTCGGCGGCAATGCCATCGTTGCCGGCGGCCTGCCGGTGGCCGTGGGACTGGCGCTGGCCGACAGCATGCGGGGCACGGGCCGCGTCACCGCCTGTTTCTTCGGCGACGGCGCGGTGGCCGAGGGCGCCTTCCACGAAAGCGTGAACCTGGCCGCCCTGTGGCAGTTGCCGGTGCTGTTCTGCTGCGAGAACAATCTCTACGCCATGGGCACGGCCCTGGAGTGCTACGAATCCCAGCCCGACCTCACCGCCAAGGCCGCTTCCTACGGGGTGAAGGCCCTGGCCGTGGATGGCATGGACGTGGTGGCGGTGCATGAGGCGGTAAAGGCCGCCCGCACCCGCATCGCGGCCGGACAAGGGCCGATATTCCTGGAATTCAAGACCTATCGTTTCCGTGCCCACTCCATGTTCGATGCGGAGCTTTACCGGCATAGGGATGAGGTGGAGGAATGGAAGACCCGCGGCCCGATCCACACCTTCAGCGCCCGACTCAAGGCGGAAGGCAAACTGGATGAAGCCCAGTTTCTGGCCCTGGACAGGGAAGCGGAACAGGAGGTGGAACAGGCCGTGGAGTTCGCCGAGGCCGGAGAATGGGAGCCGGTCGGCGACCTGCTGAAGGATGTCTACACGCCGGGGGGGCCAGCATGAGCCACATGAGCTACCGCGAGGCCCTGCGTCGCTCGCTACAGGAGGCCCTGCGGCAAGATCCGCGGGTATTTCTCATGGGCGAGGACGTGGGTCGCTACGGCGGCACCTATGCCGTGTCCAAGGGACTGCTGGAGGAATTCGGCCCGGAACGCATCCGGGACACCCCGCTCTCGGAACTGGGCTTCGTCGGCGCGGGCATCGGCGCGGCCCTGGGCGGCATGAGGCCCATCGTCGAGGTCATGACGGTCAATTTCAGCCTCCTGGCCCTGGACCAGATCGTAAACACCGCCGCTCTCTATCGCCACATGTCCGGCGGCCAGTTCTCCGTGCCCCTGGTGATCCGCATGGCCACCGGCGCCGGGCGCCAGGTGGCGGCCCAGCATTCCCACAGCTTCGAGGGCTGGTACGCCCACATTCCCGGCATCAAGATCCTCGCCCCCGGTACCATTGAAGACGCCCGGTGCATGCTGGCGCCGGCGCTCCGCGACCCGGACCCGGTCCTGCTGTTCGAGCACACCGTCCTGTACAACATGGAAGGCGAGGTGCCGGACGAGTGCCGGGTGGATATCTCCAGTGCCAGGGTAAGGCGGGAAGGCTCGGACGTGACGATCATCACCTACGGCGGCTCTCTGCCGAAGGCGCTGGAAGCGGCGGAAACACTGGCCGCCGAGGGCATCCGGGCGGAGGTGCTGGATCTCAGGGTGCTGCGCCCCCTGGACGACGCGACCATCATGGCCTCGGTCAGGAAGTGCCGGCGGGCCGTGGTGGTGGACGAAGGCTGGCGTAGCGGCAGCCTGGCGGCGGAAGTCATGGCCCGCATCGTGGAACAGGCCTTCTATGACCTGGACGCGCCCCTGGCAAGGGTGTGCTCCGAAGAGGTTCCCATCCCTTACGCCCGCCACCTGGAAGAGGCCGCCCTGCCCCAGCCGGAGAAGATCGTGGCGGCGGTGCGGACGATGTTGGGTGCTTGAGAACCTCTCACCGCAAGGCGCAGGGAACGCAAAGTGCCGCGAAGGAATTTTCGGGTGGAATCGCCCGGAAATCCATGGTTGGGAGTCATTGTATGGAAAACATCGCCCACGGACGGTCAAGCTCTTCTTTGCGGACCTTTGCGCCTTCGCGCCTTGCGGTGAGGTTTTGATTTTCATGGGGAATGGATCATGATCGAATTCACCCTGCCCTCGTTGGGGGCCGACATGGAAGAGGGCACGCTGCTGGAGTGGAAAGTGGCGCCCGGCGATACGGTGAAGAAGGGCCAGGCCCTGGCCATCGTGGACACCGCGAAATCGGCGGTGGACGTGGAAATCTGGTACGAAGGCACGGTGCATGAACTGCTGGTGCAGCCGGGGGAGAAGGTGCCGGTGGGCACGCTGCTCGCGACCCTCTTGGAACCCGGAGAAGTTGCGCCGCCGCCAGCCGAGGGCAAGACGCCCGCCCCGGCCGTGATCGAATTCGAAACGCCCGCGGCGCCGGCCACGGCCCCGGTACCGAGCGCCACCCAAGCGACCGCGGCCACAAGAAAACCAATATCCCCCGCGGCCCGCCACCGGGCGAAGGAACTGGGGGTGGACGCGGACAGCCTGGCCGGAACCGGTCCGGGTGGCGCCGTGACCCTGGAAGATGTGGAAAAGGCGGTCCTGCCACCCGAAGCGGAAAGGGCGCCAACGCCGGAACCCGAGAAACCCGCCGACAAGCTCTCCGCCATGCGCCAGGCCATCGCCGCCGCCATGGCCAAATCCAAGCGGGAGATTCCCCATTATTACCTGTCGGAAACCATCCCCATGGCCCATGCCCTGGCCTGGCTGGCGGAAGAAAATGCGCGACGCCCCATGAATGAGCGCGTTCTTCCCGCGGCACTCCAGATCAAGGCGGTGGCCAGGGCGCTGGAACGCTACCCGGAGTTGAACGGCTTCTTCACCGAGGGTGCCTTCCGGCCGGCGGAAGCCATACATCCCGGCATCGCCATTTCCCTGCGCCAGGGCGGCCTGGTGGCCCCGGCGCTGATGGACGCGGGCCGGAAGCCCCTGGGCCAATTGATGCTTGACCTGGCGGACCTGGTGAAACGCACCCGCACCGGCTCCCTCAGGAGTTCCGAGCTGACCCGGGCGGGGATCACCATCACCATCCTGGGCGACCAGGGCGTGGAATCCGTGTTCGGCGTCATCTACCCGCCCCAGGTGGCCCTGGTGGGTTTCGGCCGCATCAGCACGAGGCCCTGGGTGGACGATGGCCAGGTGTGCGCCATGCCCCTGGTGAACGCGAGCCTTTCCGCCGATCACCGGGTCTCGGACGGCCACCGGGGCGCCCTGTTCCTGGCCGAATTGCGGGAACTGTTGCAGCGCCCGGAAGAACTGGCCGAGTAGCCATGCACGGCCCATCCCATTGATCAGGAGGCAGGAATCGTGAACGAAAGCGAACTCAAGACGGTGCTTCTGGCCACCCTGTGCAGCATCGCGCCGGAAGTGGAACCGGAAGAACTGCGTCAGGACCGCCCCCTGCGGAACCAGGTGGACCTGGATTCCATGGACTGGCTGAATTTCCTCATCGGCCTGCACGACAAGCTGAAGGTGGACATCCCGGAAAGCGACTATGCCCGGCTCGTCACCCTGAATGACCTCATCGCCTACCTGGGCGCAAAACTCCCGCCCTGACTTCCAAAGCCCTTCAATGCTATCGGTACGGCTATCGGCGGTCAGGCCGGCGCGCTGGCCAGGTAGCGGCGGGCGAAATCGGCATACCAGGCCAGGCTCTCCGGGTTGGCCATGGTGTCAGGGTTGGCCGACTTCTCCAGGGGCTGGCCGAGGAGCAGTTTCTTGATGGGCAGTTCCATTTTCTTGCCGGACAGGGTGCGCGGGATGGCGGCGACCTGGAATATCTCGTTGGGAACATGGCGGGCGGACAGGGCGACCCGGATCCGGTCGCGGATGAGTTTGGTCAGGTCCGGGGTCAGATCCTGGCCCGGGCGCAGAACCACGAATAGCGGCATGTAGGATTCCTTGCCCAGGTATTCCAGGTCCACCACCATGCTGTCCAGGACCTCCGGTAAATCCTCCACCGCGCGGTAGAGTTCGCTGGTGCCCATGCGGATGCCGTGGCGGTTGATGGTGGCGTCCGAGCGGCCATAGATGATGGCGCCGCCCCGGGGCGTGATGCGTATCCAGTCGCCGTGGCGCCAGATGCCGGGATAGACATCGAAATAGCTGTCCCGGTAGCGTCTGTTGTCCGGATCGTTCCAGAAATAGAGCGGCATGGACGGCATGGGTGCGCTGCACACCAGTTCGCCCACTTCGTCCACCTGTGCCTTGCCGGCGTCGTCGAAAGACTCGATCTTCGCGCCCAGGCAGCGGCACTGCATCTCCCCCAGATACACGGGCAGGGTCGGCACGCCGCCGATGAAGGCGCTGACCAGGTCCGTGCCGCCGGAGATGGGGTTGATCCAGATGTCCGACCGCACGTGATCCAGCAGCCACTGGTAGCCCTCGGGCGAGAGAGGCGAGCCCGTGGAGCCGATGCCCCGCAGGGCGCGGAGCTCGGCCACCTCGTTCGGTTCCACGTCGGCCTTCTGGCAGGAGGCGTAAAAGGCCGCTCCCGCGCCGAAGAAAGTGACCCCGGATTCCCCCACGAAGCGCCACAGGGCGGAGAGGTCGGGATGGCCGGGGTTGCCGTCGAACAGGCAGATCGTGCTGCCGACCAGGAGGCCGCCCACCTGGAAATTCCACATCATCCAGCCGGTGCTGGAATACCAGTGAAAGCGATCCTCCGGCCCGATATCCAGATGGAAGGCCAGGGCCTTCAGGTGCTCGATCATCACGCCGCCCTGGGAATGCACGATGGCCTTGGGCAGGCCGGTGGTGCCCGAGGAGTACACGATCCAGAGCGGGTGATCGAAGGGCACATGCTGGGGCTGGAGCGGCACGTCGCCCGCCGTGGCGCTGTCCCAGGTCACGGCACCGTGGAAGCCGGCCGCGCCGGCCTCGGGCTTGAGTGAGGGCAGAAGGACCACGTGGCCGACGCTGGGCAGTTCCGCCAGCATCTCCCGCAGCAGTTCCCGCCTGTCGTAAGCCTTGCCGCCATAGCGGTAGCCGTCCACGGCGATCAGGACCTTGGGCTCGATCTGACGGAAGCGGTCGAGCACGGCCAGCTTGCCCATGTCAGGGGAGCAGGCGGACCAGATGGCGCCGATGCTGGCCACCGCCAGGAAGGCCACCACCGTTTCCGGGATGTTGGGCAGGTAGGCGACCACCCGGTCGCCCTTCCTGACACCCATGCCGCGCAGGGTGCCGGCCAGTGCACCCACCTGGCGTTCCAGTTCGAGCCAGGAAAGATCCCGGTTCTCGCCGGCTTCGTTGCGAAACACGATGGCGGGGCGTTCGCTCGTGGCGTGCCGGAACACCTGCTCCACGTAGTTGATGCTGACGCCGGGGAACCAGCTGGCGCCGGGCATGGCGGCGCTACCCAGAACGCGCTCGCGCGGCGTGACCGAGGGAATGTCGAACCAGTCCCAGATCGCGCCCCAGAAGGCCTCCAGTTCGGTCACGGACCACTGCCACAGGGCATCGTAATCCTTGAACCGGAGGCCGCGTTCCCGGCCCAGCCAGTCGCTGAAGGCGGTGATGCGGGCGGCCTTGATGGTTTCGGGCGAAGGCTGCCAGACGGCGGACGTAGCCATGTACTCTCCTTTGGGTGTGCGCGCGGCGCTCGGCGTCGCGCGTATTGGTGATATTCAGCCGAACGCGGCGGCCCGCATGGCCGCCAACAGGGCTTCGGGGGGCAACGCTCCCGACAGCGCCCTGTGACCGTTGATGACAAACGAGGGAACGCTGCGGATGCCATGACGGTGGCCCGCTGCCAGCCAGCCCGAAACACTCGGAACGGGGGCGGCAGGCTCTGTCGGGCAAGGGGGTTCGCGTACGCCAACCCTGCCAGCGATCAGCGACAGGATATGACGGTCTCCCAGGTCTTTTCCTTCATTGAAATAGGCCTGGAACAGTCGCTCGATCAGACGCTCCACCAGTGTTTCGCCCTGGTCGCCGGCATGGGCGACCAGGCCATGGGCGGCCAGGGTGTTGGGCAGCACCTGGATGCGCTCGAATTCGAACTCCAGTCCGGCCTGGCGCCCCGCGGCCCGGACCTCGGCCCGGCGCGCCGCCACCGCAGCCTCACTGCCGAGGCGCTTGAGGTAGAAGGCCTGGAACGGCAGCCCTGCTTCCGGGGTGTCGGGCAGCAGCGGAAACGAGCGCCAGCGCACGACGGCGGGAACCTCCGGGTGCAGATGCCGAAAACGCGCCAGGGCCGTGCCCAGGTGCTGCTTGCCGATCAGGCACCAGGGGCAGATGAGATCGAAGAAGACTTCGATGACCAGACCGGATTTCATGGCGTAGCGCGTGTTCAGCAGAGTTCCTTCAGGAATTCTTCCGCCTGCGGCCAATCGCCGTAGCCCGAGGCGGGATTGAGGTGACCGACGGCGCCGACCTCCACGCAACGGCCGCCCCAGTCCCGGGCGTATTCCTTGACCCGATCCAGGCAGGCCAGCGGATCATTGGTGCTGGCCGCGACGATGCTGGGGAAGGGCAGGCGGATGCGCGGAATCGGCAGCCAGCCGTGATCGGACAAGGCCTCCAGGGTCGGATAGCCGGCCGGCAGCGGTCTCTCCAGGTCGGCGGGTGCCGCCAGCAGGGCGCCCTGGATGGGCCGGTCATGCTGTAGCGCCCAATGAACCGTGATCATGACGCCACCGCTATGGGCGACCAGCACGACCGGACCCTCGATCTCGGCCAGGGCCGCATCCAGGGCGGCCACGCGGGCGGCCAGCGACAGCTTGTCCTTCTCCAGGGGCGGCACCGAGCGCACCTTGGGCAACTTCGCGGCGAGCAGGGTCTGCCAGTGATCGGCGACGTGGTCCCGCAGGCCGGGGACGATCAGGACGGTGGGGGAGGTGGCGTGATTCATGTCGGTGATCCCTTGATCTCAGGTGTGGGTTTGCCCGGGAGCAGTGTTGAGGCGCTCCAGGTCGGCGGCGTAACTCCTCTTGCCGACGGCGAATGCCAGCATGGCCAGGAGGGGCGCCAGGGGCATGACTTGCAGGGCGAACAGGAGTCCGAACTTGTCGGCCAGGAGGCCCGTGATGAAGGGGCCGGGAGCCAGTCCGAGCAGGTTGTTCGCCAGGGTCAGGGTGGCAAAGGCCGTGGAATGGATGGCGGCGGGGGTCAGGTTGGCCACCATGGCGCCGGCCGGGCCGGTGGTGCCGGCGGCGAGCAGCATGCCCAGGCCGATAACCACGAGCTGAAGGGGACCGGCGGGCAGCAGGAAGGCGATGGTGAGCAGGACGAAGGTGGTCACGCTGTACCCCATCGCCATGACCCACTTGCGGGAAGGCGTGGCCCGGCAGAGGCGGTCGGTCATGATGCCGCAGACCACCATGCCCACGGCGCCGATGAGGATGAACAGGGCCGACAGCCCGCCCGCCTTGTCCGGTGCCAGGCCGTAGTAGCGGTTGAAGTAGCTGGGCAGCCAGGCCATGAGCGAGGCGATGACGGAAAGCTGGAGGCCGCTGCCGATGTAGGCACTCACCACCGAGCGGGATGAGAACAGCCCGGAGAAGAGGGAGCGCAGGCCCGTGACGGGCAACCCCGCCGAGCGGCCCGGCGTTGCGAGCGCCAGGCGCTTTTCGGAGACGATGAAGAAGTAGGCGGTGACCAGGACGGAACCAAACAGGGCCATGGCGCCGAAGGACCAGCGCCAGCCCAGATGCACGGCGAGATAGCCACCCAGGGCCATGCCCATGACCGAGCCGAAGGGGCCGCCGGCCATGAAGGCGGACGAGAGGCTGGCGCGCATGTGCTTGGGGAAGAGGGAGAGCACCAGGGCGATGCCGACGCTGCCGTAGGCGGCCTCGCCCACGCCGACGCAGAAGCGGGCGATGAACATCTGGCCGTAATTCGCCGCCAGGGCACAACCCAGGGTGGCCAGGCTCCAGAGGGCGGCCATGAGCACGACGCTCCGCACCCGGCCCCAGCGGTCGGCCACCACCGACAGGGGAAAGGTCAGGAGGCCCACCAGGAGCGCCACGATGCTGGAGAGCGAGCCCAACTGGGTATCGGACAAACTCCATTCCGCCTTCAGGAGGGGGAACACGGCGTTCAGGACTTGCCGGGACATGTAGTCCGACAGGAGCAGGCCAAAACTGAGGGCGAACACCACCCAGGCGTAGGTGCGCGACGAGTCCGGTGCGACCACGGGGCTATCGGCTTCGGCGATCAGGATTGCCAATTGTGTCTCCTTTTATTTTCTGGCCTTGGGCCGAAGCAGGCGCGGAAACCGAGCCTGCTTCGGGGCTTTCAGGGAGGCGGGGCTCTACCGGCCCCTGCCCCGTCGAACGATACTCTCAGCCGTGGTGGGTGGCACCCTTCTGGCCGGGCTTGCGGTTCGGGGCGAAGCCGTTCATGGCCAGCGTCTCGTCCGCGTCCTTGTAGAAGGTGCCGATCCTGTAGATCTCGCGGGCTTCCTGGCCGTTGGCCACTTCCCGTCCCATCTCGCGGGAGATACGCACCAGTTGCTCGATCTGCTCCACGGTGCTCATCTTGCGGTCGCGCTTCTGGGACCAGATGTTGTCCTCGATGCCGCAGCGGACGTGCAGGCCCATGGCCATGCCCATCATGTTGAGCGGCAGGGTGTTGAGCATGGAAGTTTCCACCGTCAGCACGGAGCCATCCGGGCAGCCGCGCACGAAGTTGGCCAGATTGTAGATGTTCGGGGCGTCGAAGCCGCCGCCGATGGCCACCCAGGTGAGGATCAGGGGCACGTTGCACACGCCGCGGCGCATCATGCGCTCCACCGTCTCCAGTTGGCAGATGTTGGCCAGCTGGAAGTGGGTCTGGATGCCGCGGGCGGAGAGGCGCTTGATGTGCTCCTCGACCCAGGCCGGGCCGGCGGGGATGGTCATCTCCCGGTAGGCGTAATAGCCGGGCGTGCCCACCTCCAGGGTCGTGCCGGCCACATCGGCGGCGCACATCTGTTCCACCACGTTCATCTGGTTGGAGTTGATGGCGATGGTGACCTGATCCGGCCTGGGCTCGATCATGGACAGGCCGTGACGGGTGTCGTCGGACAACCACTTGGCGGCGGCGCCTTCGGCCTCGGGTGCGAAGGAGATGGAACCGCCGACCTGGAGCACCATCTCGGGGCAGGCCTCGCGGATGGCGGCCATCATTTCGTTGGTGCGGGCAAGGCTCTTGGAGCCCGAGCCGTCCTCTTCCCGGCCATGGACGTGGCATACGGTGGCACCGGCGTTGTAGCAGTCCACCACCTTCTGAACCTGGTCCGCCAGCTTGACCGGAATGTCTTCCGGGAAGTCAGAGGGGGCCCATTCCGGCCCGAACGGGGCACAGGTGATGACCAGCTTGTCCATATTTTCGACGAACAGGGAACCGTCCATGAAATTCATGTTTTTACTCCTAGAGGGGGGGATGGGGTGCCGCCGCGGGACGGGGCGGCACCTTGAGGGGTCTTAGTAAGGCTTGTCGCCGATGATGGCGGCACGTTCCATCTTGCGGTGGCAGGGCGCGTAGTCCATGACCGCGTAGTGCTGGGTCGAGCGGTTGTCCCAGATGGCCATGCTCATGGGCTGCCAGCGCCAGCGCACCTGGTATTCCGGGTTGTAGGCCTGGCTGATCAGATACTGCATCAGGTCGGCGCCGTTCTTGTTGTAGTCCTGGCCATAACGGACGCGGCCGGGCTTGTGGTAATTCACGAAGTGGGTCGTGAAGGCATTGACGAACAGGATCTTCTCGCCGGTCTCGGGGTGGGTGCGTACCACGGGGTGCTCGGCATCCGGGTACTGCGCCTTCATGGCCAGACGCTTTTCGTTGGGCATGGCGGCGGCGAAGGACGACTCGAAGCTGTGGCTGGCGACCAGGTCGGCGATTTCGGCCTTCACGTGTTCGGGCAGCTTGTCGTAGGCCAGGACCATGTTGGCCCACATGGTGTCGCCGCCGACGGGCGGGCACTCGATGCAGCGCAGCACGCAGCCCAGGGCGGGCGTCTCGCGCCAGGTGCCGTCGGTGTGCCACGCGTTTTCGTAGGGGTCGAGGGGCTTCTCCGGCGTCTTGTAGATCTGCACCAGGCCGGGCGCGTCCGGGTGGCTGGGGGCCATGGGATGGTCTTCCAGCTTGCCCAGCTTCTGGGCGAAAGCCATGTGGTCCTTCCGGGAAAGCTTGCTCAGATCCTGGTCGCGCAGGAACAGCACCTTGTGCTTCAGGAGCGCCGCGTAGATTTCCTTGAACAGGCCTTCGTCCCTTACGGCGTCGCCCAGATTGATGTCCAGCAACTCCGCGCCGATGGCGCAGGTCATTTGTTCGATTCTCATTTTGTGCTGTCTCCTCAGAGAGTGAAGATGGAAGAACCCGTGGTCTTGCGGGATTCCAGGTCTCGGTGTGCCTGCACCGCGTCTTGCAGCGCATAGCGTTGGTTGATTTCGATCTTGATGCGTCCGGCCGCCACGTGGCCGAAGATTTCGCCCGCCAACTCGGCCTTCTCCAGCGGATCGGCGATGTAGTCGGCCAGCGCCGGGCGGGTCAGGTAGAGGGAACCCTTCATCGCCAGGATCTGCGGGTTGAAGCCCTCGATGGGGCCGGAGGCGGTGCCGACGCACACCATCAGGCCGCGACGCTTCAGGGAATCCAGGGAGGCCATGAAAGTGCTCTTGCCGACGCTGTCGAACACCACATCCACGCCGCGACCGCCGGTCAATTCCCGGGCACGCCTGGCCACGTCCTCATGGCTGTAATTGATGATTTCGTCGCAGCCGTGGGCGCGGGCCACTTCCGCCTTCTCCTCCGTGGACACCGTGCCGATGACCCGGATGCCCAGGAGCCTGGCCCACTGGGACACGATCAGCCCGACACCACCGGCGGCCGCATGCAGCAGGACGGTATCGCCCGCCTTGAAGTCATGGATGCGGCGCATCAGGTAGGCGGAGGTCAGGCCGCGCATGGTCATGGCGGCGGCCGTTTCGCAGGAGATGTCTTCCGGCAGCTTGATCAGGGGCGCGGCCGCGATTACCCGCGCCGTGCTGTAGGCGCCCAGGGTGTTCAGGAAACCCGTGTAGGTCACCCTGTCGCCGACCGCGACGTTCGTCACGTCGGGAGCGACGGCCTCGATGATGCCGGCGGCCTCGACGCCCATGCCGGCAGGCAGGGGAATCGGGTAGGTGCCGTTCCGGAAATAGGTGTCGGCGAAGTTCAGGCCGACCGCCTCATGGCGCAGCCGAACCTGCCCCGGCCCGGGACCAGCGACGTCGACCTCTTCCCAGCGCAAGACCTCTGGGCCGCCGGTTTGATGAAAGCGTATGGCGTGTTCCAATCTGTTCTCCTTGTTGCGGAATTCCGTGTTGATCCTGGCGCGGCCCGAAGCCGCCTAATTCGATGGGGTGAGATTGACGATGCGCGAAAACAGACGCTTGAATTCGGCGTCGGTGTCGCCGCCGAAGCGCGGGTCGTTGTTGCCGGAAAAGGCGGCATTGATCTCGGTCCAGTCCTCTTCCAGAAGGTGGCGCTGGGCGGCGGGCATGATGACCCCTTCCTCCCGGCCCATGTGCTGCCAGATGAACTGGGTATATTGCTTCACCGCCTCGTCCAGTTCCGGCAGACCCGCGCTGCCGGCGGCGAACTTCTCCAACACGGCCGCGGTGTCCTCGAACAACTGGTGCTCCCGCTGGTGCTGGCGCTGCAATTCATCCAGCTCGGCGTTGGTAACGGAGGTGCGCTCCCGGAGCTTCCTGAACAGGTACTCCTCTTCCTTGGGATGGTGCAGGGCGAGGGGAAAGGTGCGGATGTAACGGACGATGGCGCGCATCAGCCCAACGTCGGGCCCCTTGCCTTCCGTCCTGGCAGTCTCCAGCAGGTGATTCCAGGCGTGCAACACCGCCGCGAGCGACCGGTGTTCGTCCCGGATGATGCCGATGGCCTGGGCCGACACGGGTGGGTTGAACGTGGCCGACACCAGCACCGGTATCTCGGAGTTCATGAGCACCTTGAGGGTCTGGGAGCCGACCATCATGCCCAGGTAGGTGCGCCGGCCATGGGAGGCCATGTAGATGAGGTCGCAACCCGCCTCCTTCGCAGCAACGAGAATGGCCTTGTAGGGCGAGTTGCTGGTGGAAATCATGGAGTCGCAGGGCACGCCCTGGGCGCGGGCGGCGGATTCGGCCTTGGTCAGCAGCTCCCGTGCCCGACCTTCGTAGGTATAGGTGAAGTCATCCGGCGATGTGATGCGCACCACTTCCGCGTCCCCCTGGTAAGAGGCCGTGTAATTGATCTGCGCGTGAAAGAAGGTGATGCGGGCGCCCAGGGTTCGCGCGAATTCCACCGACCGGCCGACGGTCTCGATGGAAAGATCCGTGTCATCCAGGGGAACGAACAGATGGCGATACATGGCGGCTCCTGTTTCAAGTGGCGCGTGAGTAAGGGTTTCTGGTTGGCGAAGCACAGGGCCTTGGCCCGGTGTCCGCCGACCGCGTCGTCTCTTCCCGACTGCGATAGGGTGCCATCTTAAGGCGGCCAATCCGGTTTTTCCCCCTTCGCAAAGGAGGGGCCGGATTTGTGCCGCGGAGGGGGGGGTGTGCCTATAATTGAGCCAATTCGCAAGGATAGGCTGGGGATGTCCCCGGCAGATTCAAACCCGAACGACCTTATTTCCATGAACCTACTGAACAACGGCAGCGCTTACTCGGAACTCGTACTCAAGACCACGCCGCCCCGTGCGCCGCGGAATCTGCTCGTGCGTCCGCGGCTTGGTCTCTCCGACGAACAGCTGCGCGACCGGCCGGTGATCGTGGTGCAGGCGCCGCCCGGCTTCGGCAAGACCTCGCTTTTGGCCCAGTGGCGCCATGAATACCTGGCCCAGGGAGCCGCGGTGGCCTGGATTTCGGCCGAGGCCTACGATGATCCCCAGCGTTTCCTGCATGCCCTGGTGCTGTCGGTACGGGTGGGTTGCGGCCGGCCGAACTTCGGCCGCTTCCTTCTGGAAGGGATCGGTTCCTCCATGGGCACCCTGGAAGGGATCACGGCCTGGCTGGCCGAGGTGACGCAGGCGGCGCTGGATCTGGTTCTCATCATGGACGAGGCCGACCAGTTGTCCGAAGCCGGCAAGGCTGCGCTCGCCTATCTGCTGCACAATGCCCCCGCCAATCTGCGCCTGGTGGTGGCAGGTCGGGGCGGGCTGGATGCCGTGGTCAGCGATCTTTGCCTCTACGGCCAGTGCGTATCGGTCGGGGTCGAGATGCTGCGCTTCCGTCTGGATGAAACCCTGGCACTGGTGAGCAACCGGCTCGGCGTCCGGGTGGATGCGGACACCTGCGCCCGCCTCTTTGAAATGACCGAGGGCTGGCCCCTGGGTACGCAGCTTGCCCTGGCGGCCATGGAAGGACGGGGTGACCCGCGCGCGGCGATGGAGGCCATCGCCGCGGGGGCGGGCGACCAGAAGGAACGTCTGGTGGGTGCCCTCATGTCCCGCCTCGATCCGGCGGACACGGACTTCCTGGCGCGCATCTCCGCGGTGGATATGCTGCATCCCGATCTGTGCCGGGCGCTGACCGGACTGGAGCAGGCCCCGGAAATCCTGAGTCGGCTGGCTCGGGACACCCCCATCTTCGTGGTCGCCGATGACAGCCAGTGGTGCCGCCTGCATGCCCTGGCACGGGAAACCCTGCGCGCCCGACTGGCCGCCATGCCGTCGGAGGAACAGGAAGACCTGCATGTGCGCGCGCTCTACTGGCTGGCCGAACATGGCATGACCGAGGAGGCCGCCCGCCATGCCCATGCGGCCGGCCGACACGAGGCCGCCTACGATCTGGCCGAGCAATGCCTCTACGACGCCGTGGTTCAGGGACATCTGAGCACGGTGCGCGACTGGCTGGAACTGCTGCCCGAGGCCGAACTCGATCGGCGCCCGCGCATCCTCCTAGCCGCAGCCTGGGCCCTGGCCGTGAGCGAACGGCATGAAGATGCCCGGCGCCTGGTGGCGCGCCTGCTGGCCCATCCCGAGGTGGACGAGGCCCAACGCTTCGAATGCGCGCTGATCCTCAGCGGTGCCGCCTATTACGCCGACGAACCGGACGAGTGCGTGGAAGTATTCCGGCCCTGGATGAGCGCGCCGCCGGCCAAGGAGCCGCGGCTGCTGCAAACCCATGCCAACCGGCTTTCGGTGCTCGCCATTCTGCAAGGCGACGCAGCCCAGGCCCGTCGTTATCAGCAGATGGTGCCGCGGGGCGACTTCGGCAAGGCCTATGGCTATGCCGCCCGCTGGGGCGACTACTGCATGGGACTCAGTTATCTCTGGGAGGGGCAGGTGCTCCTGGCGGAGCAAGTACTCCGTCCCGCCATGGCCCAGGCCGACGCCGATCTCGGCCGGCGCCATCCCCTGGGCGCCATGTTCGCCGCCCTGCTCGCGGCCGCCACCTATGAGCGGGACAAGGTGGACGAAGCCGCGGCTCTCCTGGCGAACCGCCTGGACATCCTGGAGCGCTCCGGCACGCCGGACACGGTGCTCATCGGCTACCGAACCGCGGCGCGGGTGGCGGCCGCCCAGGGCGTCGAGCACCGCGCCCTGGACCTGCTCCAGGCCCTGTTCGCCATAGGCGTGGCCAGGCGCCTGCCACGCCTATGCACCGCCAGCCTGTCGGACCAGATTCGCATCCACGCCGGCCGCTTCCGCTCGGAAACCTGCCGTGAGCTGGCGAAGGAGGTGGATGGCATCGTGGCGGCGGTGTCGGCGGGCGGGAACACGGCGCCGGGCAGCCTCAAGCACCGGGCGCTGGCCTTGTTTCAGGCCATGTCCCATGCCAATGCCGCCCTCGCGGCCCAGGACTGGAAGGGGGCGCTCGCGGCCCTGGCGGAGGTGGTCCCCCTGGCGGATCAGGTCAGGATGGGCCGGCAGAAGATCGAGATCATGGCCTTGCGAGCGTTCTGCCTGGACCGCAACCGCCAGGATGGACGTCCGCTGATGCGGGAAGCCATGAGCCTGGCCCAGACCTACGGCCTCGTGCGGACTTTCGTGGACGCCCATCCCGCCCTGGTGGACTGGGCTCGGCGCGTGGCGGAGGAAGACGCGGGGGGCGAGGAGGCGGAGGGGGCGGCACTCTCGGCGCGCGCCTTCCGGCCCCAGGCCGCCAAGCCGTCCGCGCCCCGCGCGGTGCCCAGCATGGTGCTGACGCCAAAGGAGAGGGAGGTGCTCGAACTCCTGGCGCGCAAGTTCTCCAACAAGGAGATCGCCCAGGCCATGGCCGTGGGCGAGGCCACGGTCAAGTGGCACCTGAGAAACCTGTTCGACAAGCTGAGCGCCGGCACCCGGCGCCACGTGGTGCGCCGCGCCCAGGTGCTGGGCCTTCTGGAAGGCGGCGATTAGCCGGCGCCGCCAGTCCTGTTTTCTCCCCCTCCCATTCCTTTCCCCCTCCTTCCCGCCCCACCCCAGACGTTTTGGGGGGGGTGAAAAAGTCCACCATCTGGAAAATGGCGAACATCCGAAGACGGCGATTCTGTTCAGGCCGGCCGGTGTGGTCATTCGTGTCAATATGATGGGGTGGAAAACGATGAAAAATATGGGAGACAAGGGCTTGGCGTCCGGTTCGATGCGCTTGCGCAAGATTGCGGCCGCGACGGCTGCCGCCGTCGCGGCCAGCGGCAGCGCGCTGGCCTTCGACATTGATACGGGGAATCCCGATCTGAAGGTACGCTGGGACAATACCGTCCGACTGAATCTGGCGCAGCGCGTGGGATCAAGGGATGCCAAGATCGGCGCGTGGGCCAACTCCGACGAG
Source organism: Rhodocyclaceae bacterium (assembly GCA_028714035.1). GTDB lineage: Bacteria > Pseudomonadota > Gammaproteobacteria > Burkholderiales > Rhodocyclaceae > JAQTNA01. The sequence continues at coordinate 120,643 of JAQTNA010000003.1, forward strand.
GGCACCTACAGCTTCAACAACGGCGCCATGGTGGCCAAGCGGCTGGATCTGCTGTCCGAACTGGACGTGGTTCTGGACAGGAACAAGGGTTTCCGGGTGAGCGGAGCAGCCTGGTACGATGCGGCCTACGGCAGCACCGACAAGTCCAACCCCGCGCTTCCCGCGGCTTTTGCGAGCTACGCGGGTAACCAGCTCAGCCCCTACGTCAAGCGCTTCTATGCCGGCCCTTCCGGCGAAATCCTGGATGCCTTCGTGTTCGGCAATTTCGACATGGGGGGCGTGCCGGTCAAGCTGAAGGCCGGCCGGCACACGGTGTTCTGGGGCGAATCCATGTTCCTGAACGGTGCCCTGCACAGCGTGTCCTACGCCCAGATGCCGATTGACCTTCAGAAGGGTTTCGCGACGCCCGGGACCGAGGCCAAGGAATTGTTCCGCCCGCTGAACCAGATTTCCGGTCAGGCCCAGGTTTCGGACACGCTCTCCATCGCCGCGCAGTACTTCTTGCAGTGGGAGGCCTACCGTTATCCGGAAGGCGGCACCTACCTGGGTCCGGTGGATCTGGCATTCAACGGCCCGACCGGCACGGCCGCCCCCGGTGTCGGCTATGTCTTCCGCGGCAATGCCGCGGAGCCGAAGCAAGTCGGGGAGTACGGACTCTCTGCTCGTTGGTCGCCGGAAGTTCTGGACGGCACCCTCGGCTTCTACTATCGCCGTTATGCCGACAAGCTGCCCCAGGCGCTTCTCACCAAGATGACGGCCCTGGGCGCGCCGACCAACCAGTACAACCTGGTCTACGCCAGCGGGATTGACATGTACGGCATCAGCCTGGGCAAGAACATCGCCGGCGTGAGCGTCGGCGCGGAAGCGTCCTACCGCCGCAACACGCCGCTGGTGGCACCCCTGCTGGGGAATGCGGCAGCCTCCGTGGCAGCCAATGGCGGGGCAATTTCCCAGGGCGAGACCTATGGGCCGCGCGGGAACACCTGGCACGCCCTGGTCAATCTGATGGGCGTAGTGCCGAAGACCGGGGTATTCGATACGGCCACCTGGGCGGGTGAGCTGACCTATAGCCGGCTGGACAGCGTCACCAGCGGGGCGAATCTGTTCAACGGCGTGGGCTATGCCAGTTGCAAGGACGTGAACGGCGCCGCGAGCGCCGGCAGCAAGTGGGACGGCTGCGCAACCAAGGACTATGTGGGTCTGTCCCTGGCCTTCACGCCGACCTGGTATCAGGTCATGGCGGGCGTGGATCTGTCCGCGCCGATCTCCTACTCGGTGGGGCTTTCGGGCAACGCGGCCACCATGTTCGGTGGCAACGAAGGCAACGGCAGCTACAGCGTCGGCCTGGGCGCCGATATCTTCCAGAAGTACAAGGTGGATCTCAAGTGGATCGGCTACTTCGGCAGGTACAACCTCAACCCCGCAGGTACGGCCGTCCAGACCGTCAACGGCTTCACGACGCTGCTCAAGGATCGTGACTTCATCAGCCTCACGCTCAAGACCTCATTCTAAGGAGAACCCCATGCGATTCCAGCAAGCACTATTGATTGCCGTGGTGGCATCAGCCGCGAGCACCCTGGCCCAGGCCGGCGTGAGTGCCGAAGAGGCCGGGAAGTTGGGCGCCAGCCTGACCCTGGTCGGCGCCGAGAAGGCCGGCAGCGGCAGCATTCCCGAGTACACCGGCGGCCTGACCACCGCGCCCGCGAGTTTCAAGCCGGGTTCCGGCCTGCGGCCCGACCCGTTCGCCGGGGAAAAGCCCGTCATGACCATTGATGCCAAGAACATGGGCCAGTACGCGGGCAACCTGACCGAAGGCGCCAAGGCCCTGATGAAGAAATACCCGGCCTACAAGATCGAGGTATATCCGACGCACCGCACCGTGGCCTTCCCGAAGTTCGTGACGGACAACACGAAGAAGTGCGCCTCCGCGGCCAAGACCGCCAACGGCGGCCGCTCCATGGAAGGCTGCCATGCCGGCTTCCCCTTCCCGATTCCCAAGACGGGTTTCGAGGCCATGTGGAATCACCTGGTGCGCTTCAACGGCGTTGCCAACGAGGTGCATTACCGCAACCAGACGGTGGATGCCTCCGGCCGACCCACCCTGTCCACCGAGGGGGTCATCGTCCAGGAATATCCCTACTGGGACATGGCCAAGCCCAACGCCGACATCTACTACAAGCAGCGCATCAACTACACGGGTCCGGCCCGCCGCTCCGGCGAAGGCATGCTGATTGTTGATCCGCTGGACTATGCCACCAAGGACCGTCGTGCCTGGCAATATCTGCCCGGCCAGCGCCGCGTGAAGGTGGGACCGGACCTGGCGCACGACACGCCGAACCCGGGCACGGCCGGCGCGACCACCTTTGACGATACCTTCATCTTCATGGGGTCCATGGATCGCTACGACTTCAAGCTGGTGGGCAAGAAGGAGATGTTCATCCCCTACAACGACTACAAGATGGCCTACAACTCGACCTCGGCCGAATTGCTGAAGCCCAACTTCCTCAACCCGGACCTCGTGCGTTGGGAAAAGCACCGCGTCTGGGTGGTGGAAGCCACGCTGCGGGAAGGCAAGCGCCACGTGTACAGCAAGCGGACCTTCTACCTGGACGAGGATAGCTGGGTCGCGGTGGCTGCCGAATCGTATGACGCGCGCGGCCAGCTCTACCGGACCGGCTTCGCCTACGTTACGCCCAGCTACGAAGTGCCCGCACCGGATGCCGACATGCACGGCTTCTACGACCTGATCGCCGGCACCTACTCCCTGTCCGGCTACACGGCGGAATCCGGCGGCGTACGTTACACCAAGCCCCTGGGCGACCGGGAATGGACGCCCGAATCCCTGGCCGGCGCAGGCCTGCGCTAGGCGGTCCCCGGGCGCGGCCCTCCTCGCCGCGCCCACTTCTTCCCCCTCTCCGGTTCCACTCCCATGCTCGTTCCAAGGATTAGCCTGGCCCTGGTTTTCGCAACCATGGCATGGTCGCCTCAGGTGTTCGCCACCGGCTTTCAGGATGTGCTCGACACGCCCGCAGTGAAAAGCCCTCTGGCGGCGAAGAGCCTGCTCAATGGCCTGGCTGCCGCCGGCAACCGGCTGGTAGCGGTGGGCCAGCGTGGCCACATCGTATTTTCCGATGACCGGGGTGCCTCCTGGCAACAGGCGACGGTGCCCGTTTCATCCGACCTGACGGCGGTGTACTTTCCCACGCCCAGGAAGGGTTGGGCGGTGGGCCACGACGGGGTGGTGCTTCATAGCAGCGACGGCGGGGTGAGCTGGGTTCGGCAGCTGGACGGCCCCATGGCCGGAAAGATGATGGAATCCTGGTATGTGGCGGCGGCGGCCCGGGGCGCCCTGGGCGCGGACAGGGAAAAGCTGCTGGAGGAAGTGAAACGCCAGACCGCGCAGATGATGGAAACGCCCTTCCTGGATGTCTGGTTCTCGGACGAGAACACGGGCTACATCGTGGGAGCCTTCAACCTGATTTTTTGCACGGCCGACGGCGGCAAGAGCTGGGAGCCGTGGTTTCACCTCACGGAGAACCCCGGGCGGCAGCATTTCTACTCCGTCCGTGGCCTGGGCACGGACGTCTATATCGCCGGTGAGCAGGGCCTGGTCCTGAAACTGGATCCGGGCACCGGCCGCTTCCGCAAGCTGACCACGCCCTACCAGGGCAGCTGGTTTGGGCTGGCACTCGGTAAGGGTTTCGTCCTGGCCTTCGGCTTGCGGGGCAACGCCTATCGCAGTATTGACGGTGGCAAGAACTGGAGCCGGGTGGACACCGGGCTTCAGGAGGGTCTGACCGGCGCCACCACCCTGGCGGACGGCAGTCTGGTTCTGGTTTCCCAGTCGGGCCAGGTGCTGATGAGCCGCGATACCGGTGCGAGCTTCACGCCGGTCAAGCTGCCTCGAACGGCCCCGGCTTCGGCGGTGGTTGCTGTCGGGAATCAGATGCTGGTGATTGCGGGCCCCCGCGGCGTCAGCGCGCAGGCGCTGCGCTAACCAAGGAGAAGCCAGTCATGGCCGTTCATCACGATACCCAGGAGCACATGCCCGTACACGCGACCCTTTCCGGCTTCGATCCGAAGTCTGGAAACGCGCTGGAGCGGGCGGTGTTCAACCACAGGCGGGCGATGGTTCTCGTCTGTGCCGTTCTGACGCTCTTCCTGGGGCTGTTCGCGGCATCCAGGCTGGGCCTGAACGCCAGCTTCGAAAACATGATTCCCCAGGGCCAGCCCTACATCAAGAATTACCTGGACAACAAGCAGGAGCTGCGCGGGCTGGGCAATGCCCTGCGCGTCGTCGTGGAAAACGGCAACGGCGACATCTTCGATCCGAAGTACCAGGATGTCCTGAAGAAGATCAACGACGAACTGATTCTCACCCCCGGGGTGGACCGGGCCTGGGTCAAGTCCCTGTGGACGCCCTCGGTGCGCTGGACCGAGGTGACCGAGGAAGGCTTCCGGGGCGGCCCGGTGATGCCGGAATCCTATGATGGCTCAAAGGAGGCGATCGCCCAGCTCAAGCTCAACATCGCCCGCTCAGGTATCGTCGGCCGCTTCGTCGGCAACGATTTCAAGTCGAGCATGATCTTCGTGCCGCTCCTGGAGAAGGACGCGGCCACGGGCAAGGGCCTGGACTACCGTGCCCTCTCCAAGACCCTGGAGGACAACATCCGGGCAAAGTTCCAGACGCCTCCTGCGCCCGGGTCTACCAGTCCGCAGGGACCGGTCGTGCGCATCCACATCATCGGCTTTGCCAAGCTGGTGGGCGATCTGATGGATGGCCTGACCCTGGTCATGGCCTATTTCGGCATCGCCATTGCCGTGGCCCTGGTGGTCATCTTCCTCTACACCCGCTGCGTGCGCAGCACCGTCCTGGTGATCGCCTGTTCGCTCGCGGCCGTGGTCTGGCAGCTGGGACTGGTGGCCCTCCTGGGCTACCAGCTGGATCCCTTCTCCATCCTGGTGCCCTTCCTGGTGTTCGCCATCGGCGTCTCCCATGGCGCCCAGAAGATGAACGGCATCATGCAGGACATCGGCCGGGGTACCCACAGGCAGGTGGCGGCCCGCTATACCTTCCGGCGCCTGTTCCTGGCGGGGATCACGGCCCTCCTGGCGGATGCCGTGGGCTTCGGCGTGCTGATGGTCATTGATATTCCCGTCATCAAGGCCCTGGCGCTCACCGCCAGCATAGGCGTGGCCGTGCTGATCTTCACCAACCTGCTCCTGCTGCCGGTGCTGCTGTCCTTCACCGGCGTCAATCCGGAAGCGGCGGCGCGCAGCCTGCGGGCCGATCAGGAAGGAGGCGAACAGGGCGGTCTGGCGTTTCTCTGGTCGGGACTGGAGCGCTTCACCGAGCGGCGCTGGGCGCTGGGCGCCATCAGCGTTTCCGCGGTGCTGGCGGTGGCCGGTTTCATCGTCAGCCAGAACCTCAAGATCGGCGACTTGGAGCCGGGCGCGCCGGAGTTGCGCGCCGACTCCCGCTACAATCGGGACAACGCCTACATCACCGGCAACTACGCCCTCTCCAGCGACCAGTTCGCGGTAATCGTCAAGACCTCCGCGGAGGGTTGCCTCAAGTACCCGACGCTGGTGGAGGCGGACCGGCTGGCCTGGACCCTGCGCCAGGTACCCGGCGTGCAGACGACGGTGTTCCTGGGGGATGCGGTGCGCCAGATCACCGCCGGCTCCTACGAGGGCAATCCCAAGTGGCAGACCATCGCCCGCAACCAGAACGTGCTCAATTACGGTGCCCAGCAGGCCTCGGTCAACAACCCGGACCTGTTCAACAACGATTGCTCCGTGATGCCGGTGATTGCCTATCTGGCCGACCATCGTGCCGAGACCCTGGATCGGGTGGTGGCCGCGGCCGGGCAGTTTGCCGGAAGCCACGGTAGCCCGGAGCGTCAGTTCCTGCTGGCGGCGGGCAGCGCGGGCATCGAGGCGGCGACCAACATCGTGGTACGCGAGGCCAACCGGACCATGCTGTTCTATGTCTATGGCGCCGTGATCGTGCTCTGTTTCGTCACCTTCCGCAGCTGGCGTGCGGTGGTGGTGGCCGTGCTGCCCCTGGTGGTCACCTCCATCCTGTGCGAGGCGCTGATGGTGGTGCTGGGCATAGGCGTCAAGGTGGCGACCCTGCCGGTGATCGCCCTGGGCGTGGGCATCGGCGTGGATTACGCCCTCTATCTGCTCAGCATCCAGCTGGCCCAGCAGCGGGCGGGGGCGTCGCTCTCGGTCGCCTACAGCCGCTCCCTCAAATTCACCGGCAAGGTGGTGGCCCTGGTGGGCATCACCCTGGCGGCGGGCGTGGTGACCTGGATCTGGTCACCCATCAAGTTCCAGGCCGACATGGGCATCCTCTTAACCTTCATGTTCCTCTGGAACATGGTGGGCGCCCTGGTGCTCATCCCCGCCCTGTCCCACTTCCTGCTGGCCCACCCGGTCAAGACGCTTGGCGCAACGCCCAAGGGGCGCCCCAGCCCGGTCGGCCGGCGTGCCTAGCTTTCCACCTCGAACAAAAAGGCCTGCTGAAGGCCAAGACACCGACACCCAAGGAGAGTCATGATGTTTGGATTGATGCAGGACCGCCCGCTGTTGATTTCGTCGCTGATCGAGCACGCTAGCGCCTTTCATTCCCATGCGGAGATCGTCTCGCGTACCAATGAAGGCCCCATCCACCGCTGCACCTATGGCGACATCCATCGCCGGTCCAAGCAGGTGGCCAATGCCCTGACCGCGCTGGGCGTGAAACCAGGTGATCGGGTGGCGACCCTGGCCTGGAACGGCTACCGGCACATGGAGCTTTACTTCGGCGGCTCCGGCATGGGGGCGGTGGTGCACACCATCAATCCCCGGCTGTTCCCGGAACAGATCGAGTACATCGCCAATCACGCCGAAGACCAATACCTGTTCTTCGATCTGTCCTTCGCCCCGATCATCGAGAAGCTGGCGTCCAGGATGACCGGCGTGAAGGCCTTCATCGCCATGACCGACCGGGCCCACATGCCTGCGGCCGACATTCCCAATCTGTTGTGCTACGAGGAACTGATCGGCGCCCAGGGCAGCGATTTTGCCTGGCCTGAACTGGACGAGAATACCGCCTCGTCGCTGTGCTACACCTCCGGCACCACGGGCAATCCCAAGGGCGTGCTCTACAGCCACCGCTCCTCGGTGCTGCATGCCTTCATCGCCTGTAGCGTGGACGGCTTCGGCCTGTCCGCCACCGAGACCGCGCTCCTGGTGGTGCCCATGTTCCATGTGAACGCCTGGGGCATGCCCTATGCGGGCGCGATGTGCGGCGCCAAGCTGGTGATGCCCGGCCCCGGCATGGATGGCAAGAGCATTTATGAACTGATCCGGGACGAGAAGGTGACCCTGGCCCTGGGGGTGCCCACGGTATGGATGATGCTCCTGCAACACATCGAGAAGGTCGGGGCGGATCCCAAGGCGGAGGCTGAACTGCGCCGGGTGGTGATCGGCGGCTCCGCCGCGCCCCGTGCCATGTGCGAAGCCTTCGAGGACAAGTTCGGCGCCTTCGTGGTCCATGCCTGGGGCATGACCGAGACCTCCCCCGTCGGCACCGTCTGTAACCTCCTGCCCAAGCACAAGGGCATCTCGCGCGATGAACGCCTGAAACTCCAGCTGAAGCAGGGCCGCGGCGTCTATGGCGTGGAACTGAAGCTCACGGACGATGACGGCAATCGCCTGCCCCACGACGGCAAGGCCTTCGGCCACCTCATGGTGCGCGGCCCCTGGATTGCCCGGCGCTACTACAAGGACGACACGCCCATCCTGGACGCCGAGGGCTTTTTCGATACCGGCGACGTGTCCACCATTGATCCGGACGGCTACACGCAGATCACCGACCGCTCCAAGGACGTGATCAAGTCCGGCGGCGAGTGGATTTCCTCCATTGACCTGGAAAACGCCGCCATGGGCGCGCCCGGCGTGGCCGAGGCTGCGGTCATCGGCGTGGCCCATCCCAAGTGGCAGGAGCGGCCGCTCCTGGTGGTGGTGAAGAAGGAAGGCGCCCAGGTGAGCCGCGAGGACATGCTGAATTACCTGGGAAGCCGCGTGGCCAAGTGGTGGCTGCCGGAAGACGTGGTGTTCGTGGAGCAACTGCCGCACACCGCCACCGGCAAGTTACAGAAGATGAAGCTCCGGGAAAGCTTCCGGGATTACCGCTTCCCGGGCTGAGCCGCTCACCGCGTAAACGATGTAGGGGCGAACGTGTTCGCCCCTACCGCATTTCATTGAATTATCCAGTTCAAGGAGTCCCCGTGTCTCGATTCTTCATCCGCAAGGTGGCCGTGCTGGGCGCGGGCGTCATGGGGGCGCAGATCGCCGCCCACCTCGCCAACGCCGGTGTGCCGGTGCTGCTGTTCGATCTGGCGCCCAGCGAGGGCGATGGCAACGGCGTGGTCAGAAAGGCCCTGGACGGCCTGAAGAAACTCAAACCCGCGCCCTTCGGCGAGAAGAGCCTTTCGGCCTACGTGGATGCCGCCAATTACGACCAGCATCTGGAGCGTCTGGCCGACTGCGACCTGGTGATCGAGGCCATCGCCGAGAAGATGGAATGGAAGGAGGCGCTCTACCAGAAGATCGCGCCGCACCTGAAGGCGGACGCCATCATCGCCTCCAACACCTCGGGCCTGTCCATCCAGCACCTGGCCGGCGTCATGCCGGAGGTACACCGGTCCCGTTTCTGCGGCGTGCATTTCTTCAACCCGCCGCGCTACATGAACCTGGTGGAGATCATCCCCTGTGCCGAGTCCTCCGTCGCCACCCTGGATGATCTGGAGACCTGGCTGACCTCCACCCTGGGCAAGGGGGTGATCCGCGCCCTGGATACCCCGAATTTCGTCGCCAACCGTGTCGGCTGCGCCTGGCTCCTGATGGTGGCCCATCACACCCGGCGTCTGGGCCTGGGCTTTGACGAGGTGGATGCGCTGACCGGCACCAGGATCGGTCTGCCCAAGTCCGCCACCTATCGCCTGCTGGACATCGTCGGCCTGGACACCCTGGGCCACGTCATCGGCAACATGCAGGCGAACCTGGGGCCACCCTCACCCCCCCGCCCCTCTCCCGAGGGGGGAGAGGGGAGCGTCGAGAGCCGCTCCGGCGGCTTTGACGGGGTGGATCCCTGGCACGACTGCTATGGGGTGCCGGCCTGGATCAAGGGTCTGATCGAATCCGGCGCCCTGGGCCAGAAAGCCGGCCGCGGCATCTACCGGCGCGAGGGCAAGACCACCAGGGTCTTTGATTTGACGCTCAACGACTATCGGGATTCGACCGGCAGCATCGCCCCCGAGGTGGAGGCCCTGCTCAAGCTGAAAGGTATCGAGCGTCTGCGCCAACTGCGCGCCTCACCCCATCCCCAGGCCCAGTTGCTCTGGGCCATCCAGCGCGACATCTTCCACTACTGCGCCGTGCATCTGGGCGCCATCGCCGAGAGCGCCCGCGACATGGATCTGTGCATGCGCTGGGGCTATGGCTGGAGCCGCGGTCCCTTCGAGATCTGGCAGGAGGCCGGCTGGCAGGAAGTCGCGGCCCTCATCAGCGAGGATATCGAGGCGGGCAAGACCCTGGCGGCAACACCCCTGCCGTCCTGGGTGTTCGAGGTGGACGGCGTGCACGGTGAGGCCGGCTCCTGGTCCGCGAGCCAGGGCAAACCCCTGGGCCGCTCCAGCCTTCCCGTCTATCGGCGCCAGCTGTATCCCGAGCTGCTCCTGGGCGAGAGCACCGTTGCCGGTCGCACCGTCTGGGAGAACGAAGGCGTGCGCCTCTGGGTGCGCGACGACGTGGATGCCGGCATCGCGCTCCTGTCCTTCAAGACCAGGATGCACGCCATCGGCGCCGACGTGGTGGCCGGTGTCATGGAGGCCGTGGCACGCGCCGAGAACGCATTCGATGGCCTCGTCATCTGGCAGGAGCCGCCCTTCGCCGTGGGCGCCAACCTCAAGGAAGTCGCCGAAGCCGTGGCCGCCGGGCGCTTCGAGGAACTGGATGGCTTCATCCAGGAATTTCAGCGCGCAAGCCTGGCCCTCAAGTATGCCCGGGTGCCGACCATCGCCGCCGTGCAGGGCATGGCCCTGGGCGGGGGTTGCGAGTTCGCCCTGTATGCGTCCGAGCGCGTGGCCGCATTCGAGTCCAATTTCGGTCTGGTGGAGGCGGGCGTCGGCCTGATCCCCGCCGGCGGCGGCTGCGCTTTCCTCGCCAAGCGTGCCTCGGACCTGGCGGCCGCCATGGCCACCGGCGATGTCTTCGCCTTCCTGGAGAGTTCATTCATGAACGTGGCCCAGGCCAGGGTCTCCGGCTCCGCCCTCGAAGCCCGGGCCATGGGTTACCTGCGCGGGAGCGACACCGTGGTCATGAACACCCGGGAAGTGCTGTTTGTCGCCATGCGCAAGGCGCGTGCCCTGGCCGACATGGGCTACCGTCCGCCGCTGGCGCCGCGCGCCATCCATGCGGCCGGCCGTACCGGCATCGCCACCTGCGAGATGACCCTGGCCAACATGCGGGCCGGCGGCTTCATTTCCGACTACGACTGGAAGGTGGCCCGCGCCGCCGCCGTGGCGCTTTGCGGCGGGGAGATTGACGCCGGCACCCTGGTCACGGAGCAGTGGATACTGGATGTGGAGCGGCGCGAGTTCCTCGCCCTGCTGAAGACCCCGGAAACCCAGGCCCGCATCCGGCACATGCTGGAAACCGGCAAGCCGCTTAGAAATTAGTCGAGAGTGATGAGTGGAGAGTCGAGAGTAGAAGTTTCCGCGCCTCCGGCGCGCCAACTATGGCTCTCGACTCTCGACTCTCCACTTGGAGAAGACTATGACCAAACAAATTCAGGACGCCTACATCGTCGCCGCCACGCGCACGCCGGTGGCCCGGCGCAAGGGCGCCTTCAAGAACGTCCGCCCGGACGACATGCTGGCCCACGTGCTGAAGAACGTGGTGGCCGCCGTACCCGGTCTCGATGCCAGGGACATTGGCGACGTCATCGTCGGCTGCGCCATTCCCGAGGCCGAGCAGGGCATGAACGTGGCCCGCATCGGCATGCTGCTGGCCGGGCTACCCCAGAGCGTGCCGGCCATCACCATCAACCGCTTCTGCTCTTCCGGCCTCAATTCCGTGGCCATGGCGGCGGATCGCATTCGCCTGGGCGAGACCGACGTGGCCATCGGCGCCGGCACCGAGTCCATGAGCATCATGTCCCAGATCTTCGGCAACAAGGTCGCCGCCAATCCGGCCTGCTTCGAAGGGAATGAACATCTGGCCCTGGCCTATGGCATGGGCATCACCGCCGAGAATGTCGCCCGGCAGTGGCAGGTATCCCGGGACGAGCAGGACGCCTTTGGCGCGGCCTCCCATGAGAAGGCCCTGGCCGCCATCGCCGCCGGCCACTTCAGGGCCGAGATTTCGCCCTATGCCGTGCAAAACCACGCCCCGGATTTCGCTTCCGGAACGGTGCAGACCAGGGAATTCCTGTTCGACACCGACGAAGGCCCTCGTGCCGGCACCACGGCCGCGTCGCTCGGCAAACTGCGCCCGGTGTTCGCCGCCAAGGGCAGCGTAACGGCGGGCAATGCTTCGCAGATGTCCGACGGGGCCGCCGCCGTGCTCCTCATGAGCGAGGCCGCCGTCAAGCGCTACAACGTGACGCCGCTGGCGCGCTACGTCTCGTTTGCAGTCGCCGGCGTGGCACCCGAGATCATGGGCATCGGCCCCATCGAGGCCATTCCCCTGGCCCTGAAGCGGGCCGGCCTGCGCCAGGAAGACATGGACTGGATCGAACTGAACGAAGCCTTTGCCGCCCAGGCCCTGGCGGTGATGAAGCACCTGGGGCTGGATCCGGCCAAGGTCAATCCGCTCGGTGGCGCCATCGCCCTGGGCCATCCCCTGGGCGCCACCGGCGCCGTGCGCACCGCCACCCTGGTGCATGCCTTCCAGCGCGACCCGAAGCTGAAATACGGCATGGTCAGCATGTGCATCGGCACCGGCATGGGTGCGGCAGGCATCTTCGAGCGGGTTTGAACGCTGGCCGGTTGGGAAGAGGTGGCATCATCCGGGAGCCTCAATGCGGAATCCCTTCCACGCTTCGCGACAGCTTACCCATGTCATACCCCTCCCGGATCTGCATGCCATCCGTATCAATTACCATGCCAAACCGGATCGAATCCATCAAGCGCTTGATTCATCCGGGCTTCCCCGCGGCGACGCGCCCCCCGCCGGAGGGTCACGAGGCCGCAATAACTGCCATAATGGGCACACGCCTGGGCAATTTGTGCTACCTTTGTGCCAACTTCGACACAAGCCCCCGACACCATGAATCTGGCCGGTGAATCCCTGCACGAACTGCTCTCCTTCCTCGACACCCAGCCCGAGCCGCGCATCGTGATGGACGCGGAGTTTCGCATCGTCGCCGCCAACCGGGCCTACACCCGCGAGTTTGGCCAGGGGCGGCCGGTTCGGGGACGACGCTGCTACGAAGTGTCCCACCGCTTCACCGTGCCCTGCGACCAGGCCGGGGAATCCTGCCCCCTGCGCCTGTCGCTCGAGACCGGCGGTCCTTACCGGGTTCTGCATCTGCACCATACGCCCCGGGGTGAGGAACACGTGGACGTGGAGACCACGCCCATCCGGGACGGCGACGGAGAATTGCGCTATTTCGTGGAAACCCTGCGGGTGGTGAAACAAGCCTCCAGCCAGGCGGCGGCAGAGGGGCTGGTGGGGCGCTCAGCCAGCTTCAAGCACATGCTGGCCCAGGTGATGCGTGTCGCGCCCACGGATGCCTCCGTGATTCTTCTGGGCGCCACGGGCACCGGCAAGGAACTGGTGGCGCGCCTGGTGCACGAGGCCAGCCGCCGCTCCGGCGGTCCCTTCGTGGCGGTGGACTGCTCCGGCCTCACGGAGACCCTGTTCGAGAGCGAACTGTTCGGTTACGAGAAGGGCGCCTTCACCGGCGCCAACTTCCGCAAGCTGGGACTGGTGGAGGCCGCCAGTGGCGGCACCCTGTTCCTGGACGAGATCGGCGATGTGCCCATGGCCCTTCAGGTCAAGCTGTTGCGCCTCCTGGAGACCGGCACCTACCGCCGCGTCGGCGGCATCGAGGCCCTGCGTTCGGATTTCCGGCTGGTCTGTGCCACCCACCGCAACCTGGGGGAGATGGTGGAGAAGGAAAGCTTTCGCCGCGACCTCTACCACCGAATCCAGGTCTTCCCCATCCACACGCCCTCCCTCGATCAGAGGCAGGAAGACATTCCCCTGCTGGCGGATTCCTTCCTGAAGAGGGTGGCACCCGAACGCCGGCTGACCCTGTCCGAGGCGACGGTCAGCTACCTCCAGCAGCGCGCCTATCCGGGCAATATCCGGGAACTGAGAAACCTGATCGAGCGCGCCACCATCCTGGCGGACGGCTCCGAAATCCAGCCCTGCCACCTGGAGGAGCATTCGCTGGGCGCCCTGCCTTTCGCGCCCGGTCTTGCCCAAACCCGAGGCCAGAGCCTGCCGACGCCCGTGCCACCCGGCGCCTTCTCGGTGGAGGACATCATCCCGCTGGACGAGGTCGAGCGGCTCTACCTGGCCTGGGCGGAGGCCCATTTCCAGGGTGACCGCAAGTCCTTCGCCAGGAAGCTGGGCCTTTCCCCCCGCACCCTGTTCCGCAAGCTGTCCGGCCTGGAAGGGGAGGAAGCCGAGGACGAATGAGCCATGATTGGCACGACCTGTGCCATCCATGGCGCAATTTGCCGCTGCTCCCTGGCTAAACGGTTTGGCACGAAACTTGATAGCTAAAATCCACCCCTACCCAAGGAGCCACTATATGAAACACCCCATCGCCACCTTTATTCTCGCCAGCACGGCTTTCACCAGTTTTCCGGCCCTCGCCGAAGAAATCCCCGCCAGCGCATTGCCCGCGTTGCGCGCCGCCGCAGGCAGCCTGTCCACCCAACTCGCGGGAGACCTGAAGCGGGAACTGGCCGCCAACGGCCCGGAATCCGCCATCCAGGTCTGCCGCGACAAGGCACCGCAGATCGCCGGCGAACTCTCGCGCAACAACGGCTGGAAGGTCACCCGGGTCAGCCTCAAGGCGCGCAACCCGCTGCTGGGCATGCCGGACGCCTGGGAGCAAACCGCCCTGCAGAAAATGCAGGAGCGCCTCGCCGCCGGCGAAAAACCGGAGACCCTGGAAGTGATGGAAGTCGTGAAGGAGCCGGCCGGCCGCTTCCTGCGCTACGCGAAGGGCATGCCTACCCAGACGCTGTGCCTCACCTGTCATGGCGCAGCCGCCGAGATGGCCCCCGGCCTAAAGGCCAAGATCGCCGCCGCCTACCCGCGTGACGCGGCCACCGGCTATACGGTCGGCATGCTGCGCGGCGCCGTCTCGATCAAGCAGCCGCTCGACTGACCGGCCGGCAACGGCAGGGACTCACCACAGAGGGGTAAAGAAGCCGAGAAACCCCTCTGGCATCAATGTTTCAGTACCCGTGAAGAGTCACTGAAACATTGATGCAACGTTTTCTGTTTTTCCGCTGGGCCTCTACGGCTCAACTGGATGCTTGCCGTCAACCGCTGTTCCTGAGTCCCGCCGCGATGCCGTTGATGGTCAGGTGGATACCGCGGCGAGTGCGCTCGTCCACCATCTCCTCCACCCGCCCGGCGCGCAGGCGGCGGAAGAATTCCAGTTGCAGATGGTTGAGCGGGTCCATGTAGGGGAACCGGGTCTGCATGGAACGCTTCAGGGCCGGGTTGTCGGCCAGGAAATCTTCCTGTTCCTCGATGGCGAGCAGGTGTCGGCGCGTGAGTTCCCACTCCTCCCGCAGGCGGGAAAATATGCGCTCCCGCAGGGCCGCGTCGGTCACCAGTTCCGCGTAGCGCGCGGCAATGGCCAGGTCGGATTTCGACAGCACCATGTCCATGTTGGACATGAGGCTCCGGAAGAACGGCCAGCGCTTGACCATGCGGCGCAGGGTGAGGAGCCGCGCCTCCGCCTCATGCGGCGCCTCGGCGAGCCAGGCCTCCACGGCCGAGCCGAAGCCGTACCAGCCCGGCAGCATGAGCCGGCATTGCGCCCAGGAAAACACCCAGGGAATGGCGCGCAAGTCCTCGATGCTGTCCGAGGCCTTGCGCGAGGCGGGCCGGCTGCCGATGTTCAGGTCGGCGATCTCCGAAATGGGCGTGGATTGGCGGAAGTACTGCACGAAGCCATCCGTCTCGTACACCAGTTGCCGATAGGCACGGAATGCCAGTTCCGACAGCCGGTCCATGACGGCATGGAATTCCGCCGCCCGCTCCGTCAGGTTTTCGTGGTCGGTGAGCGTGGCCTCCAGGGTGGCGGCGGCCATCACCTCCAGGTTGCGCCGCCCCACTTCCGGATTGGCATACTTGGAGGCGATCACCTCCCCCTGTTCCGTGATCCGTATCTGCCCGGAGACCGCCCCGACCGGCTGGGCCAGGATGGCCTGGTAGCTGGGACCGCCACCCCGGCCGACGCTGCCGCCCCGGCCGTGGAACAGGCGCAGGCGTATCCCCGCCCGGGAGAACACGCCCGCCAGCACGGTTTCCGCCTGGTACAGCTCCCAGCCCGAGGTGAGGAAGCCGCCGTCCTTGTTGCTGTCCGAGTAGCCCAGCATCACCTCCTGCTCGTTGCCGCGGGAAGCCAGCAGGGCGCGCCACAGGGGCAGGCCCAGGATATGTTCCATCACCTGCCCCGAGCGGCGCAGATCGCCTATGGTCTCGAACAGGGGAATGATGTTCATGGCCAGGGTCGGCCCCTCGCCCGCGCCGGCGGGAAGCAGCAAGCCCGTTTCCTTCAGCAGCAGCGCCACCTCCAGCATGTCCGAGACGCCATCGGTCTTGGAGATGATGCAGTTGGGCAGGGACGGGGCACCGAAACGCTCCCGGCATTCCCGCGCGGCGCGGAAGATGGCCAGTTCCCCGGCCGTCTCCTCCGAATAGCTCACCCAGGGGGAGCACAGCGGCCGGGGCGTGGCGATCTCCTCCAGCAGGAGGGCGATGCGCGCCTCCTCGTCCAGGGCCTCGTAATCATCGCAACGCCCGGCCCGGGCCAGCAGCTCCGCGACGCTGCGCGCATGCACGTCCGAGTTCTGGCGCAGGTCAATCGGCGCCAGGTGGAAACCGAAGACCTGGACCGCCCGCATGAGTCGGCGCAGCCGACCGCGCACCAGCATGCCCAGGCCATTGGCTGTCAGGGAGTCGGCCAGGACGCGCAGATCCTCCTCCAGTTCCGCGCTTCCCCGGTAGGGTTCCGCGTTGCCCACGGCGTGGCGCAGGGATTCGTGGGCGTCCAGGGCGCGGGACGTGGCGGCCACCCGGGCGTAGATGCCGGTGAGGGCGCGCCGGTAGGGCTCGTCCACCCGGTGCGGCGAGCGATCCGGGGATCGGTCCGCCAGGGCCGCCAGTTCCGGCGACACGGGCACCAGTAGCTGGGAGATGGGCAGATCGGCGCCCAGATCGTGGATCTGCTCCAGGTAGAAATCAAAGCACGCCGTGGATTGCAGGCGCAGGGCCTTCTTCAGGATGTCCGCGGTGACGAAGGGATTGCCGTCCCGGTCGCCCCCGATCCAGCTGCCGACGCGAAAGAACGGCGGCACCTGCCAGCCCCTGCCCTGCGCCATCGGGAACTGCCGGTTGAGCTCGTCCTCCATCTGGCAGTAGAGCCGGGGCAACTCGGTGAAGAAGGTGTCCTCGAAGTAGCTGATGCCGTTCTTCACCTCGTCCACCACCGCCAGCCGGGTGGGGCGCAGCATGCGCGTCTGCCACAGGGTGAGCACCACCCGCGCCAGGGCCGCGTCGTTCTCGGCCTTTTCCTCGGGCGTGAGCCGCATGCGGTCCCGGGCATCCAGCAAGGCCGCGATCTTGCGCTCCGATTGCAGGATGCTTTTCCGCTGCACCTCGGTCGGGTGGGCCGTGAGGACCGGCGACACCAGGGCGTGCTCCAGGAAGTCCTCCAGTTGCGCGCGCACATCGCCGCCGCGGATGCCGAACTCGAACTGCACATGGCGCAGGGCGCGGGTGAAGCTGCCGGGACGGGCCGGCGAGCCGGCGATGTCGTGGGCCCGGCGGCGCCGGATGTGATGCTGGTCCTCGGCAATGTTGGCCAGATGCAGGAAGTAGGAGAAGGCCCGCACCACCCGCATCATGGTGTCCCGCGGCAAGCCGGCCAGGATCTCCGCCAGTTCCGACTGGGCCGACGCATCCTTGTCTCGGGCGAAACGCACCGATATCTGCCGAATGCGCTCGACGATACCGAACACCTCATCCCCTTCCCGCTCCCGAACCGCGTCCCCCAAGAGGCGCCCCAAGAGGCGTATATCCTCGCTGAGAGGACTCTCCTTGCCCGCTCCCGCTCCCATCCTCGTAACCATCTCGACTTCCTCTGCCATGCCCGACGGCAATCCCGCCCAAGGGCGGAGCATACGGGAGAGCGGCGCGCGGGTGAACTACCGGAGAGGAGTAAGCCGCACCCACAGTAGGCGACTGGCCATGGCTGGCATCCGGCTTGCTAGTAATACGCAGGGCATGGAATGTCGCGCCCATCTTGTAGGAAAGCCGACGTGTGCTCCGGCCCCATGGTCGGGACGATGCGCCTCCGGTATATTGACAGCCCACGCGAAAGTCGCCGCCATGACCCTGTTTGCCACGCCCCGCACCCCATCCCAGGCCCCGCCGGGCCTCCTGGCCGCCGTTGCCCTCGTCGCCTGCCTCGCCACGCCCGCCCGTGCCGACGAGGTGCAGGTGGCCGTGGCGTCTAATTTCACCGGCGCCATGCAGAAAATCGCGGCGGATTTCGAGAAGGACTCGGGCCACAAGGTACTTCTATCCTTCGGCGCCACGGGGAAGTTCTACGCCCAGATCCGGAACGGCGCGCCCTTCGAGGTCTTTGTCTCCGCCGATGACGAGACCCCGGCCAGGCTGGAGAAGGAAGGTTCCGCCGTGGCCGGAAGCCGGTTCACCTACGCCATCGGCCGCTTGGTGCTGTGGTCGGCCAGGCCGGGCTACGTGGATGATCGGGGCGAGGTATTGAAGCACGGCAACTTTGCCCACCTGGCCCTGGCCAACCCCCGGACCGCGCCCTACGGTGCGGCGGCCCAGGAAGTCCTGAAGAAGCTCGGCCTCCTGGAAGCCCTGACGCCCCGGATCGTCCAGGGCGAGAATATCGCCCAGACTCACCAGTTCGTCGCCAGCGGCAACGCCGAACTGGGTTTCGTGGCCCTCGCCCAGGTTTACAAGGACGGCAAGGCCACCGCCGGCTCCGCCTGGGTCGTCCCTGCCGGCCTGCATGAACCGCTGCGCCAGGATGCGGTGCTGCTGGAAAAAGGCCGGGGCAAGGCCGGGGCCCTGGCCCTGATGAACTACCTTCAGGGCGCCAGGGCCAGGGCCGTGATCAAGTCCTACGGCTACGAATGAGCGACAGCGATCTTTCCGCCATCCTGCTCACCCTGCGCCTCGCGGGCACGGTGACCGTGTTGCTCCTGCTCCTCGCCATGCCGCTCGCCTGGTGGCTGGCGCGTACCAGGAGCCGGGCCAGGGGCGCGGTGGCGGCGGTGGTGGCCCTGCCCCTGGTGCTGCCGCCCTCGGTGCTCGGCTTCTACCTGCTGGTGTTCCTGGGACCGAACGGGCCGGGCGGGCGACTGACGGAGAGCCTGGGCCTGGGCACCCTGCCCTTCACCTTTCCCGGCCTGGTGGTCGCATCCGTCCTCTATTCCCTGCCCTTCGCCGTCCAGCCCCTGCAGAACGCCTTCGAGGCCATAGGCGAGCGCCCCCTGGAGGTGGCGGCCACCCTGCGCGCCGGCCCCTGGGATACGTTCTTCTCCGTGGTCCTGCCGCTCTCCCGCCCTGGGCTCTTCAGCGCCGCCGTCCTGGGCTTCGCCCATACGGTGGGGGAATTCGGCGTGGTGCTGATGATGGGCGGCAACATCCCGGACAGGACGCGGGTGGTGTCGGTGTTGATCTACGACCACGTGGACGCCCTGGAATACACCCAGGCCCACTGGCTCTCCGGCGGCATGCTGGCCTTCAGCTTCCTGGTGCTGTTCCTGCTCTACGGTTTCAAGCGCAACCCGGTGGGCCGGCCATGAGCACCCTCCTCGCCCGCTTCCATATCCCCCGGGGTGACTTCGCCTTGGACGTGGACCTGACCCTGCCCGGGCGCGGGGTCACGGCCCTGTTCGGCCATTCCGGCTCGGGCAAGACGACGCTCCTGCGGGCCATGGCCGGCCTGGAACGGGCACCCGGCGGCTACTTCGCCCTGGACGGCGAGGTGTGGCAGGACGAATCGAGGGACCTGTTCCTGCCGCCCCACCGGCGCGCCCTGGGCTACGTCTTCCAGGAGGCGAGCCTCTTTCCCCACCTCTCCGTGCGCGGCAACCTGGAGTTCGGCTTGAGGCGCACCCTTCCCGGCGCACGGAAATTTCGGACGGAGGCGGTGGCGGAACTCCTGGGCATCGCGCCGCTCCTGGCGCGCCGCCCGGACAGCCTCTCCGGCGGCGAGCGCCAGCGGGCCGCCATCGCCCGCGCCCTGCTCGCCAGTCCGCGCCTCCTGCTCATGGACGAACCCCTGGCGGCCCTGGACCTGAAACGCCGGAACGAGATCCTGCCCTACCTGGAGCGGCTGCACGACGAGCTGTCCATTCCGGTGATCTACGTCAGCCACGCCCCGGACGAGGTGGCGCGTCTGGCGGACCATCTGGTGCTGCTGGATGGCGGCCGTGCCGTTGCCAGCGGCCCCCTGTCCGAGACCCTGGCACGCCTGGACCTGCCGCCCGCCTTCGCCGACGACGCGGGAGTGGTGCTGGAAACCGTGGTGGCCGCGCACGAGGAAGACGACCTGACCCGGCTGCAATTCCCCGGAGGAAGCATCCACGTCTCCCGGCGTCCCGAAGGCGTGGGCCAGAGGCTGCGCTGCCGCATCCATGCCCGGGACGTGAGCCTGTCGCTGGACGCCGAGAGCCGCAGCAGCATCCTCAACCGCCTGGCGGCCACCGTGGTGGACCTGGCGGACACCGACAAGCCCGGCCATGTGCTGGTGCGCCTGGACATGGGGGGCAGCCCCCTGCTCGCCCGCATCACCCGCCGTTCCGCCCAACTCCTCGCCATCCGCCCGGGCCAGGCCGTGGTCGCCCAGATCAAGTCGGTGGCACTTCTTGCTTGAGGCGATGACCCATAAGGCATGAAATCCCCGCCCCCCCTTCCCAGAAGCGCCGCGGGGGCGCAAAATGCCGGACTGTCTGGTAAAAGGAATATCAAGCATGTCAGGAAATGCCCCCCTCGAAAAATCCACCGAGTCGAGCACGGCCAGCGGCAGCGTGGTCGAACCCAAGGAAGTCAATTGGTCCTTCCTCGATGACAGGACGCCCTGCGAGGATTGCTGGATGGGTGAATACAAGGAAACCGGATACCGCTACTGCGGCAACAACAAGTGCCCGGTCAGGCCCGGCGCCGGAAACTGAGCATCCGGCCCCCGATAAGCACCGATAAGCGCACGGATAAGCCACATCCCCTGCGCGCCCCGCGCATCAGCCTATCCCTTGCGCACCGCGCGCAGCGCCTGTAGAGCCCGGGGATAGTTGAACACTTCCAGGCTGTTGAGCAGTTCCCGGCCCTGCTCGCCATAGGCGGCGAGTAGTCGAGGCGCGATCTCCCGCACCAGGCTCAGGGCGTCCCGATCACTTCCAGATAGCATGTTTTCCAGCCGGTCCAGAATCGGCGCCAGGTCTTGCTGTTCGGCTGAAGGAATGGACAAAGCGGCGGCGGAAGAGATCCCCTTCGGCAGGGCCAGGGTCGCCTGAGCCAGCGCCCGGTAGGCTTGCCTCAGGACATCCATGAGTTCGGCCAGCTTCTCTGGCGCCAGACCGTCCCGGGCGGCCGATTCCAGGCGAATGGCCGCATCCTGCACCGCCGTCGCCCCCAGCGTTCCAGCCCCGCCCTTGATCGAGTGCGCCAGACGGCAGGCCTGCACCGGATCACCGGCGGCCAGGCTGGCGTCCAGTCCGGCCAGCTCCCGCTCGGCCACTTCGGCAAATCGCGTGAGCACCCGCCGATAGCTGTCCACCCTGCCGAGCACATTCCTGAGGCCGGCCTCGGCATCAAGCCCCGGCAAGCGTGCCAACTCGGACACGGCGTCTTCGCCCACCGGCGCCGGTACCGGGCGACCGGATGCCGCGGCCGGTCCCCCGCCCTCGCGCTCCGGGAGCCAGCGCAGGAGCGCGGCATAGAGGTGCTCGGGGGTCACGGGCTTGCCCACATGATCGTTCATGCCGGCCTCCAGACAGCGCAGGCGGTCCTCCTCGAAGGCATTCGCCGTCATGGCCACAATCGGCACACGCTCGCGCCCCGGCAGGAGGCGAATCGCCCGCGTGGCATCCAGGCCATCCATGACAGGCATCTGCATGTCCATGAGAATCAGGTCGTAGCTCTTCCTGCCCACGGCGGCCACGGCTTCCGCACCGTTTTCCGCCAGATCCACTTGCAGGCCCGCATCCCGGAGGATGTCCAGCGCCACTTCCTGGTTGACCGGGTTGTCCTCCACCAGGAGCAGATGGACGCCGGCCTGGCGGCTGCGCAGGAGCGCAGCGTCATCGCCCACGGCATCCTGCCTGCGTGGGTGCCTCCCGACGGCCAAGCCGAACATGCCGGCCAGGCAATCCAGCAAGGAAGAAGGTGTCACCGGCTTGGCGAGAACGACCTCGACGCCGGGAGGAGGCGACTGCCGGGACTGGGGTCCGGACAAGGTGAGCAGGACGCGGGGAGGCGACGCCATGAGCGGCAGGGCGGCGATGCGTTCGACCACTTCCGGCCCATCCAGATCAGGCAGGTGCCCATCAAAAATGGCCAGATCCATGGGGGCTCCCGCCAGGTCGGCCGCCTCGATGGTATCCAGAGCCTTTTCTCCGGAGGCCACCAGGATGGCCTTCATGCCCAGGCCGGCCAGAAGTTCTCCCATGGCCTCCCGCACTTCGGCCACATCGTCCGCCACCAGAACCCGGTGGTCACGCAAGCCGCTTGCCGGCAGTTCGGCGCGCCATCCCTCCCCGCGGGTCAGCCGGGCGGTAAACCAGAAGGTGCTGCCACTGCCCTCCCGGCTGTTCACCCCCACGGCGCCACCCATCATTTCCGCCAGTTTTCGGCTGATGGCGAGCCCCAGCCCGGTCCCCCCGAAACGACGGGTCGTGGAACTGTCGGCCTGCTCGAAAGCCTGGAACAATCGCGCCTGGTCTTCCGGGCGGATGCCGAGACCCGTGTCCTTGACCTCGAAACGGGCCAGCAGCCCCCGATCATCCTCCCCGACCAGACGGGAGCGAATGAGGATGGACCCTTTTTCGGTGAATTTCAGCGCATTTCCAAGGAAATTGAGCAGTATCTGCCCCAGGCGCAGGGAATCGCCATGCAGCGGCCCGGACAGGCGCGGATCCAGGTCATAGACCACCTCCAGCCCCTTTGCCTCTGCCTTGGCACAGATGAAGTTGCACGCCTTGTCCAGCACATCCTCGAATTCGAACTCGCGGGTTTCCAGGCTGAGTTTCCCGGCCTCGATCTTGGAGATATCGAGAATGGCATTGATGATGGACAGCAGGTGCTCCGCCGCGTCCAGAATTTTCTGCAACTGATCCTGGAGATGGGGGTCCGTCAGATGCCGCTGCATGAGGTGGGCCAGGCCGATGATGGCGTTCATCGGCGTGCGGATCTCGTGGCTCATGTTCGCCAGGAAGCTGCTCTTGGCGCGGTTCGCCGCCTCGGCCGCGTCCTTGGCCTCGGCCAGTGCGAGCTCGGCGCGGCGGCGCATGATCATGCGCCACAGGTCGGTGCTGATGAGATGCAACTCCCGGGCATCGGACTCGTCGTAATCGGACTGCTTGTTGCCCACGCCCAGGAGCGCCCACACCTTGCCAGCCTCGATGACCGGCACCACCATGTGGCGCACGACGTGGGGATGGCCGTCCGGATAGCCGTGGCGCTCGGGAAGATTCTGGTAGTCGTTGTGAATCACCGGTTCGTGCACGCGCACGGGGTCGGCCCAGACACCCGCCCGGGCCAGGGGGTAGTGGGATTCAAACTCCAGCGTGCACTGTTCCCGCATGCCGGAGGACCAACTCGAAAGCTCGAGCATCTGCTGGCTTTCGTCCACGAAATGGAGATAGCCGATCTCGCTGCCCGATAACCGCACGGCTTCGTCCACTCCTCGCTGCAGCAATTCCTTTTCGTCCAGGCCGCCCGCCTGCTGGCTCAGGGAGAACATGGCGGAAAGCCGTCGGTCACTCAAACGCAGGCGCTGGTTGGCGGTTTCCAGGTCGCTCGTGTGTTCGGCCACCAGATCTTCCAGATGCAGCCGGTACTTCTCCAGCTCCACCTCGGCCCGCTTGCGCTCGGTAATGTCGTTGGCCAGGGCGATAAGCACCGTCTGGCCAAAATAGCTGCCGCGGGAGACGCGCACCTCCTTGGGGAATACCTCGCCATCGGCCCGCACGGCCCAGAATTCGAAATGTTGCGGCTCGCCGGCCTGGGCACGGCCGAGCATCTCCCGCACCTGGCCGAGATCGTTTTTTCCGGGCGCGGCCACGTCGGCCGGAGATCGCCCGACGAACCATGCCGCCGATCGCCCATACATCTGCTGGGCACCCTTGTTCACATCCACGAAGCGGCCATCCGGCGCCAGAATGTAGATCGCCTCGGATACGCTATCGAACAGCCCCCGCCAACTGGCCTCGCTTTCCTTCAGCTTCTCGTCCGCCCGCTTGCGGGCGCTCACGTCCCGGCAAACGAAGAAGGAAAGTTTCTTGCCCGCCACGACGGCACCGTTGGCCGTCACTTCCACATCGAAAAGACTGCCGTCCTTCCTTTGATACTGGGTCTCGAAGTTGATGGCATTCACGTCGGTGCTGCACAGCATGGCCACCAGGTCTTCCCGTGCCCAGCCCAGATCCCAGTCCCATACGTGCAAACCGGCCATTTCCTCCGGGCTGTAGCCGAGCATTTCGGCGTGCTGGCGATTGGCCTCGAAAACCTTGCCCTCGTGATCCAGGATGACGATGCCGTCCCGGGACTCCTCCACGAGGATGCGGCGGCGGACGGCCTCGTTCTCCAGGGCGCGCTCGGCGGCCTTTTGCTCGCCGATGTCGCGCCACACGGCGACCACCCTATCCCGTCCGCGAATGTTGGCAAAACGCAGGTCCAGGTGCACCTCCAGCAGGCTGCCATCCTTCCGGCGATGGACATTGTCAATGCTGGCGCAGCCGGCCTGACGCAGTTGCGGCATGAAACGCCGGATGCCGGCCTCATCGAATGCGGGATTTCCCTGGATATCGGTCAGTTTGAGGCGGGAGAACTCTTCCCGGGTATACCCCAGTTGTTCGTGGGCGGCATCGTTGAATTCGACAAAGCGCAGGGTTTCCTGGTCCACCAGCTCGATGGCCACGGCCGCCTGGCTGAAAATGGCGCCGAGCAGTTCTTCCCTTTCCTCCAGGGCATCGCGCGCCTCGTCACGTTGCGATTCGATTTCCCGGGTATGCAGCTCGCTTACGCGGCAGAGATGAATGGCCTTGGCCAGATTGGCCATCACCGGCTCGAACAAGTCCTCGACGGGAAGGCGGGTCTCGGGCAATTCCGGGGTCAGGAGAAGGATGGCCCCAACCCCTGGAATGGCAAGGCGCATACAGACGCCGTGAGGCATACTGGCCAAGCCGAGCGGCGCGACAAGGCCCTCGCCTTTCAGCAGACCGGAAGGCCCTCGCACCAGAGACGCCGGCAAAGGCAAGGAACAGCCCACCTTCTGCGCCAATTCATAACTGCCGACACAGGCGGCGAGAAGGGCATCCACCTCCTCCCCGTCCTTGGGCACGTCGAGGAACACCGCTCCGGCGGGAAAGGACGTGTGATAGAGAAGTCGCTGTAGAAAACGGGTAAGCAACGCCCGAAGCTGAACCTCACTGGAGAGAGTGAGAGCCAGGTCATAGAGAATGGCGAGGCGTTGTTCCTGGTTCAAGGTGGATCCCAAGTTCGGCAAACGAGCGCGGCGTTGTGGAACAGAGGATAGCCCCAAAGCAGGCGATTGCCAATCTCGCCCAGGGACAGCGCTCCGGCGATTCGCCCGGCGCCGCTGGCGGCAGCCAGATTGCCCAGTTCGTCCCGGGCGCCGTCCCCCAGATGCAGGCGGCGGCCCGCACAGTAAAAGACCAGGAGTTCCCGCCCCTCGATGGGGCCATCGTGCATCGAAAGGCTCCGGCATAACTCATCCACGGTATGCCTGTCGCCGACGACGGGAGCCTGCAACACCACCAGCAAGGCATTGGCGGGAATCTCGCCGACGCACAGCAGGGAGCCATCATCCTGCAACGCCACCGGTATCCTTACCACCACCTCATCGTTGGCCCGAAGAATGCCAAACGGGAAATGGCTGGCGTAACGATAGAAGTTCTCCGGATTGAGTTCCACCCCGTACTGCGACAGCACCAGTTCCCGGTAGGCCTCGAAGGCCGGACGCCAGCCGATGGAGATGATGCGATTGCCGTCGGTGGAACTAGCCATCATCATACGCTCCGGCGCACTGTAGCCATGTTCCAGCGCGCCGCCGCGACCATCGGGCAGGAAAAGCCATAGCACGCCATCTCCCACCAGGCGCTCGCCATCGAACAGGCAAGGCATGGGCAGAAAGGTCTCGCTGCCGGCATTGACCCCGGCATAGCCGACCCGATCCGCGAGATTCAGATAGAGGCCGTCCAGGACGCTGCCGATGACCGGCACCATGGCATCAAAGACCATGAAGAGGGTGCGGCACTCAGGCCCCAGATGAGGCGATACGGCGGCGGCGATGGCGTCGCCTGCCTGCGCCACCGGCAAACCCGCCAGGGAAACGATGCCGAAGGCCGGCATTTCGTTCAGACGCAACAACCAGACGCCTTGCCGAAGGAAACCACTATCCCCAAGCAGTTCAGGAAATATGGCACCCGCCAGAGGCACTCCCGCCGCCCGACATGCCTCCTGCAAGACCCCGAGGTTCCGGCTCTCAGCCTCCGGTAGCAGGGCGAAGACACCACAGACCGGATACTCACGGCGCCATCCGCTCAGGATCTGTCCGAGGCTTTCCGGATCAAGTATCTCGGCATATGCGAAGGCATCCACGACGGACTCCTCTTATGACTTTAGACGTAACAGTTATCGGCATGATATCCGGGTTCTTGACGACCGCTTTGCAAAACAATCGCGATACCCCGGTAGTACCCAGGCGCCGCTCAGCCCGTCCAGCCGGGTACCCATCCCGGCTCTTCGGGTTCACATTGCCAGTCGAGCGCGACGCCCAGTCCGGCCACCCAGACCAGATCTTCCCCGCACCACAGGCAGGGCAGGACATCGCGGCGCCATGGCGGCACCGCGGCTTCCTGCAGGAGCTTCTTGAGGCTGCGCCCGGGACGATGAGCATCCGGGCGAAACTGCTCCCCCCCCTGGCGCGGACGGATCAGGACCGGCGCCTTGCCAAGACGCTCAGCGCGAATGCCGGCTCCATGGGCCGGATCGAACAGCAGCCGGCCGCCCGCCCAGGGTACTTCCCTTTCCCCCCGCCAGGGCCGTTCGACGGGCACCGACCTCTGCGGCACCAGATAGGCGGCGCCCCGATGACGCCTGAGATACAAGCCCTGCCCGCTTCGCCCCAATTTTATCGCCACCCCCGCATCGCTCCCGGCCTCCAGCAGTTGCCGCCGCATCTCGCCCAAATGCCGCGCATCCGGCGCCAGGACGCCATTTTTCTGTAGCCAGTGACGCAACAAATTCCGGCCCCGGGCGGCGCTTAGTCGAGCCAGTAGCGCCACCGGCAGCCCACCGTCAGGCTGGAGACCAGCCAGGTCGAGGTCGGCGAGTTCCGAGAGCAATCCCGCCGCCTCGGAAAAATGTTCCGTAGCCCTGGACAGGCTGTCATGCGCATGGGGAAAACGATGCCGTAGCGTCGGCAGGACTTCGGCCCGAAGGAAATTGCGGGTCAAGGCCATGTCGGCGTTGCTCTCGTCCTCGATCCAGGACAAGCCATGGCGGCGGGCATAGGTCTCGATGTCGGCCCGGGAAACCGCCAGCAGGGGGCGAAGCAGTTCGGACGAGGACGTCAAGGAGGGATCGGATGACGCGAGAGGACGCGCTTCAGGCATGGCCGAGGCCCCATGCACCCCGGCGCCCCGCAGAAGATTGAGCAGCAGGGTCTCAGCCTGGTCGTCCCTATGGTGGGCGAGCACAATCCAGCGGGTGTCCGCTCGGGCGTAGGCCAGGTATCGGCCCTCCCTCGCGGCGGCTTCGAGCCCCAGGCCGGAAGTCCGGGAAACCCGCAGCCGCACGATTTCCAGAGGAACCCCCCAGTCCCGGCACAGCCCTGCGCAGAAGTCCGCCCAGCAGTCCGCGTTGGGACTCAGGCCATGATGGACGTGGAGCGCCCCGAGATCGAAGGCCAAATCCAGGTCGGAATCCGTCCGCAGCCCCGCGAGAACGTGGAGCAGAACCACCGAATCCACGCCGCCCGAAAGCCCCACCAGGAGCCTGGGGGGAGACAATTCATCCGAACGACGGGGAAGATGGCGGTGCAGGACCCTGCCGACCGCCACCCGAAGGGTTTCGGACTCAGGCGACGGCCTGTTCCTTGAACTTGCCATAGGCCATGAGACGATCGAAGCGCCTTTCCAGCAAGTCGGCCGTGGAAAGCTCCGAATGCTGGCGCAGGCATTCCTGGAGGGATTTCTTCAGGGACTGGGCCATGGTCCGGTAGTCTCGATGGGCCCCCCCGGTGGGCTCGCTCACGATCTTGTCCACCAGACCCAAAGTCTTGAGGCGGGTCGCGGTGATGCCCATGATTTCCGCCGCTTCTCCCGCCTTTTCCGCGCTCTTCCAGAGGATGGAAGCGCAACCCTCCGGGGAAATCACGGAATAAGTGGAGTATTGGAGCATCAGCACCGAGTCACCGACGGCAATGGCCAGCGCGCCGCCGGACCCCCCTTCACCGATGATGGTGCAGATGACCGGCACCTTGAGCTCGGCCAGCACCATCAGGTTGCGGCCGATCGCCTCCGACTGCCCCCGCTCTTCCGCGTCAATGCCGGGATAGGCGCCGGGCGTATCCACGAAGGTGAATACGGGCAGTCCGAATTTTTCCGCCAGACGCATGAGTCGTAGCGCCTTGCGATAACCTTCCGGGCGAGGCATGCCGAAGTTGCGGAAAATCTTTTCCTTGGTGTCCCGGCCCTTCTGATGACCGATCACCATTACCGACTGGCCATTGAAGCGTGCGATGCCGCCCACGATGGCATGATCGTCGGCAAAAGCGCGGTCGCCATGCAACTCCTGAAAGTCGGTGAAAAGGTGCTCAACGTAATCGAGGGTGTAGGGCCGCTGCGGGTGCCGCGCCACCTGGGCGATCTGCCAGGGTGAGAGCTTGCCGTAGATATCCTTGGTCAGCCCACGGCTCTTGGCTTCCAGCCGCAGGATCTCGTCGGAAATATCCACCGCCGAATCATCCTGCACAAAGCGAAGCTCTTCGATCTTGGCTTCCAGTTCGGCGATAGGCTGCTCGAAGTCGAGGAAAGTCGTTTTCATCGTTACCTGGCCCGGGAAAGGGAACCGGCGGATTTTACCCGAATCCGCCGGTTCCCGCTGTCGCCTACGGGCCGAATACCCGCCAAGCGGATCAGCGAGGCGGCGCAGCCGGAACCTTCTGCCAGCCCCCACGGCACTGAGGCACGTAAGGATAATAGCCCGCAGGATTCCGGCAGTAGTACCAATACTGGACCGGAGCCGGTGCCGCGACGGGCGCGGGAGGCGGTGCATAGACGGGGGGGGCGGGTACCACCTGCGGCTGTTCCACCATCACCACCGGAGGTTGATAGGGGTCCGGGTAGGGATAGACGGGGGCGGAATAGAGATACCACGTCCCACCCACGATCCACCACCAGCCCAGGCGCCCGCCATGCCTGCCTTGATGCCAGCGACCACCGCGCCAGAGCTCCAGATCGTGCTCGTGAAAATTACCCCGCCAGTGGCGATCATGCCCCCGTTCGAAATGCTCCGGCCGATCTGCCAGGGCTTGCTGGCTGAGCAGCCCCCCGGCCAGAAGCAGGCCCAACAGGCCGATTCGTGAAAGCTTATTGCTCATTTCAGTCTCCATTTCCAAGGAACGCAGAGTGCAAATCCATCAGCGAGGGGGAGGCGGCGCATATCCGGATGGAGGCGGTGGCGGATAGTATCCTCCGGCCGCGGGCAGCGGAGCATAACTACCGGCAGACGGTGCGGACTGCAACTGCCCGGAGACCGGCACCCTGTGCCCCTTCGCATACATGCACTGCGTATAGGCCACATCGTAATGCCGCTGGGTGGCGTAGCCGGTACTCTGGGCCGCGCCGGCCCCCGCCATGCTGCCCATGGCGAGGCCAACGGCTGCACCGCTGCCCGCGCCTCGGCTACCGTCCGCCGCCGCGCCGATCGCGGCACCGACCAGGGTACCCACCACGGCACTCTTTACCCCGGCATCCGTGGCCGCCTGATTGGCATCTGCGCCACCGATCTGACCTTGTGCGTACTGGCGGCAGACGGAATCGTCATACCGGAATTGATCGAAGTTCTTTCCCGTTCCCGGCAGAACCATCACGTTCGGCCCCACGGGCACGGTGGTGCACCCGCCAACTACCAAGGCCACACACGACACCATGACTTTCAATGACTTGGACATGAATAATCTCCTTCACTGGCCGGCGGGCTGGGGCGACACCTTCGTCCATCCGCCCGGGCATGTTGCGACGTAGGGATAGTAACCCTGGGGATTGGCGCAGTAATACCAATAGGATTGCTGGGGTGTGGCCTGGGGTGCGGCCTGGGGCACGGGCATGGGGGACAACTGTTCCACGTAGACCGGTGGCGCGGGCGGCACGATCACTATGGGCGGTTGGGGATAGTAGGGCTGGTAATAGGGGCCGGGGTAGTACGGCGGCCACAGCGGCACGTCGAGCACCACACCAACGTGGCCATGCCCGTGACCATACCCGTGCTGCGCAAGGGCGCTCTGGGAACCGAAGGCCGCAACGAGCAAGGCCGCCGCCAGTAGGTATTTCCTCATGTTCATCTCCTGCAACACCACGGGCCGGCGCGCGGTGTCCTTCGTTTGTTTGCCCGGGACTCCTGAACCGAGCCGCGGGCAAGCCGTCCATGGAAAAATTATGGCAGGAGAAATCCAGAAAAGGACATGACGCAACAATTAATTGCCAAGCACGGGACAGAAGTACAAAGGGGATACAAAGCCGGCGGGTTGTGCGGAAGGCGGTAGACGGCACGACGCCCCGCTAGGGAAGGCTAGCGGGGCGTTGTGGTATGGGGTGTCTGACGATGACCTACTTTCTCACGGGTAATCCGCAATATCATTGGCGCGGTTTCGTTTCACGGTCCTGTTCGAGATGGGAAGGGGTGGTACCGAAACGCTATGGTCGTCAGA